>JACPTK010000094.1 GCA_016192825.1 Betaproteobacteria bacterium | reverse complement strand
TCTCGAAGCGGCACTGGGTGAGCGAATCGAGCGCAGCCTGCGCCCGCAGGGGCCGCACCGTGAGCTTCACCGTGTCGTAGCCGCCGCTGAACCCGCGGGTGGCGCACAACTCCTGGAACAGGATACGCGCCGAGTAGCGCAGCGCATGGACTTTCTCGACCATGCGCCGGATGCTCTTCTTCGACGGCCGCATGCCCAGGCGAGCCTGGCCAGTTTTCGCCGAATACATCCGCCCGAACGTGTAACCCAAGAAGTCGAACTCGCCTTCCGGGACCTTGCAGATTCGTGTCTTCTCCTCGTTGACCGTGAGCTTCAGTCGTCCCATGATCTCGCGCAGTCGCTGCAGGGCCTCATCGGCCTTGCCCTTTCTGCACAGGATCACGAGATCGTCAGCATAGGTCACGATGCGAGTGCCGAGGCTTCGCTCCAGCCCGAGCTTCTTCCATCCCAACACGAACCGGCGCATGTACAGATTGGCCAGCAGTGGTGAGAGGGGTGAACCCTGCGGGATGCCGCGCCTGTGATCCTTGGCCTCGGTCGTGCGTGTCTTCCTTCCTCGATCGTCGGTTTCTTCCACGGGGCACTCCAGCCACATCTTGAGCAGATGCAGCACGCGCCGATCAACCACGCGGCGTGCCACCGACTTGAGTAGCTCGGCGTGCGGAATGCTCCCGAAGTAGTCCGCGAGGTCGGCATCGACGACTTCCGGGTGACCGCGGAACAGCAACTCTTCCACCTCGACCACCGCTTGCTGGGCGTTGCGGCCCGGGCGGTATCCGAAGGCTTCAACCATTTCGTTTCCTCCATAGTTGCTCCGGTTGCTTCCGGCTGGAGCGGTTGCCGGGTGGGGCTTGCACCCACTGGAAAAGCGCCGCCTTTCACGGCGCACACCCAAAGCAGACGTTCAATTGACACCAAAAACAAACCCCGCCGAAGCGGAGTTTGAGTGTTGCCGAACGTCAATTACTCCGCTATGCGGGAAGGCCGATTCTAGCGAGATATGCACTAAAACGTTGCGACAAATCTTCACGATACAGGGAACTGAGTTGACACAAGAAATTTGCTCGTTTGAGCTTCTTAAGGTACTTAATATTGACTGAGAAATAGTGCTTGAAATCAACTACCGATGGAACCACGGGCACCGTCGAGGGGAAGTTGATGTAATGATATCGGGGGCGTTCATTATTCTTGAGAAATGCACCTGGAGTCCTTTTTGCGTTTATTGGTTCCATTTTCATTCCGAGATCAACCAGGTGTTCTCCTGCGAAGACATGCTCAACGTTATACAGTGGAGCAACAAGTACCGAAAGAAGCCACTTATCTTGCGTCGCATACCTCGCCTTCGAAAACCGAAAACGGTAATCCTGCTCAAGATCACAGTCTTGGGTAAGAACTACCACTAACGGATAGATAATTTTAGAGACTTCGACTACTCCAGATTTTTCCGCAACATATTCAATGTGCTCAACATCGCGGATAACATCACCCTGAAAAACACGGCTATTTTTTGTTTTCTTGATTTGAACCATGGGCTATACGCGCTCTTATGACAACGCGACGTGGTTTGCCCGTTCCATATTTCGCCTCATCTACACGATCAATCTGAGGCGCGGCATCGTCAGGTTTAACCGTCGGTGTCGACGCCGTGGTTGATGGAGAGTCTTGAATATACTGCGACTCAGGCTGCGGGCTGGGGTTTGGCATGCATCAATTCTCGTAGACGATCAGAAATGCTGCTCTCAAAGCGTTCCTGTATTAGAGCGTGACAGCGTTCGATATTCGAATTGATTTCACCGCGATCTTGAGACGCCGTTACAGAAGCATCGAAGTCGAGAATAAATAATGGTTTCCGAATCAATGCAGGATAATCAGGGTTCGGAATGCCGAACTGGAATTTTAGGCGGACATCGTCATGTTTAAATTCAACGAAGTGAAACAGTCGGATCAGCGTAGCAGGATCAAATGCACCGAACAGTCCGAGGAGTTGAGGATTAATAAGGTCGTCCCACATGAGCGGATGCTTATTCTTGTCTTGGACCTCGATATTGTTGATGTATCTGAGACCTAATCGACGACTGCGGACATCTGGAAATGCCTTAAACAATTCGTCAGCGACCAAAGTAAAGTCGCGGACCATGTCTTCGTAGGTGTTGTATGTGGAGTAACTAATGAAGAAAGTTTCTGAAGTAATTACTAACCGCTTCTCCCTCTCCTTACCAAAAAAAATCCATTCCATCACTTCCTTGCGAGCATGGTGGACCTCGTCATCTGATACCTGCAGCTCCTGCGCGATGGCCTTATGTGGCTCGCTAATCGGGAACTGCTTGCTTAGTTCGTTCGCAATTTTCGGAGGCAGCTCCTTAGCTATGCTTTGAATTGGAACAACAAAATCGACTCTAACAATAACTTCCTTTAGGAAGGGGCGCTCATAACACGTTTGCTCGTACATGGGTTGTAATCCAGTTAAAGTAGGACCCGATCCGATCAGACCGTTGGGATGAGTAACGGTAGCATAAATCCACAGGAAAGCCCCGCAGCGGGCGGCACAGCATGCGCCCAAGCTGCAGGGGGGTGATTGTGGAAATGTGCGGCCGGTCGTTCAAAATCGACTGTCCGCTTCTGGCCGATAGGCGACGGGTGACAGGTGATAGTTGCTGCGTTTCGCGCGAGCGAGTACCCCTTATTACCCATCACTCATCACGTTCGATTCTGCTGTCGTCCTCGAGAAGGCGGGGACCCAGTGCCCCCATCCTACGTTCCCCCAAAGGGGGAACGGGATACCCGCCCCCGACTACAACTCTCGGGGGTGTACCTATATCGCGGGAATGACGGCGGGTTTATCTCCTCACTCCTCACTCGATCAGAATCCGAAGAGCCTCTGAGGATTCTCAACGAGTATCTTCTTCCGCATCGGCTCGTCCGCCCACTGGCCGAGCAGGTTGAACAGTCCGGTCGAGGTCACCTTGTCGGCGAACGAGAGGTGGGGGTAGTCGCTGCCCCAGATGATGCGGTCGGGAACGGCCTCGATCAGCGCGCGCGCCATCGGCGCCACGTCGGCAAATCCGGGCGCAACCGACATGCGGTAGGTGCCGGTGAACTTCACCCAGCAGAGATCGCCGCTCCGCAGGTAATCGAGAAACTGCCGGAAGCCCGGCTGCGCGGGGCCGTCCTTCGCCAGGAACATCCCCATGTGCGCCACCGTGTGCCGCGATCTGAGCTTCCTCATCACCGGCAGCAGCTCCTGCGTGAGCCAGCCGGGGGTGAGGAAATCGAGCATCCAGCCGATTTCCGCGCACCGCGCATCGAGGCGCTCGATGCGCGCGAGCATCGTCTTCGAGTACCCCGGTTCCGGCGGCTTGATCGGGTTCACGTTGACGCGCACCCCGCGCACGCCGATCCCGTTCAGCCGCCCGATCTCGGCGTCGGGGGCGTTCTCGTCGATGTCCACGATGCCGCGGCACTTCGCGCCCACCGCGCGCATGGCGTCCAGCATGCAGGCGTTGTCTCGCCCGTACGCGCTCGGCTGCACGAACACGAACCGCTCGCAGCCGAGGTGGCGCGCGAGCGCGAGGAAATCCTCCAGCGGCGCGAGCGGCGGCTTGTAGCGGATGTCGGTGCCGTACGGATAGCGCTCGGCCGGCCCGAACACGTGGAAATGGCTGTCGCAGGCGAGCGGCGGCGCCTGGAATGCCGGCGCTTTCTCTAAATCATGAGCTGACAAATGAACTCCTCTTCCGGATCAATCAAGCCCGGAAATCAAGGCAAAAGGGGAAAGGAAAAAGGGGAAAAACGCTAAGCCGTGTCTTGTCGTGCCGTGAGCCAGAATCCTTGGCCGTTTCCCTTTTCCCTTTTCCCTTTTCCCTTATGCCGGGTGCCTTGCGCCTTGCTCTTCCGAACCACGATCCACGACCCACGAATCACGGATGTAAGGATAGCAGCCCCGCGCCGGTCGCGCGACGCGCCGGACGCCGGCCCGATTGAGGTAAAGTACCGGTCCGTCAGCGGCAATCGGGCACAAGGAGGCACCATGGCGACCGGCAACGGCGCAACCATCCAGAACGACCTGCGCGAGTTCATCACCGCGGTCGAGAAGCGGGGCGAGCTCGCTCACGTCAAGAACGCGCACTGGGACCGCGAGCTCGGCGCTGTGACCGAGGTGCTCTACCGCCAGAAAGTCGAAAAGTCGCCGATGCTGCTGTTCGACGACATCCCCGACTACCCGAAAGGCTACCGCTGTGCCTACGGCATGTTCGGCTCGCCCTACCGCCTGTCGCTGGTGCTGGGCATGGAGCCGTCGCGCTCCGACGACCGCAAGGAGATGCTCGACCACTACCGCAAGCACATCAAGAAGGGCTTCAAGCGCGTGCCGCCGAAGCTCGTGAAGGACGGCCCGGTGCTGGAAAACGTGCTGCGCGGCGAGCAGGTGGACATGCTCAGGTTCCCGGTCCCGATCCACCACGAGGACGACGGCGGGCGCTACATCGGCACCGCGTGCGGCGTCGTCACCCGCGACCCGGACACCGGCCGCATCAACGTCGGCACCTACCGCGTCCAGGTGCTTGGGCCCGACACCTGCGCCTCGTACATCTCGAACGGCAAGCAGGGGCGCATCCACCGCGACAAGTACCTGAAAGCCGGCAAGCCCTGCCCGGTCGTCATCATCGTCGGCACCGATCCCGTCACCTACCTCGCGGCCGGGTTCACGATGCCCGACTCGATGCCGGAGTACGAGTGGGCGGGCGGCCTGATGGACCGCCCGATGGAGCTGATCGAGGGCGAGACGACGGGGCTCCCCTTCCCCGCGCGCTCCGAGATCGTGATGGAAGGCGAGATTTCCGCGTTCGAGACCGCGCTCGAAGGCCCGTTCGGCGAATGGCACGGCTACTACGCGGGCGACGCCCAGCCCGAGCCGGTCATCCGCATCAACCGCATCTACCACCGCACGAACCCGATTCTGACTTGCGCGGCAAGCCAGAAGCCGCCGCATTCGCACCTCTTCGAGCGCTGCTTCCTGCGCTCGGCCGGGCTCCTCGACGCGCTCGACGCAGCCGGCATTCCGGACGTGCGCGGTGCCTGGCTGCACCAGGCCGGGGCGGGACGTACCTTCTGCGTGGTGTCGATCAAGCAGCGCTACTTCGGCCACTCCACGCAAGTGGGGCTGGTGGCCTCCCAGGTCGCCTCGGTCGGCTACGTGAGCCGGTGGATCGTGGTGGTCGACGACGACGTGGACCCGACCGACATCCACGACGTTATCTGGGCGATGGGCACGCGCTGCGACCCGAAATCGCGCACCACGGTGCTCGACCACTGCTGGTCCTCGCGCCTCGACACCCTGGTCGCCGACAAGAGCCGGCCCTACAACACGCGCATGGTGATCGACGCCTGCCGGCCCTACGAGCAACTCGACACGTTCCCCAAGGTATGCCAGAGCTCGCCGGAGCTGGCGGCGAAGGTGCGCGCCAAGTATCCCGAGCTCTACCGCTGACCGCGCTCGAAGATCATGACCGCCCTAGCAGCCTGTCGGACTTTGATGGTCCGACAGGCTGCTAAAAGCAAAACCGCCCTACTTTTTTTGAATAACGTGTATTTCCACGATCGCTTCACCTCGGGCAACATACAGGGAGGGCGTTTCCGCAGGTTTCTTGATGGCACTATCACATTTTTTCCCGGGGCCCGGGATAGCGACCCTTATTGCCCTGCAAAAGGCGGACGAGTAGGCTCGAAATGAAGTTTTCATTGCTTTTTGCCTCCCTTTTCGTGCAGGCGGTTTTGCATAAGGAGTTTGTCGGAGCCAAGTCCGACAAACTCCTAGGCTTGCTCCCCTCCTTTTCAAGGAGGGGTGGATGCGAAGCAGACGGGGTGGTTACGTGCTGATCATTGGCTCCCACCACCCCGCCCGCTCGCGCGGGCACCCCTCCTCGGACAGGAGGGGAATCTGACGACACAGCGCGATGGCTGAGAAGGACGACGCACAGAAGAAGACCGCGCACACGCTGGCCGATCACCAGTGGGGCGGGGATGCCGGCCACACGCACGACGGCGACGATGCGTTCGACCACGACCACGATCACGACGATTTCGGCGAGGACGGGTCGCCGGAGGACAACCCCCTCTGGATCCAGGACCACGTCTCGCTCACGAGCGTCGGCATCGACATCGGGTCCTCGGGCACGCAGCTCATCTTCTCGCGCATCCACCTGCGGCGCCTCGGCGAGGACCTGTCGAGCCGCTACTGCGTGGCGGAGCGCGAGACGCTGTTCCAGTCGCCGGTCGCGCTGACGCCGTACCGCGATGAGAAATCGATCGACGCCGAAAAGCTCGCGGCGATCATCGACGAGGCGTACACGCAGTCGGGCCTGCACCCCGACCAGATCGACTCCGGCGTCGTGATCCTGACCGGCGAGGCGCTGCGCCGCGAGAACGCGCAGGCGATCTCGGAGCTGCTCGCCGAGAATGGCGGCGAGTTCGTGTGCGCCGCGGCCGGGCATCACCTCGAGGCGATGCTCGCCGCCTACGGCTCCGGCGCCGCGCGCGTTTCCCACGACGAGGGCAAGCGCATCCTCAACGTGGACATCGGCGGCGGCACGACCAAGCTCGCGGTGGTGGAAGGCGGCCGCATCGCCGCGATGGCCGCGGTTCACATCGGGGGACGCCTGCAGGTAGTGGACGAGGCCCAGCGCATCGTGCGGCTCGACCCCGCCGGCCGCCACCTCGCCGCCGAAGCGGGCTTCCGATGGAAGCAGGGAGATGTCGCGCCGCGCGAGGACATGGAGCGGGTCGCCGCCTGGATGGCCGACGCGCTCGTGGCCGCGATCCGCGAGCGCCCGCTGCCGCACGCGATCGAGCACCTCTACCTGACCGACCCGATCGCCGAACTCGGGCACATCGACGGCGTGATGTTCTCGGGAGGCGTCGGCGAGTACGTGTACGGCAGGGAGGCGCGCGATTTCGGCGACATTGGCAAGCTCCTCGGCGAGGCCATCGCGCGGCGGCTTGCGCGCGGCGCGCTGCCGTGGCCGCTGCTGCCGCCGCACGAGTGCATCCGCGCCACCGCGGTCGGTGCCTCCGAGTACAGCGTGCAGCTCTCCGGCAACACCATCTACATCTCCAGTCCCGGCGACCTGCTGCCGCGCAAGAACCTGCAGGTGCTGCAGCCGCCGTACGTCTGCCGCGATGAGATCGACGCTGCGGACCTCGCGCGCGCCATTCGCGGCCATTTCACCGCGTTCGACCTCGAGGAGGGCGAATCGGAGGTCGCGCTCGCGTTCCGCTGGTCGGGCGCTCCGTCCTATCAGCGCATCGCGGCTTTCGCACAGGGCATCGCGCAGGGCCTGCCGCGCACGATCGCTGACGGCAAGCCGCTCTATCTCGTGCTCGACGGCGACATCGCGCAGACGCTGGGCGCGATCCTGCGCGAGGAGCTGAAGGTCGAGAGCGAAATCCTGGTGATCGACGGCGTCACGCTGTGGGACCTCGATTACATCGACCTCGGGCGCATCCGGCTGCCGTCGCACACGGTGCCGGTGACGATCAAGTCGCTGCTGTTCAGCGAGGACCCGCGCCACCCGAACGATCCCGGCGAAGGGCTCCACTACCATCCGCACGAGCCCGGTCACGGCCATCACCACCACCATGGTCACGACCATGATCATGACCACGATCACGACCACCCGCATCCCCACGGCCATGGCCACCCGCACGCGCACGGCAAGAAGCGTGGTAATGACGGGTAATGATTGGTGGTTGGTGGCTAGAATGAATGGCAACTGAAGCTATCGGCTACGACAGGCCTATTCAGACATACCGGTTGCCCGCCCGGTCGCTGGCGCGGCTTGCCCTGATCGATTCGTCAAATGCCGACTGGGGTCAGGTCTTGTATCAGCGTACGTCAATGCAAGACCTAACCCTTTTCACGTGACGGTGGCGGTCGGCGACCACATGCTGCTCGCGACGGCATACCCGACCCTGCGCACGCCAGTGGGCGCCCCGATCTATTTGCGCATCAGCACGGAGAAGTGCGTCGCTCTCGCGGACGACGCCGAGAAGACGTGAGAGCGGGAGATCGTGAGATCGGGAGAGGGAACTCACCCTCCCGCCCTCCCGCCCTCCCGGACCTTCTGCCTTCCGCCTTCCACTCTTGCGTGGATCAAAATGGCCATTTATAATTCCAAAATGGACATTTCGGTCACCGAGTTCAAGCACCGCTGCCTGGAGATCATCCGCCGCGTTGAGAAGAGCGGCCGCCCCGTCGCCATCACGCGCCGTGGCCGGGTCGTCGCGCGTCTGCAGCCCCCGCCAGCCACCCAGATGGGCGCGGGCATGAAGCCGTGGGAGCAGTTGCGCGCGCTGGGCGGCCGCCTGCTTGCCGCACCGGGCGAGTCGGTGCTGCACGACGAGGACTTCGAGGCGTTGCGTTGAATGTCCTGCTCGACACCCATATCTGGGTGTGGTGGCTGACGCCCGGTTCTCCCCTGACGCGCGCGGAGCGCGGCGCGCTCGATGCCGCCGCCGGGCGACGCGAGGTCTGCATCGCGGCGATCAGCCTGTGGGAAGCGCAGATGCTGCACGTGAAACGGCGCCTTGAGCTGCCGCTGCCCTTCTCCGGCTGGCTCGCGCGCGCGGCGGACAGCCAGATCGTTTCGGTGATCCCGCTCGACGTGGAAACCGTGCTCGCCCTCGATTCGCTGCCGGATTCTTTTCATGGCGATCCCGCGGACCGGCTGATCGTCGCTACAGCCAGGGCGCACGTCCTGCCGCTCGCGACACGCGACACGAGGATACGCCGCTCGCGTATGGTCCGACTCTGGAAGCCCGGCCAGGGCTCGTGACCGGTTGACTACAGAGTAATCGCTCTTGATCGGTGGGTGGGCTACAAGCTAAAGGCCTGACCCTCAGTTTCCAGTATCGTCCGCTCCACGATCACGGTCACGATCACCACCACGTTCACGGCCACGACCATGATCACGACCACCTGCACTCTCACAGCCATGGCCACGATCACCCGCATTCTCACGGCCACGGTCATGGCCACCATCACCCCCACTCACACGGCAAGAAGCGTGGTAATGACGGGTAATGATTGGTGGTTGGCAGCTAGAATTCGAGAAACGCCTGGCAGATCAGAAAATCGACCGCGTTTATGGCTTCTGTCTGAAAATATACCGCAAGCGGTCGATTTTCGACTATACTTCACATCTGCGGCCAAATATCGAGGGCGCCAGGCGTATTTCAGAGACTAAATGGCAACTGAACCTATCGGCTACAACAGGCTGATTCAGACATATCACCTGTCTGCGCGGCCACTGGCGCGCTTTGCCCTCATCGACACGTCCGTAAACGGCAGGCAGACAACGGTCAGCGGGGACTTCGAACTTTTGCGATTCGAGTCCAAGTACCGCCCCTCACATACGCTGGTCGGTGATCTGCAGTTTGCCCTTCGCTATGAGGGCATCAATCTTGAAGTGCTTGCCTTGCTCTTTGCCGCCACTGGGCAGAACGAGCTGGACACCTGGCTGGCGTCGCAACCCGAATCCCGATTCGCTCGCCGCGCCGGCTATCTGTACGAGTGGTTGACGGGCAGCGAACTTACGGCCGTGGCGCCACCGAAGGCCGCTTACATCCCGTTACTCGACGAAAAGCTGCAATTCGGCTTCTCCGGGGGAACGAGAAACGCAAAATTCCGGGTTATCGACAATCTGCCGGGTAACCGTCAATTCTGCCCTCTCGCATCGAAAACAGAGTACTTGCAAGCAATGGCACGGAAAGACTTGAAGCGGCGCACCCAGGAAACCCTTGCCAGGTATGACCGTGACCTGCTACGGCGGGCAGCCGCTTTCCTCTATCTCAAGGAGACACATTCCTCTTTTGAAGTTGAGCGCGAAAAGCCCAGCGCCGACCGTGCCCAGCGCTTTGCAGACCTGCTGCGCGAATGCGAAAACGGCATTCCTCTTTCAGAAAACCGCTTAGCCCAGCTGCAGAACGCTGTCATCGACGCTCGCTTTCACGAGTTCTCCTACCGTCGCCAGCAAAACTGGATCGGGCAAGATCTCGGTCACCGCAAGAAAGTTGATTTCGTGCCAGCACGCCCGGAAGATGCAGCCGGGCTGATGAACGGGCTTGTGAGCTTCTCCGAGGCCTTAAGGGCAAAGCCCGAGGGCATGGATCCTGTCGTTGCCGCCGCTAGCCTTGCCTTCGGCTTCGTGTTCATACACCCGTTCATGGATGGCAACGGGCGACTACACCGCTACCTTATCCATGAAGTGCTCTCATCGAGCGGCTTCACCCCGAAAGGCATCGTGCTTCCGGTGTCCGCCGTCATTCTGGCCAACCTGGACAAGTATGTTCACGCGCTCGAGCGCTTCTCCAAGCCCTTGCACGCACGCACGACATACAACCCCGACGTCCCGCAAGCACCGGCGACCGGAAACGACGCACTTTACTTCCGCTACTTCGATCTAACGGAACAGGCCTCGTTTCTCTACTGGGCACTCGAACGGACGGTCGAACACGACCTGGAAGAGGAAATAGCGTTTCTTCTCGGCTTCGATTCGGCCCGCTCAACGCTTGGCGGGATGCTGGACTGGCCGGCGCACTCGCTTGACCTGTTCATCCGCCTCGTTCACCAGAATCGAGGCGCGCTCTCGAGGACGAAACGCGATTCACACTTCGCGTGGATGACTGATGACGAGGTGAAGCGCTGTGAGGCTGTTGTGGCTGATGCTTTTGGAGGAAGGTTTCCTGATCAACCAACGAGCCATTAAACCGTAATGGTCTGACCTTCCTCTCGTATCGAGCATGAGTAATTCCTGGAGTCGCGAAGAAGTAGAGGCAACGGTTGCCGACTATTTCGATATGCTGACCATGCAATTGACCGGTCAGCAATACAGCAAGACCGACCATCGGCGCAGACTCCAACGCTTACTCAGCCGTCGCTCTGAAGGAGCGATCGAACGCAAACACCAAAACATCAGCGCGATCCTAATTGAATTGGATTGCCCGTGGATACCGGGATACAAGCCGCTGGGAAACTACCAAGCGTTGCTATTTGACGTGGTGGAAAACAGGCTCAAGGCCAGCTCAATATTCGATGAAGCCGCCCTTGCGGCGGTCCAAATGCCCGCTGCGGTTCCCAAGATCAATGACTTTGCGAACCTGGTGGTCGAACCTCCCCGCGTTTCTCATTCGGCGCGCGAACCCACGCTGCCTTCTTCAGCTTGGCCTTCCCGAAGTGTCGCAAGACGCGATTACCTCGAACGCGAGGCGCGCAACTCGTCTCTAGGGCTTGCCGGCGAAAGATTCGTCGTCCAGTACGAGCGGTGGCGCCTTCATTCTCTTGGTGAACCAAAGCTCGCGAAGAAGATCGAACATGTGTCGGTGACGCGGGGCGACGGTCTTGGCTTCGACGTCTTATCCTTCGATGTAAACGGCCGCGAGACGTTGATCGAGGTAAAAACAACTTCCTTTGGAAGGGAAACTCCATTCTTCATCACGCGTAACGAAGTTGCCCTCTCCCAATCGGAGGCTGATTCGTTTCATATCTATCGTCTTTTCGACTTTCGAAGGGAACCCCGCCTGTTTTCACTTCGCGGTCCTGTGGAAAAGCACTGCAATCTGGACCCCGTTACCTACCAAGCACGTTTCTCGTAGACCGCAGGAACCAGTTTTACGTCTGCGCTGGCACCGGGCAGGGGGTTGGAGTAAATTCTTGGCCTGATCGAGGGCATTGAGTCAGGAGTGAACTATGGCAAAAACCGCGATGGTTTCGGAGGAAATGGCGAAGAAATTCGCCACCGAGAAGGAGACGCCCTACACGCGCTGGGTGAAATCCGAGGGGCTCGACATCATCCCCTCGTTCTACGTCCCGGACCTCAACACGGTCGAGCTGAAACCGTGGGCGCGGCGCGGCGGGCGCGGCGTCTACCTGAACCACGATGCCTCGCGCACCTCGAACGACTGCTACGTGTGCGAGATTCCGGCCGGCGGCAAGCTCGCGCCGCACCGTCAGCTCTTCGAGGAGATGGTCATGATCCTCTCCGGGCGCGGCTCCACCGCCGTGTGGAACGACGCCGGGCAGCGGATCACGTTCGAGTGGAAGGCGGGAGCCCTCTTCGCGATCCCCGTCAACGCCTGGCACCAGCATTTCAACGGCTCCGGCCAGGAGCCGGCGCGCTACGTCGCGGTCACCAACGGCCCGGTGGTGATGAACCTCTACGACGATCCCGATTTCGTCTTCAATACGAGGTACGATTTCAAGAGCCGCTTCGGGGGCGAGCCGGATTATTTCGCGCCCAAGAGCGAGCAGAAGGGCTTCCTCCTCGACACCAATTTCGTCCCGGACGCGGTCAATCTGCCCCTCATCACCGCCAAGGAGCGGGGCGCCGGCGGCGGCCACATCCGCTTCAACATGGCCAAGAGCTCGATGAACAGCCACATCTCGCAGTTCCCGACCGGCACCTACAAGAAGGCGCACGCGCACGGACCCGGCGCGCACGTCATCGTCCTCTCCGGAGAGGGCTACTCGCTGATGTGGCCGGAGGGCGAGGAGCCGCGGCGCTACGAGTGGAAGGTGGGGACCATGATCGTGCCCCCCAACATGTGGCAGCACCAGCACTTCAACACCGGCACCACGCCGGCCCGCTATCTCGCGTTCAAGCACGAGGGGGTCGCGATCCGCAACGCGCAGGGCGTGCCCAAGGCCTGGATCAGCCGGCGCGTGGGCGGCGACCAGATCGACTACGCCGACGAGCCGCCGGTCGTGCGCAAGTGGTTCGCCGAGGCGCTGGCGAAGCACGGCCTCAAGTCGCGCATGGACGAGGCCTACCAGGCGGAAGCGGGAGCGCTTCCGCCGAAAGCCGCATAAAACAGACGCGCGGCGCTGTTTTATGTGCGCCCGTTCGAACGGACGCAGGCGCCGTTCAACGCGCGCGAGCCGGACGACTTCCACGCGGGATTAGGGCACTTTCGCCTTCCGACTTCCGGCTTTCGCCTTATAATCGGGGCTACTGGCGGCGGCAGCCGCCGCAGGAGGACCGCATGGGCACCGAATCGCATTACCACAGCAAGAAGGACCGCATCTTCGTGCGCGGCATTCAGGGGCATTACAACCTGAAGGAGGAGCTGCAGCGGCTGCGCTCCCTGCCGCGCGTGAAGAAGGGCAGCGAGCTCAAGTTCATGGACGGCCCGCAGTGCTACAGCCGGCATTACATGGAGCCGGTGGACGGCCTGGGGCAGACGCTGCACATCCACCTCGAAGAATACGCGCCGGGCGGCGTTTCGCAGAAGCACGGGCACGTGAACGAGGCCGCCTTCTACATCCTCGACGGCACCGGCTACGAGATCCACGACGGCGTGCGCTACGACTGGCAAGCCGGCGACGTCGCGATCGTCCACAACAATTGCGTGCACCAGCATCACAACGCCGATCCCGACAAGCCGGCGCGCGCGCTGGTGCTGAAGGCGAAGCCGATGTACCTGTTCCTGAACATGCTCTTCCAGAAGACGGTGATCCCGCGCCCGACCGAGCCCACGCCCGGCGGCGTCGGCTTCGAGCCGAGAGAAGCAGAGCAGAACGACAACCACGCGGAGTGAGGATATGGCCTGGGGTGAATCGAAAGCCTGGTTGAAGGGCAAGACGAGCGGGAAGCTCTACCAGAACCTGCTCGACGACGCGATGACCGCGCCGGCGCGCAACGCCAAGCGCAAGAAGATCGTGCGCCCGGACGAAATGCCGTGGGAGATGTCGCGGCAGGGCCTGCTCAAGCACCTGCTCAACGAGCAGATGAACACCCGCATGGAGACGGTGGACGCCTACATGCAGATCATTCCGCCGGGCAGCCGCTCGGGCAGGCACCGCCACCTCGCGGAGGAGTGCCTCTACGTGGTGGAAGGCCGCGGCTACGACCTGCACCAGGACTGCGACGTGGAGATCACCGACACCTACCACTGGAAGCCGCGGGACGAGATCAAGCGCTACGAGTGGGAAGCGGGCGACGTCATCTACATCCCGCCCAACACCATCCACCAGCATTTCAACGCCGACCCGGAGCGGACGGTGCGCCTGATCTCGGCGATCAACCGCGTCTACAAGTTCTGCGGGCTGAACGACCTCGAGCAACTCGAGGACGCGCCGGAGTACGACGCCAAGGTCGTGCTCACCGCCGAGGTGCTCAAGCGCTACCTGGTCGCGAGGATCAAGGAAACGGCTTGATCCTGATGATGCGTGACTGGTGACTCGTGACTGGTGACTGGTTTTTGTCACCAGCACGCTTCGCTTCGAGCCGCCCGCCGGTTTCCGGCTTCGCGGCCTAGTCTTTGCTCAAACTACGCATGAGGAAGGGAATGGAAGCATGACCAAGGGAGCTCGTCTGTTACTCGGTTTTCCCGCGCTGCTCGCGAGCGGCGCGGCAATGGCCCATGTCGGAGTTCATTCAGCCGGCGGTTTCACCGCCGGCTTCGCCCACCCGTTCGTCGGTCTCGATCACCTGCTCGCCATGGTCGCGGTGGGCCTGTGGGCGGTGCAGCTCGGCGGCCGCCATCTGCTCGCCCTTCCGGCGGCGTTCGTCCTGGCGATGGTTGCCGGCGCCTTGCTCGGCGCGGCGGGCATCGCAATGCCGCTGGTCGAAATCGCAATCGCCCTGTCCGTGGTCGTCATGGGACTGCTGTTGGCGATGTCTCCGCCGGCTGCGTGGCGCTGGGCGATCCCGCTGATTGCCGCTTTCGGCGTGGTGCACGGCCATGCCCACGGCGCCGAAATGCCGGCGTTCGCCGAACCGTGGCAGTATTTCGCGGGCTTCGCGGCGGCGACCGCCGCGCTGCACGCGCTCGGCGTGGGCGGGGGCGTCCTGCTCCAGCGCCACGCCACCCTCCTGCGCACCGGCGGTACGGCGATCGGCCTCGCCGGTCTCTGGCTCGTCGCGACGATCTCATGAGCCCTGGCGCCGGCGCGCCGGCCTTTCCCGACTGACGCCGGGACGCGAGCGCCCGCCGGCCGCGCCCCTCCTCCAACCGTTCCATCCTGCGGCTACCCCTCCATGCCCAAGTCCAGCCCGAAACCGAAGACCCTGCAGCCCGCCGCCGGCGAAGCCCGGCGCTGGGGCTCCGACGTGATCGTGGACATGATGCACCGCTACGAATTCCCGTACGCGGCACTGAACCCGGGCGCGAGCTACCGCGGGCTGCACGACTCGATGGTCAATTACGGCGGCAACCGGCCGGTCATGATGCTGTGCCAGCACGAGGAGACCGCGGTGCAGATCGCGCACGGCTATGCCAAGGCGGGCGGGAAACCGATGATCGCGGTCCTGCACAACCTCGTCGGCCTGCTGCACGCGAACCTCGCGATCTACTACGCCTACGTCGACCGCGCGCCGGTCTTCATCGTCGGCGCGACCGGCCCGATGGACGAGACCAAGCGCCGCCCGCGCATCGACTGGACGCACACCGCGCTGGTGCAGGGCGAGGCCGTGCGCCACTACACCAAGTGGGACTACCAGCCCGCCGTGATCGACGGCGTCCCCGAGTCGTTCGCCCGCGCCTACGGCGTGATGATGACCGAGCCGCAGGGGCCCATTTACATGTGTTACGACGCATGGCTGCAGGAGCAGCCGCTCGATCACGAAGTGGCCCTGCCGCCGAAGTCGTCGATGCCGGTGCCGGCGCAATTCACCGCCGATCCCGCCGCGCTCACGCGCGCGGCCGACCTCATCGCGGACGCGAAGCGGCCGGTCATCATCGCCGAGTTCGTCGGCCGCGACCCGCGGGGCTATCACGCGCTGGTGGAGCTCGCGGAGACGATCGGCGCGCCGGTCTACGACGTCAACAGCCGCCTCAACTTCCCGACCCGCCATCCCCTGAACCTCAGCATGGTGAAGGAGATGTTCCGGGACGCGGACCTGATCCTGTGCCTCGACGTGCGCGACTGGGAGCGGCCGACCACCGAGCTCGTGAGCGCGACGCGCAAGCTGACGGCGATCGAGCCGCCGGACTGCGTGTGGATCGACATCGGCTTCGGCGACCTGGAGCTGTCGAGCTGGGCGATGGATTACCAGCGGCTGAAGCACGCGCAGCTGCGGATTCTCGCCGACACCACGATCGCGATCCCGGCGTTGACCGACCTGCTGCGCGGGAAGATTCACGCCGCCCCGCCCCTTGCGAAGCGCATTGCGGCGCGCAGCGGCGAGGCCGCCGCGAAGCACCGTGAAACCCGCGCAAAGTGGGCGAAAGCCGCGCGCGAGGACTGGGACGCGACCCCGATCACGCTTCCCCGTCTCGCGTCGGAGGTCTGGGAAGTCATCCAGCACGAGGATTGGGTCCTCACCGCCAACACGCTCGAAGAGTGGTCGCTCAAGCTGTGGGATTTCGACAAGCCCTACCGCCATCCCGGCAAGTCGCTCGGGACCGCGACGCAGATCGGCATCTCGCTCGGCGTCGCGCTCGCGCACCGCGACGCGGGCCGCCTGGTGGTGGACTTCCAGCCCGACGGCGACCTGATGTTCGACGCAGGGGCCTTGTGGGTCGCCGTCAAGCACAAGATCCCGATGCTGATCGTGATGTACAACAACCGCGCCTACTACAACGACTGGGAGCACCAGATCCGCATGGCGCGGCTGCGCGGCACGCCGATCGAGCGCGCCCACATCGGCATGGATCTGGAGGAGCCGGTGGTGGATTTCGCCGGTCTCGCCCGCTCGATGGGGTGGTACGCCGAGGGCCCGATCGAGCACGGCAGGGACGTCGGCCCGGCGCTCAAGCGCGCCATCGCGCGGGTCAAGGCGGGACAGCCGGCGCTGCTCGACACGATCACCCAGAAACGCTGATGGCGGATGGCGAATGGCGAAAGGATTTGAACGGCTCGGCCGCTCGCGGAAATTCGCATCGGACGTCCTGCGACGCGTAATCGACGCATAGCTGCGACACCGACTTTCCATCCGCCATCCGCCATCCGCCATCCGCCATCGATAGGCGGGAAGGAGTGTCATGAGCGGCAATGAATTTGCGTCTATCAGGACCGTTGGGGTCGTCGGCGCCGGGCGCATGGGGCAGCCGATCATCGGGCACCTCGCGCGCAAGGGGTTTGTCGTGCTGGTGCACGACGTCGACGCCGGCAAGCGGACGGCCGTCGAATCGCAGGGCGGACATTGGCGCGCCGAACCTGCCGGGCTCGCGCGCGAGAGCGACGCGATCCTCGTCTGCGTGGGCTACGACCGAGAGATTCGGGAGCTTCTGGCCGCCGACGGGCCGCTGCTGCAATCCCGGGCAGGAACCATCGTTGCGATCCTCAGCACCGTGCTGCCGGCGACCGTGCGGGAGCTTGCCGAACGGGCGGGCGGCCGCGGCATCCACGTCGTCGACGCCACCGTCTGCCGCGGGAGCTGGGCGGCCGACGAGGGCACCCTCCTCTCGTTCGTCGCGGGAGACGCGCCGGTCGTCGATCGCCTGCGCCCGGTCCTCTCGGCCTATTCGAGCGACATCGTGCCCACCGGGAGCGTCGGCAGCGCCCAGGTCGCGAAAGCGGTCAACAACATGATCATGTGGGCCTGCCTCGTGGCGAACCACGAGGGGCTCGCGCTCGCCCACCGCTACGGCCTCGACATCGAGGCGATGCGGAAGGCCCTGATGACGACCCACTCGGCCAACAAGTCGCTCGAGCTCTGGGGCCAGCAGACCATGGCCTGGGCCGACGACGACATGGAAATCGTCGCGGCGATGGCGAAGGACTGCGGGCTCACGCTGCGCCAGGCACGGGCGGTGCAGGCCATCTGCCGGGAACTCAAGCCCCATCGGTTCCAGCTCGACAAGTATGGAAAATGATCGTCAGTCGCGAATGCAAGGAAAAAGGCAAAAGGGAAAAGGGAATAACTGCACCCAACCCCGCCTGATTCGCGACTTGTGGGGGGTATCCCGCTCCTTTTCCCTGTTTCCTTTTCCCTTTTGCCTTTTGCCTTTTGCCTTCTGCCTTCTGCCTTGGAATACCATGGGCACCGGCCCTGTTAGTGCTGAAGGTCAATGGCCATGAAAGGAGGAACCATGAAGCGCTTCGGTTTCGTTCCAGCCGCCCTGCTCGCCCTGGGGCTCCTCGGGCTGCCGGGCCCGGCGGCGGCAGTGGAGGTCGGGGACAAGGCCCCCGATTTCGAGCTCGTCAGCACCAAGGGCGGGAAGTTCAAGCTGAGCAGCCTCGCCGGCAGGAAAAACGTCGTCGTCCAGTTCTACGTGCTCGACTTCACGCCGACGTGAATCAAGGAACTGTCGTCCAGTAGGGACGACTATCCGAAGTTCGAAGCGGCCGATACCGAGATCGTGGGCATCAGCGCGAACGTCCGCTTCTCGCAGCAGGCTTTCGCCGATTTCCTCAAGCTCAATTATCCGCTGCTCTCCGACGCCCCGAACATGAAGACCATGCAGGCGTATGGCGTGTTCAACGCGGAGCGCAGGCTGGCGCGGCGCTCCTGGTTCATCGTGGACAAGGAAGGGGTCGTCCGCTACAAGAAGGTGCTGGCGCCGAAAGAGCCGCTGATCGCCAACGAAGCGCTGCTCGAGGAAATCGGGAAACTCAAGTAGGGACGAATGGTGTCCACAGCCATTCCCGGCGGCCGGCTGGTCATCCTGCTGGCCGCTTTCATTTTGTGCGGCATGCCGCTCCATGCCGGGACCGCGCCCGTTGATTTCAAGGCGATCCCCAAGCTGCAGGAGTTGAAGGACCGCCCGGCCGCCCCGGATTTCACCCTCCCGGCCCCGGATGGCAGGAAGGTCTCGCTCAGGGCTTTCCGCGGCAAGGTGGTGTTCCTGAATTTCTGGGCAACCTGGTGCGAGTCCTGCCGGGAAGAGATGCCGTCCATGGAGCGCCTCTACCGGGAATTCAAGGGCAAGGGGCTGGAAATCGTGGCGGTGAACGTCAAGGACAAGCGGCGGGACGCGCTCGCTTTCGTCAAGGAACTGAAGCTGAGCTACCCCATCCTGATGGATCCCGAGGGCGAAGTCGGGCTGCTTTACGGTGCTTTTGGATTGCCGGTGACCTATCTGATCGACCGCAAAGGCGTGGTGCTGGCGCGCCTGTGGGGCCCGGCCGACTGGAGCAGCCCGGCCGCGAGGAATCTCTTCAAGGCGCTGGTGGAGCAGAAACAATGAGCGCCGGAAACGGACGTCACCCCATCGCGAGCGTGCCGGGGGCATCGGCCCTGGCAGCGTGGTCGCTTTATGCGCTGTCGGCGGCTTTGTACTTTCCACCGGATGCCCCGCCGTCGGCGCTGATCACCGGATTCAGCGGCCTCCTTGCGTGTACGGCCGTGGTCCTGAATTTCGCGTATTGGCGTCTCGTCGTCATACTGGCTGCATTCGTGCATTTATCGTTCTATGCGGTCCGGGTTGGTCTCATGGTCGGGATGACCGCGGATCTCGACTGGTCCTCGCTGCTGTCCGCCCTCTCCTTTTATTACGGCAGCTCGTGGCGCGTGACCGTCGGTATGCTTCAGGAGAGGGGCGTCATGGGCGGCTTGACGCACGGCTTCCTCGAATACGCAATGCCGGTCCTGAGCCTCGCCCTGATCGGCCTTGCTTCGATGTACGGACGCGCCAAACGCGGTGCCTCGCAGGCCGGGTGAACCGATCCGGCGTATCACAATAGACCGCTTCCCGTTGACGAAGGCCGGCCGGCTTGACCCCCACTCCACCGGCCCGGTTCACAGCGTGGACTGATTGCGCTGGTCAACTTCCGCGCTTCGCAGTAAAGTTACCCGCCTGATTTCAAGCGCACCCGACGAACCGGGCCGGTTCCGGGCGTCGTTCCGGGGCGCGCTCCAACAATCGACAATGAATCCTGTCCATTCCTGTTTTTTTACCGCTCAAGGGAGCCTTCCATGATCTACGAAGTGAGAACCTACGATCTCAAGCCGCATTCGCTGCCGGAAGTCGAAAAGCGCTTCGCCGAAGCCTACGAGACCCGCAAGAAATTCTCCCAGCTCGCCGCGTTCTGGCACACCGAGATCGGGCCCTTGAACCAGATCATCCACGTCTGGCCGTACAAGGACCTCGAGGAGCGCGGGCGGATCCGCGACACCGCGGTCAAGGAAGGCGCCGGCAAGTGGCCGCCGAAGACCGCCGAGTTCCTGGCGCGGCAGCGCTCCGAGATCTTCATGCAGTTTTCCTTCTCGCCCGAGATCAAGCCCGGCAAGCAGGGCCCGTTCTTCGAGATGCGCGTCTACACCTACGCCGCCGGCCAGCTCGGCAACCTGACCAAGGCGTGGGAGGCCGCGATCCCCAACCGGCTGAAGCACGGGCCGGCGACCGCCATCTGGTACTCCGAGCTGGGCGGGCTCAACCAGTTCGTGCATATCTGGCCGTACAAGTCGCTCGACGAGCGCTGGGCGATGCGCAACAAGCTGCGCGAGACCGGCGAGTGGCCGCCCTCGGTGGTCGCCAAGAAGCTGGGCCTGCCCGATTACCACCTGGTGCAGCAGGAGAACAAGATCGTCATGCCCTCGGCTTTTTCGCCACTGCAGTAGCGCAGCGGCGAAAAAGCTCAAATTAACGAGAGAAGAATCCCGAGGCGAAGGAACATCGCTGACCTCGAATCGCGACTCACGAATCACGATTCACGCCGTCCCTGACAGAGTAGTGCGTATCCAGATAGAGGAATCCCCCGATGTTGCTGGATGAAATGGTCGAGCGCGGCCTCCCGGAAGAGACCCGCATGATGCGGGACGTCACCCGCAAGTTCGCGAACGAGCACGTCATTCCGTTCACGCGCCAGAACTGGCGGCGCGAATGGAACATGAATCCGGACGAGCGCCTGCCGCGCAAGATCCTGGAGGTCGCCGACGAAATCGGCATCCGCACGCTCGGCGTCCCGGAGGAGTTCGGCGGCACGCCGCTCGACCCGAAGACGGAAACGCAGACTTTCGCCGTGATCTCGGAGGAGATTTCCCGCGGCGACTGCGGCCTGGCGGAAAAGCTGGTGCAGATCTGGAAAGTCTCGGTGCTGCTGCGCAACGTCGCGCCGCGCCACCTGCAGGAAAAATGGTTCCCGGAAGTGGTGAAGGACCCGACGTTCCTGCTGTCGCACTGCCTCACCGAGCCGCGCGGCGCCTCCGACCGCTGGCTGCCCTACGACGTGCCGGAGGCGATGATGCACACCCGCGCGGAGCTGAAGGGCGACAAGTGGGTGATCAACGGCCGCAAGCAGTTCATCACCAACGCCTGGGACGCGAAGCTCTACGTGGTGTACGCCACCACCAAGCCGGGCGCGGGCATGACCAAGGGCACGTCGTGCTTCCTCGTGCCGCGCGGCACGCCGGGCCTCACGGTGGCGCGCTGCAACGAGACGCTCGGCGGGCGCTACATGAACAACGGCGAGATCGCGCTCGAGGACTGCGCGGTGCCCGGGGACCATCTGCTGGTGCAGGACGTGGCGCTCGCCAGGGCGGGCGTCTATTTCCGGCCGGGGAAGATCATCCAGGGATCGAAGAACCTCGGCGTCGCGGTGCGGGCGTTCGAGGAGACCTCCAAGTACGTGCAGGAATACGTGCAGGGCGGCAAGAAGCTGATCAGGCACCAGGCCACCGCGCTGCGGCTGGCCGAGATGGCGACCAAGATCTGCGCCGTGCGGGGTCTCCTGCGCGAAGCCTCGCGCGCGGTGGACGAGAAGCTGCCCGAGGCCGAGGTGCTCTGCAACATGGTCAAGCTCTACGCGTCAGAGGCCGTGCTGGACGTGTGCCGGCACGCCATGGAGCTGCACGGCGGCAACGGCACCATGCTCGAGTTCGGCATCGAGAAGCTCTACCGCGACGCCTCCATGTATCTCCACATGGACGGCACGGTGGACATCACCAAGTTCAAGATCGTGAAAAATCTCTTCCCGGACACGGCGGGCAAGTACGCCGGGAACGACTGACCGCGCGTCCGCGGGCCGCATCGCCGGGCCCGGACGCCGGGACGGGCGATCAGCCGAACGCGAGCACGCCCAGGATCGCGAGCAGCGCCGCCGGCACGACGTAGCGCACGGCCGCCAACCATGCCCCGGCGGCGCGCGGGGACAGGCCGCAGGCGCCGAGCGCTTCTCCGCGCGGCAGGACCCAGCCGGTGAACAATGCGACGGCGATGCCGGAGACCGGCAGAAACAGGTCCGCCGCCACGAAATCCACCGCCTCCAGGATGCCCCGGCCGGCGATGCGCACGTCGCCGAGCGGGCCGGTGCCGAGCGACGACGGCGCGCCGGCGAGGAAGGCGCAGAAGGCGACGAGGGCGGTCGCGCCCGCGCGCGGCCAGCCCCGATGCTGCGCGATCGCCACCGGTACTTCCAGCAGCGACACGGACGAGGTGAGCGCGGCGGCCGACAGCAGGAAGAAGAACGCGACGCCGAACCACGCGCCGCCGGGCATCAGCGCGAAGACCTTCGGCAGCGTGACGAAGGCGAGCGCCGGGCCGTAGGCCGGATCCATGCCGAAAGAGAACACGATCGGGAAGATGGCGACCCCGGCGGCGACGGCGAAGAGCGTGTCGCCCGCCGCGATCGCCACCGCGGACGCGGCGAGCCCCTCGTTCGAGCGCAGGTAGCCCGCGTAGGTGATGATCACGCCCATGCCGACGCCGAGCGAGAAGAACGCCTGCCCCAGCGCCGCCAGATAGATCTTCGGCGCGGCGAGCGCCGACCAGTCCGGCGCGAACAGGAAGGCGATTCCCTTCTCCGCGCCCGGCAGCGACAGCGCGTAGCCCGCGAGCAGGAGGATCAACACCGCGAGCACCGGCATCAGCACGCGGCTCGCGCGCTCGATGCCCTTTTCGATTCCGGCCGCGACCACGGCCGCTGTCAGCGCCATGAACAGCGCGTGCCACGCCAGCGGCTGCAGCGGATCGGCCACGAAAGCGCGGAAGCTCTCCTCCGGCGCCGCGCCCGCCGTGCCAGGATGCGCGCCGATGGCGTAATCCAGGAAGTACTTGCAGACCCAGCCCGCGATCACCGAGTAGTAGCTGAGGATCAGGAACGCCACGAGGACGGCCAGCACGCCGCCCGCCCGCCAGGCACGCAGGGCGCGCGGATGCGAAAACGACTGCAAGACGTCCGCTCGCGCGCGGCTCCCCAGCACCAGCTCCGACAGCAGCAGGGGCACGCCGATCAGCAGCACGCAGGCCACGTACACCAGCAGGAACGCGCCGCCGCCGTTGTCCCCGGCGACGTAGGCGAAGCGCCAGACGTTGCCGATGCCGATGGCGCACCCGAGTGCGGCCAGGACGAACCCGGCGCGGCCGGACCAGCTTTCGCCATCGCCGTGCTTCATCCCTCACCCCTCAGTGAAGCGTCCTCGCCTCCGGCACGGGCCGCGGTCCCACGTTGAGCACTACCACCCGGTGGCCTCGCAGCACCACGCCGCCGCTGAGGCGGTTGTTGCCGGTATCACTGAATTCGAAATCGTAGGCGCGCTGCAGCGTGAGGCGCCCGCCTTCGTCGCGCGCCGGCCAAAGGCTGGAGATCGCCACGGTGTCGTCGAGCAGCATCAGGCCCTCCGCCACGCACGCCTCGCGCGCGGCACGGATCGCCGCCTCGCGCACCTTCAGGCTGTCGAGCCAGAGCCAGGCGACCGCCGCGAGCAGGAGAATGCCGAGGATTTCCATCCGAGTGACGAGTAATGAGGAATAACGGAAAAAGGGATAAGGGATAAGGGATAAGGCACCCGCGGAGCGGGGTATTAAACCCGCTATCCCTTATCCCCTATCCCTTATCACCTACCACCCATCACTTGCCGGGCTTGATCCCCGCCCGCCTGATCACGTTCGCCCATTGCTTGATCTCGGAGCGGACTGTTGCCGTGAACTGGGCGGAAGGGTTCCCGACCGGCTCGAGCCCCATGGCGGTGAGCTGCTGGCGGACTTCGGCGGACCGGATCGCCTGCACGAATCCCGCGTTCAGCTTGTCCAGTACCGCCCGGGGGGATCGCCCGGTCGCAAGAATGCCGTACCAGACGGTCACCTCGTAGCCGGGAACGCCCGCCTCCGCAATCGTCGGGACGGTCGGCATCGCCGGCGAGCGCCTGGGCGTTGTCACCCCCACCGCGCGCAGGCGGCCGGCCTGCACGTGGGACATCGCCTGGGGCAGCCCGCTGAATACCATCTGTACCCGCCCTGCGATGATGTCGGGGATGCTGACGGCACCCTTGAAGGGAACGTGCACCATATTGATCCCGGCCGTGAGGCTGAACAACTCGGCAGTGAGGTGCTGGGCGCTGCCGATGCCGCCCGAAGCATAGTTGAGCTTGCCGGGATTCGCCTTCGCCAGGCCGATCAGCTCCTTGACCGACTTCGCCTCGACACCCGGATACAGCACGAGCACGTAAGGCGCCGCGGTCATCTGCGTGATCGGCGCGAAATCGCGGATCGGGTCGAACGGCAGCTTCGTCGTCATGCCCGGCTGGATCGCGAAGCTCGGACTGGTGGCGAGCAGCGTATAGCCGTCCGGGTTCGCCTTGGCCACGATGTCGAAAGCCAGGCGGCCGCCCGCGCCCGGCCGGTTGTCGACGACGATCTGCTGTCCCCACGTTTCGGAGATCTGCTTGCCGATGATCCGGACTGCGACGTCGGTCGCGCCGCCCGGGCTGAACCCGACCAGCACCCGGACCGGCTTCGTCGGATAGCCCGGCTGTGCCGCCGCGCAGATGCCCGCACCCGCCGCGACTACCGCAGCAACGACAAGCCTGAACAGGCAGGAATGGCCGAATCGGGACATGGGTTGCTCGCTTTCAGTTATGGGAATCCAGCCGGCTATGGACAGGATTTACAAGACTAGCAGCCTGTCGGACTTGGCGCCATCAACGGCGGGCGTGACTGCATGGGTAGTTGCTCCTGGTTACCGTCGAGCCGACAGGCTGAAAAGGGGTATTTATAGGCCGGGAACCGTCATTCAGGTGAACGGTATCCTGTCCATTTCAGTTCGCTCTTGGAGTAGTCAATCCTGTCTATCGCGTCTTGAAAACGATGCAGGTGGGACTTCCCGTCTCGATCACCTGGCCGGTCGGCGTGAGCTTGCCGGCCGCCTGATCGATGCGGAACACGACAATGGCGTGGCTGTCCTCGTTCGCAGCGTAAAGATGACTCGCGTCCGGGTCGAGGGCGAAGAACCGCGGCTTCCTGCCCCGGACCGGCTCCCAGGCGACAGGGTCGAGCATCCCGGTCGCCGGGTCGACGGCGAAGATCGCGATGCTGTCGTGCCCGCGGTTCGAGGCATAGAGGAATTTCCCCGAGGGCAAAATCGCGATCTCGGCGGCCATGTTATCGCCGACATAGGTGGTCGGCGTCGTGGGGACCCGCTGGAAAGGCCTGAGCTCGCCGCGGCCGGTATCCCAGTGGTAGGCGTTGACGGTGGAGTCCTG
The DNA here is from genome assembly GCA_016192825.1 of Betaproteobacteria bacterium. GTDB lineage: Bacteria > Pseudomonadota > Gammaproteobacteria > Burkholderiales > SG8-41 > SG8-41. Next base: position 22,736 of record JACPTK010000094.1, on the reverse strand, counting down.
CTCGTTGACCACGTAGGCGTACGGCCGCGCGGGATGGAACGTGATGTGACGGGGTATCGCGCCGTAGCGGGCCTTCACGAACGGCGGATCGCAGGGTGCGAGCTTGCCGTGCATGGCGTCGAAGCGATAGACCAGCACCTTGTCCAGCCCCTTGTCGGGCACCAGGACGAAGCGGCCGGTGAGGTCGAACGTGGCCTGGTGGGGGTGCGGCCCCTTCTGCTCGCGCCGGTACGGCCCGGGCTCGCCCTGGGGTATGACGAGATCCGTGTACGGCGCCAGCGAGCCGTCCGCGTTGATCGGAAACACCGCCACGCCGGGGCCGGTGGACAGGACAACATGGCGGTTGCCCGCGTCCACCTCCACCGTGGACGAGTTGTCGCCGCCGGTCGGCTGCCTGTTCAGCAGCCTGAGCTTGCCGGCCCGCGGGTCGACGGCCCAGGCGCCGATCTCCGAACTGTCGCCGTGTGCCGAGTACAGAAATCGCCGCGTGCGGTCCAGGCAGATGTAGGACGGATTCGGAATCGCGTCGCAGGCCTCGACCTGCGACCAGGCGCCCGTGTCCTGATCGATGCGGAACACGGCAATCCCCTCGCCCCGGGCCTTGCGCTTCTCGGTGGTGAAGCACCCGACGTACGCGAATTTCGGCTTCACGTCACTTGTCACTTGAGCAGAAGCGGAACGCTGCACGCCAGCAGCGTCACCCCCACCAGCCGCTTGAAGGCCAGCTCGGCGATGTCGAGGTGGATGCGGTTGCCGATGTAAATGCCGATCAGCATGACGGGGAACGCCGCCGCGAACACGATCAGGGCGTCGCGGGTGAATTCGCCCACGGCGTAATAGCCGACGCCGCGCACCACGGCCAGCGCGAGCAGCATCGCGGACATGGTCGCGCGGAACGCGTGCTTCGCCAGCTTTCGGGCTTCCAGGTACATGACGAAGAACGGCGTCGCCATGGTCCCGAATATGGTTCCGACCGCGCCGGAGACGATGCCGGACACCGAGCTCAGCAGGCGCGCCGGCACTTGCCAGCCCGAGGCGGCGCGATACGTGGACCACAGCGCGTACACGGCATAGAGGAATACGACGACACCCAGGCCGTTCGCAAGCGTGCGCGCGTCGAGCGCCGTGAAGACGTACAGTCCCGCCGCGATGCCCAGCATGCACCACGGCAGGAAGGGAATCACCTCGCGCCAGGCGATGTGCCGGCGGTCGTGCCCCAGTATCGCCACCGAGGAAGCGATGCTGAGCAGCGTCCACGCCGGCACCACCGTCTTGATCGGGATCACCACCACCAGCAGCGCCATGCCCAGCGCCCCGCCGAACCCGGTGCTGCCGCGCAGGCCGTACGCCAGCAGCAGCGCGACGACGCAGTACGCGAGCGCGAAGGGGGAAAGCGACTCCAGGATCATTCGATTAAGGCAAAAGGGAAAAGGTAAAAGGAAAAAGGAGGTCGCGTAGAAAACGGGGCTTCAAGCACTTTTCCCTTTTCCCTTTTACCTTTTCCCTTTCGACGGAGTCAACGTTTGACGCCGTCGTAGTCGTTGGGGTTCTTCACCCGCAGCCCCGCCGCGGTGAACCCCCCGTCCACCGAGATCGTCTGCCCGGTGATGTAGCTCGCATCGTCCGAGACGAGAAACAACGCGGCGCCGGCGACGTCCTCGGCGGTGCCGTAGCGCGCGAGCGGCACCGCTTTCAGCCACGCCTCCCGCCGCTCCTCGTTGTGTTTTTGCCGCGGCACCGCGATCGGGCCGGGGGCGATCACGTTGACCGTGATGCCGTGCTGCGCGAGATCGATCGCCATCACGCGCGTCAGCGCGATCACGCCGCCTTTCGACGCGGCGTAGGCCGCGCGCCCGCTGCTGCCGAGCAGGCCCGAGTGCGAGGAGAAGTTGACGATGCGCCCGCCGCCGAGCTTGATCATGCCGCGCGCGCCGGCCTGCGCGCAGAGAAACGTCCCCTTCACGTTCACGTCGTACATCGCCGCCAGCGTCTCGAGCGGGGTGTCGAGAAAATATCTCTGCGCCCCGACGCCCGCCGTGTTGATCAGGATGCCGGCCGGACCGAATTCCCGGCGCGCGAGCTCGAACATCGCTTCGACCTGCTCCGGCACCCTGATGTCGACGTGGCAGGCGGCGGCCCTGCCGCCGGCGGCCGCGATCTTCCCGGTGACGCCGCGCGCGCCCGCTTCGTCGATGTCGGCCACCACGACGGCGGCGCCTTCCGTCGCGAGCCGGGTCGCCGTCGCGGCGCCGATGCCGTTGCCGCCACCGGTGACGACCGCCACCTTACCCTTGAATCGGCTCATCTGATTTTTCGTGCCATCTGGAGATTTTCGTGAGAGCGGGAGGGCGGGAGATCGGAAGGGCGGAATAGAGACGCTTTAATCCATCTCCCGATCTCGCGCTCTGACGACCTCCCGGCCTTCTATTCGATGCGCACGCCCGCGATCTTCACGACCTTGCCGTTCTGCTCGTGCTCGCGCCGGATCCGCGCCGCGAATTCCTTCGGGCTGTCGCCCACCGGCACGGCGCCGAGGCTTACCAGCCGCGCCTGCGTTTCCGGCGAGTGGACGACTTTCACCGCCACGGCGTTCAGCCGCGCGAGGATCCGGGGCGGGGTCTTCGTCGGAGCGAGCAACCCCATCCAGCTCCCCGATTCGTAGCCGGGCACGCCCGACCCGGTGATCGGCGGCACGTCCGGCAGGGCCGGCGAGGGCTTCGAGCCCGCGATGCCAAGCGCGCGCAGCCTTCCGGCCTTGATGTGCGCGAGCACCGGGCCGATCGAGTTCATCGTCACGCTGACCCGCCCGGCCAGCAGGTCGGTGACCGCCAGCGGCGCGCCCTTGTACGGCACGTGCGTGAAATTAACGCCCGCCATGCTCTTGAACAGCTCCATCGCCATGTGATTCGGGGTGCCGCTGCCCGCCGAGGCATAGTTGAGCTTGCCGGGCGCGGCCTTGTCGAGCGCGATCAGCTCCTTCACCGACTTCGCGGGCACCGACGGATGGACCAGCAGCAGGAACGGCCCGGTCGCGATCAGGCTGATCGGGGTGAAATCCCTGAGCGCGTTATAGGGAAGCTTCTTGATCAAATGCGGGGCGATCGTCAGCGCGCCCGGGCTGGTCATGAACAGCGTGTAGCCGTCGGGCGTCGCGTGCGCTGCGATGTCGGCGCCGATGCGCCCGCCGGCGCCGCCGCGGTTGTCCACGACCAGCGACTGGCCGAGCAGCTCCGACATGCGCGGTATCACCGTGCGCGCCAGCACGTCCGGCGTGCCGCCTGCCGGCACGCCCAGGATCACGCGCACCGGCCGCTCGGGATACTTCTGCGCGACGGCGGAGGCCGCGAGCAGCGCCGCAGTCAGTCCAGCGAGAATGCAGAGCGATTTGTTCATGTCCTCTCCTCCTTGAGCCGCATTATTTCACATTGGTGATGGATTAAAGGTGACGACAGACCGCGCGACCGGCGTCAGCCGTCGATCTTCCTGAAGTACGCCTTGCTCGCGATCTCGGCGACGCTCAGGCCGGCATCCACGTCGCGGTTGCGCTCGTCCTCGCCGGCGGAAAGCGCGCGGGCGCGGAATATCCATCATCGCGACGCGGGCCGGGTCGATCTTGCCGATCAGCTGCTTCATAGTGCGTGAGTGGTGAGTGGACTCTGGCAGGAACAGCGTGGGTGGTGGATGGTGGATAGTGGGTGGACTGGCCCGTGAAAACGGGAGATCGTGAAATCGGGAAACCGAGTGTTCGCTCTCGCGCCCTGACGCGCTCCCGCTCTCACGGTTTTTCCTTTCGCCTTTCGCCTTGCGTTTCCCGCCTTCCGCCATTCGCCATTCGCCATTCGCCATTCGCCTTGCTTCTGAGCGTTAGCGTGAATAAATCACGTCGCCGTTACCGTTGGATACACACTGTTTCAAATTCACCGACAACTTGCCGGCCCTCTCAGGCATTCTAAGCAACAGGCAACCACGAAAAGGAGGATGCCATGTTGACGAAGAAGACAATTTGCACGCTGGCGGTCGGCACGCTGTTCACGGCGGCTACACCCGCCTTTGCGGACCCGCCGCACTGGGCGCCGGCGCACGGCTATCGCGCCCAGCACCGGAACGCGGTGGTGGCGAAGCACCGCTACCCTACCCCGGTCGTGCGGCACGTCGTCGTGCGGCGGCCGGTCGTGGTGCGGCGCACGGTGGTCGTGGAGCGCCCGGTGTACGTCGCGCCGGCCCCGGTGTATTACAGCGCGCCGGCCCCGGCGTACTACGGCGAGCCTGCTTACGCCGCGTACGGCGGCGGTACCGCGCTGAGCACGCTGGGCGGCGCCATCATCGGCGCGGCAATCGGCAGCCAGATCGGCCGGGGCAGCGGCAATACCGCAGCCATCGCGATCGGTGCGACCGTCGGCGGCGTGCTGGGCAGCGGCCGCTACTGAACCGCAACCGGCAAAAAAGGGCGGCCGAGGCCGCCCTTTTTTATTTCGCGACTCACGATTCACGCTTTTGGCGAAGCTTCTGCCAGTCCTTCGGCAGCTGAATGCGCTTGGCGACGGGGAAGCCGAGCACGCCGTTGTGGGCGAAGATGTAGACGCTGTTGCGCGTCAGGTCGCCGGTGACGGTGACCAGGAAATCCTCGGGCTTCCACACCAGCGGTACCAGGCGCTCGGGATCGTCGGATGCGTGGAAGACGCCCGGTATCCGCCCGGCCTCGTGCTCTTCCTTGAGGCTCCAGATGGGCTTCTGCGTCCAGTCGCGCAGGATGCGCTCGAACTCGCGCGCGGGGAGGCGTGCATGCTCGAACAGGTGGCGGCGCAGGTCGGCCTTGGACCATCCCGACGCCGCAATGGTCTCCGCGATGATCGGCGAGAGCAGCAGCTGCGGGCGCAACGTGCCCATGCCCTGCCCCACCGTGAACATGAGCTGCCAGGAGTACTGCCTGACCAGCGCGTCGCACACGTACGGCATCAACTCGGCTGCAGTAGCGCCCGAGACCGACGAGATGTGGTTGCCGCCGGTGTGGCGCGAGATCATGACCGTGTTCTCGCCGGCGGGGAAGCCGAAATCGGCGCTGGTGGGCGTCCAGCCTATCTTCTTCACGACGTCCTCGTTCTCCGCCACGACCACGCGCCAGGTATTGCCGAAGGTGGCCTTGTCGTTCTTGTGCGGCAGGAAGCCGGCGACGTTGCGCAGGTACAGGCGCCAGAAGCGGCCGACCGAGGTGTTGGGCACGAAGCCGTCGCGCATTACCCCCTGCGTGTAATTGAAGCCGAGCTCCTTGATGATGGGTCCGTTGAGAACGATCAGGGTCTCGCCGCCCGGCGTGTTGCCGCTGTGCTCGACGCCGTAGGCGTGGTCGGCCATGGCCTCGATCAGCGCGACCAGCACCGGCATGTACTCGGGCCGGCAGCCCGCCATCACGCCGTTCACCGCGATGCTCCAGAGGGTCGCCGCGCGGCTGTCGGGAAGCAGGCTGCCGAGCGACTCGCCGGGATCGCGATCGGTGAAGCGCAGTAACGCCTCGACCTTCTCGCGCGTCGGCGGCACGATCGGCAGACCGTCGGAGAGCTCGTGCTGGCAGAAGTATTCGTTGACCGCGTCGAAGCCGCCTTTCACGATCACGTCGCGCGGCCCCGGCTCGGCATCGCCCTTCACCGCCCGCGGCGCCTCCAGCAGGTTGTCGATCACGTGCTGCAGCGTGACTTCGAGCGTGTTCTTGCGCAGCTGCTCGCTGCTCTGCAGGCCGGGGTGGCCGATCACACGCGCGACCGGCAGGTTCGGCATGCCGAGGCCGACGGACGCGGCCGTCGCGAGCGGCAGGAAGCCTTCGCACACCAGCGTCGAAGACGGCACGCCGGCCGCCTCGCCCGCCGCGCTCGCCCGCAACACGGCGGGCGTGCAGCTCCCTCAACAGCCCATGCCCGAGACAACGGCGTCGGCCCCCAACGCCTTCAGGCGCCTCGGCAGCGCTGCCACGACCTCGCGCTCCTCGCCGCCGTGCGTGTTGCCGAACTCGCGCCAGCTCACGAAGCGCACGCCGGGGAAGCGCGCCTTCAGGCCCTCCTCGAGGAAGCCGAACACTTCCTCGCCGCGGAATACGTAGTCCCACGTCTGCGCGATCGTCTTGCCCTCGAGCGTGTCGAGCCGCGGCGCGAGCGGCTTCACCTTCGTCTGCCGCGGCGACCGCGGCCAAAGGGCTTCGTAATAACCGTCGTTACTGGTCACTATTTGAACTCCAAGGAATCATCTATGGCACCGGACAGAATACTGCAATAAGGGAAAAAGGGAAAAGACAATAAACCCGGGCGCGGGCGCCGCCCATCGCCATGTCAACTCGACGAAAGCGCCTACTGGCTGGAGCTCCTCGAAGCGTCAGGAACAACCGCCAACGCACCTGTGAGGGCGCTGCATTCAGAAACGCTTCAGTTGGTATCCATATTCGTTACGCTGGTACGAACAGCCAGGGAAACCCGAGCGCAAAGCTAGAATGCAGGAAGAATCCGCGAAAAACCGGCCCCACCTTCGCCTTTCGCCTTTTCCCTTTTCCCTTTTCCCTTTTCCCTTAGGTTAGACTGCCGCCTGGCCCGATAAACACGGCCCCAGAATGCTGCGCATCACCGAAGTCAAGCTGCCGCTCGACCACCCCGAAGACGCCGTCCGCTCCGCCATCCTGAAGCGGCTGGGCATCACCGCGGGGGAGCTGGCCGGCTACACGGTGTTCCGCCGTGCGGTGGACGCCCGCAAGCCGGCGATCGCGTTCATCTACACGCTGGACGTCGAGGTCCGCAACGAGCCGGCGCTGCTCGCGCGCCTGGAGGAGGACCGGCGCGTCATGCGCGCGCCGGACATGAGCTACCGGTTCGTCGCGCAGGCGCCGGCCGGGCTCGCTTCGCGGCCGGTGGTGATCGGCACCGGCCCCTGCGGGTTCTTTGCCGGCCTGCTGCTCGCGCAGATGGGCTTCCACCCCCTCCTGCTCGACCGCGGCAGGATCGTGCGCGAGCGCACCCGCGACACCTGGGGCCTGTGGCGCAAATCAGTGCTCAACCCGGAATCCAACGTTCAGTTCGGCGAAGGCGGCGCCGGCACGTTCTCCGACGGCAAGCTCTACAGCCAGGTGAAAGACCCGCGCCACCTGGGGCGCAAGGTGCTCACGGAGTTCGTGAAGGCCGGCGCGCCGCCCGAGATCCTGTACGTGGCCAAGCCGCACATCGGCACGTTCCGGCTGGTGGCCATGGTCGAGAGCCTGCGCGAGACCATCCAGGCGTTGGGCGGCGAGATCCGCTTTCAATGCAAGGTCACCGACGTCGACATCGAGGGTGGACGCGTGCGCGGCGTGGTGCTCGCGAACGGCGAGCGCATCGCCGCCGATCACGTCGTGCTGGCCGTGGGTCACAGCGCGCGCGACACCTTCCAGATGCTCTACGACCGCGGCGTGCACATCGAGCCCAAGCCCTTCTCCATCGGCTTCCGCATCGAGCACCCGCAATCGCTCATCGACCGCGCCCGCTGGGGAAAGCACGCCGGCAACCCCCTGCTCGGCGCCGCCGATTACAAGCTGGTCCATCACTGCCGTAACGGCCGCTCGGTTTACAGCTTCTGCATGTGCCCCGGCGGCACGGTGGTGGCCGCCACGTCGGAGCCGGGGTGCGTCGTCACCAACGGCATGAGCCAGTACTCGCGCAACGAGCGTAACGCCAACAGCGGCATCGTCGTCGGCATCACGCCGGCCGACTATCCCGGCCATCCGCTCGCGGGGATCGCCTTCCAGCGCAAGTGGGAAGAACGCGCTTTTGAAGCAGGCGGCGGCAATTACTTTGCGCCCGCGCAGCGCGTCGGCGATTTCCTCGCGGGACGGCCGTCGACCGCACTCGGCTCGGTCGCGCCGTCCTACACGCCGGGCGTGCGCATGACCGATCTCGGCGCGTGCATTCCCGACTACGCGGTCGAGGCGATACGCGAGGCCCTGCCCGCTTTCGAGAAGCAGATCCGGGGCTACGCGATGGACGACGCGGTGCTGACCGGCGTCGAGACGCGCACGTCCTCGCCCACCAGCATCAGGCGCGGCAAGGATTACCAGAGCGTCAACACCCGTGGCCTCTATCCCGCGGGCGAAGGCGCGGGCTACGCGGGCGGCATCCTGTCGGCGGCGATCGACGGCATCGAAGTCGCCGAGGCCATCGCACTCAACATTGCCAAGAACTGAACCGCCAAGACGCCGAGGCCGCCAAGTTACTCATCGTTAAATCTAAACGACTTCAGACCGGATAATGCGCCTTACCCCGTCCCTTAAGACACTTGCCGGTCTGCCGCGTACAGTTGTGGTGGGTCGGCAGGCTTGATCTCCCCTACCGCACCAAGCGCAGGGCGAGCATCGTGCAGTCATCCGCCAGCACCTTCGAGCCGGTGTGGCTGACGACCTTTTCGTGCAAGGAATCCAGGAGCGTGGGCAGCGCGCTCTCCGCGCCACGGCGCAGCAACTCGAGACAGCCTTCCTCGGAAAACTGGACGCCAGCGTGGTTTTCCGCTTCCGTCACGCCGTCGGTATAGCAAAACAGCGTTTCCCCGGCCGCGAGGTTGCGCTGCATGCTGCCGTAGCGCCTGCCGCTCATCGCGCCAACCAGCGTCCCTTGAGGCAGCGGCAGCAGCGCCGCATCCCGACCGGCGCAAACCATCGGCGCGCAATGCCCCCCGTTCGAGTAGACGAAGCTGCCGCTCTGCACGTCGAGAAAACCGCAGAACAGGGTCACGAAGAGGTTTGCGTCATTGCCGATGCACAGGCGATCGTTGAGCGTTTCTAGAAGTTTCTCCGGCCGCAACGTATCCATGGCCAGCATTCGCAGCAGTCCGATCACCCGGACCATGAACAACGCGGCTGCGATGCCGTGGCCCGAAACGTCACCGATGCAAACGAACAGCGTGCGGTTGTCGACGAAGAATGCATCGAACAGATCGCCTCCGACTTTCGCGGCCGGCTCCATGAAGCCGCATGCTTCGATGTCCGAACGCCCCGGGAACAACGGTCGCTGCAGAGGCAGCATGCTGGCCTGGAGCTGGCGCGCGACTTCCAGCTCCTTTCTGAGGTGATTGAGCTCGAGCCGCTCGCGCTGCAAAGCGAGGGCCTTCTCGTTTGCACGACGCATGCGCTCGGTGAGGGTGGTCATCAGGTTTTCGGATACGCCACGCAGCAGCATCAGGCGGTTCCAGAACACCTCGCGGTCGAGCCGGAGAACCCGAACACGCGAAACCGCGAGTACCAGTGCCGAGATCGGCTTGCCATCGATCGCCGAGAGTTCGCCGATACATTCGCCGGGACGGATCTCGATGGCCGTGTCCGGGTTCGTTTCCTCCAGCTGGGCGGTCAGTTTGCCAGACAGGAGTATGAAAACACTGCGGTTGGCCTCGCCCGCACGGAGGAGCGACGTGCCCGCAGGCAGCAGCAACACCTCGCAATTGACAAGCGCCTCGGCGAGGTCGCGCTGATCGGCGTCCCGGAACAGGGGAATCCATTGAATTGCCGCGGTGCGCCGATCGCCGCGTCGCCGTTCCTCCGCGACCGGACGGTTCACAACCCTGCGATCGGGCCCGCGACGGAAACGCGTGATGCCGGGCGAGTTCATCGCGCGTTCCAGCGCGCGCCGAACGTCAGATGGTTGCGTCCACCCTCATGGCGGTAGTCAAGCCAGTCGGAGCAGCGGCGGATCATCACCAGTCCCAGCCCGCCCGTTGAGGCTTCGCCGAGCGTTTTCGGCAATGTTCTCTTCGGGACGAACAGGGGATTGAACGCGACGCCGGCATCCGATACCGTCACGCTGGCCTTGCTGCAGTCCCGCTCAAGCGTGACCTCGAGCAGCAGCCTGATCGGCGCCGAGAGCGCCGTGCTGCCACCATGGGCGATGACGTTCGCCAGCACTTCGTACAGGCAAAGCGCAAGTCGCTCCACCGGTGCCTGCGGCACGTTGCGCCGCCGGCAGGCCGTGTCGAGCCATTCCGAGGCGCGCCGCGCCTCGGCGCCGTTGGCGCCTATCGCGAGTTCGTCAAACCCTGGCAACGCAGACCGTTCGGTCACCGCCGGTCGGTCAGGCGACTGCTGCCCTTTCGGCATCCGCGGTGTTCCCAAAAACCGGGATCAATTGATCGACCCCGGTGGCTTCGAGGCTCATCAAGACCGACGAGCCGCCATCGACAACCAGCGCCATCTTGCCCCCGCGCTGCTGGACCGCCTTGGCGCTGGTAATGAGTGCGCGTATGCCGATCGAGGCAAGGAACTGGACGGAAGACAGGTCGACAACCACCCCCTTTTTCGGCGCGGCGACCAACTCCCCGAGCTTGGATGCCACGGAGTCGGTTCCCGGCATGTCGAGACGGCCGGTGATCACTATTCGGCGAAGGTTGTCGCCGATATCCTCGTAGTTGATAGACATGATTCGCACCCCCCTCCCAGATTCGAAAACAGCGCCGCAGCAATGATAAAGCACCCGTTCGGACAATGGCGGAAAAAGTAGTATCCCGCCAAACTCCGCCCATGACAGACGGGTGGGCGCCAGTGACCGCCGGTGACCGCGGAACCGCCTGGCTTGGTTCCATATGCCACCTCACTTGCGGCGATAATGTCAGTAACGCTCCTGGTTGAATCGTCGTGTACAGGAATCCAGACACGGCCTGACATTTCGATCACCCTTAGTTATCAATTTCTTGGCGGTCTTGGCGGTTCAAATGCGATCTGTAGCAGTAATCGGCGGGGGCCCCGCCGGGCTGATGGCGGCGGAGGCCGCGGTCCAGGGCGGCGCGAGCGTCGACGTCTACGACGCCATGCCGTCGGTCGGCCGCAAGTTCCTGCTGGCTGGCAAGGGCGGGCTGAATCTCACCCACTCCGAGCCGCTCGATGCGTTACTGTCACGCTACGGATCGCGCCGCGAGCGCATCGCGCCGCTGCTGGATGCCTTCGGGCCCGACGCGCTGCGAGAGTGGGCAAAAGGACTCGGCGCCGAGACTTTCGTGGGCTCCTCGGGACGCGTGTTCCCCGCCGGCATGAAAGCCGCGCCGCTGCTGCGCGCGTGGCTCCACCGCCTGCGCGCCGCCGGCGTGAGGTTCCATACCCGTCATCGCTGGCTTGGCTGGGGCAGCGACGGCGCGTTGCGGTTCGCCGCCCGGAACGGCGAGCGCGCCGCGCGCGCCGACGCCGTCGTGCTGGCGCTGGGCGGCGGCAGTTGGCCGCAGCTCGGCTCGGACGGCGCCTGGGTCCCGCTGCTCGCGCAGCGCGGGGTTGCCATCGCCCCACTGCGGCCCTCGAACTGCGGCTTCGATACCGGCTGGAGCAAGCATTTCCGCGCGCGTTTCGGCGGCACGCCGGTCAAGTCGGTGATTGCCTCGCTGGCAGTCCGGGACGGCGGCGCGTTCCGGCTGGAAGGCGAGTTCGTCGTGACGGAAAACGGCGTCGAGGGCGGCCTGATCTACGCCCTGTCCGCGCCGCTGCGCGACGAGATGGCCGCCACGGGCACAGCGGTGCTCCACCTCGATCTTGCGCCGGACTGGGAACTCTCGCGCCTGATGTACGAGCTGTCGCGCCCGCGGGGCCGGCGCTCACTGTCCGGACATATCCAGAGCCGCACGGGCCTGAAGGGCGTCAAGGTCGGGTTGCTGCGGGAACTCATGCCGGCCGCGGACTTCGCGGATTCCGGCCGCCTGGCGGCGGCTATCAAGACGTTGCCGTTGAAGCTCGTCGCGGCCCGCCCGCTCGCCGAAGCGATCAGCAGCGCGGGCGGCGTTGTTTTCGAAGCACTCGACGAGCAGTTGATGATCCGCGCTCTCCCCGGCGTGTTCTGCGCGGGCGAGATGCTCGATTGGGAAGCGCCGACGGGCGGCTACCTCCTTACCGCCTGCTTCGCCACCGGGCGCGCCGCAGGCACGGGCGCGGTCGCTTGGCTGCGGGAAACGGGTAACCGAACCGATTAGGCCGCCAGGAAAACAGGCTTGAGTTAATCGCGAGGGCACATGACGCGCGATGCGATTTCGAGGTCGGGGCAGCTCCGGGCTTAAAGACCGGGCCTCGCCACGGGCGTCCGAATTCAACCTGCTACGACCGCTGACGGATGGCGGCTATCGGCCAGTCATTGCCCATTCCTGTTCCACATCCAGTCTATCTACGAGATGGCGGAACTTGCGAAGCCAGTCACGTCAATCGAGTATCCCATTTTCCCCTGACATTGACGCTCTAACGTCGAAACCCGCTGCTCGGCGGACGGTGAATTCCACAGCTACTCAAAGTTGGCGTAGTCCGACCCGAGATCGGGCGACGCAAAACAAGCCGAGCCACGTTTGACCTACTGACTTGCCAGATATTTCTTGATTAAGTCAAGAAATTCTTGCGCCGCCGGTGATAAGGTCGCACCACGACACCTTATTACTCCTATAGTGCGCGAAATTGAAGGCGCGATAAGCGGCCGGGTAACTAACAGCGGATGTTCGCCAAGGGGCAACGCGAGGCGTGGCACGGCGATTACTCCTATACCAGCTTTGACCATGGCGAGGCCAGTCGACAATGAGTTCTGAACTTCATAGGACCACAGTCTTGGCATCACCGCATTCGATGGAACGACATCGACTAACCCGCGGGTACCGCCGCGACGTCCAACGGCGATCAATCGAAAATTGTTCAGATCGATCCACTTGACTTTCTTGTACTTTGCCAAGACATGATCTTGGCGACATGCGACTACAAAAGGATCATCAAATAATGGTTCGAATTCGATATTCGATTCATTTCCTCGTATAGCTGTTATGCCAAATTCAGCTTCACTCTTTAGCACTAACTGCCACGCTTCGCTACTATGAACGTCGAGAATACGAACGCGATTGTTGGGATGGCAAGCAGCGTACTCGCTAACCACCTCTGGGAGCATGTGGGTGGCAGCGGTGGAAATACAAGCCAGTGTCACATCCCCAACACCTTGTGTTGCCATCTCCCTAAGCCTTGTTAGGCAGCCCTTAAAGTCCTCTATTAGTCTTCGCGCATGAGGAAGAAAATCTTTCCCAATAGCGGTAAGTCTTATACGTCGTGTAGTTCGATCGAAAAGCCTAACGCCTAGTTGTTCTTCGAACTTGCTTAGCCGGTGCGACAGCGCAGACTGAGTTATAAACAGCTCGTTGGCTGCCTCGCGGAAACTACCAGACTCAGCGATCTGCACGAAAGCCTGCAACCCATCTGTATCAATATTCATGAATATTTGACCGTTATAGGTGCAATATTTTCATTTTACGCAGGAGTTGTGCGATACGCATAATGCGAAAAACAGTTTTCCCTTAGGCGTTATCAATTGGTCGGTAATTGATTCGGCGGGGATTGTTGAGGGGACGTTACGTGCTGTGACAGCGGTTTTGATAGGTTGTGGTGAAGTAAAGGAGAGGGAGAAAAATGATGTCCTATGATGTCATCGTGATCGGGGGAGGTAACGCCGGTCTATGTGCCGCTATGTCGGCGAGGGAGCACGGCGCAAATGTGCTCATGCTCGAACGTGCGCCGGAGGATAAGCGCGGGGGCAATAGCGCTTTCACCGGGGGCTGTTTCCGCATGGTGCACCACGGTCTTGAGGACGTCAAAAAAGTTGTACCGGATCTTTCCGAAGACGAAATCGCGCGTAGCGACTTCGGTGAATATACGGCAGAGCAGTATCTAGATGATCTTGGTCGCCTTACGCAATATTATATCGATCCCGATTTGGCGGAGATTCTAGTGCAACGTAGCACCGATACGGTGCACTGGATACGAGAAAGGGGCGTACGCTTTTTGCCGAACCATGGGCGTTATGCTTTTAACGTCAATGGTCGCTTCAAGTTTTTTGGTGGCGTCGTCGTCGAGGCCAATGGTGGCGGACGCGGGCTAGTCGAGGCGGAATACAAAGCCGCCGAAAAACATGGGGTCAAGATTCACTACAACGCTCAAGCAACGGCGCTTCTGCGCGGGCGATCGGGCGTCGAGGGTGTGCGGGTCGTGGCTAACGGCATCGAGGAGGAACTCCGCGCGCGGGCGGTGGTTCTTGCGTGTGGCGGCTTCGAAGCCAACCGAGAATGGCGCACGCGCTATCTTGGGCCGGGCTGGGACATGGCCAAGGTGCGGGGTACCCGCTACAACACCGGGGACGGTATTCGTATGGCGCTTGACGTCGGCGCGCAATCATATGGCCAGTGGTCGGGATGCCACGCGGTTTCTTGGGAGCGCTACGCACCGGATTTTGGCGTACTCGAGAAAGGGCCAAGCTCCTACCGACTAAGCTATCAATTCGGCATCATGGTTAACGCTGACGGTAGGCGCTTCGTCGATGAGGGGTCTGACTTCCGGAATTACACCTACGCGAAGATCGGCCGCATCGTGCTGCAGCAGCCTGGGAGTTATGCGTGGCAGATATTTGATGCCCCAATGAAGCAGTTCCAGCGCGATGAGTACAAACTGCGGGGCGCGACCCGGGTGCAGGCCGACACGCTGGAAGGTCTCGCCGATCGCATGCAGGATGTGCACCCAGCGCAGTTCCTGGAGACAATGCGCGAATACAACGCCGCCGTAAAGCGCGATGTATCGTTCAACCCTAACATCAAGGATGGAAAATGCACCGTAGGCTTGGCCATCAACAAGTCGAACTGGGCCAATCCGATCGAGGTTCCGCCGTTCGAGGCCTACTCAGTTGGCTGCGGTATCACCTTCACCTTCGGTGGCCTCAAAATCGACACGACAACCCACGTTCTCGATATCAGTGACACGCCACTACCAGGTCTTTACGCCGCAGGCGAACTTGTTGGCGGACTTTGGTACTTTAACTATCCGGGAAGTGCGGGTCTCATGGCCGGTGCGGTGTTCGGGCGTATGGCCGGACGTGAAGCGGCGGCGTTTGCAAAAAGCAAGTCGAGGAGTTGATGGTCAGGCGAGAAAGATACAGAAAAATGAGCACAAACGATCCCCAGTCTCGTCGCGAACGTTTGCAGGAACTTATCCATCGGCAGGGCAAAGTTCTCGCCGTGATGCATCCGCCGAGTGCGCAACATGCACGCATAATGGAGAAGGCCGGGTGCGAAACCCTCTTCACCGGTACGAGTGGAGTGGTGGGTGCTTATACCGGATTATCAGACGTTGGCACGGCGACCTTGACCGAATGCGTGACCATTGCGGGCTGGATTGCACAGAGCGTAAGCATACCCGTGATCATGGATGGTGATACGGGGCACGGCGGAATTATGGCTGTGCGGCGCATGGTCCGGGAATGCATACGCGCTGGCATTGCAGGTGTTCGAATTGACGATCAACCAATCGAGGGCAAGCGCAAGACCGATACTGCTGGCATTGAAGTCGTACCAATAGAGCACGCGATTGCACGCTACCGCGCCGCCGTCGACATGAAGAACGAGATTGATCCGAACTTTGTGGTCATGGCCCAGTGCTATGCGCGGGATGCGGTGGGCAGTGGTCTAGAAGACTGCATCGCGCGCCTGAAAGCGTACAAAACCGAGGCAGGCGTAGATTGGGTGCAGTTCACATCGCCGCACTCGATAGATGAAATCAAGCTTGCGCGGGCGGCCGTTCCTGGAACGTTCTCGTTCGGAAAAGGAAAGATTCCGCGCTACCTGACCCTCGAGGAACACCTTGCCCTCGGCGTCAACATCGCGTGGTACTCGAGAATTACGCACCACGTGACCTGGGCGCCCCTTTGGGACTTCATGCAGGCATTTCAACAGCGCGGTATCGCTGCTTGGGAGGATTTCCAAGCAAGCCGCAAGGATCGTCCTTATCCGCATCCGGTGGTAGGGCCAGAGGGCGAAGGTGCCGATAAGCAACGGGAACTGGAGGAACGCTATTTCCCTTCGGAATTGCTGAAAAAATATCGGGATTAGGCAGCCACTACCTTTGGGAGTTGTGTTCGGTCGCTGCGTCTGGAAAAAAAGCCAAAAAGCGGGAGTTGCAGTTCGTTTGAATAATCTGGTGTCCCACGTAGATACGGTGTGCGTAGTTTCTATCCAATGGGGATAAAGTTATGGGACAGACAATGGCGGAAAAGCTCCTCTCGCAGCATAACCTCACGGGAGAAACGGTTAAGGCCGGAGATTTCGTTGAGGCTCGGATTGATGGTTTGATGTGCCACTACCATGCTTGGGATCCGATGTACGATATGCCGGCGGAGTTTGGCTTTACGGGTGGCTTGCCACGAGTGTGGGATCGAGAACGCGTCTTCGTCCTCGTGGATCACCACCAGCCAGCACTAAGTCAGAAGCTTGCTGACGAGAACGCGCGAACCCGTCGCGAAGTGAATCGTCTCGGCATAAAATGCTTTTACGATGCGGAGCCGGGCATCGCTCACCAGATGGTAGCTGACTACGGCCTCGTCCGTCCTGGCGAGCTGGTAGTTGGACTTGATTCGCACACCATCAGTTATGGTGCCCTTAACGTAGGCAGCACCGGTTTCTCGAGGGCAGACATCCTCTATGCTTTGCTTTTCGGTGAACTGTGGTTCCAAGTGCCACCCTCAATCAAGGTTATTCTGAATGGCTATCAACCCAACTACCCGATCGCCAAGGACATAATTCTGTATCTGGCCGGCAAGTACGGTGAGGATTTCGCTGGCAGCATGTCGATCGAGTATTCCGGTTCTCTGGTCTCCCAACTGAGTATTGACAGCAGGATGTGCCTCTCCGCTCATGGCGTGGAGGTTGGGGCGAAGTACGCAATATTTCCGTGCGACGGGAAAACGCGAGACTTCCTGAAAGGACGGACTGACAAGCCTTACGAACCGCTCACCCCCGACGCCAATGCCGTATACGAAAAAGAAATCACGCTGGACGTGGACAATATGCCATTTGTGGTGGCTAAGCCGAATCAATTTGGCAACGTATGTCCGGTGAATGATGTGGTTGGAATCAAAGTCGATCAGGCCCAGATCGGGTCGTGCGCGAACGGCCGCTACGAAGACATCGAGATCGCGGCGCGCGCGTTGAAGGGGCGCAGGGTCGCCAAGGGCGTGCGCTTCATCATCTCGCCAGCCTCACAGCAGGTTTATCTGCGGTCCGTGAAGGACGGGCTAGTCGAGACGCTGCTCGAAGCCGGCGCCCAGGTTGTAACCCCAGGGTGCGGTATCTGCCAGCCAAAGGTCGGTTTCCTATCCGATGGAGAAGTTTGCATCAGCGCAACTACGCGGAATTACAAAGGGCGTAAGGGGAGCCTAAATGCCGATATCTATCTTGGAGGTCCGCTCACCGTCACGGCTGCGGCGGTGGCCGGCAAGATCGTAAACCCCAAGGAGGTGTTCAATGAGCTTTGATCTGAATCGTTTAATACGCGGCCGCGTCTGGAAATTCGGAGATTCCATCGATACCGACTCCATCAATCCTTATTACCTGTACCCCACCATGGAGGAACTGAAAAAGCACACCATGGAGGCCTATCGGCCGGAGTTCCCCAAGGAGGTAAAACCAGGCGATATTCTAGTGGCGGGGCGCAATTTTGGTTGCGGTTCTAGCCGTCCCGGACTAGTGCTGCGAGAGGTGGGTATTGCTGCGATCGTAGTCGAGACGGCCTCCCGATTATTCCTACGGAACAATATCGCTCGGGCCATCCCGATTTTCATGGCACCGGGGATCACGGGTATTGTTAACGACGGAGACGTCCTAGAGGTCGATTACCCGAAGGTTGTAGCACGGAATCCTGCGACTGGCGCCAGTGTTGCGTTGCGCAAGTTCCCTTCCTTGATCGAGCGGATTTTCAAGGCGGGCGGGCTACCTCATGTCGCACGCGAACGATATATTGCAGAAGCAGGTCGATGATCTGAACGCCGGCCTGCCGGGGATTACCTACTCCGTCCACTCTCGAAGCTATCTGTGCCACAGATTATTACAGCATGAGCTCGTGAATACGATGACCTAGGCAGACTTCCCCCGACGCACAACGCCAACTCGACAAGGCTGCCGCAACTGAGGAGGCCACAAATGAATATCTTCATTAGGGCTTGCGTGCTTGTTTTAGCCACAATATCAACGCTGCCGCGAGCGGGGGCAGAAGCGTACCCCTACAAACCTATCCGATTATTGCTGGGATTTGCCCCGGGGGGCGGCAGCGACATCATTGGGCGGGTAATTGGCCAGAAGCTTACGGAGCGCTGGGGACAACCCGTGATAGGGGACAACCGCCCAGGCGCCGGTGGAACGATTGCAATGATGCTTACCGCGCAGTCCGCGCCTGATGGCTATACGCTCATGATCCTGTCGGGCAGTCAAATCACCAATGCTGCGCTTTTCACCAAGCTACCGTACGACATGGTGAAGGCCTTGGCACCGATAACCCAAGTCACCGTGCAATCTTATTTGCTCCTTGTGGATCCCGGTGTACCGGCCATGTCGGTGACCGAACTGATAAAGCTTGCCAAAGAGAAACCTGGACAGCTCAACTATGGATCATCGGGCATCGGTTCAGTGACACACCTCGGCATGGAACTGCTCAGTATGATCGCCGGCATCAGAATGACGCACGTGCCGTACAAGGGGGCGAGTCAATTGATGAACGCGCTTCTGAGCAAACAGATCCAGCTCGGGTTCGCGACCACGATTACGGGGGTAATCCACGTAAGATCGGGTCGACTGCGTGCGCTTGCTACTACCGGCTCGAAACGGTCCAGCGCGCTTCCCGATCTGCCGACAGTTGCCGAGGCTAGTCAGCCCGGTTTCGAGATGACAGGCTGGTACGGCGTTGTGGCCCCGGCTGGGACGCCGACTACCGTCATTAATTTGCTTAACCAAGAAATCGGCAACGCGCTGAAGAAAAAGGACGTTCAGAAATTCCTAGCTGACCAAGGCGCGGATCCCGTCGGCAATAGCGTGGAGGAATTCGGTGCAGTCATCCGCAATGAGATTAGCAAATGGGCGCGCGTAGTGAAGGCGCGAGGGATAAAGGTCGAGTAAGCCCGGCGATTCGCTCAATCAAGGATGTTGATTTTCGCTGAAACCTCGCGCGCTTTCCGAGGAGATCGGTATCGAAATCTACTGCACGTCTAATCACTAGCTTGCTCAATTCCTGAGTGCGGAGAAGACGCGATTGAGTTGGGGTAGTCGAGAGGAATTAACTGATCGCGCTTGCCCTAGCACGTGTTGAAATGAGCAACAGTGTCGTGTGTGAGCTTTCCCTGCAGCAAGATCTGGACGTAACTGGTTAATGGCGCCATCGGGTTGCAACATCCCAATCGCTATCGATGGTAGACCGCTACTCAAATCCAAACGGAGGTGTCAAGTGCAAACAACTGTACAACGACATTTGCCATGCCAATTGTTGATCATTGCATATTTCCTGGCGGCAACATCTGCGCACCTGCCTGCGGCGATTGCCCAGGCGTATCCGACCAAGCCAATTCAGCTTGTCACCACCAGTCCTGGTGGCGGAAACGATTTTGCAGCCCGCCTGATAGCGCAAGGCTTGAGAGAAATAATGGGTCAACCGGTTCTGGTGGTAAATCGGGGGGGCGGGGGCGGAATCATCGCTGGCGACTCCGTTGCAAAAGCACCTGCCGATGGATATACCTTGATTCTGCATGGAAGCACGATTTGGTTATTGCCCTTCATGCGAAGCGATGTTCCCTGGGACCCGATCAAGGACTTCGCGCCAATTACGCTCGCAGTATCTGCGCCGAACATACTTGTTGTACATCCCTCCTTGCCGGTCGGGACGGTAACGGATCTCATCGCCCTCGCTAAATCTCGGCCGGGGGAACTGAACGATGGGGCAGCCGGAACCGGATCCGCTTCACACCTTTCCGCCGAGCTTTTCAAATTCATGGCGAAAGTGAAAATAACGAGGGTTAGCTACAGGGGCGCCGCGCCCGCTCTCAATGCATTGCTGAGTGGTGAGGTTCAGCTCTTGTTTCCCACAGCGGCATCGGTGGTCGGGCACGTCAATTCAGGACGATTGCGCGCATTGGCTGTCACCAGCAGGCAACCTGCCAGACTTTACCCAAACGTGCCTACTATTGCCAATTCCGGGCTTCCCGGATACGAATCGATTACGATGACCGGAATATTGGCTCCGGGTGGCATGCCCGCAGCACTCATGCTTCGAATAAATGAGTATATTGTTCAGGTCTTAAATAGAGAAGAGGTAAAGGAGAAATTCTCGAAAGCGGGCGTTGACGTCGTTGGTAGTTCACCAGAGCAATTTAGTTCGACCATTAAGTCAGAGATGTTGAAGTGGGGTACGTTGATCAAGAACGCCGGAATTCGCGCCGAGTAGCAATGATATGGGGCACAAGCAATGACCGGATTAAAAAGCGTCACCGTCGCAGCCGTGGGGGATGTCAGTACCGGCTTTGATCCACCCGATAGTGCTTTTTCATACGTAATGAAACCGCTGCGGAGCGCGGATATCAAATTCGCGCAAGTTGAACGTGTGTACTCCGAACGAGGAAGCTTTCAGCAGCAAAGTGGGGCGCTGCATTCGCGTCAGCACCCCCGGATGGCGGCAGCGTTTAAGACCGTTCCTTTCGACGTGGTATCGATCGCATCGAATCACTCCGGCGATTGGGGGCCGGAGGCCATTGAGGACACGCAGAAGACTTTCCGCCTGCTTGACATCGGCACTATTGGCGCGGGGGTCAATATTTCCGACGCAAGAAAGCCTCTTGTTATCTCTCGGAAAAAGCTGCGAATAGTGTTCCTTGGTTACGTCAGTACTACCTTGCCGCAGTACTGGGCCACGGAAGGTCGTGCCGGTAGCGTACCAATGCGCGCTCATACATTCTATGAGCCATATGAATTTCAGCCTGGTGCGCCGCCGCGGGTCATCACCATTCCCCATGAGGGCGATTTGGAAGAGTTGGTTCAAGATGTGAGGGCAGCAAAGAAAATTGCCGATGTTGTCCTTGTGTCATTGCATTGGGGGGTGCATTTCGTCGTTCGCCCCTGCGATTACCAACCCATGGTGGGCCACGCCGCTATTGATGCCGGTGCGGACGCGGTGATTGGACACCATGCGCACCAACCACAAGCGATCGAGCGATATAAGAGCGGTGTAATTTTCTACAGTCTCGGAAATTTCTGCTTTTATCGGACTGCTGCGCACAAAAGAAACTCGCCGCGTTGCGCCCCCAATAGGGAATATACATTCCAAGAAGTTTACTCACTAGAGCCCGAACCTGGCGTTGTGTATGATTACCAGCGACACTACAACGAGGGCGGTATAGCTTTTCTCGAATTTGACAAGGACGGCCTTGCTGCTGCCGAGTATCTGCCAACGTTCATGCGGGAAAGCGGGCACGCTGAAGTGGTTGGGCCGGATAGTCCGCAGTTTCAGAAATCACTGGCGTATCTAAACTGGGCGGGAAAATTTGTGAAAGGGGGAATGACCAACATATTAGCGGTTGGCGACCGTTACCAGATATATAGGCGGGAAGGGTAGGAGGCCCTATGCCAGTTTTGGCGAAACCAATCCGGGCCGGATTGAGCGTGCTGCTGTGCCTGCCGGTGCGATCCTTCAAACCTATTGTCTACGTTTAAGATCGCCAGACCAAGCGGGGGGAGCCGACCGTCCGCTATGGGTGAAAGCAGTCGTTTGCGCTGATCCAACCCAGTGTGCTGGCTAGCGAAACGAAACCGTCACCCAGCGGAAACGGTTCCGAACGTACCCCGCCAACCAATGCGATGTCCTCAAACCGACAACGGTATCGCGCGGGGTCAATGACGGGATCGTGCGAGTCCGATCCCATCAAAGAAACAGGGCTCGTCGGCAGGACCGCGCGGCATGGCCATTTCGGGGCCGCCTATTTGTGCGCAGCGAGCCACTTGAGCAGCACGCGATTGAACGCGTCGGGCTGCTCGACGTTGGGCAAATGGCGCGCGCCGGCGAAATCGTCGTAGCTGCCGTTGGGGAAAAGGCTCGCAACATGCTTGCTCTCGGCCGGAGCGGCACTGGGGTCGTCGGTGCCGCACACAACCAGCGTCGGCGTCTTCACGGTATTCAGGCGTGCGGTGAAATTGAAGTTCCCGATCGCCTGCGCGCAGCCGGCGTAGCCCATCGGGGTGCAGCCGACGATGGAATCGCGGATCTGCTTCCAGCGGCCCGGGTGCTTTTTCCTGAAATCTTCGGTGAGCCATCGGCCAATGGTCGCGTCGGCAATGGGTTCCAGCGAGCCGGCCTTGTTCGCCGCCTCGATGCGCGGGCCCCAGCGCGTTGCGGCATCGGCGGGCGACTGGGTCTGCGTGTCGCACAGCATCAACGATTGCATGCGGTTCGCGTGGCGCAGGCCAAGCGACTGGCCGATCATGCCGCCAATCGAGAGGCCAACATAATGGCATTTGCTGACGCCGAGGGCGTCCAGCACGGCGACAAGGTCATCGGCCAGTTCATCGATGGTATAGGGTCCGGGCAGCACGCCGCTGCCGCCGTGGCCGCGCATATCGATTCGCAACGCGCGGTAACCGGCGGCGGTGAGCGCGGGCACCTGCTCCGCCCACATGCCGAGGTCGGCTGCAAGCGAATGTGAGAAGGCGACAACCTGACCCGATTCCGGGCCGACGA
The DNA here is from genome assembly GCA_016192825.1 of Betaproteobacteria bacterium. Classification (GTDB taxonomy): domain Bacteria; phylum Pseudomonadota; class Gammaproteobacteria; order Burkholderiales; family SG8-41; genus SG8-41. The sequence goes on along the minus strand of JACPTK010000094.1, from coordinate 217 downwards.
CGTCATGGTAAAGATTGCGTCCTTTCAATGGCACCAGCATTTTCGGTTCCCTGTTCGTCAGAATCCGTCATTGTAATCGAACCGCCAAGATGGCATGGACGCCTCCCGCCCCTTCGGGGGAGTCGAGCATGCGATCTTAACGAGGAGAGGAAGGGTTGGCCAAGGTGAAGGGGAGCTCTCACAATCCTGACGGCATCGAGTGCCAAGGTGATGTGTT
>JACPTK010000083.1 GCA_016192825.1 Betaproteobacteria bacterium | reverse complement strand
GGCGAACAGCCCTTGTTGAACACCATCCCCTATCATCGAATCCACAAACCATTCCAGGGTGAATCATGAGTGTTGGACGAACGCTGAGCCCCCGTCACGTCAACGTCAAAAAAGTGTTGGACGAACGCTGAGCCACGCCCCATTACCCATTACCCGATGCGAAGCGTCGCTGAAGCGCTGCAGTCGATCTGCGTGACGCTGTGGGTCGGCGGCATGTGGGCGATCGGCTTCGTGGTGGCGCCGCAGCTGTTCGCGCGGCTCGGCGATCGGGTGATCGCCGGCGCGCTTGCCGGCAGGCTGTTGACTATCGTCGCCTGGCTCGGCATCGCCTGCGCGGTTTACCTGATCGCCTATCGCGCCGCGCGCTTTGGCGCGGCGTGCCTCAAGCAGGGCTTCTTCTGGATGACGGCAATGATGCTGTTGCTGGTTCTGGCGGGCGAGCTCGGAGTGCACGCCATTATGGAGGGGCTCAGGGCGCAGGCGCTGCCGAGGGAAGTGATGGAGTCGGTGTTCCGCGATCGATTCATGACCTGGCACGGCGTCGCGAGCGGGCTCTACGTCATCCAGAGCGTGCTCGGGTTCGTGCTCGTCGTCCTGCACGGCAAGGGCAGGTAACGGAACGATGACCGGCAGCGGACGTGCCGAGCCGCCAGCCACCCGTCACGAGTCACTGGTATTGATAGCTGCGCTTGGGACGGAAACGCTGTTTGCCGCGGCGGTGCGGCGCGCGCTTCGGCTCGGCTTCCCCTTCAGGCCGTGGTCGAAAGAGGACGAGCACCTTCCCGATATGCTGCACCGGATTCGCATCGAGCGCGGCGCAAATTTCAGCGGCCAGGGTTTCGCGGCGTTGACGGTCATCGCCGAGCACGCGGACTTTGATGAGCTCGTGGCTCTTCAGGGCGAGGTCGATTTCCTTCAGCACCGCCGGCGTGAGTCCGGCCCCGCCGATCATCGTCACCGGATGCAGATGGTGAGCCTTCGCGCGCAGCGCGCGCCGCTCGGCAGGGATCAGTTCCTTCATGGCGAATCCTGAAAATAGACAGGATTAACAGGATTGCACAGGATTAACAAGATCGTCTTGACCGGATTGGAAATCCGGTGAATCTTGTCGAATCCTGTTAATTCTGTTCAATTTGGGCAAATGGGACGCGTGCGCGGCAAGGACTGGGTCAAGGAGCATGTTGCCGATGCGTACGTGAGGCGCGCGCGCGCGGAAGGCATGCGCTCCCGCGCCGCCTACAAGCTCGCGCAGATCGCGGAGCGCGACGGGCTGCTGAAGCCGGGGATGACCGTGGTCGATCTCGGGGCGACGCCGGGCGGCTGGTCGCAGGTCGCGGCCGGCCGGGTGGGGCCGCGCGGCCGGGTGATCGCGCTCGATCGTCTCGACATGACCCCGGTGCGCGGGGTGACTTTCATCCGCGGGGATTTTCACGACACTAGGGCGGTCGAAAAACTGGAGCGCTTGCTGGGCGGCGATAAGGCGGATCTTGTGATGTCCGACATGGCCCCCAACTTAAGTGGTGTCGCGAGCAGCGATCTTGCGCGCGCATTGGAACTGGCCGAGCTGGCGCTTGACTTTGCGTTGAAGCATTTGAAACCGCAGGGAAATCTCCTGGTCAAGCTGTTCCAGGGGGCGGGTTTCGACGCGTTTCTGAAAACGGTCCGTGGACGTTTCATGGCGGTTGCGGTCCGCAAGCCCGAGGCTTCCCGCAGCCGTTCGAGGGAGGTGTATCTCGTCGGCAAAGGCCTGCGGGCGTAGCGCCTGCTCCACGAAGGGGGCTGGATTGCTGCACTGCGGGTGAAAAGAGTCTAGAATATTGAATCAGTTACGATGTGAGGAATCGGCTTGAATAACCTTGTGAAAAACGTCGCGATCTGGCTGGTGATCGCGCTGGTGCTGATGACGGTGTTCAACCAGTTCAGCACGCGCCAGATCGCGCAGAAGGCGATGGAGTACTCCCAGTTCATCGAGGAGGTGAAGCAGGGGCGCATCGCCAAGGTGACGATCGAGGGGCGCGTGCTGAAGGGCGTGAAGACGACCGGCGAGCGCTTCACGACCTATTCGCCGTCCGATCCCTGGCTGGTCTCGGATCTGCTCAAGAACGGCGTGATCATCGAGGCCAAGCCGGAGGAGGAGCCGTCGCTCCTCATGAACATCTTCGTTTCGTGGTTCCCGATGCTGCTACTCATCGGCGTGTGGATCTTCTTCATGCGCCAGATGCAGGGCGGTGGCCGCGGCGGCGCGTTCTCGTTCGGCAAGAGCCGCGCGCGAATGCTCGACGAATCGAACAACACCATCACCTTCGCCGATGTCGCGGGCTGCGAGGAGGCGAAGGAAGAGGTCGCCGAGCTGGTCGAATTCCTGCGCGACCCCTCGAAGTTCCAGAAGCTCGGCGGGCGCATCCCGCGCGGCGTCCTCATGGTCGGCAATCCCGGCACCGGCAAGACGCTGCTCGCCAAGGCGATCGCGGGCGAGGCCAAGGTGCCGTTCTTCTCGATTTCCGGCTCCGATTTCGTCGAGATGTTCGTCGGCGTCGGCGCGGCGCGCGTGCGCGACATGTTCGAGCAGGCGAAGAAGCACGCCCCCTGCATCGTGTTCATCGACGAGATCGACGCCGTGGGCCGCCAGCGCGGCGCGGGACTCGGCGGCGGCAACGACGAGCGCGAACAGACGCTGAACCAGCTGCTGGTCGAGATGGACGGCTTCGAGACCAATTCGGGCGTCATCGTGATCGCCGCGACCAACCGCCCGGACGTGCTGGATCCCGCGTTGCTGCGGCCGGGGCGCTTCGACCGCCAGGTGGTGGTGCCGCTGCCCGACATCCGCGGGCGCGAGCAGATCCTGCAGGTGCACATGCGCAAGGTCCCGATCGCGCCGGACGTCAAGGCCGATATCATCGCGCGCGGCACGCCCGGCTTTTCGGGCGCCGACCTGGCCAACCTGGTGAACGAGGCAGCGCTGTTCGCCGCGCGCGCCAGCAAGCGGCTCGTGGACATGGACGACTTCGAGCGCGCCAAGGACAAGATCATCATGGGCGCCGAGCGCCGCTCCATCGTCATGCCCGAGCACGAGCGCAGGAACACCGCGTACCACGAGTCGGGACATGCGGTGGTCGCGAAGCTGATGCCCAAGACCGATCCGGTGCACAAAGTGACGATCATTCCGCGGGGGCGCGCGCTGGGCGTTACCATGCAGCTGCCCGAGCAGGATCGCTACAGCATGGACCGCGAGATGATCCTGCAGAACATTGCGGTCCTGTTCGGCGGGCGCATCGCGGAAGAGATTTTCATGGGGCAGATGACCACCGGCGCGTCCAATGACTTCGAGCGCGCCACCGACCTCGCGCGCAGCATGGTGACGCGCTGGGGCATGAGCGACGAGCTGGGGCCCATGGTCTACGGTGAGAACGAGGGCGAAGTCTTCCTCGGCCGCTCGGTGACGGTGCACAAAAACGTGTCCGAGACGACCATGCAGAAGGTGGACTCGGAAATCCGCCGCATTGTCGACCAGCAGTACGCGCTGGCGCGGAAGATCATCGAAGACCACCGCGACAAGGTCGAGACCATGGCGAAGGCGCTGCTCGAGTGGGAAACGCTCGATTCCGACCAGATCAACGACATCATGGAAGGGCGCGCGCCGCGCCCGCCCAAGCCGGCCCCGGCCCCGTCCCAGCCGCGCGACCCCGGCTCGCAACCCGCGGCCACCGCGACCGCAGCGCCGCAGCAGGGCGCCTGATGGCGCCCTGAAGGATGAAGGCGGAAGGATGATTTGGGCCTGACTCCGCGCTGCGGGGTCATCCCTGGTCAGTGGCCCCGGCCCGCCGCGCTGCATCGCGGCAGGCGTTCGCCGGCTCGGAGGTGCGCAGGCACCTCCTTCGAATTCCCGGCTCACCCCTCATCCCTCATCCTTATGTCCCAGGTCCTCCGCTGCGGTAAGTTCGCCCTCGACCTGTCACGCCCGCTGATCATGGGCGTGGTCAACGTCACGCCCGACTCGTTTTCCGATGGCGGGTTGTTTGGCGAGACGGCGCGGGCCGTGGCGCATGCGCGGCGGCTGATCGGGGAAGGGGCGGACATCCTCGACATCGGCGGAGAGTCCACGCGCCCGGGATCGGCGCCGGTGAACCTCGAAGAGGAGCGTAGCCGCGTATTGCCGGTGCTGGAAGCGCTCGCGGACTGCGGCGTTCCGGTTTCCGTGGACACCCGCAAGCCCGAGCTGATGCGCGATGCGATCGCGGCCGGAGCGGCCATGGTGAACGACGTCACCGCGCTGTCCGCTCCCGGCGCCCTAGAAGCGGTGGCGGCGTCGCCGGTTGCCGTCTGCCTCATGCACATGCAGGGCAATCCCGGCACCATGCAAGTCGATCCCAGCTATCGGGACGTGGTGCGCGAGGTGCGGGACTACCTCGTCCGGCGCGTCGCCGTGGCGGAAGCGGCCGGCATCGCGCGGGACCGAATCGCGGTGGACCCCGGCTTCGGCTTCGGCAAGACCCTGGAGCACAACCTTGCCCTGTTGCGTTCGCTGGCAGCGTTCGGATCCCTCGGCGCCGCGCTGGTGGCGGGACTTTCCCGCAAGGCCATGCTCGGCAAGCTCACCGGCCGGGAGCCCCGTGACCGCGTATATGGGAGCGTCGCTGCGGCATTGCTCGCGGTGCAGAACGGCGCGCACATCGTGCGGGTACACGATGTCGCCGCCACGCGTGACGTTCTTGCCGTCTGGCAGGCCGTCAAGAACAATTAACCGCCAAGACGCCAAGCACGCCAAGAAAAGCAATCTATAAGGCAATGTTTCACTTAATGGGTAAACGCTGCGTCGAAGACACCAGCCGCTTAAGCATAAACGCTACGAAATCGGTGTCTTGTGGCATGCGATGCTTGATGTCAGCTTCTGCGAGATATCTCGGCAGGTGTTTGGGGCTCACCGAACGGTGGCGCGCGACTAGCGTGGGCTTCACATGTCCCCAGTAACCTTCGACGGCTTGGGTAT
>JACPTK010000122.1 GCA_016192825.1 Betaproteobacteria bacterium | reverse complement strand
GCCGCATCTGCTCCAGCTCGCCTTGCCTTCCCACGAAGCGCACCAGCCCCCGGCGGGCGGCTACCTGCAATCGGGTCCTCAGAGGGCCTGCGCGCTCCACCTCATAGATCGGGACCGGCTCGCTCACCCCCTTGACCTGCGCCTCTCCCAGGGGCTTAAATTCAAAATAGCCCTCGGTCAACCGGTAGGTCTGCCCGGTCACCAGGATGGAGCCCGGCGTGGCCAGGCCCTCCATCCGGGCCGCCAGGCCGGTCGAGTGGCCGATGGGCACATAGTCGGTATGGAGGTCGTCCTTGCGGATCGAGCGCACCACCACCTCACCCGTGTTTACCCCCACCCGGATCTGCAGATTGATCCCCTTCTCTCTGCGGAGTCTCTCGGCATAGCGCCTGGCTTCCTCCTGCATCCTTAAAGCCGCGTACAGGGCCCGTTGGGGATGATCTTCATGGGCAATGGGGGCGCCAAACAGGGCCACAATGCCATCGCCCAGGGTCTGGGCCACGTAGCCTTCATAGCGGTGGACCGCCTCCATCATGAGCTGGAGGGCCGGATCGACGATGCGGCGGGCCTCCTCGGGATCAAGTCCCTCGATGAGATCCATCGAGCCTTTGATATCGGCAAACAGGGCGGTGATGGTCTTCCTCTCTCCGTCGGAGGCTCCTCTGGCCTCCAGGGCCGCCTGCTCGGCCAGGATGCGCTCGGCCAGGTGCGGAGGGGTGTAGTGGATCGGAGCCTGGGGGCCAGAGGGCAAAGGTTGGGATTTGAGAGCTGAGGTCTGCCGTGTAAGAGGAGAAGCACACTCGTTGCAGAATTTTGCCCCGGGTCGATTCTCGCTCCCACAATTTGGGCAATGCAACGGCAGAGGCATGGCGCACTCGTTACAGAATTTCGCCCCCTCGCGGTTTTCGCTCCTGCAGCCTGGACATTGCATGGTCACTTCCTCTTGATCCTAATGGGCCATTCTCTTTGTGCCTTGCCCCTGTGGGGGCATCCCCTCCAACTCTTCGAGCAGCGCTTTGGCCTCTTTCAGATCTGCTGTGTCGAACCCCTCAGTGAACCAGCCGTAGACCTCCGCCAGTCGCTGCCGGGCCTCTTCTCTCTTGCCCTGCCCCTGCCACAGGCGGCTCAGGCTCATCGTTGCCCGTAGCTCTAAGGATTTGGCGCTCTGCCGGCGGGCGATGTCGAGGGCCTGGTGGAAGCTGGTTTCGGCTTCGAAGAATCGTTCGTCCCTGGACGCAGGACCCTGGGACGTAGACTTCAATAACAGCTCCCCCCTGAGCCGATGCAGCTCTGCCTCGTAGAAGCGTTCCCCGGTCTTTTGCACAAAATCCAGCGCTTCCGCCAATACGGTCAGCCCTTCTTCGATTTGCCCCGCTTTTCCATAGGAATCGGACAACAGGGCCAGAATCCATGTCTCTATGAACATCGCTCCCGTAGTCCGACAAGCAGCGAGGCCTTGGCGCATCTGGGAAATCCCCTCTTCCACATCTCCCTGTTCGGCTAGCGCCCAACCCTGCGGGATAGTTCCAAAGCTCAAGTAGAGAGAAAACCCCTGCTCGGCGGCGAGGGCAATCCCTGCCGCTGCCCGCTCCTGGGCTGCCGGTGCTTCTCGGCGGCATGCATGGAGCCACGCGGCACAGGTTAGCGCATGAGACAGGCTATAGGGGTGAGAAACCTCTTGAGCCAGTGTGATGGCTTCCTGCACCCTCTTCAGGGCCTGATCCGGATGGCCCAGAAACCACAAAGCCCAGGCCGCATAGGTTAGACAACCTACACCAGGGTTAATTCCATAGAAGGAAATTAGGGAACTGTGCTGCTGGGGGTTGTAGAGGGCGATCCCCCGCTCGAAATGTTCCCTGGCCGGGGCTAGCTCTCCCAGCCAGAGCAAGGGCGCTCCCAACTGCCAGTGTGCCCCGATGAGGAGCGCCGAGTCTTGCGCCTCTTGGGCCAGGCCAAGGAACTGCTCTGCCAGCTCGTGCGCCGCCCGGTACTCCCCCCGCACTTCATGAAACGCGCCGAGTCCCCATAGCACCGGGAAGAGCTGAGGGGCTTCTCCCACCTGCCGGCACAGCTCCCCCGCCCGGCGGTAAGCCTGTTCCACTTCCGGCGCCCCATAGCCCTGGGTGACCATCAAGGCCGGCCCCAGGGTGGTCTGCAGGAAAAGCTCCTGTCGGATGCGCTCGGGAGCATCCGGCAGGAGCTTGATCAGCTCCAGGGCCGTCGTGAGCTGATGGATCGCCTCCCCGTATGCCGAGCGCTCCACCGCCTGTCGCCCCGCCAGCCCCAAATACTCCACCGCTTTCCCCGCGTTCCCACTGCGGCCGTAGTGATGGGCCAGCTCGCTATAGTGGTCCTCCAGGCCATGGCGATACAACTTCTCGAGGGCCTGGGCGGTGCGCTCGTGCAATCCCTTACGCCGCTCCAGCAGCACCGAATTGTACGCCACCTCCTGGGTCAGGGCGTGCTTGAAGGTATACTCGATCTCGGGGAAGGCCAGCTGCTCGTAGATGAACTCTCCTCCCTGGAGGCGGGACAAGAGCCCCTGTAGGGGCAACGCATGCGTTGCCCCTACCTCTTCCGGCTGATGGATCACTTCCTGGAGGAGACTCAAGGAGAACTCCTTGCCGATCACCGATAAGGTCTGCAAGAGCCTCTTCTCCTCGACTCCCAGCCGGTCGATCCGGGAGGCCAGCACCCCCTGCACCGTGGGCGAGATCTGGATGGCCGTGGGGGCCTTCTCCAACCGGTAACTCCCCCGCTCTCCGGCCAGCACTCCCTCTTCGGCCAGGGATTGGACCACCTCCTCCAGGAAGAAGGGGTTGCCTTCGGTCTTCTCGAGGAGGAGTTTTTTCAACGCTCTCAGCCCCTCCCCCTCTCCCAGCAGGGCAGAGAGGTAGGGAAGTGTCTCCTCCAGGGTGCGGTCCAGGGTCAAGACCTTGCCGGTCACCCTCTCTCGCTTCCTTCTTTCATCGTCCGAGGGAGCGATCTCAAAGTAGTTCTTCAACAGCTCGATCAGGGGCAGGTAGGGATAGGCCTTGCCGTGGGAGATGGAGAAAGTCTCCAGCACCCGGCAGCCTCTCTGGGAGAGGAGCTTAAACTCGTAGACCAGCCGGGATTTGCCCACCCCGGGCTCCCCCATCACCGCCACCACCTGCCCATGGCCTCCCTTCGCCAGCTCCAGGGCTCTCTTCATCTGCTCCAGCTCGGCCTGCCGGCCCACAAACTTCACCAACCCCCGCCATGCGGCCACCTGGAGACGGGTCCGCAAGGGCCCCACCCCCAGCAGCTCATAGATGGGGACCGGTTCGCTCACCCCCTTAATCTTCGCCGCCCCCAGCTCCTTAAACTGAAAGTACCCCTCGGTGAGCCGGTGGGTCGGCTCGCTCACCACAATCGAGCCCCCGGTGGCCAGGCCCTCCATCCGGGCGGCCAGGCTGGTCGAGTGGCCGATGGGGACATAGTCGGTGTGGAGGTCGTCCTTGCGGATCGAGCGGACCACCACCTCCCCTGTGTTCACCCCCACCCGGATCTCCAGGTTGACCCCTTTCTCGAAGCGCAACCTTTCTGCGTACTTCCGGCTCTCTTCCCGCATCCTCAGGGCCGCATAGAGGGCCCGTTGGGGGTGGTCCTCGTGGGCGATAGGGGCGCCGAAGAGGGCGAAGACGCCGTCGCCGGTGGACTGGGCCACATAGCCCTGGTAGCGATGGACGGCCTCCATCATGAGCTGGAGGGCGGGATCGATCAGGCGGCGGGCCTCCTCGGGATCGAGATCCTCGATGAGCGCCATCGAGCCCTGGATGTCGGCAAACAGGGCGGTGATGGTCTTGCGCTCGCCGTCTGCCGTTCCCCGAGCCTCCATGGCGGTCTTCTCGGCCCGGATGCGCTCGGCCAGGTGCGGGGGGGTGTAGCTGAGGGGGGCCTGGGGAGTGGAAGAGAGAGGTTGGGGACTGGAGACGGGGGGCCGTCCGGTAAGGGGTGCAGCACATTCCCCGCAGAACTTGAACCGCGGTGGATTTTCAAACCCGCAATTCGGACAGCGATTCTTGAGTGGAGCGCCACACTCGCCACAGAACTTCATCCCCTCCGGATTGTCAAAACCACAGCTCGGGCAGAGCATGCTGGCATCTCCTTTCCCCGCTTTTTAACCTGGATTATTCATACCTATGTCAGGGTAGTATGTTTAGCACTTCTTTACAATGATCCCGAACGTGTCATTCCCGCGAAAGCGGGAATCCAGCATAGAAAAACTGGATTCCGGGTCAAACCCGGAATGACAATCAAATAACGGCATTTATGAATAATTCAGGTTAAGGACGATCGTGATTGTGCATTTTACTTTAGAGCAAAAGCAGCCCGTAAGCTGGCTCGCCGGTGATCGCCATCTTCAAAGGGAAACCTGCGGCGGGCGGCGCCCCAGCGCCCGGTAGACCTCCAGGATCGGCTCGGCCCCCAGAAAGCTCCGGTGAAGGCCCGGCGTCTGAAGCTTCTCCGCGATCACCTCGATGGTCTGGGCGGCCTGGAGGAATTGAGCTTCGGCCTCTTTCTCTTTGTCTTTGCCCATCCGAGCCAGGACCTTCCCCATGGCGGCCTTTCCCATCCAGATCTCCCGTGGGGTCTGGATCGTTTCGGCCAGCCGGACCGATTCAGCCAGCCGCTGCGCCCCTTCCTCCAGCCGGCCGCCAGCTGCCAGGATCTCCCCCTGCAGCCACTGAGCTCGGGCGATGTGCTTGCGCGAGTCGGTCCGGGTGGACATCTCTAGCGATTGGATGGAGTAGCTCCAGGCCTCCTCGTGCCTCCCCTCGGCCAGGGCCAGCTCCCCCCGGGCGCGCAGCAAGGGGATATGCCAACGCCAGCGGGCAAAGATATCCTCCGCGAGGAGGGCCCACGCCCGGCGGAAGAACTCTTCGGCCGG
>JACPTK010000093.1 GCA_016192825.1 Betaproteobacteria bacterium | reverse complement strand
GTAGGGCGCGCCGCCGCCCTTCTTCTTTTTTCCCTCGACCGGGATGCCGTGGGCTTCGGCGTACTCCAGGAGTTTCTCGCGCGAGTTGAGGTCCCACTCGCGCCACGGCGCGATGATCCTGATGTCCGGCATCAGCGCGTAGGCGCCGAGCTCGAAGCGCACCTGGTCGTTGCCCTTGCCGGTGGCCCCGTGGGAGATCGCGTCCGCGCCGGTCTTCCTCGCGATCTCCACCAGGTGCTTGGCGATCAGCGGCCGCGCGATCGAGGTGCCGAGCAGGTACTCGCCCTCGTAGACCGCGTTGGCGCGGAACATCGGGAAGACGAAATCGCGCACGAACTCCTCGCGCAGGTCCTCGATGAAGATCCGCTTCACGCCCAGCTTCCTCGCCTTCGCGCGCGCGGGCGCGAGCTCTCCGCCCTGGCCGATGTCGGCGGTGAAGGTGACGACCTCGCAGTCGTAGGTATCCTGCAGCCATTTCAGGATCACCGAGGTGTCGAGCCCGCCGGAGTAGGCGAGCACCACTTTTCTGACTTTATCCATTCGATCGTTGAATCTATCGTTGTTGCCAGCTCCCAGCTCCCAGCTCCCAGCTCCCAGCTACCAGCTACCAGCTACCAGCCACGAGCCACGAGCCACGGTATTTCAAGTAGACCAGAGGTCGCCCTGGGTCTTGATCCGGCCCAGCAGCAGGTACTCCATCAGGGCTTTCTGGGTGTGGAGCCGGTTCTCGGCCTCGTCCCAGACCACGCTCTGGGGGCCGTCGATCACCTTGGCGGCGACTTCCTCGCCGCGATGCGCCGGCAGGCAGTGCATGAACAGCGCGTCCTTCTTCGCCGCCTTCATCATCTCCGCATCCACCCGCCAGGCCTCGAAATCGCGCTTGCGCCTGGCGGACTGGGCCTCGTCGCCCATGCTGGTCCACACGTCGGTGGTGATGAGGTCGGCACCCTTGGCGGCCTTCATCGGATCATCGAATTCCTCGTAGTGGTCGGTGCCGTAGAGGCCCGCGCGCTCGGGTTCCACCTCGTAGCCCGGCGGGGTGGAGACGTGCACGTTGAAGTCGAAGGCTTCCGCCGCCTGCAGCCAGGTGTTGCAGACGTTGTTCGAGTCCCCGATCCAGGCCACGGTCTTGCCGCGGATCGAGCCGCGCTGCTCGACGAACGTGTAGATGTCCGCGAGGATCTGGCACGGGTGGTACTCGTTGGTGAGGCCGTTCACCACCGGCACGCGCGAGTACTCCGCGAATTTCTCGATGATCGTCTGCTCGAAGGTGCGGATCATGACGATGTCCACCATGCGCGTGATGACGCGCGCGACGTCCTCGATCGGCTCGCCGCGTCCCATCTGCGTGTCGTGCGTCATGAGCGTGATCACCGAGCCGCCGAGCTGGTGCATGCCGGCCTCGAACGAGACCCGCGTGCGGGTGGATTGCTTCTCGAACACCATGGCGAGCGTGCGGTCGCGCAGCGGCTGGTACGGCACGTAGCGCTTGAACATGTCCTTGATCCAGCGGGTGCGCTCGAACAGGTACTCGTACTCCTCGAGAGAGAAGTCCCTGAATTGAAGAAAGTGCCGGACGGCCATGCAGCGTCGCCTATTGAGTCTTCGGTAAATGGCCGCCAAGCCATTCGCCGCCGTCCGTTTCCCCTCTCCACTCGGGAGAGGGGGAAGGGATGAGAGGCCAAGCGTGGTGAACCATATTCACGATCCTCGCAGGATCGGGGACGCGATCAGGCCGTCTGTGCGGCGGCCTGCGGCGCGCTCTGGCGGTCGAGGAACCGGGTGACCAGAGGGACCAGCGATTCCAGCAGCAGCCCGGCTTCCTCCTGCCTGAAGACGAGCGGCGGCAGCAGCCGGACGACGTTGTCCATCGTGACGTTGATGAGCACGCCGTTCTCGAGCGCCTGCTGCACGAGCTCGCCACAGGCGTATTCGAGCTCGATGCCGATCATCAGCCCCCTGCCGCGGATCTCCCTGACGCCTTTCAGGCCGCCGATCTGCCGGGCGAGCTCCGCCCGGATGAAGTCGCCGACCTTGACCGCGTTCTCCATCAGCCGCTCGTCCTCGATGATGTCGAGCGTGGCGAGCGCGGCGGCGCAGGCGAGCGGATTGCCGCCGAAAGTCGAGCCGTGGTTGCCGGGCTTGAACAGCTGGGCCGCGGGGCCGGCCGCCAGGCAGGCGCCGATCGGCACGCCGTTGGCGAGGCCCTTGGCGAGCGGCATCACGTCGGGTATGACGCCCGAATGCTGGAACGCGAACCACTTGCCGGTGCGGCCCATGCCGCTCTGCACTTCGTCGAGCATCAACAGCCAGCCGTGCGCCTCGCAGATATCGCGCAGGCCCTTGAGGTAGCCGTCGTGGCAGACGTTGACGCCGCCCTCGCCCTGCAGCAGCTCCACCAGCACCGCCACCACGTTGCGGTTGCTCTCCGCGACGCGCTTCACCGCGTCGAGGTCGTCGAAGGGGACGCGCACGAAACCGGAGAGCAGGGGCTCGAATCCCGCTTGCACCTTGCGGCTGCCGGTGGCGGAGAGCGTGGCGATGGTGCGGCCGTGGAAGGCTTTCTCCAGGACGACGATGGCCGGCGCTTCGATGTTCCTCTTGTGGCCGTAGAGCCGGGCGAGCTTGATCGCCGCCTCGTTGGCCTCGCAGCCGGAGTTGCAGAAAAACACGTTGTCCATGCCCGATATCGCGGCGAGCCGGTCGGCGAGCTTTTCCTGCAGCGTGATCTGGTAGAGGTTGGACGTGTGGACGAGCGTGCCCACCTGCTCGCGCAGGGCGGCCACGTACTTGGGATGGCTGTGGCCGAGCCCGCACACCGCGATGCCGGCAACCGCGTCGAGATAGCGCTTGCCGCCCGCGTCCCACAGCCACGAGCCTTCGCCGCGCTCGAAGGCGACGGGCAGCCGGGCATACGTGTTCATCACGTGCGTCATGGTGTTACGCGCCCCGAAACAGTCACGGCGGCCAGAAGCCGCCGTGCGGAGTGCTGCTATTGTTACCCCATCAACCCGCTGGGCGCAAGCGGGAATTTCGCCGTCGCGCGCTCCGCCGTCGTGCGGCGGACGCCGAATCCGGGCCCGTGCCTGTAGTAATATTGCGCTCGCAGGCGACTTTCCTTATCCGACATGTTCCACGGCTCTCCCGAGATCGTCATACAGGGCGTCACGGAAATCGGCCACACCTTCCGTCCCAGCGACTGGGCGGAGCGGCTGTGCGGCATGATGTCGGTGTTCGGCCAGGACCGGCATCTCTCCTACTCGCCCTACCTCAAGCCCATCATGGCCGGCGGCATCCGCTGCGTGGTGGTGGACCTGCGGCTCGAGGGACTCGACCCGGACGCGTTCCGATTCCTGCTCGGTTTTGCCCGCGACAACGAATTGAAGATGCGTCCCGGGCGCAAGGAGAAGCGGCCGGAGGAAGCGCCCGCGGGCGGAATCGTCACCCCGGGCGCGGCGCCCGCCTAGGAGCTTGTCGGACTTGCGATGCGACAAGCTCCTTATGCAAAACCGGCCAGCCGAATGAGGTCGAACAACATTCAGTGCCGCGAACCGCGAAGAAAGTGCGTGCTCGTGCTGCGATTGAGGCTGTTTGAAATGATATTTTGCGGAAATCCGGCCGGTTTTGCTTTTAGCAGCCTGTCCCGACTGGTAAGTCCGACAGGCTGCTAGCAGTGTGTCGGACTATGGGTTCCGGTTTTCGCAGGCCACCGCCATCCTGATCTGCGGTGCCGGCGGGCGACACACCGCTGCCCGTCGCCCGTGCGGCGGCGATTTCTTGAACGCGATTATCGTACGGAGGTTATTCCAAGGCGGCCGACGCGACGCCGCCGGTTGCTTGCCGTCGACCTGACGGAGGCCGCCTTACGCCATCGCCTTGATTCTGGCCGACAGGCGGCTCTTGTGGCGTGCCGCGGCGTTCTTGTGAATGATGTGCTTGTCCGCGATGGAGTCGATCACGCCGGTCGCGCGCGTAAACACGTCCCGCGCCGCCTTCTTGTCCCCCGCGGCGATCGCTTTCCTCACGTTCCGGATCGCGCTGCGCAGCTCCGAGCGCAGCGCCGCGTTGTGCTGGCGGCGCTTTTCCGCCTGGCGCGCGCGTTTTCGAGCGGATGCGATATTGGCCATGTGCTGTAAACTCCGGGGCTGAATCGGAAAAAGGGCGCCATCTTACTGATGTTCGGGGGTTTTTGCAACGTGCTTCGGCGCAGGACGGTATGAACCTGCTCAAGGCGCTCGCGACGGTGAGCAGCATGACGCTCATCTCGCGCATTCTCGGCTTCGTCCGCGACCTCGTCATCGCCCGCGTGTTCGGCGCCGGTCTCGCCACCGACGCCTTCTTCGTCGCCTTCAAGCTGCCCAACCTGCTGCGGCGGCTGTTCGCGGAAGGGGCGTTCTCCCAGGCCTTCGTGCCCATCCTCGCCGAGTACAAGAACCGGCGCGGGGAAAGCGACACCCGGCTGCTGGTGGACCACGTCGCCGCCTTTCTCGCGCTGGCGCTCTTCGTGGTGACGTTGATCGGTGTGCTCGCCGCGCCGCTCATCATCTATGTCACGGCGCCGGGGTTTGCGGCGACGCCGGGCAAGTTCGAGCTCACGGTGAGCCTGCTGCGGATCACCTTTCCCTACGTCTTCTTCATTTCGCTCGTGGCGCTCGCCGGCGGCATCCTCAACACCTTCAGCCGCTTCTCGGTCCCGGCCGTCACGCCGACGCTGCTCAACCTGTCGTTCATCGCTTTCGCACTGTGGGGCGCGCCGCATTTCGACCCGCCGGTCAAGGCGCTCGCCTGGGCGGTGTTCGCGGGCGGCGTCGCGCAGCTCGCGCTGCAGGTGCCGTTCCTGGCGCGAATCGGGCTGCTGCCGCGCTTCAAGTTCCGTCCCGGGGACGAAGGCGTCCGGCGCATCCTGCGCCAGATGGGACCGGCGGTGTTCGGCGTTTCGATCAGCCAGGTGAGCCTGGTGATCAACGTGATCTTCGCCTCGTTCCTGGTGACCGGCAGCGTGTCCTGGCTTTATTACGCCGACCGCCTGATGGAGTTCCCAGTCGGGCTGCTCGGCGTGGCGCTGGGCACGATCCTGCTGCCGAGCCTGTCGAAGTATCACGCCGAGCGATCGGCGCAGCAGTATTCCGAGCTGCTCGACTGGGGGCTGCGGCTGACGCTGCTGCTCGCCGCGCCGGCGGCGGCGGCACTGGCGCTGCTCGCGGTGCCGCTGGTCGCCACGCTCTTCCACTACGGCGCGTTCGGCGTCGAGGATGTGTACGCGACGCGGCGGGCCGTGATCGCCTACAGCATCGGGCTGATCGGGCTCGTGATGGTGAAGGTGCTCGCGCCCGGGTTCTACGCGCGCCAGGACATCCGCACGCCGGTCCGGATGGCGCTCGCGACGCTCGCGCTCACCCAGCTCATGAACTTCGCCTTCATCTGGCCGCTGAAGCACGCGGGGCTCGCGCTCGCCATCGGCCTCGGCGCCTGCTTCAACGCGGCGCTGCTGCTGCGCGGCCTGTGCCGGCGCGAGATCTACCGGCCGCAGCCGGGCTGGCCCGTGTTCCTGCTCAAGCTCGCGATCGCGGTCTACGCCATGGCCGCGATGCTGTGGCTCGCCTGCGGCACCGACGCGTCCTGGCTCGCGATTAGCGCCGGCGCGCGCGCCCTGCAATTGACGGGGGTGGTGGCGCTCGGCGCCGCCACTTATTTCGCGGCGCTCTGGCTGCTCGGCTTTCGCCCCGGGGACTTCGCCCGGCGCGCCGCCGGATAGCCGGATTTCGATCCCGGTTGCCCTTCCCGCGCCCCCTTGTTAGGCTAGCAGCCTGTCGGACTTGGCATTCCGACAGGCTGCTCACAGCAAGACCGCCTGCGAATTTCGAATGAAATACGGGATGACGACCCTTATTAGTCTCTAACGGGCACGCGAGCAGGCTGAAAATAAGGTTTTCACTGCCTTTTTCTTGCGTTCTGGCGCAGGCGGTTTTGCATTTAGGAGTTTGTCGGTCCTAAGTCCGACAAACTCCTAGGCGCGCCGGTCGGGCCCGCGCTCCTGAGGAGGAGGTGCTCGCCGAATTTTCAGCGACCGGCTCCCAGAGCCTTCCATCGCCGAGCTCCAGGAGGATAGCCATGCGCAAATTTCAACGGAAACCTGCGCAAACCTTGAGGGCGAAACCCGCCCGCACGGCTCCACAGTCGCGACCGGCATTGGCCGCGCGCTACGCCGCGGTGCGCCGGGTAACGGAACAGCTTGCGGAGCCGCTGTCTCCGGAGGATTGCGCGCTGCAGTCGATGCCGGATGCGAGCCCGGCCAAATGGCACCTCGCCCATACCAGCTGGTTCTTCGAGGACCATGGCTACGAGCGCGCCGAGCTGTGGCTGTCGTCGGGCCGGGATCTCGTCCAGGCGCAGGGCTGGCGCGCGCCGCAGTACTGGGAGCGGCACGGGAATGACTGGCATACGTTCACGCTCCATGGCATGGCGAGGGTCGATCCGCACACGCCCCTTTGCCACGTGAGCTATTTCGAGGCGGATGCCTACGCGCGCTGGGCCGGCGCGCGGCTGCCGACGGAGGCCGAGTGGGAAGTCGCGGCGTCGCGGGCGCCGGTCGAAGGGAATTTCCTGGAGAGCCGCGCCCTGCATCCGTTCGCGTTGCGGGACGAAGCGCCGGCCCCGGGCCTGGCGCAACCTTTCGGCGAAGTCTGGGAATGGACCCAAAGCGCGTACTCGCCATATCCCGGCTTCCGGCTCGCGGCGGGCGCGATCGGCGAGTACAACGGCAAGTTCATGTGCAACCAGTACGTGCTGCGCGGCGGCTCGTGCGTGACGCCGCGCGCGCATATCCGCGCGACCTACCGCAATTTCTTCCCGCCGGAAGCCCGCTGGCAGTTCGGCGGCCTGCGGCTGGCGCGGGAGGCCTGATAATAAGTGCTTTGGCCGGACGCACACAGGCTCGTTACAAGATCAGGAATAGCCTGAATGTTCGTCCTATCGCGCCTGACCTCGAGAAGCTCCATTTCGCTTTTCGCGAGCATCGACTTTGCGCGCGCGGGCGGTGGCCAGGGCTCGGCGAACCGCTCGCGGAGCCCGGCTGACGACGCATGTCGTGCGCTGCTCCGCCATCCTCCCGCGTGCTCCCTCCGTTTCGCCTCTCCAGATCGTCCGGTTTCGTTTCAGGCATCTCCTTTCGCCGCCGGTCGGCGAGCGCGCTTGCCCGCCTGGCGCACCTAAACGTCAAATTTCACTGGCCTCCAACCAATAGGAGCAATCATGCTCAAGCGCATTTTGATCGCGTTGTGCGGCATTTTCCTGTCCAGTCCGGCGCTCGCGCAGAACATCCTGCGCGTATCCGCGATTCCCGACGAATCCCCGACCGAGCTGCAGCGCAAGTTCACGCCGCTTGGCGCCTATCTGCAAAAGGAGACCGTAATGAAGGTGCAGTTCATCCCGGTCACCGACTACGCGGCGGTCGTGGAGGGCCTGGCCGCCGGCAAGATCGACATGGCATGGCTGGGGGGATTCACCTTCGTCCAGGCGCGCCTGCGGACCGGCAACGCGATCCCGATCGCGCAGCGCGTCGAGGACGAGAACTTCACGAGCAAGTTCATCGCCAACGCCGCCAGCGGCATCAAGCACCTCGCCGACCTCAAGGGCAGGAACTTCAGCTTCGGCTCGGTATCCTCGACGTCGGGGCACCTCATGCCGCGCTTCTACCTGCTGGAAAACAAGATCAACCCGGAAAACGATTTCAAGCGCGTGGCGTATTCGGGAGCGCACGACGCGACCGCCCTGCAGGTGGAATCCGGGAAGGTCGAGTCCGGCGTGCTGAACGCCTCGGTCTGGTACAAGCTGGTCGCGGAGAAGAAGGTGGACACCGGCAAGGTGAGAGTAATCTGGACCACGCCGCCGTACTATGACTACAACTGGACCGTGCGCGGCAATCTCGATCCGGCGCTAGTCAAGAAGCTGACGGCCGCCTTTCTCAAGCTCGATCCGAAACTCCCGGGGCACAAGTACATTCTCAATCTTCAGCGGGCGAGCAGGTTCATCGCGACGAAACCCGAGAACTACAAGGGCATCGAGACAGCGGCGCGCTCGGCCGGACTGCTCAAGTAGAAGGCACCCTTCACGGCACGGAATGGACGCCAGGTTGAGCGTCAAATTCAACAAGGTCAGCCTCGAGTACCCGAACGGCGTTCGCGCCGTCCGCCGCCTCGACTGCGAGATTCGCAAGGGCGAGCGCGTAGCCATCATCGGCCCGTCCGGGGCCGGCAAGACGTCGTTGCTGCGCATACTCGCCACGGCGCTCCGTCCGTCGTCGGGCACCATCGGGGTGCTCGATACCGACCCGTGGCGGCTCGACCGCGGAAACCTGCGGCGGCTGAGGAGCCGGATCGGCATGGTGCACCAGGCACCGCCCATACCCCCACGGCAGAGGGTCGTGACCGCGGTCCTGGCGGGACGGCTCGGCCAGTGGCCGGCCTGGAGAAGCCTCGCCTCGCTCGTCTATCCGATGGATATCGCCGGCGCCGAGCGGATGCTGGCGCGGATGGAAATCGCGGACAAATTGTTCGAGCGCTGCGACCAGCTCTCGGGCGGCCAGCTGCAGCGCGTCGGGGTAGCGCGCGTGCTCTACCAGCGGCCCGACCTGATACTAACCGACGAGCCGGTCTCGGCGGTGGACCCCGCGCTGTCGGACCGGGTGGTCGGCGAGCTCAACCGCGAAGCGATCGAGCGCGGCGTGACGCTGGTCGCGAGCCTGCACGCCGTGGATCTCGCGCTGCACCGGTTTCCGCGGGTCATCGGCGTCCGGGCCGGCGAGATCGTGTTCGATCTGCCGCCGGTGCGGGTCAGCGACGGCATGCTCGCGGAACTCTACGCGTCCGAATCGCGGACGGTTCCGACGCAGGACAATCAGACGCTCGAAACGGTCCCGGCGGGCGTGCGCCGCAGGCCCATGTTTTCCTGAGCGCGGCACGCGGATGCCGGCGATAGTTCCGCGCGCGTGTCCGTCCCACGCGCCAGCCCTTAGCCATGAACTCGATTCCGCGACTGCGTGATCCCGCTGCGGCGCCGCGACTGCTGCTGGCCGTCTGCATCGTCGCCCTCCTGTGGCCGGGCTTCAGCCTCACCGAGTTCGACCCGGCGGCCCTGTTTGACGAGCGCGGCCGCGCGACCATCGTCAAGTTCGTGGGCACGTTCTTCCCGCTCGAAACGTCCCCGGACTTTCTCGGACTCGTGCTCAAGTCCACATTCGAGACGCTGGCCATCGCGACCGCCGGCATGGCGTTCGCGATTCTGATCGGGTGGCCGCTCGCCCTGGTCGTAACGCGCAGCCTCTCGATTTCGCGCATCGGCCCGGGTCCCGGCCTGATGCCCGGGCGCCTGGTGCGCATGCCGGCGCGGTTCGCTCTGATGTTTTTCCGCAGCATTCCGGAAATCGTGTGGGCCCTGCTTTTCGTGCGCGCGGTAGGACTCGGGCCCGCCGCCGGTGTGTTGGCAATCGGCGTCACCTACGGCGGAATGCTGGGCAAGGTCTATTCGGAAATCCTGGAATCCAATGACACGCGTCCGGCGACCGCGCTGCTGGAGGCGGGCGGCGGGCGGATCGCGGCATTCTGCTACGGGATGTGGCCGGTTGCCCTGCCCGAGCTCGTGTCCTATTCGGTGTACCGCTGGGAGTGCGCGGTGCGCGCCTCCGTCATCATGGGGTTCGTCGGGGCGGGCGGACTTGGCCTGCAGATGGAGCTCTCGATGCGCATGCTGAACGGCGGCGAGGTGAGCACGATCCTGCTTACATTCCTGCTGCTGGTGGTGCTGGCGGACGGCGTCAGCGCCTTGCTGCGCAAGGTGACCGGATGAGGGGCGCGCACTGGGCGGTCGTGGCGGGCCTGGTCGCAGCGACCTGGGCGAGCTTCGCTTACCTTGCACTTGACCTCGGCCAGCTGCTCACGCTCGAGGCGCAAGCGCAGATGTGGAAATACGTGGTGTCGTTCTTTCCGCCGGATTTTTCCGCCGGGCACTTGTCGCGGATCGGGCAGGGCACGCTCGAAACCATCGCCATTTCCGCGATCGGAACAGCGTTGGCGGCGGTGCTCGGGCTGCTGCTCGCGCTGCCTGCCGCGGGGCGCTTCGGCGTCGTGCCGCGAGCGATGGCACGGCTCCTCCTGAATTTTCTCCGATCGATACCCGAGCTCGTGTGGGCGGCGCTGATGGTGATTGCAGCGGGGCTCGGCCCGTTCGCGGGAACGCTTGCGCTCGCCTGGCACACGACGGGCGTCATCGGGCGTCTGTTCGCGGAGACGCTCGAAAACGCCCCGGCCGCGCCCGCCGGGGCGCTGCGGCTGTCGGGCAGTCCCGCCTCGCTCGCTTTTCTTTACGGCACCATGCCCAATGTCGTGCCGCAGCTGATCGCGTACACGCTCTACCGCTGGGAAATCAACATCCGTATGGCGGCGATCCTCGGTGTCGTCGGCGCCGGCGGGCTGGGCCAGATGCTTTACTTCAGCCTCTCGCTGTTCCAGCAGCCGCAGGCGATGACCGTAATCCTCGCTATGCTGGCCCTCGTCGTGATCGTGGATGGCGCGAGCGCCTGGCTGCGCCAACGTCTGGTTCACTGAAACGCCCGCGTTCGGCTCACATACCTTGGCGGCGGGGCTAGGAGTTTGTCGGACTTAGGACCGACAAACTCCTAAATGCAAAACCGCCTGCGCCAGAACGCAAGAAAAAGGCAGTGAAAACCTTATTTTCAGCCTGCTCGCGTGCCCGTTGGAGACTAATAAGGGTCGTCATCCCGTATTTCGTTCGAAATCCGCACGCGGTTTTGCTGTGAGCAGCCTGTCGGAATGCCAAGTCCGACAGGCTGCTAGGGCGGTTAAAGGGTCAACTCATCACTCACGAATCACGATTCACGCCGTTCAAAGCTCGTAGCTGGAGCCCTTGCCCTTCAGGGCGGCATCGACCACCGCGCGCGTCAGCAGCGGCGAAAAGAGCTCGATGAACGCGTAGGCGAATCCGCGCAGCGCCGCGCCGCGCCGCACCGCGATGCGCGTGGTCATGGTCCCGAACAGGTGCCCGGCCTCGATCGCGCGCAGGGCGCGGTCGCGCTTTTCATCGAACGCCACCGCCGCGATGATGCCGATCCCCAGGCCCAGCTCGACGTAGGTCTTGATCACGTCCGAGTCGACCGCCGAGAGCACGATGTCGGGCGCGAGGCCCTGCGCGCGGAAGGCCTCGTCGATGTGGCTGCGCCCGGCGAAGGCGGGATCGTAGGTGACGATCGGATGGCGCGCGAGCATCTCCAGCGTGACGCGCTTCTCCCGCAGCAGGGGATGCCGCTCCGGCGCCACCACGCAATGCCGCCATTGATAGCCGGCCAGCGCCAGCAGCTTGGGGTACTGGCCGAGCGCCTCGGTGGCGATCGCGATGTCGGCTTCGCCCGCCACCACCATCTCGGCGAGCTGGGGCGGGCTGCCCTGCTGGAGCGTCAGGCGCACTTTCGGGTAGCGCTGCTTGAACGCGCTCACCACCCTGGGCAGCGAATAGCGCGCCTGGGTGTGCGTGGTGGCGATCGTCAGCGTGCCGGCGGCCGGGTCGCGGAACTCGCGCCCCACCTGCTTCAGGTTCTCGACGTCCTGCAGAACGCGCTCGGCGATGGCGAGAACGGCGCGGCCCGGCTCGGTCGTGTCCACGACGCGCTTGCCTTTGCGAACCAGGACGTTCACGCCCAGCTCGTCCTCCAGCAGGCGGATCTGTTTGCTGATGCCGGGCTGCGACGTGTGGAGGTCAGCCGCCGCCGCCGACAGGTTCAGGCCGCGCCTGGCAACCGCCAAAAGATAGCGTAATTGCTGTAAATTCATATAGTTATAATAAATAACTATTAGTTACTACCATCTAACACAATATTCGTTTGAAGTATAACAGACCGTTGCTACGATTCCGGTCCGTCCCCGTATCCTGGAATCCGCGCGGTGTATCGCTACGACGAAATCGATCAAAAGCTGGTGGACGAGCGGGTCGCGCAATACCGCGACCAGACGCGCCGCTTCCTCGCGGGGGCGCTGTCCGAGGACGACTTCCGCCCGCTCAGGCTGAGGAACGGCCTCTATATCCAGCGCCACGCCCCCATGCTGCGCGTGGCGATTCCCTACGGCCTGCTCTCGTCCCGGCAACTGCGCACGCTCGCGCATGTCGCGCGCAAGTGGGACCGCGGCTACGGGCACTTCAGCACGCGGCAGAACCTGCAGTTCAACTGGCCGAAGCTCGAAGACGTGCCCGACATCCTCGCCGAGCTGGCGACCGTGCAGATGCACGCGATCCAGACCAGCGGCAACTGCGTGCGCAACATCACCACCGACCACCTTGCCGGCGTCGCGCGCGATGAGATCGTGGATTCCTTCGTCTGGTGCGAGTTGCTGCGCCAGTGGTCCACGTTCCACCCGGAGTTCTCCTACCTGCCGCGCAAGTTCAAGATCGCCGTGAACGGCGCCGCGGTCGATCGCGCGGCGACCTACCTGCACGACATCGGGCTGCACGCGGTGCGCGACGCGAGGGGAGAGACCGGCTTCCGGGTGATCGTGGGCGGGGGCATGGGCAGGACGCCCATCCTCGGGCACGTGATCCGCGAGTTCCTGCCGTGGCCGCATTTCCTCACCTACATCGAGGCGGTCCTGCGCGTCTACAACCGCTACGGCCGCCGCGACAACATCCACAAGGCGCGCATCAAGATCCTGGTGAAAGCGCTCACGCCGGCGCGGTTCCGCGAGGAGGTCGAAGCCGAATGGGCGCATCTGAAGGACGGGCCTTCCACCCTGACCGGGAGCGAGGTGCGGCGCGTGGAAAGGCGCTTCACGCGCCCGGCGTACGAGCGGCTCCCCGGAGACGACGCCGGATACGCGGCGCGGCTTGCCTCGGACCGCGCCTTCGCCGCGTGGGCGGGACGCAATGTCCACGCGCACAAGATGCCGGGTTACGCTGCGGTGACGCTTTCGTTGAAGAAGACCGGCGTTCCGCCGGGTGACGCGACCGCCGGGCAGATGGACGCCGTGGCGGACCTGGCCGAGCGCTACAGCCAGGGCGAGCTGCGCCTCTCCCACGAGCAAAACCTGATACTCGCCGACGTGCGCCAGGCGGAGCTGCGCGCGCTGTGGGACGACGCGAAAGCGCTGGGGCTTGCCACGCCCAACGTCGGGCTGCTCACCAACCTCATCGCCTGCCCGGGCGGCGACTTCTGCTCGCTCGCCAATGCGAAGACCATCCCCGTGGCGCAGGCGATCCAGGAGCGCTTCGACCGCCTCGATTACCTCCACGACATCGGCGAGCTGGACCTCAACCTCTCCGGCTGCATGAATTCCTGCGGCCACCACCACGTTGGCCACATCGGCATCCTCGGCGTCGACAAGAACGGCGAGGAGTGGTACCAGATCTCGATCGGCGGCAACCAGGGGCTCACCCGTCCCGGGGCGCCGGCGGCGCTCGGGAAGGTGATCGGCCCCTCGTTCGCGCGCGCCGACGTTCCCGGCGTGATCGAGCGGCTGATCGAGGTCTATCTCGAGCGGCGGGACAGCGAGGAGGAACGTTTCGTCGACGTCGTCTGGCGCATCGGCGTGGAGCCCTTCAAGGAGCGTGTCTATGGCGGCGTTCATCAGAGACCGGAAAGTCGTCAGCGATCCCTGGCTGCGGCTTGAGCGGAATGACGACGGCAGCCTGCCGCCCGTGCCGCGCGCGGGCGACATCATCGTGCCGCTCGCAATGTGGCAGGCGCAGCGTGACTCGCTGCTCGTGCGGCCCGGGCGCATCGGGGTGTGGCTCGACAGCCACGAGGCGCCGGAGGCCATCGCAGAGGATCTGCGGCTTCTCGGCGTGGTGGCGGTGAATTTCCCGAAGTCCGGCGACGGCCGCGGCTATACGACCGCGCGGCTGCTGCGGGAGCGCTACGGCTGGAAGGGCGAGCTGCGCGCGATCGGCGACGTGCTTCGCGACCAGCTGTTCTTTCTCTCCAGTTGCGGCTTCAATGCCTTTGTCCTGCGAGCGGGCGAGGATCCGCGGGAAGCGCTGGCGGCGTTCGGCGAACTCAGCGAGGCCTACCAGGCCTCGGTCGAGCGTCCGGAGCCGCTGTTCCGCCGCCGTTGACAGAAAAACGGTCTGCTCTTGTGTCAGGAGTTTGCCGGGGCGGCGTCCGGCAAACTCCTGGACCCATTCTCCAAAAACACGCTACAATTCAAGCTTTTAGTAACGCCTCTGGCTTGATTGTATGCGCATTTCGCGCGGCGTTCCCGCCGCCGCAGCCGCCCCGGCTGCGCTCACCATCGGCAATTTCGACGGCATTCACATCGGCCACCAGGCGATGCTGGCCGAGCTGACGCGCGCGGCCGGCCGACTCGGCCTGCCCGCCTGCGTGCTGACCTTCGAGCCGCACCCGCGCGAGTTCTTTGCCCCCGACCAGGCCCCGACGCGGCTCACCTCGCTGCGCGAGAAGCTGGAGCTGCTCGCCGGCTGCGGCGTGGACCGGGTGCACCTGTGCCGCTTCAATTACGGCTTCGCCCAGATTACCGCGGAGGATTTCATCGAGCGCATCATCGTCTGCGGCCTCGGGGCGCGCTGGGTGCTGGTGGGCGACGACTTCCGCTTCGGCGCGCGGCGCGCGGGCGGGCTCGTCATGCTGAAGCAGGCCGCCGCGCGCCTCGGCTTCGAGGTCGCCGCGCTCGCCAGCGTCATGCTCGACGGCGAGCGCGTCTCGAGCACGACGTTGCGCGAGGCGCTCGCCGCCGGCGATCTCGAGCGGGCGCAACGGCTGCTGGGGCGCGGCTATTCGATCAGCGGGCGCGTGGTCGCCGGCGACGGGCTGGGACGCAAGCTCGGGTTCCCGACCGCGAACGTCCAGATGAAGCACAATCGGCCGCCGCTGACCGGGATCTTCGCGGTCCTGCTGCACGGGGCGGCGCGCGAGCCGCTGCCAGGCGTGGCGAGCCTGGGCGTGCGGCCGACCGTGAAGCTCCAGGGCGCGCCGGTGCTGGAAGTGCACGTGCCCGGCTTCGACGGCGACCTCTACCGGCGCCACGTCCGGGTGGAGTTCCTGCACAAGCTGCGCGACGAGGAAAAGTACGCCGATCTCGCCACGCTCACGCGCCAGATCGCGCTCGACGTAAAAAATGCCAGGGCATTTTTTGACCGGAAAGACGCCAGGGCTCCAAGAACCGCCGGCTTGTAGCCGGTATTGATTGACGGCTTACCGCTTACGGCTTATCGCTGCATGGCTGATTACAAAAAAACCCTCAACCTGCCCGACACGACGTTTCCGATGCGCGGCGACCTCGCGAAGCGCGAGCCGCTGATGCTGGAGAGCTGGCGGGCGCGCAAGCTCTACCAGCGCATCCGCGCCGCGCGCCGCGGCGCGCGGCGCTTCGTGCTGCACGACGGCCCGCCGTACGCCAACGGCGACATCCACATCGGCCACGCGGTCAACAAGATCCTCAAGGACATCATCGTCAAGAGCAAGACGCTGTCCGGGTTCGACGCGCCGTACGTGCCGGGCTGGGATTGCCACGGCATGCCGATCGAGGTGCAGATCGAGAAGGAGCACGGCAAGAACCTGCCGACGAAGGAGACGCAGCGGCTGTGCCGCGCCTACGCGGCCGAGCAGATCGAGCGCCAGAAGCGGGACTTCATCCGGCTCGGCGTGCTGGGCGACTGGGACCGCCCTTACCTCACCATGGCCCACCGCAACGAGGCCGACGAGATCAGGGTGCTCGGCGCGTTGCTGAAGAAGGGCTACGTCTACCGCGGCCTGAAGCCCGTGAACTGGTGCTTCGACTGCGGCTCGGCGCTGGCCGAGGCGGAGGTCGAGTACGAGGATCGAACCGACATCGCCATCGATGTCGGTTTTGAACTGTTTGACGGGGATCGGGGAAAGCTCAAGGGGGCGTTTGGGCTGAGCGAACTCCCGGAGCGCCCCGTTCACGCGGTCATCTGGACCACGACGCCGTGGACGCTGCCCGGCAACCAGGCGCTCAACGTGCATCCCGGGGTCGCCTACCAGCTGGTACGGACCGGCCGGGGATTGCTGATCCTCGCCGCCGATCTGCGCGAGGCGTGCCTGGCGCGGTTCAAGCTCGACGCGGGGGAAGTGCTGGGTGAATGCCAGGGCGGCGCGCTCGAGGGCATCCGCTTCAGGCACCCGTTCTACGACCGCCTGGCGCCGGTTTACCTCGGCGACTACGTCACGCTCGACACCGGCACGGGCATCGTGCACTCGGCCCCGGCCTACGGCGTGGAAGACTTCGAATCCTGCCGCCGCTACGGCATGAAGGACGAGGAGATCCTCACGCCGGTGATGGGCGACGGCAAATTCGCGCCCGGACTTGCGATCTTTGGCGGGATGATGATTTGGAAAGCCAATCCCGCCATCGTGCGCACCCTGGAGGAGCGCGGAGTCCTGTTCGCGAAGGACGCGAATTACGTGCACAGCTACATGCACTGCTGGCGCCACAAGACGCCGGTCATCCTGCGCGCCACGGTGCAATGGTTCGCCGGCATGGATGAGGTGCCTGGCTATAACGGCGCGAAGCCGGCCGAGCCGCTGCGTGCGACCGCGTTGCGCGGGGTCGAGGCGACGCAGTTCTACCCGGACTGGGGCAAGGCACGGCTGCACGGCATGATCGCCAATCGCCCCGACTGGACGCTGTCGCGCCAGCGCCAGTGGGGCGTGCCGATGCCGTTCTTCATCCACCGCGAGAGCGGCGCGCTGCACCCGCGCGCGCTCGATCTCCTCGAGCAGGTCGCCAAGCGCATCGAGCAGGGCGGCATCGAGGCTTGGCAGTCGCTGGAGGCGGAGGAGTTGCTCGGCGACGACGCGGCGCGCTACGAGAAGGTGAAGGACACGCTCGACGTCTGGTTCGATTCGGGCTCGACCCATTTCACGGTCATGCGCGGCTCGCATTCGTCCGAGACCGGGTTTCCCGCCGACCTCTACCTCGAAGGCTCCGACCAGCACCGCGGCTGGTTCCATTCCTCGCTGCTGGTCGCCTCCATGATGGACGGCGCGCCGCCGTACCGGGGGCTCCTCACTCACGGCTTCGTGGTGGACGGGGAAGGGCGCAAGATGAGCAAGTCGCGGGGCAACGTCATCGCGCCGCAGGAGGTCATGGACGCGCTCGGCGCCGACATCCTGCGCCTGTGGGTGGCTTCGACCGACTATTCCGGCGAGCTTTCCATCTCGCGCGAGATCCTGAAGCGGGTGGTCGAGTCCTACCGCCGCATCCGGAACACGATGCGCTTTCTGCTCGCGAACGTCGCCGACTTCGACGTGACGCGGGACATGCTGCCGGTGGACGAATGGCTGGAGATCGATCGCTATGCCTGGGTGATGACCCGGGACCTGCAGGCGGGCCTGGTGCCTTCCGAGCTTGGCGCCGCGCAGCCCGCGTCACAGGGCCATTACGGCGCCTACGAGTTCCACCTCGTCGCGCACAGGCTGCAGACCTTCTGCTCGGAGGATCTCGGCGGCTTCTACCTCGACATCCTCAAGGACCGCCTCTACACCGCGCCCGCCGGCTCGCGCGCGCGGCGCTCGGCCCAGAACGCGCTCTATCACATCACGCAGTCGCTGATCCGCCTGCTCGCGCCCATCCTCTCGTTCACGGCGCAGGAGGCCTGGGAGGTGCTGGCGGGGGGCGAGGCGAGCGTGTTCGAGCAGACCTGGTACGAATTCCGGCTGCCGCGCGACGCGGATGCGCTGCGCGACCGCTGGGGGCGGCTGCGCGCGCTGCGCTCCGACGTCCTGAAGCAGCTCGAGGCGCTGCGGGTGGCGGGGCAGATCGGCTCGTCGCTTGCCGGCGAGGTCGATCTCTACGCCGACGGCGAGGGACGCGAGTTTCTCAGGTCGTTCGACGACGACCTGAGGTTCGTGTTCATCACCTCCCGCGCCGACGTGGCCGG
Organism: Betaproteobacteria bacterium; assembly: GCA_016192825.1. Taxonomy (GTDB): domain Bacteria; phylum Pseudomonadota; class Gammaproteobacteria; order Burkholderiales; family SG8-41; genus SG8-41. The sequence goes on along the minus strand of JACPTK010000093.1, from coordinate 33,647 downwards.
GGAGGCGCCCGCGGACGCGAAGGCCACGGCGCTGGCGAACGTCGCCATCCGGGTCACGCCGAGCCCGCACAAGAAATGCGATCGCTGCTGGCATTACCGGGCGGACGTGGACGCGCAGGCGGAGCATCCGGGCCTGTGCGGGCGCTGCGTCGCGAACCTGTTCGGGGCCGGCGAGCCGCGCCTGCACGCGTGACATGGCGAAGTGGCTCGCCCTTGCGGCGGCGATCGTGGCGGCGGACCAGCTCGCCAAGTACGCCGCCGTCCAGTATCTCGCCGCGAACCAGGCCGTCGCGGTGACGCCGTTCCTCAACCTGGTCCTGGTCTACAACGCCGGCGCCGCCTTCAGCTTCCTGTCGGACGCGGCCGGCTGGCAGCGCGGGCTGTTCATCGCGCTCGCGCTCGTCGCCTCGGCGTGGATCGTGTACCTACTGCGCCGCTACCCGAACGAGCGGCTGTTCTCCGCTGCGCTCGCGCTGGTGCTCGCCGGCGCGGTCGGCAACGTCATCGACCGCATTCTGGTCGGCGCCGTGATCGATTTCCTCGACGTCCACGCGTGGGGCTATCACTGGCCGGCGTTCAACGTGGCGGACTCCGCCATCACCTGCGGGGCGGCGCTGCTGATCTGGGACGCACTGCGCCCGCGGCCAAGCGTGAAAGACTAACCGCAAAGACGCGAAGGCGCAAAGGAGGCGCGAAGGATGAACATGATGAATTCCCTGGTTTCTTTGCGTAATCTTTGCGTCTTTGCGCCTTTGCGGTTGAAGTTATAATCAGAGCATGGAAGTCCTGCTCGCCAATCCCCGCGGCTTCTGCGCCGGCGTCGACCGCGCGATCGAGATCGTCGAGCGCGCGCTCGCGCTTCACGGCGCGCCGATCTACGTGCGCCACGAGGTGGTGCACAACAAGTTCGTGGTCGCCGACCTCGGGGCGAAGGGGGCGGTGTTCGTCGAGGACCTGAGCGAGGTGCCGGAGGGCGCGACCGTCATCTTCAGCGCCCACGGCGTGTCGCAGGCGGTGCGGTGCCAAGCCAAGGCGCGCCGGCTCAGGGTGTTCGACGCGACCTGCCCGCTGGTGACCAAGGTGCACGTCGAGGCTGCCAAGATGCGCGAGCACGGCCGCGAGATCGTCATGATCGGCCACCGGGGGCATCCCGAGGTCGAGGGCACCATGGGACAGAGCGCGGGCGGCATGTACCTGGTGGAGCGGCCGGAAGACGTCGCGCGGCTGCGGGTGAGGGACGAGGACAATCTCGCGTTCGTGACCCAGACCACGCTGTCGGTGGACGACGCGCAGCAGACCATCAACGCGCTGAAGGCGCGCTTTCCCGCCATCGTCGGCCCCAAGAAGGACGACATCTGCTACGCGACGCAGAACCGCCAGGACGCGGTGAAGGCGCTCGCCCGGCGCTGCGACGTCGTGATCGTGGTGGGCTCGCCCAACAGCTCGAACTCGAACCGGCTGCGCGAGGTGGCCGAGAACCAGGGCGTCGCCGCCTACATGGTGGACAATGCCTCCGAGCTCGACCCGCGGTGGGTCTCGAAGCAGGGCGTGGTCGGGGTGACCGCCGGCGCGTCGGCGCCCGAGGTGCTGGTCCTGGACGTGGTCGAGCGCCTGAAGACGCTGGGCGCGGAACGCGTCGGCCAGCTCGACGGCATCGAGGAGCGGGTCACCTTTCCGCTGCCGAAGGGCCTCTCCTGAGGAATTTGTCGGGACCCGCCCCGACAAATTCCTTATAGCGTCCGGAATCAGGATCGCGATCTTTCCCACCCCGACCTGCGCGCGTCAGTCCTGGCGCGGGGCAAGCCAGTCCATCGCCCATTCAGGATTTTGTCGGCTCATCGTCCGACAAAATTCTAGGGGATGTGGATGTTCTCGTAAGGGTCGAAAGCCACTTCTATCGTCTTTTGGCTCTTGACCCTGCGCCCGTGCTTCAGCGCCGGCGAGAATTGCAGCGCGCGGGTGGCCGTCAGCGCCGCTTCCTCGAACAAGCCGCGCGGCTCGGCAGCCAGCACCGAGACCCCGTCGAGGCCGCCGCGCTCGTTGATGAGGATGCGCAGCGTCACCTTGCCCCGGACGCGGCTCTGGTAGGCGAGCCGCGGGTAGACGAGATCGACGTCGTTCAGCGGTTCCGCGCGCACGTCCAGCTCGCGCGCCGTGTAGTACTCGTCGAGCGGGATCCTGAGTTCGAGGCCGGTTGCCGGCGCGACGGCGGTTTTCGGGGGCGGGGCCGGCTCGGCCTTCACGGTCGCGGCGGGCGCCGCGGCGGCGTCCGCCGGTCGATCGGGAGCAGCCGGGCTCGCCAGCAGCACGCCCGCCTCGGGCGCAACGCGACTGATTTCGACCCGCAGCGGCGCGCGGGGCGTGGGCAGCGCGTCAACGGGCGCCATCGGCCGCAAGCCCGCCATCAATGCGGCGTGGGCCGCCAGCGAGAACGCCAGCCCGAGGATCAGGCGGCGGGTCGGCCGTGGAATCTCACCCGGCGAGAGCAGCGTGAGCGATGGGACCATGGTGCGGGGCGGCGCGCCCGTGCCGGTGGGCTACTTCGGGTCGATTTCCTTGTACCAGAATTTCCTCAGCCGCGCCGAGAGCGTGGCGCCGGCGGGCGTGCTCACCTGGATGCCCGAGATGACCGCCTCCACCGGCCTGCCGCCGAGCATGACCACGACGTGCACCGGCGAGGGCAGGTAGCCGCCGCCCGCGTGAATCAGCGAGCGGTCGGCGCCGGTCAGGCCGCCGACCGCGTTCAGGTCGGCGGTCGCGGTGGCATCGGACGAATTGACCTGGTACTGCCGCGCGACGCCAAGGTTGCTGCCGCAGGTGCCGCCGCCCGCGGTGGCGGAGGGCTGGTTGGTGTTGAAGAAGGTGGTGCCGCCGATCGAGACCGCGTTGCCGACCACTTTCTCGCCGGGGAGGAGCGTGATGAACCAGCCGCGGTCGGTGCCGAGCTTGGTCGAGACCGCGGACTGCGTTTCGCTCGCCAGGCAGCCCGCGGCGTCCTGCAGGCAGTTCGAGGTGAGGTCGGACATTCCCGCGATGGTGGTCGTAGCGGGAGGGGCGCACAGCGTGGTGTCGAACGCGGCCTCCGTGATCGTCGGGTCGCAGCCCGTGGCGCCGGTCACGGCCCCGGCGTCGCCGCCGAAGTCCTTGAACATGTAGAAGCGGTTCGTCACCACCGTGTCGAACGGGTGCTCGCGGTCGCCGGAGCCGACCAGCACCGCGTCGAACTTGGGGTTGGTCTGCCCGACGACGTCGGGCGGGAACAGGAACTTGCGCCGCCCGGCCACGGTGGACTGGTCGGCGACCGACGCCAGCTTGGTGACGGTGGTGAGGGCGAGGTTCGGGCTGGCGAGGGTCCCATCGGACTTGAAGTCGATCCGCCACATGTTGCCGCCGGTGTCGCCGACGTAGGCGCGGTTGGGGATGCCGGTGGTTTCGTTCCGCACCACGGTGACGTCCGACGGGATCGCGTAGATCATGCCCGGCACTTCCTTGGTCGCGCCACTGCCGGTGCGGCCCGCGCTCCAGATCAGCGCGCCGGTCGTCGCGTTGACGACGAAGATGCCGCGGCCCATGGTCCGGTTGAACGTGCCCGACGCATTCGTCACCGAGCCGTTCGTGGCGGCCCCGTCGGTGTTGGTGTCGACGCTGGTTAACGTGGACGGATCGATGTCCTCCACGGTCGAGTCATAGCCCGCGCCGAATACCAGCACCGGGACCGACAGGCCGGCGAGGCCGGTGACGACGGTGGGCTGCGACCAGGTCTGCCCCAGCTCCGCGAACGGGAACAGGCCGCTGCCGGCGGGCTGTTCCGTGTCGTTCCGGATCTTCCACAGGAACTTGGGATCGACCGGGTTGTTCACGTCGAGCGCGTAGATGAAGCGCCCGCCGCGGCGGTTCGCGACGTAGAGGTTGACGACGTCCCCGGTGTCGCCGAGCTTGCCATTGGGCCCGGGGCTGTTGTCCGCCAGGCAGCACGCATCCGACGTGTAGACGCCGATCGGCCCGTCCATGAAGTACGGCCGCTTGAACGCGCTCGAGATCGCCGGCGAGTTGTTGCGCAGGCGCTTGAAATTGCCGAAGAACTCGCTCGCGATGAAACCCCAGGCTTCGTTGCCCGGCGCCAGGCCCGACGGGGTGAAGCCCGAGGGGGTGCTGTAGCCGCCCTTGACCGCGTGGAACACGCCGTCGTTGCCGCCGTAGAAGATGAAGACGTCGTCGTCCGAGCCGGTGAAGCGGTTGTAGTTCACCACCGCCGGGCGCGAATGCAGCACGTCGCCGTGCACCGAGGCGCGGATGTCGGAGCCCGAGAGGTTCGCGTTCTCGTCCTGGAAGTTGTCCTCGCCGCGCACCCAGCGGATGATCAGGTCGCGCTCGGCGCTCGCCCCGGTCGCCTGCGCCGCCGTGATGGTGCCCGAGGCATCGCCTTCCGGCGAGGCGATCGTGTAAGTGAAGTTGTTGGCGTCAACCACGGTGATGACCTTCGCGCCGTTGAAGACGCTCGGCGTCGCGCCGGCGATCGTGACCGTGCTGCCGTTGGGGAAGCCGTGACCGACCGCGGTCGCGCGCGCGAGCGTGGTCTTGAGCGAGGAGGTCGTTCCGGAGCCGGTGTTCGGCCCTGGAGCGGATGTGATGGCGTACTCGAAGGTGTCCGCGTCCACCACCCGGCTGATCGTCTTGGTGCCGTTGTAGGCCGCCGGATTGGCGTTGCTGATCACGACCTGCTGGGCGGCGGCGTAGCCGTGCGTGGTCACTGTCGCGATTGCCCGCGAGCTCGCGTCCGGCGGGCGCGCGGTAAAGAAGCCCACGGGCGACGTCAGCGCGGTGGTCGTCGAGTACTTGAAGGTATTGGCGTCGACCACGGAGCTCACCGTATAGGTGCCCGGGTGGACGGTGTCGGCCGGCGTGCTGATGCTCTCGATCACCACCTGGCCGCCCGCGGTGTAGCCGTGGTTGGTCACGGTCGCCGTCACTGTCGAGATGGTCGCGCCCGCGAGCGTGGCCGTCACCGTCGCGCTGTTGTTGGCCGGCAGCGCGGTCGCGATGGCCGCCGTCGGCGCCACGTTGTCGGTGGCGGTGTCGAAGGTGAACACCGTGGGCGCGGTCGGCAGCGCCGGCGGCACGGGCGGCAGCGGGATGCAGCCGCCGGGACACCGGATCCTCCAGGTCCCGTTGTATCCCTGGACGTCGGAGCCGGCGATCACCACGACGTCGCCGTCGAAGAACCCGTGCGGCGCCGTCGTGGTCACGGTGACGAGGGTACTGCCGCCCACCGCCGACTTGACGGCATAGACTGGCGAGGCCGTGTTCGGGCCGATCGGCGTCGCGCCGACGGAGTAGGTGAACGTGGTCGCGCCGGTGCACGCCGGGGCGGGCGCGCAGGTGATGGTCTTCGATCCGTTGTAGGCCGGGTCGCTCGCGCCGGAAATGAGCACGGTGTCGCCGTTCGCGAAGCCGTGCGCCGCGGAGGTGGTGGCGGTGGCGGTCGTCGTGTTGCCCGACGCGGTGATCGTGCCCGTGGCGTTGCCCGTGGAGCCGGGCGCGCTCAGCATGGTGTATTGGAAGTGATCGGCGTCAGTCACGAAGATCGAGACGTTGGAAACGTTGTATTCAATGGGCGAGGCGCCCGTGATCGTGAGCACGTCGCCGGTGGCGTAACCGTGGGCGCCGAGCGTGGCGAACGCCGTGGTGGACGGGGTGACTGCCGGTACCCCCGAATTTCCGGCGGCGGCGCTGCCGGGGTTGCCGGTGCGGCTGATCTCGAAAGTGTTGGCTCCCGCGTTCACGGCATTGATGGTGAGCGTAACGTTGTTCCAGTTGGCGTTCGCGAACCCGGTGAAGGTGACGCTGGCGTTGACCACGTACGAGCTCGGGAGCGTGCCGGCGGCCTGCACGGTCCAGGTGTTCCCGCTCAGCTTGACGATCGAGGTGATCGTGCGCGTCTGGGTGCCCTGAACGTCGGAGGTCAGGGTGGTGATGACCTTGGACGTGGCGGTCGTCAGGTTGGTGATGGTCCGCGTGGTGGCGGAGTTGGTCATCGTGGAGACGTTGACCACGGCGCCCGGATTCGAGTTGTTGAGCGTCGCCTGCCTCCGGTCGGTGAGCGCGGCGACCGGCTTGGTCTCGAAGCCGGTCAGCGGCGAGACGAAGCGCGTGTCGAGCTGGAGCGAGGCCGCGTTGATCTCGTCGTTGAGGGTCGAGAACGGCGTGTTCGACAACTGGAAGCCGCTGCTGGGGGCGCAATCCTTGTTGACGCCGTTCACCAGGCCGGTGGTGCAGGTGTACAGGTTGCGCCCCGGGCTCGACGATTCGGCGCCGGCGAAGGCGATGCGCAACTGCTCGGCGGCGCCGCCTTTTTCCACCAGGTCGCCGTCCGGCAGGTCCGACGCGCCGCCCGGCCCGTTCTGGCTCGCGTCGCGGAATCCCCAGAAAGCCGAGCCCACGGTCCAGAAGCTGGGCGAGCTCTGGGAGATGAAGCCGGTGGTGCTGTTCTCCGCCTGGTTGCCGACCGCAGGCGGCGGGCCGTTCGACGCGTCGGCGAGGAACACCGTGTTGGTCGCGGTGTTGAGCGCCAGGTTGTACATCTTGAGGTTGCCGGGCCAGCGCGGCGACTTGTTGGGATCGGGCCGGAACACGCCGATGTAGACCTGGTTGAGGTTGGTGCCGCGCACGTTGACCGACACCGGCAGCGTGGTCGAGGCGAACACGCTGTTCACCGCCTGCACCTCGGTGAAGATTGCGTTCAGCGCGTCCACGATGGCGGTGCCCGAGGCGCCGCTGGTGACGCCGAAGTACTTCCCCTTGCCGTTGGCCGCGGTGCTCTTCATGAGCGCCGTCATGTCCGGCCCCTGGCCGGTCGCACTGGGGTCCACTTCGACGACGTAGGTGTAGACGTTCTGCACCCCGTCGCTGTTGGGAACGCCGGCGCTGGTGGCGAACACGTCGGCGTTGGCCATGAACTTCGCCGTTTCGTCCGCCCAGTTGGCCTGCTGGCCGTTGGGGGTGATGGTGATCACGGCCGGCGGCACGACGCCGGTGAGCGTCCCGAGGTAGCCTTCCAGCTCGGCGCGCTGCGTGGCGTTCTCGTTGGCCGGCCCGTTGCTGATGAAAATGACGAAATTGCGCTGGCAGCCGTCCGTGATCGGGGATCGGTAGAGCGCGTTCTCGGTCGGGAAGCTGGTCGTTGCCGGTGCGACGGGGGCATCGCCGGGAAGCGCGTGGACGGCAGGGTCAGTCAGGACCGCGTTCTGCAGGTTAACGTCCGGCGTGCCGTCGTGGTCGGCCGGGTACTGGTCGTCCCCGGCGCGCGAGTTCTTCCCGGCGAAGTAGAGGTAGGCTTCGTACAAGGCCATCCCCGCCAGGTTGTTGTCGCCCTTGTCGTCGTTGATGTCGAAATTATTGATGATCGTCGCCAGCCTGCCCTTGTTCGCCAGGGTCATCTGGCGCACGTGAGAGCGGACGAACGCGCCGTCCGCGCCGGTCGGGCCCGTGCGCTTGAAGCCCGCTTTGCTCATGACCATCAGCCCGACGTTGTACTGATCGGTCAGGCCGTTGATCACCTGCACCAGCGCGTTCTTCTCGTTGGCGAACGCCTGGTTCCAGTTCGCGGTGTTGTCGACGATGATCAGGACGTTCGGGCGCTCCGCGGCGATGCTCGGGTTGGCGAGGAAGATGTCGGTGTCGTCGTTCACCGGGTCGAACACGGCGAGCGCGACCGACGCCCCCAGCATCAGGACGGTCGCGATCAGCTTCAGCAGTTCCTTGAGCTTCATGTGCCGGGTCCGCTTCACGACGACGGGCAGTTACCCGCGAGCAGGCGCACGCCGACGCCGCTGACCATCCCGACCGACGCCTTGGTGGCGGGGTCGGTGTAGCTCGCCCGCACTTCCCAGGTGGTGTCTTCCGGCGTGAGCTCGCCGAGCCGCTTGGTGTAGCCCCGCGCCGGCGCCGCGTACTTGCAGCCGGGCTTCTCGACAACCACGTCGGCGCTGCTGGCGCAGGCGAGCGGGGTGCCGCTGGGCGTCGCGCCGCTGGGCCTGCAGGTCGCCGCCGGCGTGGTGAACAGCGTCACCGTGCTCATCACCTCCTCGAGCGCCTGCCGCACCTGCGCTTCGGCGGCGATCTGCTGCTGGAAATTGCCGATGATCTTGAGGTTCACGCTCGACAGGTTGAACCCCGTCACCGCGAACAGCGTGAGCAGCACCAGCATGATGAGGGTGACCAGCAGCGTTGCGCCGCGCTGGCGCGGGACGGGAGCCGGGATCATGGGATCTCCCTTCGGCCCGCGGGATTCTCCAGGTGCACCATCGAGGAGAACACGTGGCGCTTGAAGTTGTCGTTGCGGGCGGGAACGGCGGAAGTCCCGAGGGTGTAGGACTTGTCGTCGGTGAAGCCCCGCGTGAGCTCGGTATTGCGCGCGAGCACGAAAATCTTGGCCGCGATCACGGTGGACCAGTCCGCGGGCGTCGCGGTGTAGCTGTCCACGTTGGCGTCGCCGCTCGATCCGGTGGCGACGCTTATTGCGGCCGGCGAGGTGTCGACGCCGTACTCGACCTTGAAGTACTCGATGCCTTCCACCAGCGGAACGAGGGTGATCGTTCCCGCGGAGGTCAGCTCGAGACGCTTGAGCGTCGGTATGGTGTCGTCGGTGCCGGCCACGCACGAGCCGCTCACCCCGGCGATGGTGCCGCTGCCGACGCTGCACGGTGCGACGAAATAAATGTGCACGCGCATTCTCCGTATCGGCGCCGGCACCGGCGGCGAGGCGCCGTTGGTGAGGAAGAGCGTGGCGGCGGTGCCGTCGGCCTTGTTGCCCCCGACCGCGGCGCCGTTGCCGGTCTGGACTTGCGCCTGGTCGGCGGTCGCCTGGATGTAGAACACGTTGCTCGTCGCGACGTCGGTCGCGTCGAGCGCGTTGGTGTCCGCGCGGCGCACGACCACCACGTCGCTGCCGGGCTTGAGATTGGCCGCGGTGAGGATGGCGGCGCAGTTCGCGGACAGGCCGGTGGCGGCGGCGTCGTCGGCCGGGTCGGCGGCATCGATGGCGCCGTTGTAGGCCTGCACCGGGAAGCGCAGCGCGCGCAGGAGATCGGTGTCGCCGGCTGCCCCGACGACGGTGTTGTCCGTGTCGCACGGGTCGGGCGGAGTCGTCGCCGGCGGCGAAATGCCCCCGAGATCGTGCATGTGGCCGTAGAAGCCGGCGAGCCGCAGGTCCTGGGAGAGGAGGTCCATCGCGTAGCGCCCGTTCTCGATCTGCGCCGCGGTCTTCTGCAACTCGCGGTTGGCGTCGCTCGAGTTGACAAAGATCATCGCGAGCCCGGACAGCAGCAGCAGGCCGATGGTCATGGCGATCATCAGCTCGACCAGCGAGAATCCGGAATCGTGGCGCATCGCGCGGTTCATGGGCCGGCCCGCTAATCCAGTTTCGCAATGCGGAACGTGGTCGAAACCACGCGCCGCCGGGTTTCCGCTCCGTACAGGGCGTTGTCGTTGCCGCAGTTCACGGCGGGCGCGAACGTGTCGATCGTTCCCTTCCAGGAGACGGCGACGGTGTAGACGCCGGTGCCTGGAATCGCCGCCCCGGTCGGGTCGAGCAGCTCCGTGGCCGCGTCGTAGCTCACGCAGCCACGCGCGCCGACCATGGCGCCGACCGATGCCCCGCCCTTGGTTTCCGCCGCGCCCAGCAGCGCCGAATCCCACTCCCCGAGCATGCTGTCCGCCATCGCGTTGTCGTTGGCGGTGCTGACGGCGCACGGCGTCAGGCCGGCGGACCCCACGCCCAGGAACGGCGCCCCGTTGACGGTGTCGGTGGTGAACGAGAAGCACGAGACGGTGGTGCGGTGCAGGCCGATGCGCTCCTCCATGTCCTGCAGCAGCACCAGCGCCTGGGCGCGCTGGTAGGACTCGAATTCCGACTGCTGCATGCGCACCTGCAGGCCGGCGAGGCCCAGCAGCCCCAGCACGATGATGAGCAGGGACACCAGCACCTCGATCATGCTGAAGCCGGAAGGCCGCGCGGAAATGGCTCGATGGCGGGTCATGGGGTGCTCGCGCCTACTGGCATCCGTCGCCGGAGTTGCCATTGGAATCGACCTTGATGTTGGCCCGCCCGCTCGGGTCGAGCCTCACGCAGCGCGCGGTGATCGCGCTGTTGTCCGGCGAGGTCAGCACGAAGTTCGTTACCCCGGTCGCAAGGCGGCCGTCGCGCCGGAACGTCAGGCTCGCGGCGGGGCCGGTAACCGTGACGCCGCCGATCGCATCCTGGACCCTGAGGCTGGCGCCCCCGGCGTCCGTCACCTTCCAGCCGGCGGCCCAGGCCGCGGTGTTGTTGGGCACGACGATGACGTCGGCCGCGCGCTTGATCGCCTCGCTGCGCGCGTAGATCAGGCTCGCGAAGACATCCGAGGTCGCCGTCTTCACGCGCTGCTCGCGCACGAAATTGGTCATCGAGGGCAGGCCGACCGCGGTCAGGACGCCGAGCACCGCGACCGCGATCATCAGCTCGGTGAGCGTGAATCCGCGCGAGGCCGCGGCCCGCGGCCCGCGGCGAGATTCCAGACCTGAACGATTCGCGAAGGTCATCGGCATGCGCTTCGGCGCTTTGGGTCAGTTGGCCCACTTGTCGGCGAACTCGGACGTTTTCTGGCCGAGGTTGTCCAGACTCAGGTCGCCGTCGGTCTCCTGGGGGCCGATGGCGGTGGCGGTGACGGTGTAGGTGGAGCACGGGGCGGCGCACGCAGCGAGGGCGAACGTGTAGCGGGTCGACACCTCGGACGGCGGGGTCAGGTTGAGGCCGCCGGCGCCAGCGCCGATGGTGACGGCGTACTGGCGCGCATCGAGCATGTACTGCTCCTGCTTGTTGGCGACGGTCAGCAAGAACTGCTTCGCGATGGAGCGGTTCGAGCGGACGATGTAGCGGTCGTAAGCGGGAATGCCAATCGCTGCCAGCACACCGATGATCGCCACCACGATCATCAGCTCAATCAGGGTGAAACCGCGGGAGAGCTTCATGTACGGGCTCCTCAAGGTGTTAAAGATATTGGGTTTTACGGCCCAAGCCAAAGCCAGCCGACGAGAGGCCGGACGGGCGTAACGAGCGGCCGGTCGCACCGCCATTTTTGCATACTGTTCAGTGGGATGTGCGCAATACGTCACGATTAGACTAAGTCCAGATCCTGGTCTAGAATTAGTCCCGTGAAGCCAATGCCTTACACGCGCGACAACCTGACCGAGGTGCTGCGCCGCCACGACATCAACCCCACGCACCAGCGCATCGAAATCGCCTACGCCCTGTTCTCGCGCGGCGAGCACCTGTCGGCGGACCAGATCCTGGCGATCGTCAACGACCGCCACTCCGAGACCTCCAAGGCGACGGTCTACAACACGCTCAACCTGTTCCTCGAGAAGAAGCTGGTGCGCGAGGTGATCGTGGATCCCAGCAAGGTCTTCTACGATCCCAACCCCTCACCGCACCATCACTTCTACAACGTCGACACCGGCGAGCTCGCCGATATCGACGCCGCCGGCATCGAGGTCCACGGCCTGCCGGCGCTGCCGGACGGGATGGTGACCGAGGGCGTGGACATCATCGTCCGCGTCCGCGCTGGCTAGCAGTGTGTCGGACTTTGGGTTCCGCGCGGGTTTTCGCAGGCCACCGCCATCCTGATCCGCGCTACCCAGGATCGCGTGCCCATGCGTTCACGCGATGCGGGCCAGAATGGTCCAGTCGAGGTAAAATCCGCACCTTGTACGTTCTTGTATAAGGAATCTGGCGGGCGTCAGCCCGCCAGATTCCTAAGCTGGCGTAGCTCAGCTGGTAGAGCAACTGATTCGTAATCAGTAGGTCGGTGGTTCGAGTCCACTCGCCAGCACCAAAAAATGGTTGCCGGTCGGCAACCATTTTTTTATTCCGATTCCCGCCGCCGCCGCGCTGGCGCGCGGCTACGGCTGCTGCCGGCTCACCCAGAACGAGACGCCAATGCCGAGGGTCTTGCCGAAGTCCTGGAAGTGCAGGAAGCCGTTGGTGTCGGCGTAGCTCTTCACCGCGGCCAGCCCGCCCGTGGCCTCCAGTATCGGCGCGTAGAAGTAGTACTTCTGCTGCGCGGCGTCCCACGACCACAGGCTGACGAAGTTGGTGGTGGGCACCACGCCCGGCGCGGGCGGGGTCGGCGTCATGTTGATGTTGAACTGGCTCGGCGTGAGGGTATCGAACGTCGAGATCAGGTACCAGCTCGTGGTGGACAGGGCGCTCGTCGGCAGCGCCGCGAAGTTCGTGGCGTTGTAGGAGAACGTCGAGCCGCTCTGGTCCGGCAGCGTGATCGCGGCGGTCGCGTTCACCCAGTAGCCCTCGCCCGGTTCGACGGTCGAGAGCAGCTGATAGGGGTGGGCCGGGTCCGAGACGTAGGCGGCGTTCCCCGCCGCGGTGAGCTGCGGCGAGTAGAACGCCCAGTTATCGGACACCGGATCCCACTTCCAGATCGAATCGATGTTCGCGGTCACGCCCGCCACCGGCGCGTCCTGGTTGCCGAAGATCGCCACCACGTCAAGCGTGATGTTGAGCGAGTTGCCGACCATGTTCCAGGCGGTCGCGATGCTGGGCGTGAAGATCGCGAACGAGGTCAGCGTGATCGGCGAGGACTGCCCCGAGCAGTTGCCCGCCGCGTCGCACGCTTCGACCGTGTAGGTGTAGCTGGTCTGGGCGGCGAGCCCGGTATCGTTGGTGGTGGTGACCGCGCCCAGCGTCGCGCGGAGCACGCCGTCGCGGTACAGCCGGTAGGCGGTCACGGCGACGTTGTCGGTGGTGGCGTTCCACGAGAGCGTGACCTCGGTCGGGCTCACGCCCGTGCCGGTGAGGCCGGTCGGCACCGCCGGCGCTTCCGTGTCCGGCGTGGTGGCCGAGGCGGAGGCGCTCTGCGCCGAGCAGTTGCCCGCCGCGTCGCACGCCGTGACGGTGTAGGCGTAGGTGGTCGAGGCCGCGAGGCCGGTGTCGCTGAAGTTGACGCCGGGCGCGCCCACCGTCGCGCGGAACAGGCCGTCGCGGAACACCTGGTAGGCGGTCACCGCTACGTTGTCGGTGGCGGCGTTCCAGGCGATGTTGATCTGGCTCTGGCTCGCGGCCGTCGCCGTGAGGCCCGCCGGTATCGTCGGCGGCACGTTGTCGAGCGTGATGGCGGAAGCCGGCGCCGACTGCCCCGAGCAGTTGCCGGCCGCGTCGCAGGCAACGACCGTGTAGACGTAGAGCGTTGCCGACGTGAGCCCGCTGTCGTTGTAGGTCAGGGTCGGCGCGGCGACCGTCGCGATCTGCACGCCGTCGCGGATCACCTGGTAGGCGGTCACGGCCACGTTGTCGGTCGAGCCGGTCCAGTTGAGCGTCAGCGTATTCGCGCCCAGGTTGGTGATGTTGGCGCCCGAGGGATCCGTGGGCGCGGTGACGTCCGGCGTGCTCGCCGACGCGGTCGCGGTCTGCGCCGAGCAGTTGCCCGCCGCGTCGCAGGCGGCGACCGTGTAGCTGTAGGTCGTGGCGTCGGTGAGCCCGTTGTCGCTCAAGGCGACGGTGGGCGCATTGACCGTCGCGAGGAACACGCCGCCGCGGTAGACGGAGTAGGCGGTCACCGCCACGTTGTCGGTGGCGGCGGTCCAGGCGAGGTCGATCTGCGACCCGCTGACTGCCGTCGCCCCGAGGCCGGTGGGCACCGTCGGCGCCTCCGTGTCCGGCGTGGTGGTGGTCGCGCTCGCGCTCTGCGCCGAGCAGTTGCCCGCCGCGTCGCACGCGGCCACCGTGTAGGTGAAGGAGGTCGAGGCCGCGAGGCCGGTGTCGCTGTAGGTCAGGGTCGGCGCATTGACCGTCGCGATCTGCACGCCGCCGCGATACACGTAGTAGACCGTGACGCCCACGTTGTCGGTGGCGGCGTTCCAGGCGAGGTCGATCTGGTTCTGGGTCACGGCCGTCGCGGTGAGAGTGCTCACCGTCGCCAGCGCCGCCGGCACCGTGGACTGGCCGAGCGCGTTGTCGCCCCAGGCAACGACCGTGCCGTCGGACTTGAGCGCCAGTGAGTGCGTGCCTCCGGCCGCGATGGCGACCACGCCGGAGAGCCCGCCCGGCACCGAGATCTGGCCGCTGGCGTTGTTGCCCCACCCCACCACCGTGCCGTCCGACTTCAACGCCAGAGAGTGGGAGCCGCCGGCCGCGATGGCGACCACATTGACAAGGCCGGGCAGCACCGTGCTCTGGCCGTTGGCGTTGTTGCCCCACGCGACCACCGTGCCGTCGGACTTCAGCGCGAGCGAGTGCGAGCCGCCCGCGGCAATGGCCACCACGCCGGAAAGTCCGGCGACCAGGCCCGGGGCCTGTCCGTTCGTGTTGTCGCCCCATCCCCATACCGTGCCGTCGGCGAGCAGCGCGAGCGAGTGGTTGCCGCCGGCCGCGATGGCGGTCGCGAACATCACGCTCGCCGGCACCGTGGTCTGGAGGAGCGCGTTGTCGCCCCACGCCACCACGTCGCCGTTGTTGGTGAGCGCGAGCGAGTGGTTGCCGCCGGCCGCGATCGCCGCCACGTCGGTCAGGCCGCCCGGCACCGTGCTCTGGCCGTTGCCGTTGTTGCCCCACGCCACCATCGTGTCGTCGGACTTGAGCGCCAGCGAGTGCGATCCGCCCGCGGCGATGGCCAGCACGCCGGTCGCCGTGCCCGGCACCGTGATCTGGCCGGCCGCGTTGTCGCCCCAGCCCGTCACCGTGCCGTCGGTGCGCACCGCGAGCGAGTGGTTGCCGCCCGCCGCGATCGCCGCGCCGATGCCCGCGGGCGAAGTCGGCGCCTGGTTGTCCGGCGTCGTCGCGGTCGCGGTGTTGCTCTGCGCCGAGCAGTTGCCCGCCGCGTCGCACGCCGAGACGGTGTAGCTGTAGGCGGTGGCCGAGGTCAGCCCGGTGTCGCTGTAGGCGACCGTGGGCGCGGCGACGGTGGCGCGGAACACGCCGCCGCGGAACACGCGGTAGGCCGTCACCGCCACGTTGTCGGTGGAGGCCGTCCAGGCGAGGTTGATCTGCGTCGCGCTCGCCGCCGTCGCGCCGAGGGCGCCGGGGATCGTGGGCGCTTCGGTGTCCGGCGTGGTGGCGGAGGCCGTCGTGCTCTGCGCCGAGCAGTTGCCCGCCGCGTCGCAGGCGTCCACCGCGTAGGTGTAGGCGGTCGAGGCCGCGAGGCCGGTGTCGTTGTAGCTCAGCGTCGCCGCATTGACCGACACGAGGAACACGCCGCCGCGGTACACGCGGTACTGGGTCACCGCCACGTTGTCGGTGGAGGCGTTCCAGGCGAGGTTGATCTGGCTCTGGCTCGCCGCCACCGCCGTGAGGTTCGCCGGCACCGTGGGCGCGGTGACGTCCGGCGTGGTCGCCGAAGCGGTGGCGCTCTGGGCCGAGCAGTTGCCCGCGAAGTCGCACGCGGTGACCGCGTAGGTGTAGGTGGTGGCGTCGGTGAGCCCGGTGTCGCTCAGGACGACCGTGGGCGCGTTGACCGTCGTGAGGAACGTGCCGCCGCGGTACACCTGATAGGCGGTCACTGCCACGTTGTCGGTGGAGGCCGTCCAGGCGAGGTCGATCTGCGTGCCGTTGGCCAGCGCCGTCGCCCCGAGGCCGGTGGGCACCGTGGGCGCTTGCGTGTCCGGCGTGGTGGCCGAGGCGGTGGCGCTCAGGGCTGAGCAGTTGCCCGCCGCGTCGCAGGCGTCCACCGCGTAAGTGTAGGCGGTCGAGGCGGCGAGACCGCCGTCGCTGAGACTGAGCGTCGCTCCGTTGACCGACACGAGGAACGCACCGCCGCGGTAGACGCGGTACTGGGTCACCGCCACGTTGTCGGTGGAGGCGTTCCAGGCGAGGTTGATCTGGTCCTGGGTGACCGCGTTCGCCGTGAGGCCGGTCGGCGTGGCAGGCACGGTGACGTCCGGCGTGGTCGCCGGCACGCCCGCGGTCTGCGCCGAGCAGTTGCCCGCCGCGTCGCAGGCGGTGACCGCGTAGGTGTAGGTCGTCGCGTCGGTGAGGCCGGTGTCGCTCAGCGTGACGGTGGGCGCGCTCACCGTCGTGAGGAACACGGTGTTGCGGAACACCTGGTAGCCGGTCACCGCCACGTTGTCGGTGGAGGCGGTCCAGGCGAGGTCGATCTGCGAGCCGTTGGCCAACGGGGTCGCCCCGAAACCGGTGGGCACCGTCGGCGCCTCCGTGTCCGGCGTGGTGGTGGTCGCGCTCGCGCTCTGCGCCGAGCAGTTGCCCGCCGCGTCGCAGGCGTTGACCGTGTAGCTGTAGGTGGTCGAGGCCAGGAGCCCGCCGTCGCTGTAGTTCAGGGTTGGCGAATTGACTGTCGCGATCTGCACGCCGCCGCGATAGACGAAGTAGGTCGTCACCGCCACGTTGTCGGTGGAGGCGTTCCAGAGGAGGTCGATCTGGTTCTGTGTGACGGCCGTCGCGGTGAGCGTGCTCGCGACGCTGAGAGCCGCCGGCACCGTGGTCTGGCCGGCCGCGTTGCTGCCCCACGCCACCACCGTGCCGTCGGACTTGAGCGCGAGCGAGTGCGTGCCGCCGGCCGCGATGGCCACGACGCCGGTCAGCCCGACCGGTACCGTCGCCTGGCCGAGCGCATTGCTGCCCCACGCCGTCACGGTGCCGTCGGAGAGCAGCGCGAGCGAGTGTGCGCCGCCCGCGGCGATGGCCACGACGTTGGCCAGCCCGCCCGGCACTGCGCTCGGGACCGCGCTGCCCCACGCCACCACCGTGCCGTCGGACTTCAGCGCGAGAGAGTGCGAGGTGCCGGCCGCGACGCTCACCACTCCGGTCAGGCCCACCGGCACGCTAGTTTGTCCGGGGCCGCTCAAGTTGTCGCCCCACGCCGCCACCGTGCCGTCGGCGAGCAGCGCGAGGGAGTGCGACCCGCCGGCCGCGATGGCCGCGGCGAAATCCACGGTGGCCGGCACCGTGCTCTGGCCGAGCGTGTTGTCGCCCCATGCCACCACCTGGCCGTTGGTCGTCAGCGCCAGCGAGTGCGTGCCGCCCGCGGCGATCGCGGCGATGGCGTTCGCGCCGATCGCGGCGGCCGCCCCGCCGACCTGGTTGTTCGCATCCAGGCCCCACGCCACCACCGTGTCGTCGGACTTGAGCGCCAGAGAGTGCGAGCCGCCGGCCGCGATGGCGACCACGTTGACCGCCGTTCCCGGCACCGTGGTCTGGCCGTTCGTGTTGTCGCCCCACGCCACCACCGTGCCGTCGGTGCGCACCGCGAGCGAGTGGTTGCCGCCCGCCGCGATCGCCGCCCCGGCGCCCGCCGGCGTCGTGGGCGCCTGCGTGTCGGGCGTGGTCGCCGTCGCGGTGTTGCTCGCCGCCGAGCAGTTGCCCGCCGCGTCGCACGCCGAGACCGTGTAGCTATAGGCGACGCCCGAGCTGAGGCCGGTGTCGCTGTAGGCGACGGTGGGCGGGGTAATGGTCGCGCGGAACACTCCGCCGCGGAACACGCGGTAGGCGGTCGTCGCCACGTTGTCGGCGGAGGCCGTCCAGGAGAGATTGATCTGCGTCGCGCTTGCCGCGACCGCGCCAAGAGTGGGCACGTCGGGCGCCGTAACGTCGCGAGTAGTTGCGATTGCCGCAGCGCTCTGCACCGAGCAGTTTGGCACGCTGTCGCAGGCGATGATCCGGTAGCTGTAGGTAGTCGCTGGCGT
The DNA here is from genome assembly GCA_016192825.1 of Betaproteobacteria bacterium. Classification (GTDB taxonomy): domain Bacteria; phylum Pseudomonadota; class Gammaproteobacteria; order Burkholderiales; family SG8-41; genus SG8-41. The sequence goes on along the minus strand of JACPTK010000093.1, from coordinate 15,962 downwards.
GAGACCCGTATCGCTGAACACTTGGGGAGAAATGAGACCATTGTGCGCCACCGTCGTGCGGAACACGCCGTTGCGATATATCCCGTAGTCGAATACGCCCGGAGTCGTGGTTGTCCAGTCAAGATCGATTTGCGTTTCGCCCGTCACGCCTCCTGGAACAGTGGCATTAACCGTGGTGGGCGGGGGCGCGGCAAGCGTCGTAGTCGAGGCCGCCGCCGTTGTCGAACAGTTTCCTGCCGCGTCGCAAGCATCCACCGTGTAGTTATAAAGCGTGCTTTGGCTGAGGCCCGTATCACTGAACGCCGTTACCGGGTGGTTCAAGGTGGCGCGGTACAGCCCGAGGGTGACGTTGAACACCCGATAGGTCGTCACGGCCACGTTGTCGGTGGAGGCGCTCCACGCAAGATCGATCTGGAATTGATTTGCGGCTGTTGCCGTGAAGCCGCCCGGCACAGAGGGCGCCGTGACGTCGGGCGTGGTCGCCGAAGCCACGCCGCTCTGGGCCGAGCAGTTGTTCGCAGCGTCGCAGGCATCCACCGTGTAGTTGTAGGTGATGGCGTCGGTGAGGCCGGTGTCGGGATAGGCCAGGGTCGCCCCGTTGACGGACGCGACGAACACGCCGCCGCGGTAGATGCGGTACTGGGTCACGGCCACGTTGTCGGTGGAGGCGCCCCACGCGAGGTTGACCTGCGTGCCGCTCGCCTGCGCGGTCGCCGTGAGGCCCGCCGGCACGGTCGGCGCGTCGGTGTCGAACGTGGTCGCGTTGGCCGCGGCGGTTGTCGAGCAGTTGCCCGCCGCGTCGCACGCGGTCACGGTGTAGGCGTAGTTTGTGGCGTTGGTGAGGCCGGTGTCGCTGTAGGCCACCGTCGGTGAATTGACCGTCGCGATCTGCACGCCGGCGCGGAACACCTGGTAGGCGGTGACCGCGACGTTGTCGGTGGAGGCGATCCAGGCGAGGTTGATCTGCGAGCCGCTCACGGCCGTCGCCGTGAAGGTGCCCGGCACCGTGGGCGCCTGCGTGTCCGGCGTGGTGGCGTTGGCCGAGGCGCTTTGCGCCGAGCAGTTGCTCGCCGCATCACAGGCGGTGACGCGGTAGGTGTAGTTGGTCGAGGCGGCGAGGCCGGTGTCGTTGTAGCTGTTGGTGGCCGCTGTCGCGAGGAACACGCCGCCGCGGAACACCTGGTAGCCGGTGACGCCCACGTTGTCGGTGGAGACGTTCCAGCTCAAGTTGATCTGGCTCTGGCTCGCCGCCACCGCCGTGAGGCCGGTGGGCACCGTGGGCGCCTGCGTGTCCGGCGTGGTGGCGTTGGCCGAGGCGCTTTGCGCCGAGCAATTGCCCGCCGCGTCGCAGGCCGCGACCGTGTAGCTGTAGTTGGTCGAGGCGGCGAGGCCGGTATTGCTGTAGGTCAGGGTCGGCGAGTTGACCGTCGCGATCTGCACGCCGCCGCGGAACACTTGGTAGGCGGTCACCGCCACGTTGTCGGTGGAGGCGTTCCAGGCGAGGTTGATCTGGTCCTGGGCGACCGCGTTCGCCGTGAGGCCGGTGGGTGTGGTGGGCGCCTGCGTGTCGGGCGTGGTGGCGTTGGCCGAGATGCTCTGCGCCGAGCAGTTGCCCGCCGCGTCGCAGGCGGTGACGGTGTAGCTGTAGTTGGTCGAGGCGGCGAGGCCGGTGTCGTTGTAGCTGTTGGTGGCCGCTGTCGCGAGGAACACGCCGCCGCGGAACACCTGGTAGGCGGTCACCGCGACGTTGTCGGTGGAAGCGGTCCACGAGAGATTGATCTGGCTCTGGCTCGCCGCAACCGCCCCAAGGCCGGTGGGCACCGTGGGCGCCTGCGTGTCGGGCGTGGTGGCGTTGGCCGAGGCGCTCTGCGCCGAGCAGTTGCCCGCCGCGTCGCAGGCGTCCACCGTGTAGGTGTAATTGGTCGAGGCCGCGAGCCCGGTGTCGTTGTAGGTCAGGGTCGGCGAGGCGACCGTCGCGACCTGCACGCCGCCGCGATACACGCGGTAGCCCAGCACGGCGACGTTGTCGGTGGAGGCGTTCCACGAGAGATTGATCTGGCTCTGGCTCGCCGCAACCGCCGCGAGGCCCGCTGGCACCGTGGGCGCCTGCGTGTCCGGCGTCGTGGCACCGGCCGAGGCGCTCAGCCCCGAACAGTTGCCCGCTGCGTCGCAGGCATTGACGCGGTAGGTGTAGCTGGTCGAGGCCGCGAGCCCGGTGTCGTTGTAGGCCACGGTGGGTGCGGCGACCGTCGCGCGGAACACGCCGTCGCGAAATACCTGGTAGGCGGTCACCGCGACGTTGTCGCTGGAGGCGTTCCAGGCGAGGTTGATCTGGCTCTGGCTCACCGCGTTCGCCGTGAGGCCGGTGGGCACCGTGGGCGCCGCCGTGTCGAAGGTGGTGGCGTTCGCCGAAGCGCTCTGCGCCGAGCAATTCCCGGCGGCGTCGCACGCGGTCACGGTGTAGGAGTAATTCGTCGCGTTGGTGAGGCCGGTATTGCTGTAGCTCAAGGTCGGCGAGTTGACCGTCGCGATCTGCACGCCGGCGCGCAAGACCTGGTAGGCGGTCACCGCGACGTTGTCGGTGGAGGCCGTCCAGGCGAGGTTGATCTGCGAGCCGCTCACCGCCGTCGCCGTGAGGCCCGTGGGCTGCGTGGGCGCCTGCGTGTCGGGCGTCGTGGCGTTGGCCGAGATGCCCTGCGCCGAGCAGTTGCCCGCCGCGTCGCACGCGCTGACCGTGTAGGTGTAGTTGGTCGAGGCGGCGAGCCCGGTGTTGCTGTAGGTCAGGGTCGGCGAGTTGACCGTCGCGATCTGCACGCCGCCGCGGAACACGCGGTAAACCGACACCCCCACGTTGTCGCTGGAGGCGTTCCAGGCGAGGTCGATCTGGCTCTGGCTCGCCGCCGTCGCCGTGAGGCCGGTGGGCGTCGTGGGCGCCGCCGTGTCGAAGGTGGTGGCGTTCGCCGAGGCGCTCTGCGCCGAGCAGTTCAACGACGCGTCGCACGCGGACACGGTATAGGTGTAGTTGGTGGCATTGGTGAGACCGGTGTTGCTGTAGGTCACCGTGGGTGCATTGACGGTCGTCAGGAACACGCCGCCGCGGAACACCCGGTAAGCGGTCACCGCCACGTTGTCGGTGGAGGCCGTCCAGGCGAGGTTGATCTGCGAGCCGCTGACCGCCGTCGCGGTGAGACCCGTGGGCGTCGAGGGCGCCGTCGTGTCCAGCGTGGTGGTCGAGGCGATCGCGCTCTGCCCCGAGCAGTTGCCCGCCGCGTCGCACGCGCTGACCGTGTAGGAGTAGGTGGTCCCGGCCGTGAGCCCGGTGTTGCTGTAGCTCACGGTCGGCGAGTTCACCGTCGCGATCTGCACGCCGGCGCGATAGACGCGGTAGTTCGACACCCCCACGTTGTCGGTGGAGGCGTTCCAGGCGAGATTGATCTGGGTTTCGCTCACCGGCGTTGCCGTGAGGCCCGTGGGTGTGGTGGGCGCCGCCGTGTCTAACGTGGTGGCGTTGACGGTGCCGGTCTGCGCCGAGCAGTTGCCCGCCACGTCGCAGGCCGTGATCCGGTAGGCGTAGGTCGTGCCGTTGGTGAGGCCGGTGTCGCTGAAGCTCACCGTGGGAGCGGTGACGGTCGCGCGGAACACACCGTCGCGGAACACCTGGTAGGCGGTCACGCCGGAGCTGACGCCGCCATTGCTGAGGTAGGTGTTGTCGAGCGTGGTGTTCCACGCCAGGTTGATCTGCGAGCCGCTCACCGCATTGGCGGCGAGGCCGGTTGGCGTCGAGGGCACCGTGCCGTCGAGGTTGAGCCCCGCGGCCCCTCCGGTCTGACCGTCGGTATTCTGTCCCCAGCCGACTATCGTGCCGCCGAATCTCGCTGCGAGTGAATGGTAGAGACCCGACCCGACCGCCACTCCGCCGCTCACGGCCGCGGCCCCCGTGACCTGGCTGAAGCCGTTATCGCCCCACGCCGCTACCGTGCCGTCGGCCTTGAGCGCGATCGAGTGCAAATAGCCCGCCGAGACCCCCACCGCGCCGGTCACGCCCGCGGCTCCCGTAACCTGGCCGTAACCGTCATATCCCCACGCCGCGACCGTGCCGTTCGACAGCAGTGCGAGAGAGTGGTAAATCTGCGAGGAAATCGCCACGGCGTTGGTTACGGCCGCGGCGCCCGCGGTTTGCCCGGAGCTGTTATCTCCTACCGCAACGACCGTGCCGTCGGACCTGAGCGCGAGAGAGTGGTAGTAGCCCGCCGCGATCGCGACCACGCCGGTCAGGCCATTGATCCCGGAAACCTGTCCGTAAGTGTCGTTGCCCCACGCCACCACCGTGCCGCTGGACTGGAGCGCGAGCGCATGAAATCCGCCCGCCGCGATCGCCACGACGCCGGTCACACCAGCCCCGGCCGCAGTGGGGGTCAAGAACGATCCGCCCACCGCCCCACCTGTTATCTGGTTGCTGCTGTTGTCGCCCCATCCCACCACCGTGCCATCGGACTTGAGCGCGAGCGAGTAAGAAGCCGCCGCTGCCACGGCCACCGCGTTGGTCAGACCGGACACCCGCACCGGTGAGGTGGTGCTGCTGTTGATCGTGCCATCGCCCAGTTGTCCGCTGCCGTTGTAGCCCCAAGCCCATGCCGTGCCGTTGGACTTGAGCCCGACCGAGTGATAGAAGCCGCCGGCCACGGACGGCAGGCCGGGAAGCCGCACGTTGTCGATCCACGCGGTGTCCTGGTTGCCGTCGATGCTCCCGTCCTTGGTGTAGGCCCATTTCAGCGTGTGCGTTCCCTTGCTCAGTTGAAAGTTCGCGGTCAGCCACCCCGATTCTCCCGAGACGGTGAGCTTTTCCACGCCGTCGATGTAGAACCGGATGTAGTCGAAGTTGAGTTCGCTCGACACGCGGTAGTTGAAGCTGACGGTTCCGGGATTGGGGACGGTGACCGTTACTTCCACCGCCGCCTGCTGGCTGTGGTTGGCGTTGGTGAGAGAGGGCAGCGACGACTTGAGGCTGTAGGTGCCCTGAAAAACGGAGGTGGTGGACACTGCCCAGCTGGCGTTCGATCCGGCCGATTGCACCCACCCGGCCGGCATCGTGCCGTTTTCCGGGAAGAACTCCTGGGAAAATGCGGCGGACGGGAACAGCCAGGACGCCGCCAGCACCAAGCCGGCGGCACCTAACCGTCGCAGCAGGGTCAACGGCCTCCCCATCGCGGCATTATAGGCTGTTCGCGCCCCCTCACGCATGGCTAACTCTTTGCCGCCGCTGTGATATTTCTCACACTGAGCTTTCGCGCGCCGGGGCGCGCTCGTCCTTCCGGCGAAATGGTTTTACGAGTCGCATGCTATTGGAATCGAGTCGCCTGCTGCAAAGCCGCCTGATGGACGAGCGCGAAACCGGGACAAGCGGAAGCTTGCTGGAACTATGTCACGAATGAATCCGCTCGCGAACGCGCGCCACTCGCGGCTGCGGCTCCGACCCGAAAGCGAATGGTAATTGCATTATAAAACAGACTATTACATTACAGCTCCGGGCCGGATTTGCCGCCTCCCGCGGGTCGGATGATGCCGGGCGCGGGCGTGCTGTCGCGCGAGTCAGTCTTGCGTGTCCGGCACGACCGTCATGCCGGTGGATACCGGTGTTCAGAAGCGCCGCCATCCTTCCCCCGCTGCTCGTCGCCGACAAGCGGTCCATCACGGGCTCTCGAGTACACTGGCAGCATCATGAAATTCATGCCCACGGGTGCAGTGGCCGGGTTGTTCCTGGCGGCGTTGCTGGCCGCCGGCTGGGCGAACGCCGATGAAACGAAGATCCGCCAGATCCTGCAGGCCCGGATGCCGGCCATGAAAGTCGAGAGCGTGACGCGCTCTCCCTTCCCGGGGCTCTACGAAGTGGTGCTCGACGGGGAGATCGTCTACACCGACGAGAAGGCGGAGTATTTCTTCGGCGGCAACATCTACGACATCCGCACGCTGCCGCCGCGCAACGTGACCCAGGAGCGCACCCAGCAGCTGGTCGCGCAGACCTTCACCAACGCGCGCGGGCTGGCGATCAAGCGCGTCCGGGGCGGCGGCGCGCGCACGCTGTTCACGTTCGAGGACCCGAACTGCGTTTACTGCAAGGCGCTGACGCGGGAGCTGGCGAAGCTCGACGACGTGACGATCTACACCTTCCTCCTGCCGCTGCTGTCGCAGAATTCCGTGGAGAAATCCCTCGCCGTGTGGTGCGCGAAGGACCGCGCTGGCGCGTGGGAGGCGCTGATGTCGAAGGGGGCCGTGCCCGATGACGGCACGACCTGCGCGAACCCCCTCGAGCGGATCGCCGCCCTGGCGCGCCGCTACCAGATCCAGAGCACGCCCGCGATCTTCCTCGGCGACGGCCGGCACATCGGCGGCATGCGCAGCGCCCTGGACATCGAAAAGGCGCTCGGCAGCGTCAAGCCGCGTGACGAGTGACCGCCACCCCCATCCCCGCCCTTCCCCCTAGCAGCCTGTCGGAATTTCAAGTCCGACTGGCTGCTAGGGGGAAGGGAGATAACAGCGTTGCGCGCCGAGAGGATCGAGGGATGAGATTCCCGCGCTGCGCGCGGCGTGTCCCCTGTCACGCCTCGCCTACCACCCATCACCCATCACCCCTTCAGCAGTGTGTCGCCCGCTGGCACCGCAGATCAGGATGGCGTTTCAGCAGGTTTTCTGATGGCACTTTCGCATTTTTTTCCGGGGCGGTGTTGCCTAAGGAGCTTGTCGGACCCAGGTCCGACAAGCTCCTAGAGCGTGCCGGAGATGCCGCCGTCGAGGTTGACGCTGGTCCCGGTGACGTAGCTCGCCGCGTCCGAGACGAGGAAGGCGATCACGTTCGCGACTTCCTCCGCCTCGCCGACGCGCCCCAGCGGGATGTCCTTGGACATCTCGCCGTAGTAAGCCTCGGCGCTCCGGCCCTCCCGGGTGTAGCGCCGCTCGTGCTGGCCGGACTTGATCTTGCCGATGCACACCGTGTTCACGCGGATGTTGTCCGGGGCGAACTCCTTCGACAGCGCCTTGGTGATGGCGAGGCCCGCGGCGCGCGAGACCGAGGTCGGCATGGACCCGGCGCCCGGCTGCTTGGCGCTCGAGATCGTGATGTTGACGATGCGCCCGCCGCCCTGCTTTTTCATGTGCGGCACGGCGAGCCGCGTGCAGCGGATCGCGCCGAACACCTTGAGCTCGAGGTCCGCGTCCCAGGTCCGGTCGTCCACCTCGAGGAACTTGCCGCGCTGGGACGTGCCCGCGTTGTTGACGAGGATATCGATGCGGCCGAAGCGATCGAGGACGGCCTTCAGGAAGCGCTCGATGTCGGCCGCCTTGCTCATGTCGGCGGAGACGGCGAGCGCCTCGGCGCCGGCCTTGCGGATTTCCGCCGCCGTCCTGTCGAGCGGCTCCTGCCGCCGCGCGCAGATCGCGACGCTCGCGCCTTCCTGCGCGAGCCGCAATGCCGTGGCGCGGCCGATGCCGTCGGTGCCGCCGGTGACCGCGGCGACCTTGCCTTTCAATCCCAGCTCCACGAGGCCTCCCCGAATGACGAAAGCCGGATTGTAAATCAAGGCCAGGAGGCCGTTAGGGCGTGGCCGGCGGGCGCGGCCCGCCGTCCGTGCCGGAATGCCGGGCGGGCGTGAATTGTTACCGTAGTTATCGCTGCCGGCAGGACTTATTGACTATTACCAAGCCGGTGGATTGGTCGTAGGATATGCCATGGTCAAGACAGGGATGGCACGATGAACAAGACAAATGCCCGGCTTGCAGGCTGGCTCGGGACGGCAAGGCTCGCTTTCGCCGCGCTGGCGCTGGGGCTGTGCGGCCCCCTGAGTGCGCAGGACAAGCCTCCGGCAGTCCCGCCGGCGGCGCAGGCCAGGCCGGACGTCACTGTCGATGCGCTGTCGGTCGTCAAGGTGAAGAGCAAGGCGATCGCGAACGCCCGCAGCCTCCGCTCGCTGGGCCCGCAGCGCGAGGGCACCGGGGTGGTGATCGATTCCGAAGGCCTGGTGCTCACCATCGGCTACCTGATCGTCGAGGCCGAGACGGTGGAGCTGTCGACCGCCGACGGGCGCTCGTTCCCGGCAACGGTGATCGGCTACGACGGCGCCACCGGCTTCGGCCTGCTCAAGGCGCTGCGCCCGCTGCCGGTCAAGCCGGTGCAGTTCGGGCAATCCGGCAGCGTCGGCGAGCGCGAGCTGGTCCTGATCGTCGGTTTCGACGGCGTGGCGCCGGCCTACGTGGTCTCGCGCCGGCCCTTCGTCGGCTACTGGGAGTACCTGCTGGACGAGGCCATCTATACCGCGCCGGCCACCGTCAACTGGAGCGGCGCGGCCCTGCTCAGCCGCGAAGGCAAGCTGCTCGGCATCGGCTCGCTGGTGGTGGGCGACGCGATGGGCGCGCGCACGCAGGTCCCCGGAAACATGTTCGTGCCGATCGACCTGCTGAAGCCGATGCTGGGCGATCTCATCGCCACCGGCCGCTCCGGCGCGCGCCCGCGCCCGTGGATCGGCATCAATACCCAGGAAGTCCAGGGCAACGTGATCGTCACGCGGGTCTCGCCGGAAAGTCCCGCGGAGGACGCCGCCCTGAACAAGGGCGACGTCATCGTCGGCATCGACGGCAAGGCGATCAAGGGGCAGGCCGACTTCTACACCCGGATGTGGAAGCACGGCGAGGCGGGCGTCGCCATTCCGCTCGACGTGCTGCGCGGCGGCCGCGTCGAGACCGTCACCGTGAAGTCCGTGGACCGGGAGCGGTTTTACTTCAGGCCCAAGCCCACCTACTAGTACTGCGTGATTGGTGATTCGTGATTGGTGATTCGTGATTCGTGATTGGTGATTCGTAATTGGTGATTCGTGATTGGTGATTGGAAAAACACGGGCCGCATTCGCGGCCCGTCGGCTTTCCGGCCTGGTCCAATCACTATTCACCAATCACCATTCACGCCGTTCTAGAAAGTGCCCATGCCCGCCACGCCGGTGGCGAGGTCCATCTGCTCGACGAGCTTCCTGCCGACGAGGTTGCGCAGCGTCTCGGTGGTGCCGCCGCCGAGGCTGCCGTAGCGGGCGCCGCGGAAGTAGCGCGAGACCGGGTATTCGTCGGTGAAGCCGTAGCCGCCGTGGACCTGGATCGCCTCCGAGGTCACCCGGATGCTCATCTCGTTGCAGAAGATCTTGGCCATCGCCGCGAGCGTGGGGTCGGGGAAGCGGTCGCCGCTCACCGCCGCGCGGTAGAGCAGCCCCCGCGCCGCCTCGATCTCGATGTACATGTCGGCCACTTTCCAGCGCAGGCCCTGGAAATCGCCGATCTTCCTGCCGAACGCCGAGCGGTCGCGCATGTAGCGCACCGCTTCCTCGAGCGCGCCCTCGGCGAGCCCGAGGCAGATCGCGGGGTTGAGGCAGCGCTGGGTGTTGAACGCCGACAGCAGCTTCTTCATGCCGTCCTCGCGCAGCACCAGGTTCTCCAGCGGCAGCTCGACGTTGTCGAAGACGACCTCGCTCAGGTACTCCCCGCCCATGGTGTGGAAGCTCGACTTCACGGACATGCCCTTCGCGCCGCCCGGCACCAGCACGCAGCCGATGCCCTTCGCGCCCGGCACCTTGTTGACGCGCGTGAACACGACCAGCATCTCGGCGATGTCGGCGCGCGAGATCAGCGTCTTCACGCCGTTCACGATCACGCGCTCGCCCTTGATGTCGGTGTTGGTGGCGTAGTTCGGCACGTCGGTGCCGGCGTTGGGCTCGGTCATGCAGATGGCGAGGATCGCCTCGCCGGTCGCGACGCGCGGCAGGATGCGCCGCTTGACCGGCTCCGGCGCGTAGGTGGAGATGACGCGCGTCTGCACGCCGACCTCGCCGAGCGCGGCCATCGCCGTGACGTAGCACACCTTGCCGATCTCCTCGAGCACCAGCACCGTGTCGAGGATGCCGAGGCCCGAGCCGCCGTATTCCTGCGGCACCGACATGCCGAGCACGCCGATCTCGGCGAGCTGCTTCATGTTTTCCGCGGGCCAGGTGCCGTCGAGATACCGGATGGCGCGTGCCTTGAAATCCTTCTGGCAGACCCGGCGCACGGTGTCCACGAAGGCGCGCTGCTCTTCACTGATCCTGAAATCCATGGGTAACCGCCATCCGGTCGTTCGTGACCATCGCGCGTTGAACGGCGGCGCGTCGTCCGTTCCAATGCGCGAAATTGAACCGGGGCTCCGCCTCCGGTTCAATCAAGTATAGTTTGCGGGCCGCGCGGGCCGCAAACGCGATTGACGCTGTGCCGGTCCATGTCCTAGACTCCCCGTTTTCCTTCGAGACCGTTCCGGAACGATCGGAACCGCCGCCCGCGCGGGGAACCCCTCGGGGCGCACCTTCTCAAACGGCAGCCCGCTCACAGCGAGCCCGATTTCAATCAACGAGAGCGTCATGGACCAACCGAAAGCCGCAACGAGCGTCGCCGGCCAGGAGCACTGGACCCGCAAGGGCGACGTCGAGCTGTTCCTGTGGGAAAAGCGTTCCGCCACCCCGGGGAAGGCGCTGGGGACGGTGCTCTTCGTGCAGGGCTCCTCGATGGCGTCCCAGCCCTCCTTCGATCTGCAGGTGCCGGGACGCCCGCATTCGTCCGCGATGGATTATTTCGCCGGGTGCGGCTTCGACGCATGGTGCGTGGACATGGAAGGCTACGGGCGCTCCGACAAGAAGCGCGACATCAACTGCGACATCGCCAACGGCGCCGACGACCTCGCGGCGGCGACCGCGTACATCACGAAGACGCGCGGCACGAAGCAGTTCCTGGTCTACGGCATCTCCTCCGGCGCGCTGCGCGCCGCGCTGTTCGCGCAGCGCCATCCGGATCGGGTGAAGCGCCTCGCGCTGGACGCCTTCGTCTGGACCGGCGAGGGCAGCCCGACGCTCGCCGAGCGGCGCAAGAAGCTGCCCGATTTCAGCGCCCGGAACCGGCGCCCGATCGACCGCGCGTTCGTGCGCAGCATCTTCAACCGCGATCATCCGGGATGCGCCGAGGAGAAGGTGATCGAGGCGTTCGCCGACGCCATCCTCAAGCTCGACGACTCGGTGCCGACCGGCACCTACGTGGACATGTGCTCGAAACTGCCGGTGGTGGACCCGGCGAAGATCGCCGTGCCGACCCTCGTCATGCGCGGGCAGTTCGACGGCATCGCGGGCTTCGACGACCTCGTCGAGTTCTTCAAGCGCCTGCCCAACTCCGACAAGCAGTTCACCGTGATGCCGGGCATCTCGCACGCGAGCTTCCATCAGATCAACTACTTGATGGTCTACCATATCCTGCATTCGTTCTTCGCCCAGCCCGACCCGATCTATCGCGGGTGACGCCGGGCCGGCGACGAGGTTTACGCAATCCCATAACACACTTACAGGGGGAAATAATGAAACCAATCGTAACGCTGCAGTTCGCCGCCGCCGCCCTGGGACTGGCGCTCGGTTCAGCCGCCTGGGCCCAGGCGTGGCCGAGCAAGGCGGTTCGCATGATCGTCCCGTTCGGCACCGGCGGAGGAACCGACATCCAGGCGCGGTTGCTCGCCGACAGCTTCCGCCAGAGCACCGGCCAGACGTTCCTCACGGACAACCGGGCGGGGGCGGGCGGCACCATCGGGGCCGATATCGCGTCCCGCGCCCCGGCCGACGGCTACACCATCCTCTTCACCACGGCTTCCCTGGCCGTCAATGTCACGCTGTTCGCGAATAGTCTCAAGTTCGACCCGCGCAGGGATCTCGCGCCGATCAGCATGGTTTCGACGACGCCGCTGGTGCTGTGCGCCCATCCGAGCGTGCCCGCGAAATCGGTGAAGGAGGTCATCGCGCTCGCCAAGAAGAACCCCGGCAAGTTCAACCACGGCGTGAACTCCCCCGGCACGACCAGCCACCTGGCGGCCGAGCTGATGAAGCAGCGGGCCGGCCTCGACACCGTGATCATCGCCTTCAAAGGGGGCGGTCCTTCGATAGCGGCGCTCATGACCGGAGATATCGACCTGCTGTTCGCCACCGGGCCGGTTGCGGCGACCAACATGAAGACCGGGAGGGTCCGCTGCCTGGCGGTGGCCTCGCCGAAGAAAGCGGCCGCGTTCCCCGACCTGCCGACGATGAATTCCGTGATCCCGGATTTCTCGGCCGACAACTGGTACGCCATGTTCTTCCCGAAAGGCACGCCGCAGAATATCGTCGACAGGATGAATCAGGCGATCAAGACGGCATTGAAGGAAAAGAAAGTCGCGATGTTCTACGAGCGGGAAGGCCTCGAACCGATTGCGAGCTCGCCCGCCGAGCTGACGGAAATGTTCGACCGCGACATCAAGAAGTACGGCGACGTCATCCGGAAGGCCAAGATCAAGATCCGGTAAGCGGATGGATACCCGTTGCACACGGCGCTTCCCGCGGAAAGCGCTCGACGCGGTCGCGAGCAGCCCGGAGGCGCTGGCGGCCAACTTCAAGCGCGAAATCGACCGCTACGCGAAGATCGTCAAGGCGGGCAACATCAAGCTCGATTGATGATTCTCGTGCAAACGCCTGACAAGTCATTTGCACCTCGAATCGTCCCTCTCCGCTCGGGAGAGGGGCGGAGGTGAGGGATGAGCGTCGTCAAGCGCTTTTGCGACGCTCACTAAGCGGCCGTCGCGCCGCGACGAACCACGGGGCCCGCGGGCCCCGTTTTTATTTGCGGCGTCAGCCCGGTGCGGCTCTTAACAGTCTGATTACGAGCCCATTTTTTTGTATTGCAGTCAAGTCCAAGTCGTGGAATCATAGGCGGGTAGCATCACAACAACGACACCGAGGAGGATTCATGAAGACATGTGCAATATGGAAGTGCATCACCGCCGGCATGGCCGGCGCCGCGCTGCTGAACGCCGCAACCGCTCTTGCCCAGGACTGGCCCACCAAGCCGGTGCGCGTAGTCGTTCCGTTCGGCACCGGCGGCGGCACCGATATCCAGGCGCGGCTGCTTGCCATAAATCTCCGGAAGCTCACCGGGCAGAGTTTCATCGTGGACAACCGCAGCGGGGCGGGCGGCCTGATCGGCGCGGAACTGGTCGTCAATTCGCCGCCGGACGGCCATACGATCCTGTTCACGACGGCGACGCTGGCGATCAACACGACCCTCTACTCCAAGGGGCTCAAGTTCAGCACCCGTAACGACCTCGTGCCGTCGACACTGGTCTCCAACGCGCCGAACGTGCTGTGCGTGCATCCCAGCGTGCCGGCGAATTCGGTGAAGGAGCTGATCGCGCTTGCCAAGAGGACCCCGAGCGGGCTGAACAACGGCGTCAACACTCCCGGCAGCACGAGCCATCTCGCCGCCGAGATGCTGGCGCAGCTCGCGAATATCAATACGGTGATCGTTCCTTACACGGGCGGCGGCCCGTCGATGGCGGGGCTGGTGACCGGCGATATCGACATGCTGTTCGCGACGGGCCCGGTCGCGGCGGCCGCGCTGAAGACGGGGCGCGTGCGGTGCCTGGCCGTCACGACGGCGGAGAAGAACCGTTCGTTCCCCGACCTGCCCGCGATCCAGACGGCTGTTCCCGGGCTCGTGATCGGCAATTGGTACGCGATGTTCTTCCCGAAGGGCACGCCCGGGGATATCGTCAACCGGTTGGGTGGGCTGATCAAGCAGGCGCTGAACGACGAGAAGATCAAGTCGTTTTACGCGCGGGAAGGCCTGGAGCCCGTCGGCAGCTCGCCCGCAGAGCTGCGCGCGCAGTTCCAGCGCGACGTCGAAAAGTACGCGCAGGTGATCAAGTCGCGCAACATTCCGTTGCGCTAAGCGGCACACGGCGCGCGGCGGCTTGCCGCGATCGCCGGAAAGGGGCGCTCTCCGATCGGAGAGCGCTTTTTTTGCCCGTAGAGGGCAGAAGACGGGGACTTATTCTGTGCGCAGTCGTCAGTGGCCACGAGTCACCAGTCACCAGTCACGAGTCACGCATTATCAATATGGAGGCAGGAGCCGCCGGAAGCCGTGCGCCAGCACGAGCGGGATGAAGATGGCGTTCCTGAGGATCAGTGTCAGCGGGTTGAGGAAGAGGGGCTTGCCGCCGGCGCCGCGGGAGCAGGATTCGGCCACTCTTGCGCCCAGCGCTTCCATCCAGGCCGGGGTGCGCGGCCACTCCCACAGGTCGCGCAGCCATTCCGCCGGGATGCCCGCCTTGCCGACGCGCGCGCCCACCAGCGCGCCGACCACCGCGGCGACGGTGTCGCTGTCCCCGCCCAGCCGGACGGTCTCGACCACCGCCGCGCGATAGTCCGCCTGGCGGCGCAGCCACACGTGCAGCGCGACCGGCACCGTGTGGTAGATGTAGCCGGTAACGCCGTTGCCGCACCCGAGGCTCGCGGCAAACGACTCCGCGCTTTCGCCCCGCGCGATGCTGTCGGCGACGGAGCGTGCCAGCGCCATGAATTCCGCGTCGTCGCCGCAGAGGCGCCCCAGGGCGTCGAGATATTCGCCCGGCGCGACGTCATCGCCGCGCGTCGCGGCCAGGTGCGCGGCGAGCGCGACCGCGAGCGTTCCGCGCTCGGCCTTCGGATCCTTGTGGGTGACGCGCGTTGCGGCGCGGACCAGCGCGCGCATCAGCGGCAGGTCGTCGCCGTAGCACACGCCGATCAGCGCGACCCGCATCGCGGGCCCGTTGCCCGCCGAGAACACGCCGCTCAGCCGGGGCGGAAAGCCGATCCAGAGCTTGAGGATCGCGCGCAGCGTGGCGAGCCCGATGCCCGCTGGCAGCCCCAGCAGCCAGAAGCGCAGGCGCCAACCGAAGCTCGACGCGAACCGCCGGGCCATCGCCTCGGGCTCATCCCGGCCGGCGGTCGCGATCAACGACTGCGCCAGCATGCACGTGTGCTCGGTGTCGTCCGAGCATAAGCCCTTGCCCCCGGGCAAGAGCTTATAGCCGTCAAGTTCCGGAAACATTTTCAACTGTCGCCGGCGGCTGAGACCTTCGCAAGCCAGTCCCATTGCGTCTCCCGCCGCGGTGCCGAGGATGCAGCCGATGATGGCGCGCTCTTTCGGGGGAGGCGCGGGAGGATTGATGACGCTCACGTGAGGAAAGGATCGTAATGAATTCGGGGCGGTACGCCGCGAATTCATTCGGCGTCGGGCTGCCTCCCGGGCGCCGCGAGCTGGAAAGCCTCGAGCGCCTGGCAGTTCGTCTCGATGGCGAGCAGGGTGGGGTAGGGCGACAGGTCGCACTTGAAGCGCCGCGCATTGGCGAGCTGCGGGACGAGGCAGCAATCGGCGAGGCCGGGCGTGTCGCCGTGGCAGAACGTCCCGGTCTCGCGCTCGGCCGCGAGGCGCGCCTCGAGCGCCCCCAGCCCTTCCGCGATCCAGTGGCAGTACCAGGCCTGCCTTGCGTCACTGCCAAGACCCATGGGGCCGGTCAAATAGTTCAGCACCCGAAGATTGTTCAGGGGATGGATCTCGCAGGCGACGATCAGCGCAAGCGAGCGCACCCGCGCCCGGGTCTCCGGCGTCGTGGGCAAAAGCGGTGGTTTTGGATGAATCTCGTCAAGGTATTCGATGATCGCGAGCGATTGCGTCAGCAGCCGCTCGCCATCCTGCAGCACCGGCACCAGCGACTGCGGATTCAGCTTGCGGAACGCCGGCGCGAACTGCTCCCCGCCGCCGCGCGAGAGCTGCACCGAGGCCTGTTCGTAGGCGAGGCCCTTGAGGTTCAACGCGATGCGGACGCGGTACGACGCCGAGCTGCGGAAATACCCGTAGAGCTTCAAGAGGCGTGAATGGTGATTAGTGATTGGTGATTCGTGTTGCGAGTTGCCTGGTCTTGTTGTGCTTGGCGACCTTGGGTGTGCCAGGCCAAGCCTGGCTGATCTTGTGAACTGAAAGGAGTTTACCCTGTGAATTACCCGTTCAACAGGTAGCCAATCGAGCGCGTTGTCCGAGCAATCGGCGGCGCGAAGCCTCGTGCGGCGAACATGTGA
>JACPTK010000092.1 GCA_016192825.1 Betaproteobacteria bacterium | reverse complement strand
GCTCCTCATCGAGCGGCTGGGACTGACTCTGCCTGAGCGCCTGCGCCCGCCCGCAATGCTGCAAATGTAGTGGCGACCGCAGAGCTTAACTGCTTGATTTACCGCAATTCACACCCGCGAACTGTGGAAGTTGGGCTAGGCCTGCAGGAACTCCTGCAGCACGGCGCACCAGGCGGCGGCCAGGTTGCCGCGGTGGTAGCCCCCGCCGCCGAAGCCCATGATGCGCCCGCCCGCCATCTCGTTCGCCAGGGCGCACAGCCGCAGCGCCGCGTGCGCGTGCGCGGCCGGCGTGTACTGCAGCATCGCGAGCGGGTCGCCGGCAAGGCTGTCGGCGCCGCACTGGAACAGGATGAATTCCGGCTTGAACCGGCGCAGGTGCGCTTCCACGGCTTCCCACGCCTTCAGGAACTCCCGGTCGCCCATGCCCGGCATGAGCGGGATGTTGAGCTTGGCGCCCTTCGCCGCGCCCTTGCCGGTCTCGTGCGCGTGCCCGGTCCCTGGGTAGAGCGTGCGCCCGTCCTGGTGGATGTCGGCGTAGATGAGGTCCGGGTCCTCCTCGTAGGGATAGTAGATTCCGTCGCCGTGGTGCACGTCGATGTCCACGTAGGCGACGCGCCGCACGCCGTGCTGGTCGCGCAGCGTGTCGATGACGACACCGATGTCGTTGAAGACGCAGAAGCCCGCCGCCGCGCCCGGTCGGGCGTGGTGCAGCCCGCCGATCGGCTGGAAGGTGCGCTGCGGCCCGCCGCTCATGATGGTGTCGAGGCCGTGCAGGGCGGCGCCCGCGACCGTCGCCGCCGCTTCGTACACGCCCGGATAGGCCGGCGTGTCGCCGTAGTCGATGGCGCCGTGGCCCTCCTCGGAGCGCTCCTTCACCCACGCCACGTGCTCCGGCGTGTGAAAGCGGTGCAGCTCCTCCTCCGCCGCCATGCGCGAATCGGTGATCGCGGCGCGCTTGTCGAGCCCCTGCTTCACCGCCTCTTTCCAGAACGCGTCCTGCCGGTCGGGGCCGAACGGATGCCCGCTGGGG
This sequence comes from Betaproteobacteria bacterium, assembly GCA_016192825.1. Lineage (GTDB taxonomy): Bacteria > Pseudomonadota > Gammaproteobacteria > Burkholderiales > SG8-41 > SG8-41. Next base: position 47,726 of record JACPTK010000092.1, on the reverse strand, counting down.
AATCCGTACTTGCCGAGCGACTCGTCAACGTACAGCGCCACTTCGCTCTTCATGCCCCCTCCTGGTCGAGCATTGCCCCGCTTTCCTTGACGATCTTCGCCCACCTGGCGAGATCGGTCATCGCCGGCCCCGGACCCCTGGACCTGACCCCGGGGTCACAGTACGCTATTGCAAGACCTGACCCCGGGGTCAGGTCTTGCAATAGCGTACACCGATCCCCGATCCCCGATCCCCGATCACGGATCACGGATCACGGATCACGGATCACCAAATAATGATAACTGCGCAGACCGCGCTGGTGCCCTGAAAAGCGTGGTGTCGAGCTCGCGATAGCGCTCGCTGGCATTGTAGCCGAGGCGCTCGCAGGCGATGTGGAAACGCTGAGCCAGCAGTTTCGCGAGCTCGCCTTCGCCTTTCATGCGGCTTCCAAAATTGGGATCGTTGTCGCGCCCGCCGCGCATCGCCTGCACGCGGCTCATCACGTGCTTCGCCTTGAGCGGGTAATTGCGCTCGAGCCACTCCCGGAACAGGTCCTTCACCTCCCACGGCAGCCGCATCAGGATGTAGCCCGCCTGGCGCGCGCCCTGTTGCCACGCCGCCTCCAGCACCGGCTCGATCTGGTGGTCGGTGAGGAACGGAATCACGGGCGCGACCAGCACGCCGACCGGAATGCCCGCGTCCGACACGCGCTTCATCGCCTCGAGGCGCCGGGCCGGTGCCGAGCAGCGCGGCTCGAGCCGGCGCGCGAGGTCATGGTCGAGGTTGTTGCAGGAGATGAACACCGCGGCGAGGTTCTTCCGCGCCATCGGCGCGAGGAGGTCGATGTCGCGCTCGACCAGCGCGTTCTTGGTGACGATGCCGACCGGCTGGTTGAACTCCGCGCACACTTCGAGAATGCCGCGCGTGATCTTCAGACCGCGCTCGGCCGGCTGGTAGGGGTCGGTATTGGCGCCGAGCGAGATCACCTCGCAGCGGTAGCCCGGCTTCGCCAGCTCCTCGCGCAGCTTCTCCGCCGCGTTCACCTTGGCGAAGATCCGCGTCTCGAAGTCGATGCCGGGCGAGAGATTGCGGTAGGCGTGCGAAGGGCGCGCGTAGCAGTTATGGCTGACCACGCCGTTCGCTATGAAATCCTCGGTCTCCGTCGTGATGTCGTACAACCGCATTCCCTTGCTGTATGGCTCGACATTCAGCAGTTGGAGCCGCGCTCCGCTCTTGACTGCCTGACCGGATATATCGAGCTTTCGGGAAATTGCTGGCTCGACGATGTGGAAAAAGCGCAGATGTTCGCGGAGTCCGCCCGTTATACGGATGACCTGCATCGGCTTGCGCCCTTCCGGCCGTAGGTTTTCGGTCTTGTAAGCAAAGCCGAATCTGTCGAGGCCCTCCCTGATCCAGAAAACGATATCCGGATCCGTATTGGGTATCCGCAAGATACCGTTACTGTAGCTACCCTCGGCATCGAAGATTCCGGCCAGAAAACCTGCGTACCAATCCCGACACGGCGCACAAGGCCATTCGATGATTATTCGAATGCGCTCTACAGACGCCAAAGAGTGATTGCGGATGGCGTGCATTGCACGGCGCTCACCGGCTGCACGCTGGAAAACGAGATCGTGCGTTGCCACACCATGCTGAAGCAAATACTCCTTGGTGCGAAATAGCGCCTCCGCGTCGCAGAGAGCAAGCCGGAATTGATGCTGAGTGCCATGGGTACGCCCCGATCGCCGGTAATAGTAGGAGGCCAGCAAACCATCTCCACGGATCATCCCGCATAGATAGCCCAGCCGGTAAGCCGGACCGTGCTCCACGCCGCGCGCAAATCCGCCCGTCCCCATTAACTTGTTGCCGGTTGTAAGGTAAGGACGCCGGTCGCGCCCAGCCATGCGGCCGGTTACGTATTTCCAGCCTCGCTCCGTGAGAAAACGGTGATCGCTGCCGGCAATGAGTTCGGTACCATCTTCGAGCGTGATCCGATACGCGGGTTTGATGACGCTCCAATGAGCCAAGACCCGCGTCTTTACGTATTGCCTGAACCAGCCATTTCGGCCCGTTCCGTAAATCTCATCCCCAGCCCTGATCTCCGCTATCGGCTTGGTCCGACCATCGGCCATGAGAATAGGTGTATCCCCTGCGACACAATAGACGCACCCATGCTCGCAACCCTGGTACGGGTTGATGGACTGCGTGAACGGAATGTCGGGCGAGTCGTTGCGGGAGATGATGCTCTTTACCCGCTCCTCGGTGATGTGCGTCTTGAGCGGTGGGAGATCCTCTTCCTGCCGGTCCCACCCGTCGTCGAACGCCTCGCGCTCGACCTTCTCGAAGCGGCCCTCGGGATTGACGCCCGCGCCGCGGCCCTTGCGCGGGTCGGCGTGCTTGCCTGAGACGGTCTTGAGAGCCATAAGTGCGTGATTTGTGAATCGTGATTCGTGAGTCGACTGTAGATTGACTTGCTCGATTAAACGCGCCGCGGATTGCTCCCGATATCTTCGCCCTGCCGCGGACTTCACGCTTCCCCATGGGACAGCGCGACCCGCAGAAGAGCGGCGCGTTGGGCGTCGATGCGCTGGTCGGCCTCGGCGAGCGCCACGGCGACGAGGCCGAGGCCGCGGTAGAGCGCGCCCATTTCCGCGTCCCAGCTGCTCACCGCGGCGAGCTGGCGCTTCACCGTCGCGGCGTCGCCGCGCGAGATCGGCCCGGTCAGCGCCTTCGCCGGCCCCCTGTCGAAGATCGCGTCCACCGTCTCGCGCACCATCGGCTCCAGCGCCTCCAGCGACGCGGCGCGGGGGATGCCCGCCTTCTCGTGCGCGCGCAGCGCGGCCTCGATCAGCGCCACCAGGTAGTTGCATGAGAACACCCCGCCAGCGTGGTAGACGGGCTTAAGCTCCGGAATGATATCGAACAGTTTCGCTCCGATCTTCTCGAACGCGGGCTTGAGCACCTTCAATGCTTCCGCGTCGCCCTCGACGCTGCAGAAGGTGCCGGGAAAGGTCTGCACCGCGGTCTCGGGGTCGGTGAAGGTCTTGATCGGATGCACGCTCGCGATCAACGCCCCACTTTCCTTCAGCGGCTGGAGATCGCTCGAGGGCGTCGCGCCGCTCACGTGAAACACGATGTCGTCCGGCGTGATCTTGCCGGAGCCGGCGAGCGTCCGGCAGCTTGGCACGATCGCATCGTCGCGCGTGGCGATCATCCAGACGTCGGCGCCGCGCATCTCGTCGAGATGCCCGACCGCGCGGCCCGCGCCGATGAATTTCACGGCCTCGCCGGCGCTCGCGCGCGAGCGCGTCAGCACGTCCTGGATCTCGAACACGCCCGCGCGCGCCCACATCCGCCCGCACGCGCGTCCCACCCTGCCCGACCCGATGATGTTAAGAGTTTTCACCTCGTCCCTCGGCGAAAACTCTTTAGGAAACACCCGATGTCATGTAGCCGCTCTTGCGTCAACTCGGACGCTCGCCCGGTGATTTTTCGATAACGCCATTCTAGCCCTTCCTTGTAAGGAATTTGCCGGACGCAAGTTGGCAAATTCCTTGTCAGCGCCCCGCAATGCTCGCGCGTTATAGTGCCAATATGCCGTGCTCCCGACGTGATTTCCTGCGCTATGCCGCCGGCCTGACCGCCGCGGCGCTGCCCCTGCCCCGCCTGCTCGCGCAGCCGCGGTTCGGCGCCACCCCCTTTGCGCTCGGCGTCGCCTCCGGTTACCCCGCGCCGGACGGCGTCGTGCTGTGGACGCGGCTCGCGCCCGAGCCGCACCCCGGCGGCGGCATGCCGCAAGCCGCGGTCACGGTGGGGTGGGAAGTCGCGACCGACGAGGCGTTCCGCAACATCGTCCGCAAGGGCCGGGAGACCGCGGTGCCGCACTGGGCGCACTCGGTGCACGCCGAAGTAGCCGGCCTCGATCCCGGGCGCCCCTACTTCTACCGCTTTCACGCAGGCGGCGCGGTGAGCCCCACCGGCCGCACGCGCACGGCGCCCGCGGCTGGCGCGCCGGTGGAGCGCCTGCGATTCGCGTTCGCCTCCTGCCAGCAGTACGAGCAGGGCTACTACGCCGCCTACCGCCACATGGCGGCCGAGGACCTCGACCTCGTGATCCATCTCGGCGACTACATCTACGAATCCTCGTGGGGCCGCAACCACGTGCGCAAGCACGACGCGGGCGAGCCGGTCACGCTCGAGGAATACCGCAACCGCTACGCGCTCTACAAGGGCGACGCCGACCTCCAGTCGGCCCACGCGGCGTTCCCGTGGCTCGTCACCTGGGACGATCATGAAGTGCGCAACGATTACGCCAACGACCTCTCGCAGGACCGCGAGCCGCCCTTCGTCTTCCTGCTGCGCCGCGCCGCCGCCTACCAGGCCTATTACGAGCACATGCCGTTGCCGAAGCGCATGCAGCCGAAGGGGCCGGACATGCGCCTCTACGCCCGCTGCGATTTCGGCGCGCTCGCGCGCTTTCACGTGCTCGACGACCGGCAATACCGTTCGCACCAGGTCTGCCCTCGGCCCGGGCGCGGCGGCAGCAGCGTCGTCTCCGCCGCCGACTGCGCCGACCTGCAGCGGCCCGACCGCACGATGCTGGGCGCCGGGCAGGAGCAATGGCTGTTCTACGGCCTCGCGGAACCGGCCGCGCGCTGGAACGTGATCGCCCAGCAGACCCTGATGGCGCGGGTGGACCGTGCGCCCGGACCGGGGCAATCGTTCTGGACCGACGGCTGGGACGGCTACCCGAAATCGCGCGATGCGCTGCTCGGGTTCATCGCGGCCAAGCGCGTCGCGAATCCCGTCGTGATCGGCGGCGATGTCCACATGTCCGTCGTGGCCGATCTCAAGTCCGATTTCGACGATCCGAAGGCGCCGGTGGTGGCGACCGAATTCGTCGGCACTTCCATCACCTCGCAGGGGTTGCCGCAGAAAGTGCTCGAGACCTGGCGCGACGACAATCCCCACGTCAAGCACGCCGACAGCACGCGCCGCGGCTACACCACCGTCGAGCTCACGACCGGGCGCTGCCTCACCCGGCTGCGGGCGGTGTACGAGAAGGTCGCCGATGCCAGGGTACGCACGCTTTCCACCTGGACGGTGGAGGACGGGCGGCCCGGCGCGCAGCGCAGCTAGGTTCGGGCGACCAGAGCCTCGTCAATGGCTTGCGCGGCGCGCTTGCCAGCGCCCGCTGCCAGGATCACGGTTGCGGCACCGGTGACGGCGTCGCCACCGGCGAACACCAGCGGCTTCGAGGTGAGCCCAGTCTGCTCGTCCGCCACGAGGCAGCCCTTCTTGTTCGTGAGGAGCCCTTCCGTGGTCCGGGTCAGCAGCGGATTCGGGGTAGTCCCGATCGCGAGGATCACGTTGTCCACCGGCAGCACGAACTCGGATCCCGAAATCGGTATCGGGCGCGCACGTCCGGAGGCGTCGGGCTCGCCCAGCTTCATCTTCTGGCACTTCAGGCCGCCGACCCAGCCGCTGCCGTCGTCGAGGATCTCGAGGGGGTTCGTGAGCCAGTGGAGCTTGACCCCCTCCTCGATCGCATGGTGGTACTCCTCGACGCGGGCGCCCATCTCCTTTTCGCTGCGCCGGTAGACAATCATCGCCTCCTCGGCACCCATGCGCAGCGAAGTGCGCACCGCGTCCATCGCCGTATTGCCCGCCCCGATCACCGCCACGCGCTTGCCGACGCGCACCGGCGTGTCGGCGTCGGGAAACTCGTAGGCGCGCATGAGGTTGATGCGGGTAAGGAACTCGTTGGCGGAATAGACGCCGTTCAGGTTCTCGCCCGGGATCCCGAGAAACTGCGGCAGCCCCGCCCCGGTCCCGATGAAGACGGCCGCATAGCCGTGCCGCTCGAACAGGTCATCGAGCGTGAGCGTCCTGCCGATGATGACGTTGCACACGATCTCGACACCCATCGCCTTGAGGATGCCGATCTCCCAGTCGAGGATCGCCTTCGGCAGCCGGAACTCCGGGATGCCGTAGCGCAGCACCCCGCCCGCCGCGTGCAGCGCCTCGTAGATCGTGACGGCGTAGCCGCGCCGGGCGAGCTCGCCGGCGCAGACGAGGCCGGACGGGCCCGCCCCGATGACGGCGACCTTCTCCTTGCGCGTGATCTTCGCCTCGACACTTGGCGGCTGCGTGCGCTCCCAGTCCGCCACGTAGCGCTCGAGGTGCCCGATCGCCACCGGATTGAAGCGCAGGGTCATGCTGCATTCGGCCTCGCACTGGGTCTCCTGCGGGCAAACGCGCCCGCAGATCGCCGGCAGCGGGTTCGACGAGCGCAGCATCCTGGCGGCGCCCGCCATGTCGCCGGTCGCCACCGCGTGGATGAACTCCGGGATCGGCACGCTCACCGGGCAGCCGTCGACGCAAACCGGATCCTGGCAGCGCAGGCAGCGCTCGGACTCGAACGCGGCCTGGGATGCCGTGTAGCCTGCGTTGACTTCCTTGAAGTCGTGCGCGCGCGCCTGCGCCTCGCGCACCGGCATCGGCGTCTTGTCCGCGCGCTTGACAGGCATTACCGCGCCTCCCGGTTGGCCATGCAGGTGAAACGATCCAGCGCCTGCTTCTCTTCTTTGACGTACGCCTTGTTGCGTCGCATCGCGACGTCGAAGTCGACCTGGTGGGCATCGAAGCATGGACCGTCGACGCACGCGAACTGCGCCCTGCCGCCGACATTGACGCGGCACCCGCCGCACATGCCGGTGCCGTCGACCATCAGCGGATCCATCGAGACGAGCGTCTTCACCCCCGGGGGGCGCGTTGTCTCCGCGACGGCGCGCATCATCGCCATCGGGCCGATCGCGACCACGTGATCCGGCCGTCCGGGCCCGTCCCCGCCGATCATCTGCGCGAGGCGTTGCGTGACGAACCCTTTGAATCCGGCCGAGCCGTCGTCGGTGCAGATCTCGACGTTGTGGCAGAGCGGCCGCAATTCGTCGGCAAGGATCAGCAGGTCCTTGCTGCGCGCGCCGAGGATTGCCGTGGTCTTGTCCCCGCGGCCGGTGAGCGCGCGCATCAGGCAAAGCAGCGCGGCCGCTCCGAAACCGCCGCCCACGCCGCAGACATGGCCGCCCGGCGGGATCTCGATCTTCCCGCCCAGCGGACCCGCCACGTCGAGAATGTCGTCGCCTGCCTCGAGCGCGCACACCCGCTTGGTGGTGGCGCCGACTGCCTGCACCACGATCGTGAGGGTGCCCGCATCGCGATCGTAGTCGGCGATCGTGATCGGAATGCGTTCCCCGCCGTCTCGCACACGGAGCATGACGAACTGTCCCGGTTGCGCCGACGCCGCGATGAGCGGGGCGTCGATGCGGAAGTACTTCGTGACCGGAGTCAACATGCGCGTTTCGAGGATTCGGGGCATATCGGTCTCCCGCTAGGAATTTGCCGGACTCTGGTCCGGCAAATTCCTTAATGAACACCACCTGAAACAAAACGGCGAGAAGGGACCGCGAATAGCGGTTCTCAGCTCCGGTCCCGTCTCCGATTGCGATCCAACGCGCGTCGCTGCGTTCAGTTTCATACCGAATCCTCGGGTGCTCGGGTAGTTCCCTCTTCATTAAGGAATTTGTCGGCACGCAGTCCGACAAATTCCTACAGCAACGGGTGCTCGTGCATGGCCTTGATGCGCGCCCAGCGCCGGTCGGTTTCGGCCTGGATCCCCTGAACAATCGCCGCGTTTGGCGGCGTCAGCAGATGGCGGGTCTTGCCCATCAGCTTGAGCCAATCCGACACGGGATGACGCCGGTCCGTCGCGTCCGGATCGTAGGTGAGCGTTGTGTGGCCGCGCTCGATCTCGTAGAGCGGGAAGAAGCAGCTGTCGATCGCCGCCTGCAGCACGGGCTGGGCGGCATCGTCCGCGGTGCGCCAGTTGAGCGGGCAGTAGGACAGGATCTTGCCGTACACGAGCCCCTCGTTCTTCGCATACCACTGGGCCTTCGCGACCTTGCGCATCAGGTCCTCGGGATAGCCCTCGCTCGCGGTGAACACGTAGGGCAGATGGCACGCGGCGAAAATCTGCGCGGTGTCCTTGTGGTGGTAGCGTTTCCCCGGCAGGCTCTTCCCGACCTCGCTCGTGGAGGTGCGGTGGCCGAACGGCGTCGAATACGAGAGCTGCGCGCCGGTGTTCATGTAGCCCTGGTTGTCGTACTCCAGGATCATCATCCGGTGGTTGCGGTTCGCCGCGCCGATCGCCGGCCCCATGCCGATGTCCATGCCGCCGTCGCCGGAGATCATCACGAACGTGATGTCCTTCGAGGCGGGCAGCTCGCCGCGCCGGACGCGCTCGTGGTACATCTCGACGAGCCCCGAGAGCGTCGCCGCGCCGTTCTGGAACAGGTTGTGGATGTAGTTGATCCGGTGCGCCGTCGAGGGGTAGCCGGTGGTCACGACCATCGCGCAGCCCGTCTGGAACAGCACGACGATGTCGCCCTCGAGCACGTTGTAGACCTGGTGCAGCGTCGGAAAGGCGCCGCAGCCCGGGCACGCACCATGTCCCGGCCCGATGCGATTGGGCACCTCGGTCATCTTCCACAGGGGCTGGAGTTCGACATTGAGCCGGCCGGTCGCTTCATCGCGGTGCACCTGCGCCATGCCGCGCGAGACCTCGGACGCAGCGATCGGCGGCAGCCCGGTCCCCGGTCTGCTGTCGGGTCTGCCGGACGTGGCGCCGTGGTAGGCAAACGCCTCGGCGACGCGCCCGGACTGTGCGGCGGCGATCGCCTGTTCGAAGAACTGCCTCGCGTCCGCCGCGTAGAAGTCCTTGCCGCCGAGGCCGTAGATGCGCGACAGGACCCGGGTGTCGTTCTGCGGGTCGATCTGGAGCGCGGCGCGCACTTCCAGCGACAGGTTGCCCCCTCCGGCGCCGTAGGAATCCGCGCGGTCGCCGATCGTGACCGCCTTCACCGGACGCAGCGCCCGGCGAAATGCCTCCGCGGGGAACGGCCGCAGCACATTCGGCGAGAGCACGCCGACGCGCCTGTCCCGGGCGCGCAATTCGTCGGCGGTCTCCTTCGCCGTCTCGGCGGCCGAGTTGAGCAGCACCATCGCGACCTCGGCATCTTCCATCCGGTAGGCGTCGAGCACCGGGTAGGCGCGCCCGGTCATCTTCTCCAACTCCGCCAGCACCTCCGGGATCACCCGCTGCGCGGCCTCCATGGCCTGCGAGAGCTGGACCTTGTTGTTGATCAGGTCCGGGTCGTTCATGTACGGGCCGAAGGTCGCGGGACGCTCCGTGTCGAGAGGCGAAGGGAAGTCCGGCCGCTCGCCGAGGAAGCCGCGGATCGCCTCCGCATCGTCGAACACCTGGATACGCCGCTTCTGGTGGCTGGTGATGAAGCCGTCGTACGCGATCAATACCGGCAGTCGCACGTCACGATGCTCGCCGATCTTGATGGCGGCAAAGTTAAGGTCGTACACCGCCTGCGGGTCGCGCGCGCAGAGCATGATCCAGCCGGTATTGAGCGCGTAGTAGATGTCCGAGTGGTCGCCGCGGATGTCGAGCGGCCCGGAGACCGCCCGCGCCGCGATGTTGAGCACCATCGGCACGCGGGTGCCCGCCTGCACCGGGAGCTGCTCGAGCGCGTAGAGCAGGCCCTGCGAGCTGGTGGCATTGAGTACCCGGCCTCCGCCGAGCGCAGCGCCATAGCAGATGCCGGCGGCGCCGTGCTCGCCGTCGCCCGCGACCATCACGATATCGTGCTCGCCATTGGCGCGCATTTTCGAGAGGTTCTCGGCGACCTCGGTCGAGGGAGTAATCGGAAAATAGCCCATCAGGTAAAAACCGATGTCGCGCGCCGCGAGCGCCGCAGCCTCGTTACCACTCTTGAATTCGAGCTTCTGCCGCACGCAGCTGGCCGCACGCACGCGCGCCGCGGGGGAAGCAGCATCCAGCAACTGAGTCGTCATGGCCTTCACCTCATGGAATCAGATCGGGGAACAGCGGCACGCGCAGCCGGTCGGCAAGGCCGGCAGTCTCCGTCTCTTTAGTCAGCGCGCCGGTCGGGCAGGATTCGACGCAACGCAGGCAGCCCTTGCAATAGCGGTAGTCCACACCCATCAGCTCACGCTCGAACTTGCCGCCGTCCTCGCCATCACCCCACGTCAGGCAGTAGTCGGGACAGACGAGGTCGCAAAGGCCGCAGTGGATGCACTTCTCGCGGTCGAGGACCGGCAGCCATCCGGTGCGTGACGCAGAGAGGTCGTTCCACATCATGTTGCCCGGCTCGGGGATGATGCCGCCGACGGGCTGCGTCTCATAGCCCCACGCCGGCTCGGTGCGGGCGACCGGCAGGTCGCCCTCGGCACGGCCGACGCCCTCGAGCTTCTCGAAATCGGTGGCGCCGCGCCGGAACGCGCGCTCGTTGGACGCGACCGCTTCCGGGTGCCGGCCGGCGAACTCCTCGGAGAGCGCTTCAAGGATCTGGTCGGAGTCGAGAAAGGGGAACGCGCCGGCAAGCGTCCCGAGCAGCACCGCATTGGGGCGCGAATTCTCCTGCAAGGCGATCCCGAGAGCGTCAACGCGGATCACGCGCGCGGTGCGCGGCAGCGCCGCGAGTTCCACCGGGACGGGACCCGGCGGCGCGTTGTAGATGAACGTGCCGTCCTTTAGGAGTCCGGCGAGCGTCGCGGGATTGCGCAGAAGGGCCGCGTGGAAGACCACGATGGCGTCAGGTGTCTCGACGGGCGCGCTGGTGCGGATCGGCCGGTCTGTGGGCCCGAGGCGCACGAACGAGCGCACCAGCGAACCCTTCTTTTCGGACCCGTATGAGGAGAAGTGGGCCCCGTTCAGGCCCATCCTGATCACGGCGGCTGTCGCCAGCACTTGCCCCGCCGCGTGAGCGCCCAAGCCCCCGATCGATTCGAACCGGACCTCGAAAAAGCGGCCGGCGTGCGGCAGCGCGACGGTACCGTGCTGCGGCTCGCCCTGGGAGCGCGAGCGGACAGCACCTAGCTCGCTCTCGTCTGTCTTCATTGTCACGCGATCAACACCCGGCTTCGCAGGTCCGGCAAACAGCGCTTCTGCGTCTTTGTCCTCGACTCGGGCGTCGCAACCGTCGCGGCGACCAGAGCACTCGCCCGCGATACGGGCAGCCCCTTGGGGAAATTCTTGCGCATGATGAACATTCTGGATGCGGACCCCGGAAGCCGGCTTGATCCAGATCAAGTCCGCTACTTCCGGACCGCTTCCGAGACAACAACAGCGGCGAAAAGGCTCCAAACTCCCGCTTCGAACAGGAGAAAAAGCACGGATAGTCCGGGTTTCGATTACCGCAAGGCCCGCACATTGAGCGCCGCGGAGTGCTCGCGCGGCGCGATTGCGATGGAGCGCGAGGCGTTCTCGAACAGCACCTGCTGCTGCGCCTTCGTCATCAGGCGAAACAGCGCCCCGGGCTGCGCGTAGTAATCCGCGTCCTCGCGGTGGTTCGCTCGGCTTCGACCTGGCCCGATGCCAGGTCGAGGCTACGCGGTACAGGACCTTTAAGACCTATCCTCTGAGATCACGCAAGGTCGAAGCGATCGAGGTTCATCACCTTGGTCCAGGCCGCCACGAAGTCCTGCACGAACTTCTCCTTCGCGTCCGCGCTGGCATAGACCTCGGCGAGCGCCCGCAGCTGCGAGTTCGAGCCGAAGACGAGGTCAACGCGCGTGCTGGTCCACTTGACCTTGCCCGTCCTGCGGTCGCGCCCCTCGTAGACGTCGCCGGCCGCCTTCCACTCCGTGCCCATGTCGAGCAGGTTGACGAAGAAGTCGTTGGAGAGCGTCTCCGGCTTCGCGGTGAAGACCCCGTGCTTCGAGCCGCCGACGTTGGCGCCCAGCACGCGCAGGCCGCCGACGAGGACCGTCATCTCGGGCGCCGTGAGCGTCAGGAGCTGCCCCTTGTCGATCAGCAGCGCCTCGGCGGAGACCGTGTACTTGCCCTTCAGGTAGTTGCGGAAGCCGTCGGCGAGCGGCTCGAGCACAGCGAAGGACTCGACGTCCGTCTGCGCCTGCGAGGCGTCCATGCGTCCCGGCTTGAACGGCACTTTCACGGCGATGCCGGCCTTCTTCGCGGCCTGCTCGACGCCAGCGCAACCGGCCAGCACGATCAGGTCGGCGAGCGACACTCTCTTGCCGCCCTTGGCCTTCTTATTGAAGTCAGCCTGGATGCCGTCGAGCGTCTTCAGCACTTTCGCCAGTTTCGCCGGCTGGTTGACTTCCCAGTCCTTCATCGGCGCGAGGCGAATGCGCGCGCCATTGGCGCCGCCGCGCTTGTCCGAGCCGCGGAAGGTGGAGGCCGACGCCCAGGCCGTCGACACGAGCTGCGCCACCGACAGCTTCGAGGCGAGGATCTTCTTCTTGAGGTCGGCGATCTCCTTCTCGCCGATCAGCTTGTGGTTGACCGCGGGCATCGGATCTTGCCATATCAGATCTTCCTTCGGCACTTCCGGTCCCAGGTAGCGGGCGCGCGGGCCCATGTCGCGGTGCGTCAGCTTGAACCATGCGCGCGCGAAGGCATCGGCGAAGGCCTGAGGGTCGTCGAGGAACCTGCGCGAGATCTTGCCGAATTCCGGATCGAAGCGCAGCGTCAGGTCGGTGGTCAGCATGGTCGGCTTGTGCTTCTTCGACGGGTCGTGCGCGTCGGGAATGATCTCCGGCGCGTTCTTGGCCACCCATTGCTTGGCGCCGGCCGGCGACTGGGTCAGCTCCCATTCGTACTTGAACAGGTTCTCTAGGAAGTTGTTGCTCCACAGCGCCGGGGTCTTCGTCCAGGTCACTTCGATGCCGCTGGAAATCGTGTCGCCGCCGTGCCCCGTGCCGTAGTTGCTCATCCAGCCCAGGCCCTGCGCTTCCAGCGGCGCGCCTTCCGGCTCCGGACCCTTGTGCGATTCCGGGGCGGCGCCATGGCACTTGCCGAAAGTATGGCCGCCGGCGATGAGGGCGACGGTCTCCTCATCGTTCATCGCCATGCGGCCGAAGGTGGCACGGATGTCCTTGGCGGCGGCCATGTAGTCGCCGCTGGCGTTCGGGCCTTCCGGGTTGACGTAGATCAGGCCCATATGGGTGGCGCCAAACGGCGGAACCAGCTCGCGGTCGCCGCTGAAGCGCATGTCGACGCCCAGCCAGGCGATCTCGCTGCCCCAGTTCACGTCCTCGTCCGGCTCCCATACATCCGGGCGGCCGCCGCCGAAGCCGAAGGTCCTGAAGCCCATCGACTCCAGCGCGACGTTGCCGGCGAGGATGATCAGGTCGGCCCAGGAGATCTTCTTGCCGTACTTCTGCTTGATCGGCCACAGCAGGCGGCGCGACTTGTCGATGTTGACGTTGTCGGGCCAGCTGTTGAGCGGGGAGAAGCGCTGCTGGCCGCGGCCGCCGCCGCCCCGGCCGTCGTGGATGCGGTAGGTTCCGGCGGCGTGCCAGGCCATGCGGATAAACTGTGGCCCGTAGTGGCCGAAGTCCGCCGGCCACCAGTCCTGCGAGTCGGTCATCAGCTTGACCAGGTCCTTCTTCAGCGCCCTGTAGTCGAGGCTCTTGAATTCCTTCGCGTAGTCGAAGCCCTTGCCCATCGGGTCGGACTTCGCGGAATGCTGGTGCAGCAGTTCCAGCCGCAGCTGTTTCGGCCACCAGTCGCGGTTCGTCCTGCCGACGCCGGCGGTGTGGTTAAACGGGCACTTCATTTCGTTTGGCATGGTCTTATCCTTTGGTTGTTTGCACCTAACTCTCGGCCTGGCCACAGCGGCCCTGCAACCCATTGACCTTCAAACTAAACGCTGGGGTTCGTAGCCGAGCGTGCTGCCATGATTACCGTCGATCCGCACGGCGCTAATTACCGCAGCATGCATTGTTGGCCCTGGCAGCGAGGTCACGCTTGATTCAGATCAAAACAACTGCCTGGCGCCTCAGGCCGCCAGCGCGACCGCCGGCATGCCGACCGCTTCCACGTCCAGCACAGCGGCCGCCGCGTTCACTGCCGCGGCGATGCGGACGGCGGCCTGCACCTGCCCGGCGGTGATGCCGCCTTCGCGCACCGCCTTCTCGTGCGACTCCAGGCACTTGCCGCAGCCGTTGATCGCGGAAACCGCGAGGCACCACAGCTCGAAATCCGCGCGCGAGATGCCATGGGTCGCGATCGCGTTCATGCGCAGCCTGGCCGGCAGCTTCGCGTACTCCTCGTTCCTCACGAGGTGCAGGAAGCGGTAGTACACGTTGTTCATGGCCATGACGGCGGCGGCGGCCCGGGCGGCCGCCAGCTCCTTCGGGTCCAGTTGCGGCGCGAATTCCGCCTCGATCGCGCCGGCCACCTCGGGGTTGCGGGCGCCGAGCGCGGAAGCGATGAACGCCCCCGCCTTCTGCCTCTCGCTCAGCACCGTCTCGGATGCCAGCGAGCCGAGGTTCAGCTTGATGTCCTTCGCGTGGTCCGGCAGCCGGTCTCTCAGGGTCTGTAGTGACATTGCAATTTCCTTTAAATGAGATGCAAGCTACGAGCTACGAGCTATGAGCTATGAGCTACGAGCTACGAGCTACGAGCTACGAGCTATGAGCTATGAGCTACGAGCTATGAGCTACGAGCTATCAGCGGGTAACAACGTGGGTTCAAGCTGACAGCTCGCGGCTCGCGGCTCGTAGCTGGCCGCTAGGCCGCCTTGAGAAAAGCGTCGCCCTTCTGCCAGTTGCACGGGCACAGCTCGTCGCTCTGCAGCGCGTCCAGGGTGCGCAGCACTTCGTCCACATTGCGCCCGACGCTGAGATCGTTGACCGACGCGAAGCGGATCACGCCCTCCGGGTCCACGATGAAGGTCGCGCGCAGCGCCACGCCTTCCTTCCGGTCGAGGATGCCAAACGCCGCCGACAGCTCGCGCTTGATGTCCGCCAGCATCGGGAACGGCAGGTCCTTGAGATCCGCGTGCGAGCGGCGCCACGCCAGGTGCACGAACTCGCTGTCGGTGGACGCACCGTAGATCACGGCGTCGCGATCGTTGAACTCGCGGTTCAACTTGCCGAAGGCCGCAATCTCGGTCGGGCACACGAACGTGAAATCCTTGGGCCAGAAGAAGATCACCTTCCACTTGCCGGCGTCGGACTTTTCGGTGATGCGGGTGAACGCCTTGTCCTGGTCGGTGGAAACCACCGCCTGGAGGTCGAAATTCGGGATACGGTCGCCTACGGTCAGCATCGCTCTCTCCTTAATCGAAATTGAAGGTAATCAAAACGGATGCGAGTGTGGCGCATCCGTTTTGATCGCTCCAACGATATATATCTGTTACTATGATCGCCTGCGTCGATCACGTAACGGTGAATGGCGGGCGGCGGATGGCGGATCGAGTGTCTCGTTGTCCAGGCTGCCAACGTGGCCCGCGGCAGGTCTGGCAAGGCCTATCCGCGATCCGCGATCCGCGAGTCACGTTCTCCCAAAAGAGCGTATATGCCGGCACTTCCGACCCTCCGCCAGTTGAGCTACCTGGTGGAGCTCGCCGACCGCCTCAATTTCCGGGCGGCGGCGGAAGCGCAGTTCGTCACCCAGTCCACGCTGTCGGCCGGCATCAAGGAGCTCGAGTCCCTGCTCGGGACGCAGCTCGTCGAGCGCGACAAGCGGCACGTGCGCCTTACCGCGGTCGGCGAGGACGTGGTCGCGCGCGCCCGGGGGCTGCTCGCCGGCGCGACCGACCTGGCGGAGGCTGCGCGAAGCGCTGCCGCGCCGCTCGCGGGCCCGCTGCGCCTGGGCGCCATTCCCACGATCGCGCCGTTCCTGCTGCCGGAAGTGCTGCCGCCGCTGCGGCGGACCCACCGCGAGCTCAAGCTCTACCTGCGCGAGGACCTGACCGGGCGGCTGATCGAGCGCTTGCGCGCGGGCAGCCTCGACGTCGCGCTGATCGCGCTGCCCTACGACACGGGGGATCTTTACGTTCGCGAGCTGTTCAAGGACGAGTTCTGGTTCGTGGCGCGCGAGGACGATCCCGGCGCGCGGGAAAAGGAGATCGCCATCCGCAAGCTCGACACCGGCGCGGTGCTCCTGCTGGAGGAAGGCCACTGCCTGCGCGACCACGCGATCGCCGCCTGCGGCCCGCGGCGCGGCGGATGGGAAGCCAAGGTCGAAGCCACCAGCCTCCCGACGCTGATCCAGATGATCGAAGGCGGACTGGGCGTGACCCTGCTGCCGGAGATCGCGTTGAAGGCGGGCCTCCTCAAGGGCACGCGGCTGATCGCCCGGCCGTTCGCCGCGCCCGCGCCGTCCCGCACGCTCGCGCTCGTCGCCCGGCGCACGTCCGTCCGGCGGCGCGACGCGGACCTGCTCGCGGAGTTCTTCCTCGAGCAGCACCGCCGCGCCGGGCGGCCTGGCGTGCCTGCGCTGCGCCGTCACACGCCAAAAGCGTGACGGGGCAGCGCGGGAGACTCATCACTCATCACCCATCACGGGTCTCAAGAGTGAAACGGATCGTCTTCGCCACCTTCGGCTCGCTCGGCGATCTGCATCCGTACATCGCCGTCGCGCGCGAGCTGGCGAAGCGCGGTCACCGGCCGCTGATCGCGACCTTCGAGGAGTACCGCGGAAACGTCGAGGCGGCGGGCGTCGGATTCGCGCCGATGCGCCCCGGCATGGCGGGATTTGGCGAACGCGCGGCCATCGTCGAGCGCCTCGTCGATCCGTGGCGCGGGCCGGAATTCCTGGTGCGCGGGATGTTCATGGCGCACGTGCGCGAGAGCTACGCGGACCTGGCGCGCGCGTGCCGCGGCGCCGATCTCCTGGTCACGCATCCGCTCGCGTTCGCCGGGCCGCTGCTGGCGGCGAAGGAAGGCCTGCGCTGGGTTTCGACCGCGCTCTCCCCCATGACCCTGTTCTCGGCCATGGACCCGCCGCTGCTTCCCGCCGCGCCGTGGTTGCGCTGGTCGCGCGGGCTCGGAGTTGCGGCCTACCGGACGCTGTTTCTCATCCCGCGCGCCCTGGTGCGGCGCTGGGAGCGGCCGCTGCGCGAGTTCCGCGCCGAACTGGGGTTGCCCGCGACGGACGCGACCGCGCTGCTCGAGGGACAGATCTCGCCGCGGCTCCATCTCGCGCTTTTTTCCGAAACGCTCGCCGCGCCCCAGCCCGACTGGCCCGCCAACACCCGCGTCTGCGGATTCCCGCGCTACGACGGGACGCCGCCCGATGCCCGCACGCGCGGCGAACTCGAGGATTTCCTCGGCGCGGGAGAGCCGCCCGTCGTATTCGGGCTGGGATCCTCCGCCGTGATGGTCGCAGGCGGTTTCTGGCGCGCGGCGATCGAGTCGGCGGGCGCGCTCGGGCGCCGCGCCCTGCTCCTGACCGGGCAGCCTCGCGACCGCTTCGGCGCCCTGCCGCCGGCCATCGGTGTCTTCGACTATCTGCCCTATTCGGCGGTGTTTCCGCGCGCGGCGGCGGTCGTGCACTCCGGCGGCATCGGAACGCTGGCCCAGGCGCTGGCCGCGGGCCGGCCGCAGCTGATCGTGCCCGTCGCCTTCGACCAGCCGGACAACGCGCGGCGCGCGGTTCAGCTCGGCATCGCGCGCAGCATTCCTTTCCGGAATGCAACCGCCGCCGCGATGACGCGGGAACTCCAGGGTATCCTCTCCGCGCCGGACTGCGCCACGCGCGCGCGGGCAATCGGCGAACGAGTCACGCGAGAGGATGGCGCTTGCGCCGCGGCGGAGGCGCTCGAAGGAATTTGCCGGAACCAGGCCCGGCAAATTCCCTGAATGGAACCCCGACGGAATGTGCCCCATCGTCGTCCAGCAGGTAACGATCCAGTCTGGCGATAATCGGGGTAATGTTCTTCCGGTTCAGGAAATTGTCGGGTCATGTCCCGACAATTTCCTCGGTATTTCTGCTACGCTTCCAGTTTACGGATTGGGCGGAACGAGTCAAACATGGCACAGAGACCCGAGGAGCGGGGCGGCGATCCGAAAATGGACGCGAGCTCGCTGTATCGCGAGGAAGTCGTCACCGACCGCAAGGTGGGCACCATCCGGGTGCTGACCCCGCTGAAAAGCGACGGCACGACCGATGCGAGCCGGGCCGTGCTCTACATCGGCGAGGCGCAGCTCATGACCAACGTCGGCGCGCTGCCGATCAATTTCGAGCTCGACGCCGGTTCGCTCGGCGAGGCGGTGGCCAAGTTCGCCGACGCGGCGCGCGACGCCGTCGAGCGGACCATGAAAGACCTGCAGGAGCTGCGCCGCCAGGCCGCCTCCTCGATCGTCGTGCCGCAGGGCGGCATGGGAGGCCTGGGCGGCCCCGGCGGCTTGCCGGGCGCCGGGGGCAAGATTCAGATACCGTGACGGGTGAAGCGGTATCGCGGACTTTTCAGGAAGCAACGCCCTACCAGTCACGCCCCAGCAGTCACGCATCATCATCAGTCTTCAGTCACGCAGCACGCGGTAGGCCCAGCGCGCCGCCGCGAGCAGCTTGCTGTCCTCGCAGCGGCTTGCGATGAGCTGCGCCCCGATCGGCAGGCCGTTGGGCCCGGTGTACGCCGGCAGCGTCACCGACGGCACGTGCATGGCCGTCCACACCATGTACACCCACGGGTGCGGCACCGGGTCCCAGCCGACGGGGGCCTCGCCCTGCGCCGCCGGCGCGAGCAGCACGTCGTGTCCGCTCATGACCGGCGCGAGACGCCTCCGGCAATGCTCGACGAAGTCGCGCATCTCGCGGTAGTGCTCGTAGGTGCAGGCGAGCCCGTCCTTGAGGCGGCCGCTGCGGAACTTCTCGCTGATGGCTTCCCGGTGGTTTTCGAGCTCCCACGCAAGGTTTCGCGCCATCTCGAATCCCGAGATCCAGCGGTGCGCCGCCTCGAGGCCCTCGAAGCCGCCGGGTAGCGGCACCTCCCTGACGCGCGCGCCCGCGTGCGCGAGCCGCCGCGCGGCGCCCTCGAGCAGGCGCTGCGTCGCGGGCTCGAGCCGCTCCCAGAAATAGGGGCGGCAGAAGCCGATGCGCGGCGCCGGCAGATCCTCCGGCAACGGCGCGGGCTCGACGCCGAGCAGCACGTCGCGGTAAAGCGCGATGTCCTCGATCGAGCGCGCGAGGATGCCCAGCGTGTCGAGCGAGCCCGAGGCCTCCATGACGCCGGCCATGCGCAGGTCGCCCCACGTCGGGCGGTAGCCGAACACGCCGCAGAAGGACGCCGGGCGCGTCGTCGAGCCGGTGGTCTGCGTGCCGAGCGCGAGCGGCACCATCCAGTCCGCGACCGCGGCGCCGGAGCCGCTCGAGGAGCCGCCCGGCGTGCGCGCGGGATCGAGCGGGTTGCGCGTCTTGCCCGGCGTCACGTTGGCGAACTCGGTGGTGACGGTCTTGCCCATCAGCACGGCGCCCGCCTTGCGCGAGAGCGCGACGCAGGCCGCGTCCTTCGCCGGACGGTGGCCCTTGTGGATGGCCGTGCCGTACTCGGTCGGCAGATCGGCGGTGTCGATGATGTCCTTCACGCCGAACGGCACGCCGTGCAGCGGGCCCCGCCGGGCGCCGCGGTCGAGCGCCCGCGCCTGCGCAAGCACGTGATCGGGATCGAGGTGCGCCCACGCCTGCACCTGCGGCTCGCGCTCGGCGACGCGCTCGAGGCAGGCGCGCGCGACCGCCTCGCAGGTGGTCCTGCCGGCCGCGACCGCCGCGACGATCTCGGTGGCGGTCAGCTCGTTGAGCGCCCGAGCGGGCTGTCCTGCGGCGGGGGGTGTCACGGTCGAATGATGGACGATGGACGAGCCACGGCGTGAACGCCAGTATAAGCGCGCCGCGCGCATGAGTTAAGATTTGTCGCGAACGAGGATTTGCGCCTTTTTCCATATTGTGATCAACGCGAGGGAACCGCATGGCCTCCGAGACCCCCACCTGGATCGATCATTTTCCCGGCAATTTCATGTGGTCGAACGCGACCCTCGTCACCAAGGGCATGGCGCCGTACGGTGCGGTCGCACTCGGCGAGATCGACGCCGTCTGCGAGCGGCTGCGGCGCCGCCA
Organism: Betaproteobacteria bacterium; assembly: GCA_016192825.1. Taxonomy (GTDB): domain Bacteria; phylum Pseudomonadota; class Gammaproteobacteria; order Burkholderiales; family SG8-41; genus SG8-41. Next base: position 27,790 of record JACPTK010000092.1, on the reverse strand, counting down.
GCACGAGCCGCAGGCGTGGGGGGAGGAATGGAGCGCGATGGGCGCGCGCCTGGAGCAGGCGGCGCAGGCGGCCGAGGCGCAGGGCAACGGGATGAGCGCCGGCAACCTGTTCCTGCGCGCCGGCATGTATTACTTCACCGCCGAGCGCTTCATCGTGCCGGGCCCGGAAAAGCGGGAGATGGGCCGCAAGGCGATCGGCTGCCAGACCAGGGGCATCCTGCGGCGCTACCCGAACGTCGAGCGGGTCGAGGTGCCGTACGAGGGAACCACGCTGCCGGCGCTGTTCATGAAGGCGACGGGGGCGACGGGACGCGCGCCGACGATGGTGGCGTTCGACGGGCTCGACAACTGCAAGGAAATGAGCGTGCTCTTCAACGGCCTCGAGTTCGCGGCGCGCGGCTGGCACACGCTCGCGATCGACGGCCCGGGACAGGGCGAGTCGCTGCGCCTGCGCGACATCAGGACGCGCCACGACTACGAGGTCGCCGGCACCGCCGCCTACGAGTGGGTCGCCGCGCGCCCGGAGGTGGACGCGAGGAAGGTCGCGGTGATGGGCTACAGCTTCGGCGGCTACTACGCGCCGCGCGTTGTCGCGTTCGAGAAGCGCTACTGTGCCTGCGTCGCCTTCGGGGCCATGCACTGGAACATGGCGGAATGGGTGGACGGCATCCGCCGCGCGGTGGCGACCGACGCGAAGACCAGCGCGCAGTCGCATTTCCAGGTGCCGTGGGCGTTCGGCGCGAAAGACCTCGACGAAGCGGTCGGGATGGCGAAGCGCTTCGATCTTGCCGGCGTCGCCGGCCGCATCGAATGCCCGCTCCTCGTCGCGCACGGTGAGAACGACCGCATCGTGCCGCTCGACTCGGCGCGCAAGCTCTACGACGCCGCCGGCTCGAAGCACAAGACGCTCAAGATCTTCACCGGCGCCGAGGGCGCCGCGGAGCATTGCCAGGTGGACAATCGACAGCTCGGCGTGGATGCCATCGCCGATTGGCTCGCGCCCATCTTCGAGGAGCGTGATAAGTGACGAGTGATAGTGATCAGAAACCTCGCGCTCGCGCGAGGCCGAACCCCTATCACCTATCACTTATCACCTTTTGCCTGTCACCTCTCGCCGTGGAAGCGCGACGCTTCACGGATTGCCCTTCTGGGCCTGACTGGCTGACGGCTCGAGACTCGCGAGCGCCCGGGTGCCCTCGGCCCGCGTGAACGTGGACCGCATGCCCAGCAGCAGCAGCACGAGCGCAACCGACAGCATGAAGGCCGAAATGGGATGGGTGAAGAAGATGGTGTAGTTTCCCGCCGACATGGCGAGCGACTGCCGGAAGCTCAGCTCGAGCATGGGCGCGAGCACCAGGCCGAGGATGATCGGGGCGAGCTCGAATTCGAGCTTGCGCAGGACGTAGCCGAGCAGGCCCGCGCCGCCCATGATCCACAGGTCCACCACGCTGTTGTTCACCGCGTAGACGCCGAGCGTGGCGAAAGCGAGGAGCGACGGATACAGGTACGAATACGGAACGCGCAGGATGTTCACGAACAGCCCGACCATCGGCAGGTTCAGGATCAGCAGCACGACGTTGCCCACGTACATGCTCGCGATGACCGCCCAGAAGAGCTGCGGCTGCTGCTGTATCAGCAGCGGCCCCGGCGCGATGCCGTGGATCATCAGCGCCGCCAGCATGATGGCCGGGACGGCACCCGAGGGCAGGCCCAGGGCGAGCATGGGGACGAACGCGCCGGAGGTGGCGGAATTGTTGGCCGACTCGGGGCCGGCGACGCCCTCGATCGCGCCCTTGCCGAAGCGCTCGGGATGCTTCGAGAGGCGCCGCTCGATCGAATACGAAACGAAGGACGATATGATGTGGCCCGGGCCCGGAATGATGCCGATGAAGAATCCGAGCAGGGTCCCGCGCCCGATGGGACCGGCACTCGCCCGCCATTCCCGCCGGGTCGGCAGCAATTCCCGAAGGCGGGGCGCGCGGACGTCGACCCGGGTGCTCTGCCCGGCCGAGATCAGGATTTCCGAGATCCCGAACAATCCCACGGCCACCGGCACGATGCCGATGCCGTCGCCCAGCTCGGAGAGGCCGTACTCGAAGCGGAACAGGCCGGTCATGGTGTCCATGCCGACCATGCCCAGCAGCAGTCCGAGCGCCGCCATGGCGAGGGACCGCGTCATCGACCCGCTGCTCATGTACGCGAGCACCAGCAGTCCCAGCACCAGCAGCGCGAAATTCTCGGGCGGCCCGAAGCGCAGTGCGAACTCGGCAAGCGGCGGCGCCAGCAGCATGAGCCCGACGATGCTCAGCGTTCCCGCGACGAACGAGCCCACGGCGGCCACGGCCAGCGCCGCGCCGCCCCGGCCCTTCTGCGTCATCGCATAGCCGTCGATGCACGTCATGACCGACGCGGCCTCTCCGGGTATGCGCATGAGGATGGAGGTCGTGGACCCGCCGTACATCGCGCCGTAGTAGATGCCCGCCAGCAGCACGATCGCGCTGACGGGGTTCAGCCCGAAGGTGACCGGCAGGAGCAGGCTGATTCCCGCAAGGGGCCCCACGCCGGGGAGGACCCCCACCAGCGTTCCCACCACGCAGCCCACAAACGCGTACAGCATCACTTCCGGCGTGAAGGCCATGGCGAAGCCGGCCAGCAGGCCGTTCAGTGTCTCCGGCACCAGGTTCGCTCCCAGGAGTTTGTCGGACTCGGGGCCGACAAACTCCTTAGGCATGTTTTATTGGGTTTCATGTGAAATTTTCAGGCGGTTTTGTTTAGCAGCCTGTCGATGCGCTAAATCCGACAGGCTGCTAGGCGATCCTGCTGCGCGCGCGAAGCCTGCAACTTCCCATGAGGCCGGAAAGGCGGGCTACAGCCCGAACGGGCCCTGCGGCAGGGGCACCCCCAGCACGTGATTGAAAAGGTAATGCGTGCCGAAGGCGAAACAGCCGGCGTAAACGGCCCCCGCGATCCACCCCTTCTTCTCGACGACGCTGGTGAGAAACACCAGGGCAACGAGGACCGTCAGGCGGTAGCCGATGCGCTCGATCGCGAGCGCCATGAAAGCGCAGCTGGCCAGGATGGCCGCCGCGTGCCGCCACTCCGTCCACCGCACGTCGGCGAAGCGCCTGCCGGCGCGTCCGCCGGCAATCACCGCGATGCTGATTGCGAGCAGCGCGATGGCGAGGATCAGCGGGACGGCGCCCGGGCCGGGCTCGGCGAGGAAGCCGAACGGGATCTTGCGGCACTCCCAGAGGACCAGCAGCGAGAAGGCGGCGAGAACCGATCCCGCCACCTGGTCGATCGTCGGCGATCTCACGCCCTGCGCTCCGGTCCGGCTCGGGCGGGGCGCGCTATTTCCCCGGGCTGGGCATGTTGCGGATCGCGCGGGCGAGCATCTCGCTGTCCTTGTCCCACCAGGTCTTGAACTCGGGCGCGTCGAGGTAGTCGGGCGGCATCTGCATCTTGGCCGACGCCTTCAGGAACTCGGAGTCCTTCACCGCCTGGCCGATCGCGGTCCGGATCTTGCTCACCACTGCGGGCGGCACCTCCTTGCGCGCGAAAATCCCGGTCCACAGGTAAACCTCCATGTCGTAGCCGAGTTCCTTCAGCGTCGGAATATCGGGGAAGGCCGCCAGCCTCTTGTAACCCGAGTTCGCCAGGACGCGCAGTTTTCCCGCTTTCGCCTGCGGGCTGACGGCCCCCGTGGACAGTGCCGACACGAACGCGTGCCCCCCGATCAGCGCGGTCATCGCGGGGCCGCCCCCGGTGGTGGGCAGGTGGCGCATCTTGATCTTGGCGGTCTGCATGAAGACTTCGACCGCCATGTGGGCCACCGTGAAGGGCCCGGCGGACACGAAAATGATGTCGTTCGGACGCTTCTTCGCGTCGTTGACCAGCGCCTTCACGCTCTTCCACGGCGTGCTCGGGTGCACGATCAGCATCGTGGGGTCGGCGTTGATGCGGGCGACCGGGACGAACTGGTCGCGGTTCCACCGCGGCTTGCGGCCCGCCACGCGGTCCGCTTCCGGAATGGTGGAGATGGAGAACACGGTGATCATCAGCGTGTAGCCGTCGGCGGGTGCCGTGGACACGAACTGGGTGCCCACCGCGCCCCCGGCGCCCACGCGATTCACCACCACCACGGGCTGCTTCAGGGCCCGCTCCATGGCCGGGGCGAGCGGCCGGGCGGTGAGGTCGGCCGCGCCGCCCGGCGGATAGGGCGATACGAGGTTGACTGCCCGGGTGGGATACGCCTCCTGCGCGGCGACACCGCCCGCCATCGACAAGAGAATCAGAAAACCTGCCGGCAGAATGCGAAGCATAGTTCCTCCTCCATGGTCGCGTTACGCCTCGTGCGAATCCAGGGATCGGGCGGCTGGCGCCCTACATTTTCCTGCCCTGGATCCCGTTCGATCCGCGCCGCTGCGACGACGGTCTTGCCCGGTAGCGGGATGCCGTCTTGCTGTATCGCGCGACGCCTTTTCTAGTGCGGGCCAGTATGCGGACTTTGATCAGTTCTTGTCAATGTCACGCGTCGGCAGCGTGGATGGCCGCGGCAACGCGCTCGGCCGTGAGCGGCAGGTCGCGCACGCGCACCCCCATCGCGTTGAACACGGCGTTGCCGATCGCGGCCGCGGCCGGCCCCATCATGCCCTCGCCCACGCCGATCGAAGGCTCGTCCGGGCGGTCGACCAGGACAACCTCGATCGACGGCGCCTCGTCGAAGGTCAGGATCGGATAGTCCTCCCAGTTGCGCGTCGTGACGCGCGCGCGGTCGAAGCGCACCTGCTCCTTGAGCGTCCAGCTCATCGCCTGGATGATGCCGCCCTCGGCCTGGTTGGCAACGCCGTCGGGGTTCACGACGCGCCCGCAATCGATCGCGGTGACGATGCGCGGCACGCGAATGCTTTCCTCGACCACGACCTCGGCGACGACCGCGACCCAGTCGCCGAGGTTCTTGTAGCGCGCGAAGCCGATTCCCCTGCCGCGCACGCCGTCGCCCTTCGCGCCCGGCGCCCACCCCGCTGCTTTCGCCGCCGCGCGGATCACCGCCCGCGCCCGCTCGTCCTTGAGATGGCGCAGCCGGAACTCGAGCGGATCGGCGCCGGCCGCGTGCGCCAGCTCGTCCATGAACGATTCGATCGCGAACACGTTCAGGTGGGCGCCGAGGCCCCGCAGCGTCGAGATGCGCAGCGGCATCGCCTTCACGACGTGGTTCACCACTTGCTCGTTCGGGAAATCGTAGTACGGCACGGCATTGCGCTGGCTGCCGCCACCCATGGCGATCGGCATGTCCACCGCGGGCGGCGGCTCGAAGCCGCGATCGAGGTGCCAGGCCGCGAGCAGGCCGGGAGCGGGATGGCGCCCGGGGCGGGTGATGTGCCGGGGGCCCCAGATCTCCTCACGCCATTCGGCGACGCCGCCGTTCCCATCGAGCGCGCCCCGCAGCTTCACGACCATCGCGGGGCCGTAGGGCTCCCACGCGAACTCGTCGTCGCGCATCCACTGCACGCGCACGGGCCGGCCGTCGACCGCGCGCGCGAGCAACGCGGCATCGAGCGCGACGTCGTCCGCGCCGTTGTGACCGTAGCAGCCCGCGCCCTCCGCGTGGCGCGCGATCACGCGCTCCGGCGGCAGCTCGAGCGTCTTCGCGAGCTCGTCGCGCAGGGCGTAGATCGACTGGCTGTGGGCCCAGATCTCCAGCCGGCCGTCGCGCCAGCAGGCGATGGCGCAGGACGGTGCGAGCGAGGCATGCGCGAGATAGGGGCGCGTATAGGTCGCTTCGAGCGCGGCGCCGGATGCGGCGCGCGCGGCCCCTTTCTCCACGAGCACCTCGTCCTCGACCGGCTGCGCGAGCAGGAAGGCGGGGATCGCCTGCTCATCGGGGAGATCGTTCGGCTCGCTCCAGCGCGCCCCGTGCAAGAGCGCTTCGCGCGCCCGGATGGCCTGCTCTTCGCGTTCGGCGACGACGCCGAGAAAACTCCCCTCGCGCACCACCGCCCGCACGCCGGCAATTGCGCGCGCGCGCGCGTCGTCGAGCGAGACGAGCCGCGCGCGGTAGGCCGGCGGACGCACGACCCGCCCGTGCAGCATGCCGGGCAGATCGAGATCCTGGAGGAAGGCCGCGCCGCTCACCTTGGCGGGAATGTCGAGCCGCGGCAGCCGCTCCCCGACGAGGCGCAGGTCCTCGCGCGCCTTGGGCCGGACCTGGCCTGTCGCCTCGCGCGCGAAGTCGACTTCCGGCGCGAGCTGCCAATAGGTCACCGACGCGCCGCCTCCGCGCACGCGGATCGTGCCGTCCTCGACCTCGAGCCGCTCCAGGGTCGCCTCGAGCTTGCGCGCCGCCGCCTGCAGCAGCAGGTCGCGCGCCTCGGCGCACGCCTGCCGCAGCGCGCCGCCGCCCTCCTCGACCGAGCGGCTGCCGGTGGTCGAGCCCTCATTGGGGCTCGCCGCGGTGTCCACGGGAACCATGCGGATGCGCGCGTAGGCGACGTCGAGCTCCTCCGCCGCGAGCTGCGCCATCGCCGAAACGATGCCCTGGCCGATCTCCACCTTGCCGGTGCGGACCGTGACCGTGCCATCGGCGTTGACGGTGACCCACTGGTCCAGCCTGGGATTTGCTGCCAGCGTTGGGAGAAGTTTTTGCGCGTTGCTCATGGATGCGGGTGATGAGTGATGGTGATGGGTGATGGGTGATGGGTGATGGGTGATGGGTGATGGGTGATGGGTGATGGGTGATGGGTGATGGGTGATGGGTGATGGGTGATGGGTGATGGGTGATGGGTGATGGGTGATAGGTCGATTGTAATCGGGACAACGAATTTTGCGACCCATGTTACTTCATCGTTCCGCCTTTCTCCTCCCGACTTCCGCCTTGGCCTTACAGTCCCCTGCCGTGGCTTGATGGCTTTACATGCGCCTCAAGAGAAAGTCGACAGCATCGGCGCCGCACGAAAACGTGCGTGTGGCGTTCCGGAACACCGTGACATATGGCACGACCAGCCGCAACCCGGCGGCTCTGCAATGTATTGTTACATCAACCGACTGGCGCGTCGCGCGTTATAACGAGTAAGCTGTGACACACTGGACAAGGAGCCCGCCATGGAAGCGCCTGCGACCCGTCAAACCCATCCGTTCGTGATCACTGCCGCCATCGCCGTCACGCTGTTCAGCCTGGTCGGAATCGGCGCCATCATGGGCTGGATCCCGACATCGGTTGGCGGCGGCAGCGCCGTGACACCCACCGCGCAGCCACCGGCGTCATCCAAGACGCAGGCGGACGCCGGCACACCGGTCGCGACGGCGCCGGCACAACCCGCGGTCATCGCGGAGCCCGAAAAGCGCGCGCCCGCTCCCGCGGCCAGGCGCGCGAAACCGCGCTCGAAGCCCGTCGCCAGGTCCGAGCCGCCGCAGCAGGTCGCCAAGGTTGAACCCGCGCAGCCAGCGGTGGCCGAGGTTGCACCGCCGCCGCTCGTCGTCGCCGCCACCTGTCGTGAGTGCGCGGTAGTCGAAGAAGTGCGGGAAGTCGAGAAAGCCGGCGACGCCTCCGGCGTCGGGGCGGTCGGCGGCGCCGTGGTCGGCGGGGTCCTCGGCCGCCAGGTCGGGCGGGGCACTGGCAGAGACATCGCAACGGTGGTAGGCGCCATCGGCGGCGGCATCGCCGGCCATCAGATCGAAAAGCAGGTCAAGAAGACCAAGCAATATCAGATCAGCGTGCGCTACGAAGACGGCAGCCAGGGCCTGTTCACCCAGGACACGCCGCCGAGCTGGCGCGCCGGCGACAAGGTGAAGGTCGTCAACGGCATCCTGGAGCCGCGCAACTGAGGTCGATTGCCGGGGGCTCCGCCCGAGGGATGAAGGCGCGAGTCGTGATTCGTGACTCGAATTCCTTTGTGTCCTCGGTGTCCTTCGTGTCGAGGCTTTTGACCGTTACTTCGCGGGTATGACGGGCAAGACCACGTGCGCCGCCGCTACCTCGCAAGCTGGTAGCGGTTTCCCCCTGCGCTGCTCACCTGCTCTCAATGGCCCCGAACGGGCGGAAGCAAACATTCAGCCGCTGCCCGAAGTCAGAAGGCAGAAGGCGGAAGTTAGAAGTAACCCCACCACCCCAGCGCTACGCGCTACCCCCCTCAGACGGGGCCGGAAAGTCACCGCCTCTGTGTCCTCTGCGTCCTCTGTGTCTGAGATTTTCTTGGCGTTCTCGGCGTCTTGGCGGTTCAGTTTTTCGGCGGAATGACCGGCAGGAGCAGGTGCGCCGGCCGCGTCGGGCCGACGTGGAGCGTCACCTTTCCGCCGAACACAGCCGGCGGCCGGTCGGTCTCGTCGTCGTGCACGAACGGCCCGCAGCCGCGCATCGGATTTTTCATGTTCGAGAGCGTCGTCGCTTCGCCTTCCCATTCGTAGTCCTTGCCGCGGATCGTGAGCGCGATGCGATAGCCTTTCGGCACCACGATGCAGGTCGGCCAGACCTCGACGTCAAGTTCGTAGGCCTCGCCGGGCGTGAGCGGCTGCTTCTCGTCGTGGGTGTGGTAGGGGCGGTGCGGCAGAGACAAGTGCGGGTCGCGCTTGCGCTGCGAAGCGCGCAGCCAGCCCTGCGCGACCGGCGTGTGCGGGTCAAGCGCCCCCTGGAACACCACCTCCTGGCCCGACGGATTGAACACCCGCAGCACGGCGAAGACGTCCGCATCCGCAGTGGACGAGGAAATCCAGAGCTTCAGCGCGGACGGGCCGGTGATTTCCGTCTCTTTCTCCAGCGGTGTCGTGGAGAAGGTGGCGCCTTCGCCCAGCGCATCGTAGGTGACGGTCCGATCCGTGGCGATCGGATCCGGCGACAGGCGCATGTCGTGGGGATCAATATAAAAATTCGTCCATTGAGTACGCGCCAGCGGCCATTCGTCTTCGTGGCGCTCGACGAATCTTTCGCCGGGATGGCGCACCTGCAGCATGACGCGCGGCTGCCGGTCCCAGCCGTTCTTCAGACCCTTCAGGAAATAATCGAAGAAGCGCTTCTGCAGCTTCACGCCGTAGTCGGTGTAGAACGGCGCCCAGTGCGAGCCGCCGTGCACTTCCAGCCACTTCTCCCTCGATGCCGCGCGCATGAAGCCCTCGAAGTTGCCGCGCGGGTGCAGCCCCTGCCCGCCCCAGTTCGCGGCCGAGAGCAGCGGCACAGCGACCCTCGACAGGTCAGCCGTGCGCTCCTGGTAGTACGGCCCCATTAAAGCGTGCTTTAGCACGCCTTCCCACATGTCGTCGCGGTTCCGCGCGAGCACGTCCTCCGGCAGCGTCTCCGGCCCGCATACGAGCTCGCCGGTGACGCGGCTCCGCGGACCGTGCTCGCCGCGCCCGTGCTGCACGGTCTTCACCTGCATGTCCTGCCAGTGCTTGCGGAAGGTGCAGGCGATGCCGCCGTGCCGGACCGAGTCGCGGTAGTAGTCCACCCAGCCTTCCCACACGCAGATCGCCGCGAGATGCGGCGGCTGCAGCGCCGCGGCGCGCCACTGGCTGCTCGCGTAGTAGGAGATGCCGTTGAGCCCCACCTTGCCGCTGCACCAGGGCTGCGCCGCCGCCCACTCGATGCAGTCGTGGAAATCCCGGTTCTCCCGCGCGTTGTTGTGAGAGAGGTAGCCCGGCGAGCGCCCCGCGCCGCGCGAGTCCACGCGCACGCAGGCATAGCCGTCCGGGACCCACTTCTCGGGGTCCACGACCTCCCAGTTCGCGTACTGGTTGGTCGTCCCGCTCACCGCGTCGGGACTCTCGCGGCACATGATTTCCCACGCGGTCTTGTAGCCGTCCTGGAAGGCGAGGCCCTTGCCGTAGGGGCCGTAGCTCACCAGCGCCGGGTATCGCCCGTCCGCCGCCGGCCGGAACACGTCCGCGCGCAGCACGATGCCGTCGTCCATCCGGATCGGCACGTCCCAGTCGATGCGCATGCCGTCCCGGACTTCGCTCTTGTACTCGCTCATGATCTGCCTCGAAAGCGTGGATTGCGGGTCGTGGATCGCGGATTCTGGATCAAATACCGCAATCCGTCACGAGTCACGAGTCACCAGTCACCAGTCACCAGTCACGGAATCATTGACCCGGCGCGGCGGTGTAATTAACCTAGACATCCGTGAATGCGCCTTCCGCCGGACGGCGAGATGAACGGCGAATGTATATCAAAACAAGGCAGAGGAGAAACCCCATGCGCACCAGAAAACTGCTAGCCACGATTGCCTTCTCAGCGCTGGCCATGGCGCAAGCGGCGCACGCCGCGCAGCCTGTTTACCCGGAAAAACCGATCCGCCTCATCCTCGGCAGCGCGCCGGGCTCGGGTCCCGACATCATCGCGCAGCTCGTGGCCGAGCGGCTGTTCAAGGTCTGGGACCAGCGGGTCGTCGTCGATGCCCGGCCCGGTGTCGCCGGCATCCTCAGCGCGGAAACCGCGTTGCGGGCGAATCGCGACGGCTACACGTGGATGATGCTGACCTCGCAGCTGTTCGTCGCGACCTCGGTCTATCCCAATCTCAAGTTCAACCTGGACAAGGATTTCTCGTCGATCGCCCTCATCGGGACGGTGCCGTTCGTCCAGATGGTCAACCCGAAAGTGCCGGTGAAGTCGATCGCCGACCTGATCGCGCTCGCGAAGAAGCAGCCGGGCGGGCTGCGCTACGGCTCGGCGGGCGCCGGCGCCTCCGAGCATCTCTCGGGGGTCCTGTTCACGCGCCTGACGGGCACCGAAATGCTGCACGTGCCCTACAAGGGCATCGCCCAGGCGATCGCGGACACGCTGGCGGGAGAGGTGCACCTGACCTACGCGGTCTACCCGGCCGCGCGGGCCCACGTCGAGTCCGGGCGGTTGCGGGCCATCGGCGTGACCACGCCGAAACGCTCGCCGGCGCTTCCCAAAGTGCCGGCCATCGCGGAAGCGGTGCCGGGCTACGCGATGTTCGGCTGGTACAGCCTGGTCGCTCCCATCGGCACGCCGTCCGCGATCCTGGACAATGTGAGCGTCGAAGTGCTCAAGGCGGTCAAGGAGCCGGCGTTCGGCGAGCGGCTCAAGGTGCTGGGGATCGAAATCGTCGCCGGCGGGCGCAAGGAACTCGATGCGTTCCGCCGCAACGAGCGCAAGCGGATCACCGAGGTGGTGAAAGCGGCCGGCGTCAGCATCAAGTAACGTTAAAGCCGGACGCTACGCGCCGGTTTAACTCCGCGTGATCGAACGGGCGGGCTTCCGCCGTTCATCACGCGGCCTCATTACCCATCACTCATCACCCATCACTTCGGTGGAATGATCGGCAGCAGGATGTACGACTGCCTGTCCCCTCCTGAATGGAGGGTGTTCACGGCGCCAGCGTTGTAGTCCGCATGGTAGTGCGTGTACGGCGCGGCTCCGACGCCGTCGCGCGGCTGGATGTCCACGCGCAACTTGTGGCCCTTGCCGAGCACGATGCACGTCGGCCAGATCTCGATCTGGCATTCGACCGGCTCATTCGGCGTGAGCCACCACCGCTCGTTGTGCGGGTGGTACGGCCGGTACGGCAGCGACTTCTCCGGGTCGAGCTTGCGGTGCGAGGCGCGCAACCAGCCCTTGGTGAGCGGCACCGGCTGGCCGTGCTGGCCGACCTCGCTCACGTCCTTGCCGTCGGGCGCGATGTTGCGCAGCGTGACGAAGATGTCCATGTCCTCGGTGGTGCTCGACACCCACAGGTTCATCATGAGCGGACCGGTGATCTCGGTCGCCTCCGTCATCGGCGCCGTCTCGAACGAGACGCCCAGACGCCCGCCGCCGCCATGCGTGGTGGAAAGCGACGAGCCCGACGCCACGCCGGCCCGGGTGACTCCGCTCGCCGGATAGCTCGCGCTTTTCCCGGCCGCGGGCGGCTCGCGCACCAGCCGGCCCTCCACCGCCATTTCTTCCTGGCCCTGCGCGCGGTCGAGCCCGAGGTACATTTTCGTCCACTGCGTGCGCGCGAGCGGCCATTCGTTCTCGACGCGGAACGGGTACGGCTTCTGGCTGCCGCCGGTGCGGATCTCCAGCTTCACCGGCGGCTCGTCGAGGATGCCGGTGTCGATGCCCTTCAGCCAGTGATCGAACCAGCGCAGCTGGTCCATGCGCCCCTCCTCCGAGTGGAACGGATGGAAGTGCGTGCCGGTGTGGATGCGCAGTTTCTTGTGCTTCGCGGCGGCGTTCATGTAGCCCTCGGTGTTGCCGCGCAGGTGCAGCGAGAAGCCGCCCCAGTTGCCGACGCTGTAGACCGGCACCTGGATGCGCTCCCAGCGCGCGCTGCACGCGCGCCAGTACTCGGAGTCGAGATCGTTGCGCATCATGTGCCACAGCATGTCGTTCTGGAACGCGTCCGGGTTGTAGCTGCGCGGGCGGCCCAGCAGGTGGTGCGCGGTGTGCGTGAGCCACCAGTTGCCGATGAAGCCGAGCGCGAAGATGCCGCCGTGGTAGGCCTGGTCGCGGTACTGGTCGGCGCGCCCCTCCCACGGCATGATGCATTTGAGCGACGGCGGCTGGAGGTTGGCGACGCGCCACTGCGAGCTTGCATGGTAGGAAATGCCCAGCGTGCCGATTTTTCCGGAGCACCAGGGCTGCTTCGCGACCCACTCGATCGCGTCGTAGAAATCCACCGACTCCTGGTACGAGCTGGGATCCGACCGGCCGGGCGACTTCCCTGTGCCGCGCGAATCCACCCGCACGCAGGCGTAGCCGCGCGGGCACCACCACTCGGGGTTCACGGTCTCCCAGTTGAGGTGCGGATTCGCCTTCTCCTCGAGGTCCGCTGGCGGGATCCAGACCTTGTCCTTCTGGTAGACGCCGATATTCATGATCGCCGGAAAGCGCTCCGCGCCGCCCTCATTTTTCCCTTCTGGCCGCAGGATGTCGGCGTAGAGCAGCGTGCCGTCCCGCATCGGGATCCGCACGTCCTTCTCCACGATCAGCTTGGCGTGCTTCGGCTGCGAAACGTTGGAGGTCTTCTCCGGTGCGTTCATGGCATCTCCTCAAATTCGCGACTGGCGGCTCGCGGCTCGTGACTGGGCTCCGCGCGGCGCGCGGGAACCATCCATCCGCCATTCGCCATCCGCCATCCGCCATCCGCCTTAAAGCAGGACTTGTCCTCCGTTGGTGAGTGGACTAACCCGGTCTGGCGCGAGTCGCGGCTTGCCGGTCGACCGCTCGGCCCGGCCGCGACGCATCACGCCGTATCAAGTCACGCAGTTCCATGTCACGCTACGCCATGTCACGCCGTATCACGTCACGCGGTTCAAATATGGTTGCCGGTCACGCGCTCGAAATGCTCGGCGACCGGCGGCTGCGCGAAAAACCCGCCGACCAGGGCGCGGAACTCCTGGACCTTCGGCGACTGCCGGAATGTGCAGGATGGCGACTTCGAGAATCATGAGGATTCCTTTCCGGTGTTCGCGTGCCGCGCGGGGCTGAAATGCCGTCCGTGGCGGCTCATTTCTTCTGCGCCTGCTCCTTCTCGGCGTCTTCCTTCAGCACCTGCTCGAACTGGATGATCGCGTGGGCGATCGCCGGCCAGCCGGCGTAATGCCCGACGTGGATGATCAGCTCCATGATCTGCTCCTTGGTGATGCCGATGTGCTGGGCGCTGCGGTAGTGCGAGTGCGTGCCGGCCGGGCGCGCCAGCGCGATGTTCGCCGCCAGCGTGATCAGTTCCCGCTCGCGGATGCTGAGGTGCGGCCGCGACCAGATCTCCCCGAACAGGTACCCGACCGACAGGTTGTAGAGGTCCGGGTAGAGCTCCTTCTGGTTCATCATGGTGCCTTCGCGGCCCATCTCCCTCAGGATCTCCATCCCCTTGTCCCACCGTTTCCGCTCGAAATCGCTCTTCGCCATCGTCATCCCCCTTTCCGGAGCCCATCACAAGTATCGAATCGAGATCGGGATATTGCAGGAAGCCGCCGCTATTCGCACGTGCGCTCCTACGATATGGTCCTGAGAGCCCGCGGGTCGTGGGTCGAGCAGCGCTAAGCGCAGCGCCGACGAACAGGCCGACTCACGAGTCACCAGTCACGAGTCACGAGTCACCGTCTCTCAAGGCTCTCCGCCAGCAGGCTCAGTGCCGCGGTCGCGAACGCGTACATGTTCGCGATCCGGTCCCCGCTTCCGGTCTTCACCACGATCGCGCGCTCGACGCCGCCGGTCACGGCAACGCAGGCGTGCCCCGGCGGATCGCCGTAGCGGTTGCCCGCGGGCCCGGCCGCGCCGCTCTCGCCCACGCCCCAGTCGGCCGAGCAGCGGCCGCGCACGGTGCGCGCCAGAAGCAGGGCCCACGGCTCGGTTGCGCCGCGGATGCCGGCGAACATTTCCTCATGGGTGTCCTTCAGGGCCAGGATGGACTTGCGGGTGTACAGGACACTCCCGCCGATGAAATAGGCGGAAGCGCCGGGCACCGCCAGCAGCGCCGCCGAAATGAGGCCGCCGGCGGATGATTCCGCGACCGCAACGGTCTGCCCGCGCGCTTTCAGGGCGGCGGCGATTTTTTCGGCGATGGGCATCAGTTCGCGCATCGTTCACTCCTTAAGGCGTGGATCATGGGCCGCCGGATCTGACAACAAGGAAAAAGGGGAAAGTGAAAAGGAAAAAGTGGTTAACAGCTTGTCTTGCCCTTTGGCCTTTGCCTTTGGCCTTTCCCCTTACGCCTTTTCCCTTTTGCCTTTTTCCTTTTTCCCTTCAGTAGGCGGTCAGCCCGCCGTCCAGCACCAGCGTCTGCCCCGTGATGTAAGCCGCCCCGGGACCCGCCAGGTAGCATACCGCCGCCGCCACCTCTTCGGGCGCGCCGAAACGGCGGAACGGGACACGCTCGAGCATGGCCCGCTTCGCATCGGGATGCGCGGCGAAGTACTCGGCGCGCGTCGGCGTGTCCAGCGTGCCGGGCGCGACGGCGTTGACGCGGATGCCGTGCTCCGCCCACTCGATCGCCAGCATTCGCGTCATGTGAATGATCCCGGCCTTGGACACGCCGTAGGCGAGGCGCTCCGGGAACCCGACCATGCCGTGGGTCGAGGCGAGGCTGATGATGCAGCCCGGGCGCTGCATCGCCACGAGGTGCCTGCCCATGAGCTGGCTCATGAAAAAGGCCCCCTTCAGGTTGACGGCCATCAACTCGTCCCATTCGGCGCGCGTCAGGTCGAGCGCCCGCCGGCGCAGCGTGACGGCGGCATTGTTGACCAGCACATCGACGCGCCCGAAGGCGCCGGCGGCCTCGTCCATCGCGCGCTCCATGCTCGATTGCGATCGGACATCGAGCGCCACCGGCACGCCGCGCGCCCCCGCCGCCTCGATGCGGCCGATCGTATCCGAGAGCTTCTCCACGCGGCGCGAGGAGACGGCGACGTCGCAGCCGTCGCGCGCAAGCGCCACGGCGATCTCGGCGCCAAGCCCCTGCGACGCGCCGGTCACGAACGCGACCCGCCGTGGCGCGTTCACGGTCGCCGGAGAATGCGTGACGGGTCCCGCCATGAACCGGATTCCACTTTGTGGATGCCGCGTTGGGTGGATACCGGATTATGCAGCACCGGGCTTCGGTCGTGACAAGGCGAGAGCGAGTTGGAAGTTGGCAGCCGTCAGTTGCCAGTTACTGCAAACGCCCGCCGCAGAAGGTAAACTGCGAACTTCACGAGCCGCGAGCCGCAAGTCTCGCTCTCGATAATAAAGGAGGAAGGATGAAATCAATTTCAAATCCCGCCCGCGTGCCGCTGGGACTGCTCATGCTGGCCGTTTCCGCGGTGGCGGCGTCCCCGGCGCCGGCGCAGCCCTACCCGTCGCGCCCGATCCGGCTGATCGTCGCGTTCGCGCCCGGCGGCAGCGTGGACCTGGTGTCGCGCCTCGTCGCGCAGAAGGCCGGGGAAGCGCTGGGGCAGCAGATCGTCATCGACAACCGCCCTGGCGCCGGCGGCAGGCTCAGCGCCGAGATCGCGGCGCGCGCCACGCCCGACGGCTACACGCTCCATATCACCAGCGCGTCGCTCGTGGTCAACGCGGCCATCTACCGCGACCTGCCGTACCATCCAGTCAAGGACTTCACCCCGGTCACGCTGCTCGCCTCGACGCAGAACGCCCTCGCGGCCACCCTCGCGCTGCCCGTGACGAGCGTGCCGGACCTGATCGCGCTCGCGAAAAAGCAGCCGGGCAAGATCAATTACGGCTCGACCGGAGTCGGCACCTCGGGGCACCTGACGATGGAGATGTTCCGGAGCAAGGCGGGCATCGAGCTCGTCCATGTCCCGTACAAGGCGATCGGCCAGACCTACACCGATCTCTTCTCGGGCCGCGTCTCGCTGTTCTTCCCCACGCTGCCGGGCGCGCTGCCGCATTTCCGGCTGGGCAAGATGCGGCTGCTGGCCGTCTCCGGAGCCAAGCGCTCCCCCGCGCTGCCCGACGTGCCGACGGTCGCGGAAGCCGCGCTGCCGGGTTTCGAGGCGTCCACCTGGTACCCCATCCTCGCGCCGGCGGGCGCGCCGAAAGCCGTCGTGAACGCGCTCAACCGGAGCTTCGTCGCCGCCCTGAACGCGCCGGAGATCCGCAAGCGCCTGGACGAAATGGGCGTGGAACCGGTCGGCTCCACGCCCGCGCAGCTCGCGGCCCACATCAAGGCCGAGCTGCCGAAGTGGGCAGAGGTGGTGAGGATTTCCGGCGTGCGGGCCGACTAGGCTGTAATCAGAAGCCGAACAGCCGCTGCGGATTAGAGCCTCGATATTGCCCCTAAAAACGCGCCTTTAAGCCGGACGCGTGCGACCTCCCTACGTTCCGGGCTGCGCCGCCTCCCCGGACCCCATTCGCGACCGCAGGAATCGGTATGCGCCGTATGCAAAGACGGCGCCAAGGCAAATCGTCAGCGCCGTCGAGAGAGGACTTTTGACAAAGATAAGCAATCCGTCGTCCGACAGCAGCATTGCCTGGCGGAACGTTTTCTCGGTCAGCCCCCCCAGAACCAGGCCGAGCAGCAGCGGGGGCATCGGAAATTCCGCGCGGCGCAGTATCCATCCGCAGGCGCCGAAGAAAACCAGCAACACCAGGCCGAAGCTGCTGGCCGCGTTGGCGAACACGCCCAGCAGCGAAAGCATGAGGATGAGCAACGACAGAGTCGCGTACGGCAGCCGGATGACCTGGACGAACAGCCCGATCAGCGGCAGATTGAGTATCAGCAGCATCAGGTTGCCGACATACATGCTGGCGATCAACCCCCAGGCGACGTCGGGATGCTGCTCGAACAACAGTGGCCCGGGCCGGATGCCAAAAAGAATAAAGGCGCCCAGCAGCACCGCGGTAGATCCCGATCCCGGAATGCCGAGAGTAATCAGCGGCACCATGGCTCCGCTTGAGGCTGCATTGTTGGCGGACTCCGCCGCGGCCACCCCTTCGATGGCACCACGACCGAAACGCCACGGTTCCCTGCTCAGCGATTTCTCGACGCCGTACGACATGAACGACGCGATGGTAGCGCCCGCTCCGGGCAGCGCACCCACGACGAACCCGAGGCCGGTGGCGCGCAGTATCGCGCCTATCGATGCCTTCCAGTCGTTCCATCCGGGCATCATCTGGCGCAACGGCACGGGCTTCAGCACAGGCAGCGGGGAAAGGCCCTTCTGGACATTCTCGATCACATCCGCCACCGCGAACACCGCAATCGCGACAACAAGGAACTCGATCCCGTCTATCAATCCGATCAGATCCATGGTGAAGCGGGGTTCGCCTGAAAAGATATCGATGCCGACCGTGCTGAGCAGGAGTCCGAGCACGGCTGATATCAGGCCCTTGACGAACGAGTCTCCCGTCAGCGCCGCGACCAGGGAAAAGGCCAGGCACATGAGCAGGAAGAATTCCGGTGGCCCGAGCTTGAGCGCCCAGCGGGAAATCAGCGGCGCAAACAGCGTAAGGAGCAGCACGCCCACCGTTCCGGCGATGAAGGAGCCGAACGCCGATATTCCGAGCGCCACCCCCGCGCGCCCCTGCTTGGTCATTTCGTAACCGTCCACCGCCGTCATGACCGAAGAGGATTCGCCGGGAATGCCGGCGAGGATGGCCGTCGTCGAGCCGCCGTACATCGCGCCGTAGTAGACGCCTGCAAGCAATATGATTCCGGATATGGGGTTCAACCCGTAGGTCAGCGGGATCAGCAACGCGATGCCGGAGACGGGTCCCACGCCGGGCAGCACGCCGATCAGCGTGCCCACCGTGACGCCGAGCAGCGCCCACAGCAGGTTGACAGGCTGCAGCGCGATGACGAACCCGCCGAGCAGCCCCTCGATGCCGCTCACCCGAAGATTTCCCCTACCAGCAGGCCCGTCGGTAACGGCACGCCGAGCAGCACGCGAAAGACGAGGTAGCCGCCGAGCGTCAGCAGCACCGAAGTGACAAGGCTCGCCTTCCAGGAGGCGCGATGTAGCAGCCTGAGGTACACGGCGCCGAACAGCAGCGTCACCAGTACGAATCCAAGAAGGTCAAAAAAAATGGCGTAGCCGCCGAGCAGCGCTACCAGCCACGCTGCCGCGACGGTTCCATTCCAGTCTTTCGCATTCCCGGCTGTTCCCGTCCCCGGGGGTGGGGAAACTGCCGGCGTGCCGCGCACGCCCCGGGAAGTGACCAGCAGCAGGAGCGAAAGCGCCACAAGCAGCGCGCTCAGCCCCAGCGGAAACGCCCCGCCGTATCCGGCGGCCCCGCTGGCCAGGTTCCACGAGGCCGCGAACCAGATTGCGCCGACGCCCGCCAGCACGCTGGCCAGCACCTTTTCCAGCATCGCAGCGCGCCCCTATTTCTTCGTGGCTAACGCGCTGGCGTAGGACGCTTCCTTCTTCACGAGGAATTTGGCAAATTCATCCGAGCCCATGAAGTTGGGAATCTGGAAATTGGCGTCATACACCTTCTTGTAATCCGCGCCGTCGAGAACCTGTTTGAGCGCCTTTTCGAGCGTCGCCACGACGTTTCTCGGCGTGCCCTTGGGCGCGGCAATTCCGCGGAACTTGTCGATGGCGACGTCGTATCCCAGCTCGTTGAAGGTTGGCACCTCCGACATCTGCGGTATGCGCTTCGTGGTGAAGGTCGCGAGCACCCGCACCTGCTTCGCCTCGATCTGCGCGCCGATTTCCGCCGGTTCCGCCAGCGACGCCACCAGGTGCCCGCCTAGCACCGAGGTCACCCCCGCGCCGCCGTCCTGGACCGGCACTGGGACTATGTTGCGCAGTCCGTAGTTATTGACCAGCTTCAACAGCGCGGTCGATTCCGGCGAGCCCACCTGCGTCTGGGCGATGCGCAGCCGCGTGCCAGCCTTGAGGTCCGCAAGCATCTCCTTGATGCTCTTGTACTTGTTGTCGCTTTTCACGAACAGCACGTTCGGATCGGTAAGCAGATGGGCGACCGGCACGAAATCCTTCAAGCTCTTCGGCGTCTTGTTCTTGATGGGGGTGATGATCAGCGTATCGGTGATACCGATCAGCGTGTAGCCGTCGGTGGGCTGCGACGCCGCGTATTGCATGGCAACCGCCGACGAACCGCCCGGCCGGTTTTCGACCACGACCGGCTGGCGGAGGACGGTTTGGAGCCGTTTCGCGATTTCCCGGCCAAACAGGTCCATGCCGCCGCCGGGGCCGGTATGCACCACGATGGTAATCGCTTTGCTGGGGTATTCCGCCGCGACCGCGGGGAATGCGGACAGACCGAGCGCTACAGCGGCGGCACCCGCCGCGAGCGTGGTACGAAGCGCAATTGCAGACAGTTTGTTCATATTCCTCTCCTCCAAAAAAGTTGGGACAGTTTCTGCAACACGTTACAAGGCCTGTAACGCGACAGGAATTCATTCGGCCCGCATTCTCGCCGGGCCGAGCCAATTTGCCGAAAGCAATTGCGAAGGAGCTTGCGGGGTGCGCGCCACAGGCTTCATGTTCACAGGCCCCTTCGGTCTGCAAGATGACCACGACCCGGATGGATCGTGAGCAGAGTCAACGATCAATTGTCAACCAATTTATTCCAGTTGTCAGGTCAAGGCAAGCACTTTCCTGCGCTGTGGATTTCCGGTGAAGTGCCAGTGCTGTTGGGCGCGGGTCAGGCCATGTCCGGAGATGCGGGAAATTCAAACGGCATATTTCATAAACCGGAAATCTGCCCCTCACTCGCCGGGCAGTCAGTCGTACAGGAAGGAGATACCGCAGCAGGCCAACGCCTGCTGCGGCCAGCGATTTGCGAAGCAGGGCTCGTAAAGGCGTCCGCGAAGTAGCACATCAGAGCGGGATTTCGACGTCGAGCAGGGGTGCGTGTTGTTGCGCCCCGTAGACGTCCGTGTCGCCCACCGCTCCGGACGGAATCGGCCGCTCGAACGACGCCTTGAACGCGAACGCCGGCGGATACACCGAAAATTGCACGGACTCGGCGGGCACGTTGTAGAGGCGGGAAAACAGCGCCGGCGAGATAACCCCCGACCTGCACACCGCGTCGAAGGTTATCGCGTCGTCGAACATCACATCTATGGTGATCTCGAACGGTCCCGCGTTCTTGCTCTTGCACGCCTTGGCGATGTCGCGCAGCTTGGCCATGGTCAGATGCTCTCGTATTCGATAGGGAACATGCTTAGCGGGTCATCCGGCTCGACCACGTGTCGCAGCGAGAACTGGTACACCGCGCCGCGTTCGATGTCGGACGGCGAGAACGGAAACGCCATGTTGCCTTCCTTGCACAGGCGGCCCGGAAAATCAGTGTGCAGCAGCGTCACGCGCGCGATCGCGATTACGGCATTCGCAATTTCCTGGTTGTCGGCGATCGCTTCGACCACCAGCCCCACTTCGTGGGGCGTCGCGTCATGCTCGGGCTCCCACTCGCCCATGACCCCGTCGCGGCCGTAGCGCCGGAACACCAGCCGGTAGTCGTCCGCACGCACGCCGAAGCCGCCGGTCTTGAACGCGACCGCTTCGCGCACGGTCTTGAGGAACTCGTCCATGCGGCCGATGAGTCCGGGGTCACGCGCACCAGCGATTGTCATCGCGCTGTAGCCGGCGAGCTCGGCGCCTTCGAGCTTGATGGTGTAGGGCTGCGGCGTCCAGCGCATGCCGGATATGCGCACCGTGCGGTCGGACACGGCTTCGATGCGGCAGTCCGTGGTATCCAGCATGCCGCCCGGTTCCTTGTGTATTGTGGGGCTCGCGTTTTCGTGCAGGGCCTGTATCGCTACGGAAAGAGGCGTGCATCGTCTCGCCGGGCTCGCGGGCTCCATGTCGACGTAGTCGGTACCTACCGCGGCGAGCTGACAGTCGTGGCCCTTGGGTACCGCGGCACCGGTGCCGCATTCAAGCATCTTGCCTGCGTACCAAGATGGCGCAGGCGGCAGGCCACGGTGCATCGCGAGCGCGGCCCACGGCGCAGGATCGGTGCTGCGCCCCGCGAGTATGATCTGCGCGCCCTGGCCGAGCGCTTCGAGATACGGTTCCGGTCCCATCATGCCGACGATGCGCTCTGCGCGGTCTATGGTGTCCGTCTGCAGCGGCCCGGCCGCGCCCAGCGGATGCACTTTGCCGGCGGCGAGCTTGCCTTTCAGCCAGTCTTTTTTCTGCTCGGAGTGGATGACGGCGAGCTTGAAGTGAAAGCCCTCTTCACGCGCGATTTCGCGCAGGATGTCGACGCAGGTCTGCAGATGCGGTTCGCCGCCAGCACCGCCGCAACTGCCTATTATCATCGGAATTCGGTGCGTCATCGCGGCCTTGAGCAGCAGCGCCATGTCGCGCTTCATCGCCATGCGGCTGTTAACGCACTTGCCGGAGCCGAGGTAGTGCGGCCCGGGATCGGAGCTGCCGCCGTCGACGCCGACCATGTGCAGGTCGCGCTGCATTCCGAGCTTGAGCGAGTCTTCCGGAAATCCGTATCCCAGCAATCCGCTGGCGGAGAGCATGCGGATCTCTTTCACGATATTCCTCGTCGGGTCGTCGTCAAGTGGGCTTCAGTTTACCGCTATTTTCGGATCTCATGCGATAAGCGCAGGTGAGCGGCCCGCCGGCGTTGACGCACTTTCTCGCTGCGTTGATGGGGTGCCGTCGCCGTTCAGGCCGCGGTCACTGCGCGCGCGACGGCGTCGCCCATCTCCGCCGTTTTCGCGTTGCCCCCGAGGTCCGCGGTGAGGTGCCGCGCTTCGGCGATTACGCGGTCCATGGCGCGCTCGATGAGCTTTGCGGCCTCCGCGGCCTTGGGCTCGGCGCGCTTCAGGGCGAGCCACTCGAACAGCATCTTGCCCGACATGATCATCGCGTACGGGTTGGCGATACCCCGGCCGGCGATGTCGGGCGCGGAGCCGTGGGTGGCCTGCGCCATCGCCAGCCAGTCGCTCGCGTTGACGCCAGGCGCGAGCCCGAGGCCACCCACGAGGCCGGCAGCCTCGTCGGTCAGGATGTCGCCGTAGAGGTTGGTGGTGACAACGACGTCGTACTGCTGCGGCTTCATGACGAGCTTCATCGCGAACGTATCGACGATGACTTCCTCGTACTCGACGTCCGGAAAGCGCGCCGCGACCTTGCGGCACTCGTCCGCGAACAACCCATCGCCGTAGCGGTAGACGGTGTTCTTGTGCACGGCGCTCACCTTGCGGCGCGGACGCAGGCGCGCCGCTTCGAACGCCGCTTCCGCGATAAGCCGGCTTTTCAGTTCGGTCGTCACGCACACGCCGATCGCCATACCGGGGACCGGCATGAATTCGCCGTAACCCTTGAACAGGTTGCCGTCGACCTTGAAGCCTTCGGTCGTCTCGCGCAGGAACAGGATGTCGATGTCCTTGTGGATCGACGGCAGGTTTGGATACGACTTGAACGGTTTGTAGTTGGCGTAGAAGCCGTAGTGCAGGCGGAACACGGGATGGGCGTTGACCCAGGTCGGATCGTTCTTAGGGTACTCGCGGTGCCCGATCGGCCCCAGGATCCAGCCGTCAAACGTCTCCAGTGTTTCCAGCGTGCCGGGCGGGATGGTGTGCCCGAACTGCTCGTGCGCCTTGCGGGCTATGGGCGTCGGGCGCCAGTCGATCGCGAGCCCGGCCTTCGCCGCGGCTTCCTTCATGACCTTGACGCATTCGGGAACGACTTCGAGCCCGATGTCGTCGCCTTCGAGTATGCCGAGGGTGAGAGCCATGTGCTCAGTTCCCCTTGATGCCGGCCTGGCGGATGGCTGCTCCGACCACTCTCGCCTAGACGCCGAACTTTGAAGTGGACGGTCGAAAAGCGGTCCTATAAGGCGGCATTGTGCGCCGCCAGTTTCGCACCTTCAAGCCGATGGGGCGAACGGCCGCAATTGGCCGATAGGCGAAAAACCTCCCCTGCCAGAGTTGGCCCTTCCACTTCTTCCGGCGATTGATGCGTTGGGCGTAGCGCGTGTGCAGCGCACGAAACACCCGCTCGAGAGACTGCTCTGTTTTGGGAACCGTCACCGCGTGGATGTGGTTGGTCATCAGGCAGTAGGCTAGAACCTCGACCCCATGCTTCGCGCAGTATTCCGCCAACCATTCTAGATACGCCTCGCGGTCTGCGTCGCTGAAGAAAACCTTCTCGCGGCGATTGCCACGCTGAGTGATGTGGTGCGGAACGCCGGAGAAGACCGGACGCGCTAGCCTCGGCATGCGCCGATTATACCCTCAGAAAAGGGGTGCGTCCCCTTTATCGTGCACGCCGGGGTTAGGGCGCTCGTCATACTCTCGTCTTGCCTTTAGAACACGGGATAGATTCAGGTCTCGAGAGGACGAACTTGAGATACTTTCCGCAGCGCGCGTCGCAATGTCGAACCGTTTTAGTTCTATTCCCTTTTCTACGATCCGTCCCAACGCTAGGTCGCGGCTGGATGACGATGAAATGTCCTTAGCTATTGTTACTGCATATGGGACGTCGCCCTTGGTTACGGCGTAATCGACCAAACGATTAAGTTCAAGGTCGCGATTAGATAACGAGCGGAGCTTTTTTGCTGTTTTGTGTAGTTCGGCAAGTGTAGGACTTATTGCGTTTGGGGGGGTTTCAAGGTCCTCACCGGAATATTCGGAGCTGCTCCCGGCCTGACCGATTACTTTAATCTTAGCTGGCTCTATATGTCCCACTGCTTCTGCCGCAAGTGTCAAGTCTTCCCAATCCCTCAGATTTTTGGGGATAGTGGAGTCTAGTTCCTCAATCCCAAGAGCTTCTCGCAGATCCAAGACAAAGTTGATCTGATGTTTCGGTTTGATGTTACTTGGCATCGGAATATATATCTGCACTTCGTGTGTGAAGTCCGCACAGCTTGCGCGTTTAATCCTAATCTGAACGTTACCGCCCTCATACAACAAGAAATTCGTTGGCTTGTTTTGAATATACATCAGCGAAACACCTTTCCAATCTAAATTGACGATTTGCCAACGGTTTGGCTTTTCAATTAAACGGCAGTTTATTTTTGCGCGTTTTTGTCCACTTATAATGATAGCTTTCAGGGATACATTACTATTCGTGGTATTTACAATCATTGCACTTATCGATGCCACTCCACGAAATCTGCTGTCTTCGTATTTCGCTGATTGTAGAGAAGCGCCATTTGGAACAGCGTCTTTCCCGTCTTGTTGTGTTTCGGACTCCTGTTGATTGCCCGGCGCCTTCACCCCAAGTTCCATTGCCGAGGATTTCTCCGCGGGGAATTTAGGCTTACTCTCGTTCAAGTCCTTTGCGATTGGAGCCTGTGTGGTCGACGATGAATCAGGAACAGAACTCGGGGAGGATGCCGTACCAATTAATAGACGTCTTTCAAAGACAGAAATAATCTTGTCGATTGACGTAGCGAAGAGAGCAAGCCCTCCAATCACGGTACCGACCACTATGAAAATGGCAACCAGCTTGTGGTTCTTAAGTCGGCGAATGATTTGGTCAGTAAGTGATTCCTCTGACACTATATCGCTCCGTTATGGGCTTGGAGAGGTCACTACTTGCCGTTTCAAACGGAGTAGCGCCAGTCTCGCCAGTTAGTTAAATCACAGGAAACCATTCCCCTTCGCCCAAGGCTGCCATTCGACAGATTCCGAAGAAATCAACTGTAGCGACAAATTCATAGTATGGTTGTCGAAAAATATTACTAGATTCTCGCAATTCCAACGAGCCGACGGGACAAACAAGGCGTCGCGTTGAAGGAACCCGGTGCTATCGCCCACTAACTGCGTGTTCGTGTAATCAGTATCACCAAACCGCCTTTCATCAATAGCCAAGGCAGGGAAATCCTGGCGAGTGACGCGGATGGTTTGCTTGGTCTCGATGCTGAGCTGATGGAGCACAACTGGCTTGCTGGGCAGCGGAGTAAATGCAGCAAGGTGAAAACAAATCTCTGCTAGTGCGCCCTCGCGGGTCGCGCTTGTATACAAGACTGCCATACCGCCAGGAACCATCCATCGACCACCAGCAGTTGATGGGGCCATAGGATTTATGCCTTGGCCTGTCGCTCGATAGACAGTTCCGGAAAAGCTCTGCGTGAGTAAGCCGGATAAATAGTCTAGTAACTGAGGACTGCGCGTCACATCCTTCTATCGCTTAAATAAATACAGCTTCTCTTAATTTGTTAATGACCGACAAAACTTCTTCAGACTTATTATCAGAAATCAGATCAGCCGGAATCTTTCCATCGAGTAGTTTCTGACGGGAAAACAGCCATAAACGAGCTTCTTGTGGAGAATAGAATTCTGCCAATTGCTCAATAATCCATTCCAATTCCAAAAGCTGCTTTTCATTGTTTGCCTGAGGAAATGCTTTCCCTTGATTCCACCTTGAAACAGTTTCCGGACGAGTTTGAAGTACATTTGCAACATCAACGAGTCGCATTCCCCCTTTCGTAGTGATCGTTTCCAGTTTTCTAGCAATTGCGCTCATGATCTATCCTCTATGAGTGTCTTATACGAGTCGAGATGCGCGATCGTCATGTCCGGCACGCGTAGCGGGAATTGCAGATTGAGTCGAAGTTGCATTCGCGTTAACAATACCTCCTAGTAGCACTCTTAATGCATCGAGTCTTTTTCGATGATTCAGAATGCGCTGTTGAAATTTGCTATCAAGGCCATCGTATGCGCTCAGTCGCAACACATGATCCGTAGTCGGGCATACGTACTTTTCGAGAAAATCTCTTGCTCGAAACGGCTCGGGAACCTTAGCCATCTCGGATACTTGTTTCATCCGTTGGAAAATAAAATGGCGGGACGGATTTTGGAGCATGTCAACCACACCACGCGGACAACAGGTGGAATCCGAACACCCAAACTGCGCCTTGATGCGACCTGGTAATTCGAAAAGTGCTTTTGCCTCGGCAGGCTTTAAATAAATATCCAAATTTGGGAAGTACACGCGAGGATGCAGCATGTGCTTTGTACCAGATGAAGGACGACGCCAATGCTGCGCCGTGAAATGTTCTCCCAATGTAATACCGCTGGCGAGCCCTCCCACTGTGGATAGCGAAAGCGCGGAAAGCCCTACAAGGCCACCGAACTGATCCGCAACAACTGGAAAACCTAGATGGTGAAAATCCGCGACCGCATCGAGGTAATTTCGCAGCCCAGCCGCAGTGCTGTTCATACCACAGCCTTCTACTTTTATCCAGAGCGAGTGTGCTGGCAAACCTTGTAGGCGGTTTACGATGCTCTCTCGAATATCTTCATTTCGGAATGCCGCATATGGGAGAGCGAGCGAATAGATGAGGCCTATGTTCTTACCGCCGTTTTGGTTGAGATGATCTCGAAGGTGATTAAAGGTCTCAATATCTACGGCCAGCCATTTGTCATCGGCATCTCGAATTAGATGAGTGGCGGATATACATTGTGTGAAGCGGTGTTCAAGCACGAACTCGGAAAGTCTCGCCACGATTTGTTGCTGTTTGTCCGCCAGAAAATCGTCAAGAGAGTGAGGACGATCACCACACCATGGAAGTGCAGCATGACCGTCGTTAAAGCCTCCTACGGTTGCAGATGCTTGTGTGCAAGGATCAAGGATGCATTCAAGTCTGGCTTTCTCTGCAACGTCCAATAGTTCCTTGTGCCGTTTTAATCGACTCGCATCGAACACGATTCCATGAAAATCCCGCGGACCGGTCGAAATAATCTGGCTAAGCGCAGTGTGATCGTTCCGTGCAGCGCGAAAGTAAAGGCCAAGCGCGACGGGTGACGGACGGACCGCGCGGGGAATAACCGAGACTTTCATAAAGCCTCCTTAACTGTGACGGATTGATTTTACGCTTGACATTTGGATTGCGCAATTAGATACGTTATTACCCGTGTTTATCGTAGACGTTGTATTAATTATAGTGTAAAAACAAATGGTTATATTATAGTGTCTGAAGACGTGCTTAAATAAAGTGGGGTCGGGGGCGCTCGGGTCCTGGGGCGCTCGGGTCGGACCACGCCAAGTATATGGATTAACTGGATTTCACGTTCAAAAGTCACCGTTTTTTGCGCTTAAAGCGCCAATTTCAGTGCCAAAACTGGGCGTATAAGCGTATGCCGGCTCGCATAACGCCTAGCTCCCATCCGCTTCACATCAAGGTGCCTGCGGGTGATGCCGCCATGCTCTTATCATGCACGTCAGGAATGCCGCAGGGCCCGCTGAAGCAGGTCGGCAACCATCCGATTAAGATCGCGCTGCACGCCGACGTCGTGGTGACGGTCACTGTTTCGGTACTGGGGGAACAGTAAGAGTCTTGTCCAATATGGTATGAGTCTGAACGGGGGGACGTATTTCCAACGAGGTATGAGTCTGAAGCGAAGTGATTGGGTCGATCATTCAGGGCATGGTGATCGACATGAACGAGACGCGACTTTGTTCGCTGGAGCAG
>JACPTK010000091.1 GCA_016192825.1 Betaproteobacteria bacterium | reverse complement strand
TCCCGCATCCATGCCGCCGACATCGTGTTGCCGTTGGCCGATGCCTCCGCGCGCGAGCTCAGGATCCGCTGCGTGGCACGTCCCGAGCGCAGCCAACTGCTCCTCATCGAGCGGCTGGGACTGCCTCTGCCTGAGCGCCTGCGCCCGCCCGCAATGCTGCAAATGTAGTGGCGACCGCGGAGCTTAACTGCTTGATTTACCGCAATTCACACCCGCGAACTGTGGAAGTTGGGCTAGGAGCTTGTCGGACTTACGATGTGACAAGCTCCTTATGCAAAACCGGCCGCCGGAATGAGGTCGAAAACACTAGTGAGTGGCCCGAACCACGAAGAAACGTGCGTGCTCACGCGGCTGTTGAGGCTATTTGCATGATATCTTGTGGAAATCCGGCCGGTTTTGCTGTTAGCAGCCTGTCCCGACTGGTAAGTCCGACAGGCTGCTAGAGCCAGCGGGAAGCCTTTCCAACCCTCTGATTCGAGGCCGGTTTCGGACCGGATATTGTATCCTAACGCAATGAATCAAATGAACTTTGGCCAGTTCTGGCACTCTTACATGCTGAGTGCTAGACTGGTTTCCCAAGGAGGTCTTAATGAGCAGCTTAGTATTGCCAGTCCCGTCGGTCGCGAGCAGCCTGGAAGGCTACGTCCAGACGGTCAATCGTTTTCCGATCCTGACGCAGGAAAAGGAGGTGGCGCTCGCCCGCCGTTATCGCAACGAGGGGGATCTCGACGCTGCGCGCGAGCTTGTGCTATCGCACCTGCGGGTCGTGGTGGCCATCGCCCGCGGCTATCTCGGCTACGGGCTGCCGCAGGCCGACCTGGTCCAGGAAGGCAACATCGGGCTCATGAAGGCAGTCAAGCGCTTCGATCCGGAGCGCGGCGTGCGGCTGGTGTCCTATGCCGTGCACTGGGTCCGCGCCGAAATCCACGAGTACATCCTGCGCAACTGGCGCATCGTGAAGGTCGCGACCACCAAGGCGCAGCGGAAGCTCTTCTTCAACCTGAGAAGCCTCAAGAGCAGCCTGGCGAGCCTTGGCAGAGAGGACGCGAAGGCGATCGCGAAGCAACTCGGCGTCAAGCCCGAGGAAGTGGTCGAGATGGAAACGCGGCTCGCCGGCCGTGACATCGCGCTCGAGCCGGCCGGGGATGACGAGGAAGACGGTTACGCCCCGATCGCCTACCTGGCGGCCGATGACGCCGAGCCGGGCCATGTCCTCGAGCACGAGGAAACCGCGCGCCTGCGCAGCGCGGGACTGGAGACGGCGCTCGCGGGCCTGGATGCGCGCAGCCGGCGCATCGTGGAAGCGCGGTGGCTGAACGAGAAGGAGCCCGCGACGCTGCACGATCTCGCCGCGGAATTCGGCGTCTCGGCCGAGCGCATCCGGCAGATCGAAGCGAAGGCGCTCGCCAGGATGAAAGGCGTCATCGCCCGCCAGATGGCCTGATCAACGCGGAACATCCGCGAAAAGCCCCGGCGCAGCCGGGGCTTTTCTGTGCTCAGGCGCCGGCAAGCAGCAGGCGGATGTCGTGGAGGATGGCGGCCCCGCCCTGCCCGTACTGCGCGAAGAGGCGCAGCCGGCCCTCGCCGTCGAGGAAGAAGGTGCCGGCGGAATGGTCCACGCTGTAGCCGCCGTCTTTGGCCGGTTGCTTCTGGTAGAACAGCTTGAATTCCCTCGCCGCGCGCGCGGTTGCCTCCGCGTCGCCGTACAGCCCCAGGAAACCGGGGTTGAACGACGGCACGTATTGCTTGAGCACTTCCGGCGTGTCGCGCTCCGGGTCCACCGTCACGAACAGCACCTGCACCTTGCCGCCGTCCGGACCCAGCTCCTTCACGACCTGCGCCAGCTCGGCGAGCGTCGTCGGGCACACGTCGGGGCAGTGAGTGAATCCGAAGAACACCGCCACCACCTTGCCGCGGAAGTCCGCGAGCGTGCGCGGCCTGCCGTTGTGATCGTTCAGGTTGAGCGCTTTCCCGAGATTCGCCCCCGTCACGTCGGTGAGCTTGAATTTGGGCGCATCCGCGCCGCCGCAGCCAGTGAGCCAGGCGGCGGCCAGCGTTGCGAGAACCGTGGTGGCCAGCCGTCCCAAGCGAAACACGCGCCGTCAGAGCGGAACGCGGACGTAATGATCGACGAGCAGCGCCGCGAACAGCGCCGTGAGGTAGAAGATGGAATAGCGGAAGGTGCGCTGCGCGAGCGGGTCGCTGTAGGCGTAATAGATGCGCGCGGCGTACCACAGGAACACGGCGTCGAGCACGAGCGCCGCGGCGAGATAGACCGCGCCGCTCATGCGGGTGACGAAAGGCATGAGCGTCACGGCGGTGAGGATCACCGTGTAGAGCAGCACGTGCAGGCGCGTGAACTTGTCGCCGTGGGTGACCGGCAGCATCGGCACGCCGGCCTTGGCGTACTCGTGCTTGCGGTAGAGGGCGAGCGCCCAGAAGTGCGGCGGCGTCCAGGCGAAGATGATCAGGAACAGCAGCAGCGCGTCGGGCGCGATCTCGCCGGTGACCGCGGTCCAGCCCAGCACCGGCGGCATCGCGCCGGAGGCGCCTCCGATCACGATGTTCTGCGGCGTCATCGGCTTGAGCACGACGGTATAGATCACGGCGTAACCGACGAAGGTGGCGAGCGTGAGCCACATGGTGAGCGCGTTGACCCACTGGTGCAGGACGAGCAGGCCCGCGCCGCCGACGACGCCGGCGAAGGCGAGCGTCTGCAGCGAAGTCACCTGCCCGCGCGGCAGCGGGCGGCGGCTGGTGCGCGTCATCAGCGCATCGATCTTCTGCTCGACCAGGCAATTCACCGCCGCCGCCGCGCCCGCGGTGAGCGCGATGCCGAGCGTGCCCGCGAGCAGCGCCTGCGGCGGCACCATGCCCGGGGTGGCGAGGAACATCCCGATCACCGCGGTGAACACGATGAGCGACACCACGCGCGGCTTGGTGAGCTGGTAGAACTGGTGCAGCCGCGAGGCGGCCGGCTGGCTGGCAAGACTGGTGGACATCAATTCAAGAACTAGAAATCGACAGGATTAACGTGATTAACAAGATCAAGACGACTGTTGATTAACGACCGTTTTTGCTCTCGTTTCGTGATTGAATCCTGTTAATTCTGTTAATCCTGTCTAATTGGCTTTTCGGAAAACAACGAAGTTTAGCATCACCAGCGCGACCAGCAAAAGCGCCGCGACGGCGTTGTGCGCGGCCGCGAGCACCAGGGGCAGCCGCAGCAGCACGTTGGCAATGCCGAGCCCGGCTTGCGTGACCAGGAGGACGCCGATGACCGCGCCGGGGACGCGCAACGCCGGCGCTCGCAGCATCCCGAACACAAGCCCACCGACGACGATCACCGCCACCAGGGCGCCCAGCCGATGCACCCACTGGATCGCGTTCAGCGCCTCTTGCGACAGCGGCTCGCCGGCCGCGGTGACGCCGAGTTCGCGCACCACGTGGAAAGCGTGCCCGAAATCCATCTCCGGCAGCCAACGCCCGTGACAGGTCGGGAAATCGGTGCAGGCGAGCGCGGCGTAGTTGGCGCTGACCCAGCCGCCGAGCGCGATCTGCGCGACGAGCACCGCCAGCGCGACCGCGGACCACGGCCTGAGCGCGCGCGCGAGCTCCGCCGGCGTCGCCTGCGGGTCGATTTCCCGCAGCGCGAGCCAGGTGAGCAGCGCGAGCGTCGTCATGCCGCCCAGCAGGTGAAGCGTCACGATGGCCGGCTTCAGCAGCATCGTCACCGTCCACATGCCGAGCGTCGCCTGGAACGCCACGACCGCAACCAGCGCGACCGGCAGCGCCGGCGACCGGCCGATCTCGCCGCGCTTGCGCCACGCGATCACCGCGATTGCCAGCACCAGCAGTCCCAGCGTGCCGGCGAGATAACGATGAAACATCTCCTTCCACGCCCGCCCCGCGTCCACCGGCTTCCCCGGGAACGCCCGCTCGGCTTTTTCCACTTCGTGCAATGCATCCGGCACGCCGAGGATCTGCCCGTAGCAGCCCGGCCAGTCGGGGCAGCCGAGTCCCGCGTCCTCCAGCCGCACGTAAGCGCCCACCACGACCACCAGAAAGGTCAGGACGGCTGCGCAGCAGACCAGCGGGCGGTAGACGCTCATCCGATGCGCGACGCCTTGAGCAGGCGCGCGAGGTCCTTGATCATGCGCCGCGGATCCGGATCGCGCGGAAAGCGCATCATGAGATTCCCCAGAGGGTCGATCACGTAGATGTGGTCGGTGGGCGCACGCGGCGCCGGGAAACGCTCCACCAACCCGGCCCCGGCGGCGCGCACCAGCCACGTTCCCCGGTACGGCGCGACCGTCTCGTCGCGCGGCGCGGTCCCGTCGCTGATGAGCCACGCCCGCTCCACCCGCTCCATCTCCTTGCCCTGGGTGAGCCGCAGCTGCCGCATATAGGTGAGCTTCCTCTCGCAAAGCGCGTCGCAGCGGCCCGAATCCACGCTCACCAGGACCCATTTTCCCCGCAGCCGGGAGAGGCGGAACGGCGCGCCGTCGGCCAGCGTCAGCTGCTGATCCGGCAGCGGCCGCGGATCGAGCAACTCGCCGTGGTTCACGGTGCCCGCGGGCGGCCAGAAATAATACGCCAGGTACGAAGCCGCGACCGGCGCCACCGCGAGCGCGATGATGAGCCAGAGGCTAGTCAGCTTTTTCTTCGGAGCGGCGCCGGACATGGGTCACGAGGTAGAACACGAGTATCGTCAGGGCGAGCGCGAACCACTGGAAGGCGTAGCCGTAGTGCTTCTGCACGCCGAGGTCCGGCGGATCCCACTCGCGCTCGAGCCCGT
Source organism: Betaproteobacteria bacterium (assembly GCA_016192825.1). Classification (GTDB taxonomy): domain Bacteria; phylum Pseudomonadota; class Gammaproteobacteria; order Burkholderiales; family SG8-41; genus SG8-41. The sequence continues at coordinate 72,847 of JACPTK010000091.1, read as the reverse complement.
CGTCGAGCGGGCTTTCCTGCTGGATCACCACCGGCTGCAGCGCGATCGGCACCGCCTGCCGGTAGCGCTCGAGCGTCAGGTTCTGCCAGACGTTGCCTTCCGCGATCCGGGTGGACAGCTCGAGGAAGCGCCGGCTCGGCGTGACCGCGAGGCCGGTGATCTCGACCGTTCCCGCCGGCGTACTCACTTCGGGCAGCCGCGCGCGATCCGGGTTTCCCGCGATCCAGCCGCGGTTCACCAGCACGTAACGGCTGCCGCCGCCGAGCGCAAGCGGCATCACCACGTGATAACCCGCCACGCCGCGGCGGATCCGGTTGTCGAGGAACACGCCGTAGCGTGGCTCGAAGCGCCCGCGCGCGGTCACCCGCCGCCATTCCACGTCTTCCGCCTTCACTTCGGCCGCCGCGATCGACACCGGCGGATCCTTGGCCAGCGTCTCCAGCCGCGCCGCCAGCCCTTCTTTCTCGTGCGCGCGGCTCAACTGCCAGTTGGCGAGTGCCAGCGTCGCGGCGATACCGGCGACCGCGGCCAGCGTCGTCACGAAGCGGGGACGGAAGTTGTAGGGGAGGGGCAAAGTGGTCAGGGATGGATGCTTAAGATACACTCAATTGCGCGCCGGTTCGCCCATGAAAATCGTCGTCATCCTGTTCCTCCTCTTCATCGTCGGCAGCCTCGCTTCCGCGCTCTACTTCCTCGTCCACGACAAGGGGCGCGGCGAGCGCATGGTGAGGGCGCTGACGATACGCGTCGTGCTGTCGGTGGTGCTGTTCGCGTTGCTGATGCTCGGCTTCTACTTCGGCCTCATTCCCGGCAAGCTCTAGGAATGTTTCGGGCTGCGCCCGAAACATTCCTTTGGCCCTCAAAAAAAATGCGCCGCGCTCGTGGCGCGGCGCATTTTCAGGCCATTTTTCTTTTTGCGATCACGCCCAATTGCGCATCGAGCGTAAGGAATTTGCCGGGCAGGGGCCCGACAAATTCCTGCGGCTTATAGCCAGTAGACGAAAATGAACAGCCCGAGCCAGACCACGTCCACGAAGTGCCAGTACCACGCCACGCCCTCGAAGCCGAAGTGGTGGTCGGGCTTGAAATGCCCGGCGACGCAGCGGAACAGGATCGTCGTCAACATGATGCAGCCCACGGTGACGTGGAAGCCGTGAAAGCCGGTCAGCATGAAGAAGGTCGCGCCGTACGCGCCGGTGGTGAGCTTGAGGTTGAGCTCGCTGTAGGCGTGCCCGTACTCGTAGGCCTGGAAGGCGAGGAACGTCACGCCCAGGCCGATGGTGGCGAACATCCACACGATGAGCTTCAGGCGGTCGTCGCGGAGCAGCGCCCAGTGCGCGAGCGTCACCGTGACGCCGGAAGAGAGCAGCAGCAGCGTGTTGATCGCCGGGATGCCCCACGCCGCCATCGGCGTGAACGGGTCCTTCATCCCCGGACCGGTGGCCGGCCAGGTGGCGCTGAAATCCGGCCAGATCAGCTTGTGCTCGAGGTCCCCCAGCCAGGGCACCGACAGGACGCGCATGTAGAACAGCGCCCCGAAGAACGCGGCGAAGAACATGACCTCGGAGAAGATGAACCAGCTCATGCCCCAGCGGAACGAGGTGTCCACCTGCTTGTTGTAACGGCCGCTCTCGCTCTCGTGCGCGACGGTGTGGAACCAGCCGACGATCATGTAGGCGAGCACGGCGACCCCGGCGAGCAGCACGAACTTGCCGGGGGACCAGCCGTTGAACCAGGAGGCCGCCCCGGAGGCCATGCACAGCAGCGCGATCGAACCGAAGATCGGCCAGCGCGACGGGTCCGGTATGAAGTATCGTGCCGTTTGACTCAACATCTTTCTCTCTCCCTGTTAACTCGTCACGTAACGCACCAGCATGATCAGGCTCAGCACGAAAATCGCCGCCCCGATCAAGCCCGCAACGATCACCTGCGCCGGCGTGATCGTCACGGCGTCCCGCTCGTGCGCCGTGCGCCTGCGGATGCCGATGAAGGCGGACAGCACCGCCTTCGCCACCTGCAGCGGCGTCGCCTTGCGCGGGGATTGCAGCGGTTCCGCCATCTCCATCAACTGTCTTTTCCCTGCTTGCCTTCCACTTCGAAGAAGGTGTAGGAAAGCGTCACCGTATTCACGTCCTGCGGGAGCGCCGGCTCGACTACGAACACGACCGGCATGCGCCTGGACTCCCCCGGTGCCAGCGTCTGCTGGGTGAAGCAGAAGCAGTCGAGTTTCTTGAAGTAGCGCCCCGCCAGCTGCGGCCCGAAGCTCGGGATCGCCTGTCCGGTTACCGGGCGACGGGAGCGGTTGCGGACCTCGAAGACGACCTGCGTCAGCGCGCCCGGATGGATGCGTACGCTCTTCTCCACCGCGGTAAAGGTCCAGGGCAGGTTGCTGCGGAGGTTGGTGTCGAACTCGACGGTGAGGAACCGTCCGGTGTCGACCTGCGTGTTGGCGACGGCGTCGGCCTTCACCACGCTGTTCAGCCCCAGCGCGTCGCAGATCGCGCGGTAGAACGGCACCATCGCGAAGCCGAAGCCGAACATCAGCACGGCGACGACCAGGAGCTTCACCAGCGTCTGCTGGTTGGCGTGCGCGCTGCTCACCATAGCCAGTGCCGGATCACGATTCCGATGAAGAAGGCGAGCACGATGGACGCGAGAATCAGCGCGGTCTTGACGTTGCTGCTCATCGCGGCGCCTCCATGAAGTAGCCGCAATTCCAATGCCCCCGGGTCGGCGCCCGGCGCCGCTCCCGGGTCGCATCCCCGTAAACGGGGCGCGTCGCCGGGCGGAAGAGGGGCCCCTCCGGGGATCTGACCCCGAAGACGCGCATGGGATCCAAGGTCATACGACGCGCCGTCGATCAGCTTCACGGTCGCATCCCGCAAGCGGGCCCCTGCTCCACGTTCCGCAGATCCCTGCTCCGCCGCTCGCGTCGCTCTCATCGCGCCGGCCCGTTACTTCACCACCGGCGGGGTCTCGAAGGTGTGATAGGGCGGCGGCGAGGGCAGCGTCCACTCCAGCCCCTGCGCGCCTTCCCACACCTTGTCCGTCGCCTTCTCGCCCGCGCCGCCGATGGCCTTCCACAGCAGGTACACGAAGATGAGCTGCGACAGCCCGAAGCCGAACGCGCCGATGGTCGAGATCATGTTGAAGTCGGCGAACTGCATGTTGTAGTCCGGCACGCGCCGCGGCAGGCCGGCGAGCCCGGTGAAGTGCATCGGGAAAAAGGTGACGTTGAAGAAGACCATCGACAGCCAGAAGTGCCACTTGCCGAGCGTCTCGTCGTACATGCGGCCGATCCACTTCGGCAGCCAGTAGTACGCCCCCCCGAAGAGCGCGAACAGCGACCCGGCGACCAGCACGTAGTGGAAGTGCGCCACCACGTAATAGGTGTCCTGCAGCTGGATGTCCACCGGCGTGATCGCGAGCACGAGGCCCGTGAAGCCGCCCATCGAGAACACGAAGATGAAGCCGCACGCGAATAGCATCGGCGTCTCGAACGTCATCGAGCCCTTCCACATGGTGGCGATCCAGTTGAATACCTTCACGCCGGTCGGCACCGCGATCAGCATCGTCGCGTACATGAAGAAGAGCTGCGCCGCCGCCGGCATCCCCACCGTGAACATGTGGTGCGCCCACACCATGAACGACAGGATCGCGATCGAGGCGGTCGCGTAGACCATCGAGGAATAGCCGAACAGGGGCTTGCGCGCGAACGTCGGCACGATCTGGGAGATGATGCCGAAGCCCGGCAGGATCATGATGTAGACCTCGGGGTGGCCGAAGAACCAGAAGATGTGCTGGAACATCACCGGGTCGCCGCCGCCCGCCGCATTGAAGAAGCTCGTGCCGAAATGGCGGTCGGTGAGCACCATCGTCACCGCGCCCGCGAGCACCGGCATCACGGCAATCAGGAGGTAGGCCGTGATGAGCCAGGTCCAGACGAACAGCGGCATCTTCATCAGCGTCATCCCCGGCGCGCGCATGTTGAGGATGGTGGTGATGATGTTGATCGAGCCCATGATCGAGGACGCGCCCAGGATGTGCACCGCGAAGATCGCGAGATCCGTGCCTGGGCCCATCTGCGTGGAAAGCGGCGCATACAGCGTCCAGCCCGCTGCAATCGCACCGCCCGGCACGAAGAAGGAGACCACCAGCAGGACTGCCGCCGGCGGCAGCAGCCAGAAGCTCCAGTTGTTCATGCGCGCGAACGCCATGTCGGGCGCGCCGATCATCAGCGGCACCTGCCAGTTGGCGAAGCCGACGAAGGCCGGCATGATCGCGCCGAACACCATGATCAGGCCGTGCATGGTGGTGAGCTGGTTGAAGAACTCGGGGCGCCAGAACTGCATGCCCGGCTCGAAGAGCTCGAGGCGCAGCATCAGCGCGAGCACGCCGCCCACGAAGAACATGGTGAGCGCGAACAACAGGTAGAGCGTCCCGATGTCCTTGTGGTTGGTGGTGGTGATCCAGCGCATGATCCCCGTGGGATGGTGACCGTGCGCTTCGTGACCGTGGTGTGCGTGTGCCGCTTCCATAGTGTTCTCCAGGATGCCTTTCGTGTTCCCGCTTACTTCCGCAATGCCTTCACCTCAGCCGGAGTGACCATGTCTCCGGTCCTGTTCGACCAGTTGTTGCGCGTGTAGGTGATCACCGCGGCCAGGTCGGCGTCGGAAAGCTGCTTGCCGAACGCGGCCATCGCGGTCGGCTTGCCGCCCTTGACGACGCCGTTCAGGACCGTCTTGATCTGCTCGTCCTTCGGCCCCGTCACGATCTTGGAGCCGGACAACGCGGGGAACGTGCCCGGCAGGCCCATCCCCGTCGCCTGGTGGCAGGCGACGCAGTTGCCGGCGTAGACCTTCTCGCCCTGGGCCTTCAGCTCGTCGAGCGTCCATTGCTTGCCGGGGTCGGGGGCGGCCGCGGGCATCTTCGTTTTCTGCGCGGCAACCCAGGCGGCGTACTGCTCCGGCGTCACCGCCTCCACCACGATTGGCATGAAGCCGTGGTCCTTGCCGCAGAGCTCGGCGCACTGGCCGCGGTAGGTGCCTTCCTTGTCGACCTTGAACCAGGTGTCGCGCACGAAGCCGGGAATCGCGTCCTGCTTTATCCCCAGTGCCGGCACCCACCAGGCATGGATCACGTCGGCGGCAGTGGCGATGATGCGCACCTTCTTGCCGACCGGGACCACGACCGGGTTGTCCACCTCGATGAGGTAGTGCTCGTTCTTCTTCGCGCCCTTCTTCCCGTACTCATCGATCTGGTCGCGCGGGGTGGAGAGGTTGCTGTAGAAGCTGATGCCTTCCTGGAGGTAGTCGTAACCCCACTTCCACTGGTAGCCCGTCGCCTTGATCGTGATGTCGGGGCTGGAGGTGTCCTTCATAGCGATCACGGTCTTGGTCGCCGGCAGCGCCATGCCGATCAGGATGAAGAACGGGATGATGGTCCAGATGATCTCGACCGTGGTGTTCTCGTGGAACTGCTCGGCCTGGTGGCCCACCGACTTGCGGTGCTTGACGATGGCCCAGGTCATCGTGCCGAAAACCACCACGAAGATCCCGACGATGATCCACATGATCAACGTGTGCAGGTCGTAGATCTGGTGCGCGATGATCGATTGCGGCTCCTGCAGGTTGTACCGGTTGGCCAGCGCCGAGTCGGCGGCAAGCCCGGCCGCCGCGGCCGCAAACAATCCTAACCCCTTGCTGATCATGCTTTCCTCGCCTAAGAATCCAGATGCGTTGTCATGGCCGCGCGAGCGTTGCGGCTCTCAATGTCCCGCCGTCCCGTGCAGCCGGCGCCCGAGCTCGCGCGCGAGCGCGCGCCGCTGATCGTCGTTCAGGTGGCGGCCGATCTCGACCTCGCGGCCGTGGGAGCGCAGCGCCAGCCGCGCGCCCTCGCCGCTCACGACCTGCGCCCAGTAGCGGTTGAATTCGTGGCACCGCGCGCGCCCCGCCTCGCAGATCTCGACCTCGACCCGGTCGCCCGCTATCGCGATGCGCTCGTAGTCCGCGGCATGGCGCTCGAAAACGCGGAACGCCAGGTACAGGACTCCCATTTCAAGCCCGGCAAACGGCAGGATCGGCCACGCTCCGATCACCGCAAACGCTGCTGCAATGCCGATTGAAACGATAAAAAGAAAGGCAAATACGAAAAGCCTGCCGGAGGAACTGAGCGAGTTGTTGCGCCTGGCGAACCGTGTGAATTCCGTCGCATGCGCGCGTTCGCTGCATTCCATTCTTGCTGCCCATTACGCGTGGAACAAGGAATCGTTTTGCCCAAATTACGGAGCGGATCTCGAGGCGGTTTTGTTGTTCGGCACCAACTCGGATGACGAGTCCGGCGAGCCGCGTCGTCGAGCGGGTGGACTTTATCACAGGCCCCCTCGTCAGGCAACCGGCTGACAGCGCAAAAGGTCAGCATTCGCAACGAGTTGCGGCGCGCGCGCCACCGTGGATTGCGGCTGCCAGCGCGGCCGCGATTGCCGCGGGTTCCGGGTTCTCGGCGAACGCGATCCGGGCCAACAGCGGCGCGCCGACGAGCGCCTCGAGGGCCCGCACGTTTTCGCGCGCCGCGGCCATCTGCGGGTCGATGTGATTGGCGACCCAGCCGGCAAGCGTGAGGCCGCGGTCGGCAATCGCCGCGGCAGTCAACAGGGCATGGTTCAGGCAACCAAGCCGCATGCCGACCACCATCACCACGGGCAGCGCGATCCGCGCGGCCAGCTGCGCGGTGTCGGTATCCGCGCCGAGCGGCACGCGAAATCCGCCCACGCCCTCCACGACGACCGCCTGCGAGCGGGCGGCCAGCGCGCGGAAACTTTGCTCGATGCGATCGAGCGAGATCGTCACGCCCGCCTGCCGCGCGGCAATGTGCGGCGCGATCGGCGGCGCGAAGCAGTAGGGGTTGACGTGCTCGCGCGGGGCGGCCACGTTGCCGGCCGCGATCAGGCGCTCGACATCGTCGTTCACGAGCTCGTTCCCGCGGGGCTCGGCGCCGCTTGCGACCGGCTTCATGCCGGCCGCCGTCAGGCCGCGCGCCGCGAACGCCCGCAGCAGGGCGCAGGCGACGAGGGTCTTGCCGACGCCGGTGTCCGTGCCGGTCACGAAATACCCGTGACTCGTGACTCGTGACTCGTGACGGGTCACAAAAACACCCTCACCGGCTGCGCGGCTTGATGTCGATGACCGGGTGCCCCGTCGGGCCGGTTCGCGGCGCGGGCTTCCAGGCGTGGCCGTAGACCACCTCGAAGGTGGCGGGGAGTTTCCCGCCACGGCGGAACGCTTCGTAGTTGCGCGACACCGTCGCGAGCAGCGATTTGCCGCCCAGGACGGCGGGGCGCCCGCGCGTCAGGTTGCGCGCGCCGATCGCCTTCAGGTCGCGCATCAGCCCGCGCACGTCGACGTAGGTGAGCGTCACGGTCTCCATGTCCATCACCGGATCGGCGAAGCCGCAGGCGACCAGCCGGTCACCCACGTCGTGCATGTCGAGGAATCGGTGCACGTGGCTGTGGCGATCCACGCCCTGGAACGCCGCCCGCAGCTCCTTCAGCGTGTCGGGTCCGAAGCTGCTGAACAGCAGCAGGCCGCCGGGAGCCAGCACGCGGTGCATCTCCGCAAACGCCCGCTGTGGCTCGTTGATCCACTGGATCGCCAGGTTGGACCACGCGAGGCCGGCGCAACCGGGCGCCAGCGGCAGCTGTTCGATGTCCCCGCAGACGGCGGCGAGCCTCGGCCCGCCCCGGTCGAGCCAGCTTCGCCACCGCGGACGCCGCGCGCGCGCGCGCCGCGCCATGCCCAGCGCGAGATCGAGCGCGATCACGCGCGCGCGCGGGTAGCGGGCGAGCAGGCCGGCAATCGCGTTGCCGGTGCCGCTGCCGGCGTCGAGGACCGTCGCCGGCTCGATCCTGATGTAGTCCAGGCGCGCCAGCATGCGTGCGCAGACCTCGTTCTGCAGGACCGCCGCCGCGTCATAGGTCGCGGCCGCCCGCTCGAACGATCGCCGCACCTGCCGCTTGTCCAGCGCGAGCGCGTCACTCATCGAAGAATTCCCGCAACGTCCGCGCCACCCGTTCGGGCTGCGACAGGAACGGCGCGTGCGCGCAGTCCCGCAGCAGCGCAAAGCGCGCATTGGGCAGTGCCGCGGCAAGCCGGCGTCCCGCCGCGGGGGGCACGACGCAATCGCGCGCGCCGTGCAATACCACTGCCGGCTGTTGCACCCTCGGCAACTCCCGCCGCAGATCGGTGTTCGACAGAACAGCGAGGCCCGCCTTGAGCACCTCGCCGGGCGCGCTGCGCTCGCTCGACTGCTTCAGGAGGCGGGCAACCTGTCTCGCGTGCGCATCGCCCCTTGCCTGCACCGCGGCGAAACGCGCCAGCGTGCCGGCGCGGTCGGCCGCGAGCGAGCGCCCGATTTCACGCAGCACCGCGGGCGCCGTCGCGCATCGCCAACCGGGCCTGCTCGTAAAGCACGGGGTGGTCGCGATGAGGGCCAGACGCTGCACCTGGTGTCCCGCGCGCCGCGCCCAGGCGAGCGCAACTTCGCCGCCAAGCGACCAGCCGACGACGCCGCACCGGCGCGGCGCGGCGCGCGCGATCGCGGCAACGATGGCCTGCAGCGAGTGCGTCCCGCTTGCCGTGTCCGCTCCGTATCCGGGCAGCGGCAGGGCGCGAACGCGGAATCGCGGCGCCAGCCGCCGCGCCAGATCGTCCCAGATCCCGGCACCGCTGCCCCACCCGTGCAGAAAAACGACGTCTCTGACGTCGTTTTTCTGCATCGTCCCTGGTTTTCCGGGTACCGCGTTACCGGCCGGGGACATCGGCATGGTTCCCTGGACCCGGATGGGGTTCGGAATAAGGAACAGCGCGCTCGATCTCGTTAAGGCAGCCGGCCAACCGTTCAATATCGTCGAAAGTGTGGGATGCGGACAGCGAGATCCTCAAGCGCGCTGTTCCTTGCGGCACGGTGGGCGGCCGGATGGCCGGCACCAGCAGGCCGTCGCGGGCGAGATCCCCGGACAGCGCGACCGCCTCCTCGTTGCCGCCGATCACCAGGGGCTGTATCGCCGTCTGCGAAGGCATGAGCTTCCAACGCCCGGGGCTCAGACGCTGCCGCAGCCGCGCAACCAGGGCTTGCAGGTGTTGCCGCCGCGATTTGCCGCCGCGTATGAGCTCGAGACTTTTCATGAGCGCCACCGATAGCATCGGTGGCGCGGCGGTCGTATAGATATAGGGCCGCGCACGCTGGATGAGCGTCTCGATCAGCTCGGCCTCGCCCGCCACGAATGCGCCGAAAACGCCCGCCGCCTTGCCGAGCGTCGCCATCGCGATCACGCGCGGGGATGAGACCCCGAAATGCGCGAGCGCCCCCTCCCCTTCCGGTCCCAATACGCCGAACCCGTGCGCATCGTCGGCCAGCAGCCAGGCGTCGTGACGCTCGCACAAGGCAATCAGGTCGGGCAACGGCGCGAGGTCGCCGTCCATGCTGAACACCGCGTCGGTGACGACGAGCTTGCGGCGCGCGCGGGACGCGGCGAGCAGCCGATCGAGCGCGGCAAGATCGAGGTGCGCATAGCGCCGGAATTTGGCGCGCGAGAGCAGCACCGCGTCGTTCAGCGAGGCGTGGTTCAGCCGGTCGGCGAAAACCGCGTCTTCCCGTCCCACCAGCGCCGTCACGATGGCGATGTTGGCCATGTAGCCGGTGGAAAACAGCAGCGCTCGCGGCCGTCCGACGAACGACGCCAGCGCCACTTCCAGCGCGTGATGCGCCGTCGCGTGTCCCAGGATCAGATGGGAGGCGCCGGCGCCGACGCCGAAGCTCGCCGCGCCCGCCCGCGCGGCCTCGATCAGCTCCGGATGCGCGGCGAGGCCGAGGTAGTCGTTGCTGCAGAACGCGACGTATTCGCGGCCGTCGACCCTGACCCGCGCACCCTGTGGCGTTTCCAGGACGCGGCGCGCGCGTTTCAGCCCCTGCCGATCGAGTACCGCGAGCTCGTCGCGCAGGGCCGTCGCGGGCGTGTGCGGGCGTTTTGAGTGTTGAGTTTTGAGTGTTGAGTTTGTCACTTCGAACGTCCAGTAGTCTTGACGATTGCGGTAAGAATCCGGATCAGTTCCTCCGCATCTTCAAGCTCCTCATGAACGTCGATGTCAGCGATATCAGCCATTCAGCACCAATTCAAAACTCAACACTCAAAACTCAGCACCAAAGCGGATGGAGCCCAAGCTTAGCGAACAGGGCTCGATCCGCTTCCACGTCGGGATTGCCGGTGGTGAGCAGCTTCTCGCCGTAGAAGATCGAGTTGGCACCGGCGAAGAAACACAGCGCCTGGACCGCTTCGGACATGGCCTCCCGGCCGGCGGAGAGCCGCACCATGGCTTTCGGCATCGTGATGCGCGCGCAGGCGACCGTGCGTACGAATTCGAGGGAATCGAGCGCCGCGGTCCCGTGCAGCGGCGTGCCGGGAACCTGCACCAGGTTGTTGATCGGGACGGACTCGGGATACGGGTCCATGCCGGCGAGCTGCGCGATAAGCGCCGCCCGCGCGCGGCGCGATTCGCCCATGCCGACGATGCCGCCGCAGCAGACGTGGATGCCGGCGCGACGCACCCGCTCGAGCGTCTCCAGCCGGTCGTCCTGCGTGCGCGTGGTGATGATCTCGCCGTAGAACTCGGGCGATGCGTCGATGTTGTGGTTGTAGTAATCGAGCCCGGCCGCCTTGAGCTGCTCGGCCTGCCCCGCCTTGAGCAGCCCGAGCGTGGCGCAGCTCTCGAGCCCTTCGGCGCGCACCGCCTTCACCATCTCGATGACCCGGTCGAGCTCGCGCTGCTTCGGGCCGCGCCACGCCGCCCCCATGCAAAACCGGGTCGCGCCGTTCTGCTTCGCGAGCCGCGCCGCGGCCGTGACCTGCTCGACCGACAGCAGCGCCTCGTCCGCGACGCCGGTGTGATAGCGCGCCGCCTGCGGGCAGTAGCCGCAGTCCTCCGGGCAGCCGCCGGTCTTCACCGACAGCAGCGTGGACAACTGCACCGCGTTGGGATCGAAATGGCGCCGGTGCACGCCATGCGCTCGGTGCATGAGATCGTTGAACGGCAGCGCGAACAGCGCCTCGACCGCGTCCGCGCTCCAGGGCTCGGCCGCAGGCGTGGTGTCAGCGGCGGCCGTTGGCCGTTCGTTAAGGCTAGAAGTCTCCATGGGGCTCCCGATGGAATCTGCGAAAAACCCGCGTTTTAAAGCGCTTGTATCTTCGGGCCGGCCCCGCCGGTTGTCAAATTTCCTGCCCGGATTACTAAACGGCTGCCTGGATTTTGCGCGCGCCCTGCTGCCGCAATCGTGTCATCTGTGCGGGGCCGACAGCGCCGGCGCGCCGTTATGCTCGCCGTGCCTGGAAGATCTGCCGTGGCTGCCGCGCGACCGCTGCGCGGTGTGCGCTCTGCCGCTCCCGAGCGGATCGATATGCGGCGCCTGTCTCGACCGGCCGCCGCGTTTCGACCGCGTGGAGGCGCTGTTCGCCTACCGCTACCCGGTGGACGCGCTGATCCACGCCTTCAAGTACGGCGGCCGGCTGGCGCTGGCGCGCGTGCTGGGCGGGCTGGTGGCGCGGGCCGTCGGTCGCGACGTGGATGCGATCGTGCCGATGCCGCTGGCGCACGGGCGGCTCGCCGAGCGCGGGTTCAACCAGGCGCTCGAGATCGCGCGGGTGGCGGCGGCCGGAACCAGCGTCAGGTTGCTCCCCGATGCGTGCCGCAAGGTAGCCGACACGCCGCCGCAGGCGACGCTGCCGTGGAAGGAGCGCGCGAGGAACGTGCGCCGGGCCTTCGCATGCGACGCGGATCTAAACGGCATGCGGGTCGCCGTCGTGGACGATGTGCTCACCACCGGCGCGACCCTCAATGAACTCGCGCGCGTCCTGCGCAGGGCGGGCGCCGCGGAAGTTCGCGGCTGGGTCGTCGCGCGCACGCTTCCTCGATGAAGCGTGACTGGTGACTCGTGACTGGATTCGCGACCGCTGCTATTGCAGCTGCCGCAGGCGCTGCTCGGCGAAGGCCGCGAGGTCGGGGATGAGATTGTTCGTTGCGCGGGCGCGGCGGTAGGCGTCCTGCGCTTCCGCGGTGCGGTTGGCCGCCTGCAGTGAAATCCCCAGCCCCAGCCACCACACGCCGGTGGTAGGCCTCATCCGCAACGCGGCCTGGAACTGCTCGATGGCCTCCTCGTGCCGGCCCTGCCGCTGCAGCAGCGCGGCGAGAAACGCAAGGTAATCGGCGCTGCCCTGGGCATACTCGAGGCCCTTCTTCAAGGTGGCGGACGCTTGCGCGGCGTCGCCGCTGTCCACCTGGAGTCGCGCGAGCGTCATCGCGAACCCCGTTTGCGCGGGCGCGAGCGCCAGCCCCTCCTGCAGCACGCGCTCGGCCTCGCCGTACTTCTTCCCGTCCAGCAGCAGCCCCACCAGCGCCTGGCGCGCCCCGTGATGCCCGGGAAAAAGATTCAGCGCCGACTGGAACCCTTCCTGGGCATCGGCTGCGCGTCCCTGATGCAGCAACGTGGTCGCCTTGCGGTACTCGTTTTCGGCGAGATCGCGCGGCGCGGGCTGTTTCACCTCTTTCTGGATCTCCGGCCGGGGCGCCGGAGCACTGGCGGCGGGCTTGGTCGCCGCAACGATCGCAGGCGTCCTCTGCCGCTCTGTCGAGGGCTCGGCGCGGGCGGCGGATTCGGTCTCGGTCCGGCCGATCACGCGTGCCGCCGGCAGCGGAGGCCGCGTATCCAGTACCGATCGTTCCGCGGTATCCGGCACGTCCGAAAGCTGGAAGCTGAAACGCGAAGCGGGCGCGTCCGGCTGCGCGGCCGCCGCCTGATCGCGGGGCCTTGCGTCGGCCGTCACTTCCGCCGAAACCGCGGCGGTTTTCGCGGCGGGGATCGTGGCGATGCGCCGGGTTGCCTGCGGGGCCGCGGCGCTCAGGCGTGTCCAGTCGAAGCCGGAAAGCAGCGTCCACGTTGCGGCAATCGCCGCCGCCGCGACGACGCCGCTTCCCGCGATCCAGCCCCAATGCGGCGTGTGCGCCTCCTCCGGCAAGGCGCGCACGTGATCCGGCAGCGTGCCGCGTTCCGCTCCCGAGGCGCGGCGCCGCTCCAGATCGAGCAGCACCTGGTTGATCACGCTCATGCCAGCACCATCCAGCCGATGCCGCCGACCGAAAGCAGCAGCATCGCGAATCCGAGCCACCACCACGGCCGCGGCTGATGCACGATCGGCGTGTCCATGGCCGCCTTGCGCACGTGGATCGGCAACAGCTGCTGCGCGCCCTCGCCGTAAGCCAGCAGCATCGCCTTGTGCGAAATGATGTTGATGAGCCTCGGCACGCCGCCGCTGAAGCGGTGCACGAGGCGCGCCGCCGGCCGGGTGAAGAGGCGATTGCCGCGGTAGCCCGCCACGCGCAGCCGGTGGGTGACGTAGTGATCGACCTCCTCGCGCGTGAGCGCGGTCAGCCGGTACTGGAAGGTGATGCGCTGCCGCAACTGCCGGATCGACGCGTGTTCGAGCTTCCGGTCGAGTTCCGGTTGGCCGAAGAGCACCACCTGCAGCAGCTTGCGCTTCTCGGTCTCGAGGTTGGTGAACAGCCGCAGCGCCTCCAGCGATTCCACCGGCATCGCCTGCGCCTCGTCCAGGCACAGCACCACCGTCTTGCCCTGGCGCGCGAAATTGAGCAGCGCGCGCGTGAGCTCCTTCATCAGCTGATGCTGGTCGGTTCCCCGCGACAGCGCCACGCCCAGCTCCTCGGCCAGCGCGAACAGCAGCGTGCGCGGCTCGAGATAGGGGTTGAGTATGTAGGCCGACACGTGGTTCTGGTCGAGCGTGGCCAGGAACCGCCGGCAGAGCAGCGTCTTGCCGGTGCCGACCTCGCCGGTGATCTTGATGAAGCCCTCGCCGTTCTTGACCGCCACCAGCAGCGTGTTGAGCGCTTCCTGGTGCGTGTTGCAGGCATAGGCGAAGCTCGTGTCGGGCGTGATCCCGAACGGCATTTCGCGAAGTCCGAAGTGGCTGCGGTACATGGCGTCAATCCCGTCGGGTCATGGCGCGGATGGCTGGGGCCGCCGCGGGGGTTCCAGCGCCCGGATGCGGTCGCGGGTGTCGGCCAGGTCCTGCTGCCAGTCGCGGTCGCTGTGCACGATGGTGGGCTTGAGCAGGATCACCAGTTCGCTCTTCGTGCTGCTCGAGCTGCGCTGCCGGAACAACGCGCCGACGCCGGGCTGCTCGCCGATGCCGGGCACCTGCGAGCCGTCGGTCGCCGACTCCTGGCGCATCAGCCCGCCGATCGCCACGATGTTGCTGTCCTGCACGCGCACGATGGTGTCGGTCTCGTTGATGCTGCTGGACGCCAGCGGCAGCGTGAACGTGCCCAGCGTGCCGAGATCCACCACCTTGCGCCGCTCCACCACCTGGCTCACCTGGGGATGGATGTGCAGGATGATGTTGCTGTTCTCGTCGATCTGGGGCGTGACGTCGAGCGCGATGCCCGAGAAGAACGGCTGCACGGTGATGGTCGGCGCGATCGTCGTGCTGGTGCCGCTGGTGGTGGAGGTGGTCGACACGTTGGTGACGAAGAAGTCGTCGGTGCCGACCTTGAGCACCGCTTTCTGGTTGTTGATCGTCGCGACGCGCGGGCTGGACAGGACGTTCACCATCCCCTGCGTCTCCAGGAACGCGAGCAGCGCGGCGAAATTCTGCGTCTGCAGGGCGAGCCCGAATATGCCGCCGGGCACGCCCGTTCCGGCAGCGATCGAGGCGGCGGTGCCGAGCGTGGCCGACAGCGTGGAGCCTCCGAGGACGGTGCCGTCGGCCGCCCGCGCCGTGGGCGCGGTGAGGGCGCCGGTGTTGCCGATCGTCGCGCCCGGCGTGATCACGCCCGCCGCGGCGCGGGTGGAGCCGTCGCGGAACGCCGCCCAGTTGACGCCGGCCTGGGAGCCGTCGCGCAGCGTGACCTCGATGATCTTCGCCTCGAGGACCACCTGCCGCTCGACGATCAGCTGCATCGCCTTGAGAAACGACTCGACCGAGCGCAATTCGGCCGGCAGTGCGCGCACCACGATTACGCCGGATTGGGGGTTGACGATCACGCTGCGCCCGTCGGCCGTGCCCACGATGGCGCTCAACGACTTCACGATGTCGCCCCAGAAATTGCTGTCGGAGGAGGTGGTGACGCGGGTGCTCTCGGTGAGCCTCTGCGCGGGAGCCCCGGCGCCCGGCGTGGCCGCCGCGCCCGGCGCCCCGCCGCCGGCGGTCGGCGCGTCGGTGATGGAGCCGGAGCTCACCCGCAGGTCGCTGCGCCCGACGCGCTGCGCGTGCAGGTAATTGACCTGGAACACGCGGGTTTGCAGGGTGACCGGTTGCACCAGGATGCGGTTGCCCTGCACGCGGTACTCGTAGCCGTAGAGATCGCGCAAGGTATCCAGCGCCTCCAGCACGGTGACGTCCTTGAGGTTCACCGAAATGGCGTCGCGCACCTCGGGGTGCACGATCATGCTGAAGCGCGTGCCGGAGACGATCGCCATGAACACCTGGGCCGCCGGCGCGTTGTTGACGTTCAAGTCGAAGCGCTGGTCGAGCGGCTTGCCTTCCGCCCTGGGCATTTCCACCACCAGCGGCGGCAGCAGCGCCTGGCTGACCGTGTCGGGCGCGGCCGGCTGCGCGCGCTCCCTGGTCGCCTTGTCGAGCTCGGCGGAGATGCGCTCGTACGTGGCGTCGCGGCGCGCCGGCTGCTCCGCGCAGCCGCCCGCCGCAGCGACCATCAATGCGAGCGCCAGCGTCTTTGGCATCATGTCCGCCTCTCCTCTACCGCGCCGGCGTGCCGCCGGCCGCCGCGGCGTCCTTGCCGCTCCGTGCTTTTCCCTGGCGGGGCGCGCTCTTTGCAGCAGCCGGGACGACCTCGCGCTTGTCCACGCCCGGATGCAGCTTGAGCACCTGGCTCGTGCCGTCGCTCTTGAGCACCACCTCGCTCTCCGCCACCTTGACCAGCACGGCGCCGCCGAACTTGTCCCCGAGCCGCACCATCACGCCGTTGATGATCGCGGCCTTGTGCGTCGGCGAAATCATCACGGACTGCAGCAGCATGCCGCCACCGGCGTCTCCCGCCGCCTCCATGCCGGTCGCGCCCATGCCCTCGGGCGGGCGGGTGGGATCGGTCGTCACTTGCGCCGCGGCACTCGCGCAAAAGAGCATGAGCGCCAGTGCGGCGGCGCGTGACTCGTGACTCGTGACTCGTGACTGGCTCATACGATCAGCCACGCCTTGCTCAGGCTCAGGGTCTGCACGGTGAGCGCGACCTGCAATTTCGGGTACTGCTCGGTATTCACGCTGATGCGGGCCCAGAACATTTGCCACGGCAGCTTCTCGAGCCGGGCGAGGTAATCGTGCAAATCGGCGTACGTGCCCTGCAGCGCGATTTCGAAGCTGTGCTGGTAAATCGTGCGCTCGGGTGGCCTGGGCGCCGGCCGCGCGCCCTTGTCGCCCGCCTTCGCCGCCGGCGCGGCGGCCGGAGTCTCGATTCGTTGCGCCGGCAGGGTGCGCAGCGAGACGAGTTGCAGGCCGCGGCTGTGCGAGAGCATTTCCTCCATCAGCTTCGCCATGCGCTCGGGCGGCACCAGGCCGCGCTGCAGCCCCTGCATGTCCTGGTCGATCCCGGCGAGCTGCTTGCGCAGCGCGTCGCGGTACGAGCGCTTCACGGCGTCGGGATCGGCCACGGTGGCCTGCGCCCTCATCACGGCGTCGGCGGTCTTGATGTGCTGGCGCGATTCCGCGACCTGCTGCTCGAGGCGCTTCTTGCGCATTTCGAGCGGCCGGATCGCCAGCGTGTCGAATACCAGGGCGATGCCGACGATGGCCGCGACCAGGACCAGCACGCGCTCGCGCACCATCAGCGCGTCGAACCGGGCAGCGAGCTTCTGCCACCGTTCCTTCACGGCGTCTTCCCCGTTCTCGCCGCGTCGGTCGTGGCCAGGCTGAACTCCAGGTAGCGCGGCACGCGCGGGGCTGCTTTTTTCGCATCCTTGTCCGGCGCGGGCGCGGCTTTCGGCCGGCTCATCTCCAGCCTCGCGAAGCTGCGGCCCGCGAGCACCTGCTCCCGGTTGAGGCGCTGGATGTAGCTCGGCACGAGGTCGGGGCTCAACACCCGGCCGCGGATCTCCAGCTCGCCGCTGCCGGCGATGGTGAACCCGGTAAGCCAAAGCCCGTTCAGCGATTGCCGCGAAAAGGCGCGCAGGTACTCGGCGAAACCCTGCTGGTTGCCGAACGCGCCGCCCTTCAGCACGACCATCGCCTCGCGCGCGTTCTTCAGCTCGGCCTCGAGGCGCGCGATGTCGGCGTCGAGCTGGGTGTCGGCCTTGGGCGCCGCGGCCTTGGCCCTGGCCTTTTCCAGGAAGCCGCGCTGCGACCGGAGCAGGCCGTCCGCAGCCTGCAGTTCCACGGTCAGGCCATTGACCTGCTGCTGCAGGAAGTACTGGTAACCGGCCAGCGCGGCGAGCGTGATTCCCACGCACTGCACGACCGTCATCAGCGTCAGCACCTGCCGCTTCCTGCGGAACGCGGGGTTGAACAGGTTGATGTTCTGGCTCATGCCGGCGCCTCCGAAACTCCGGCGGTCGGACAGACATCTTCGCGTCGGCGCCGGCATAACGGACGACCCGCAACCCGAATCTCGAATCCCGTATCCCGGGTCCGGGCGATCATGCCGCTGCCTCCTCCCGCAGCGCCGCGCCGATCAACTGCAGGCACTGCGCCTGGCGCGCCTCCTCGTGCAGCTCCGGAATGTGCGGAAAATCCATGATTTCCGACAGGTGGACCAGCGCCACCGGCACGTCGAGGCCGGCGGCGAGATGCTCCCGGAGATCGTCCGCACCGGGCACCGGCGTCACCATCACCCTCGCGACCGTGATATGGCGGAACTGGCGGTCGAAGTGGTCGAGCGAACGCTGCAATTCCAGTACCAGGCGGTCGTAGAGAGCCTTGCGCTCCTCGGGACCGGCGGCGGCGAAACTCGTGAGGGAGACCTCGATGCGGCGATGCTGGTAGAGCTCGCCGTCGCAGGTGAAAGTCAGCAGCCCGCCGCGCTCGTCGAGAGCAAGCAGCGCCAGCCCGCGCCCCGCCAGCTCGAGGCGGTGGGCGAGGTTACGTTGAGCGAACTCCGGGATGTCGATCACTTCGAGCGGGATATCGGCGTCGTTGAACGGCTTGATGCTGGCGGCAATCAGGTCGTTTTTCGCCGCGACCGCGAGCATCTGCCGCGCGTGGCCCGCCGCCCCGGCCTCCGCCGGGACGAATACCGCGTCCACCGTGGCCGTTTCCACTGGATAATCGATCATGTCCTTGATGCGCCAGCGCACCGCGCTCTTGACCTCCGGCTCCGGCACGTCCGGCGCCTCCACCTGCACGATCTGGTAGTCGCCGCCCTTCAGCAACGTGGTGCAGTGGTAGCGGTCGAGGCGCAGCTCGCGCCGCAGGCGGCCGAGCGTCGCCGCATCGCCGCCCTCCTTGCGATAGGAATCGCACAGCAAGATTTCGGGGCGCGCCTTGCCGGCCGCGCGGACATGACACACGTCCACCCGTTCCGGCAGCACGTTGATGCATATCCAGTCCGGTTTCCGCCCGTTGGAACCGAATAGCCGCATTTTCCAGGGCCTAGCGGCCTGTCGGACTTTGGTGGTCCGACAGGCCGCTAAAAGCAAAACCGCCCCACTTTTTTTGAATAACGTTTAATTCCACGGTCATTTCACCCAGGAGTTTGTCGGACTTGGGCCGACAAACTCCGTTAGCAGCCTGTCGGTATACCAAGTCCGACAGGCCGCTAGGGCAACACGCAGGGAGGGCGTTTCCGCGGGTTGCTTGACGGCACTTTCGCATGTTTTTTCCGGGGCGGTTTTGCCTAAGGAGCTTGTCGGACGCAGGTTCGTCAAGCTCCTGGTTTGACCAATTAAAGGAAACTACCATAAAATTCAATAATGTCAAGGCGTTGGAGCGTTTTTTTGAACGGTCCTGCAAGCGCTGTTGCGTAACCAGCTAACTCACTTGGGGAAACCCAATGCCATCTCCAAATCAGCACCCCCGCCAGCGCAGAGATTCCACTAGTGTTCAACGAGTTGCGGAGAATTGACGATGCCGGAAATTGCCAGGCTTCAGAAGGTTTCGCGGATAAAGATGACTTCCTCCGCGCCGGTATAAACCCCGAAGGTCGCTCGCGCCCCGGGGTTCTGATCGTAGGCACCACCGGTCCAATTGCCTCTCAGAAACAATAGGTTGGCTCCGGAATCCGCCACGGATGCATCACCGGTGCTGCGGCAGGTCGTCCCGAGCGCAGCGGCGGAGCCCAGATTGACTGTCAGATTGACGCTGCCGTTATTGCCGCTGCCGGGAGCCGCTAACAGGAATGTCTTGCGCCCTGAGCTGAACGTGCCCCCGCCGCTCAGGGCCGTTTCACAGGTGGGGGTATCGGTGAGGTTGCCTGTAAATCCGCTCATGGCAACGTTGGACGCTGCCGCCGACGCCGCGATCGCGGTGCAATTGTCGCTGGCATTGGTAACGAACGCCGTGCCGTTCGAGTACTGGGTTTCCAGCAGAACGGGAAGCGGCAGGAGTTGCGATCCGTTTGCGTTCCGTATGACGAGCCGGCCGAAGCGCATCGGCTTGCCGGCGCTGAAGCTGATGCCGTTGCCCGCGGTGGCCGCGCCGAAACCGGCCGGGTTGCTGGCGTAAGCGACTCCGTCGGCGTCAATCACGTTGACCGCGACGCTGATATCCGCATCGAATGGAGCAACCGGCGTCGTGCGGCCGAACAGGAGGCCCGTGCCGGAGCCGAACGTGAGCGTGCCCGAGCCGCTGCCCGCGTCCACGATCACCGGATCGGCGGCAGTCGCCGGCAGCCCGGTCACGTCCAGCGTTCCCGCGGCCGCGGAGTAGCGCCCGGCTTGCGTCGCCGGCGCCACGCTCGTGTTCGTTATCCTCCACCAGCCGCCGGTATAAAGCGTGGTCGGGTTGTTGCTGAAATCCTGGGCCGCGACGGTAATCTGCGGGGCGGTGGTGTAGCTGAACGACTGACCGATATAGGTGAAACCGCCGCCACAGGCGGTGCCGAACTGCGGCGTGTTGAGCGCAACCGCAAAATGGTCGGGAACGAATCGCCCCACGGCTATCGTTCCGCTGCATACGTGGCGACCCGTCGCCGTGCAGTCCGCCGGCGTGCCATCGGCGGCATCGATGATCGCAAACGCGGAATCCACCAGCTGCAGGTTGAAGGAGCCCACTTCGCCGTAGGTAGCGATATCGGACGCCAGTTGGCCCGCCACGAAGGTGGTGGCGAGCGTAAGCGTGCCGAAGGTCGCCGTGCATGCCGCGCCCGCGCACGCGGTGACGCTGGCGGTTGGCGCCCCGGCGTAGTTGGTGGTGGTCGCCGGTGTGCCAGCGCCATTGACGGCGGTCGCGCGGACGCTGAACGGCCGGCCCGCCTTATGAGTAGTGGTCCCGAATGTCGGGTCGTTCAGAGTACGCATCGTGCCGGCCGTCTGCCAGTCGGTGTCGCTCACACTGAAACTGGCCAGGGTATCGGGACGAATCGCAAAGGCGTCGGTCGAGCAGCCGACGAGCTTGCCGGCGGGGAAATCGCTGATTCGGAACCGGGCTTCGCGCCAGGCGTTGTTCTCGGTGACGGCAATGGTCTTGCGGCCGTTGTCGCCGCCGACGAATGCCGGGTCCGGCGCAATCGTCTGGATCACCGCCCAGCTCGCGCGGCAGCCGGTGGCCGCGTCGGCCGCCCCGCTGTTGTCGCTCGCGTCGAGCAGCTCGACCCGCACCGTTCCGGTAAAGGCCGTGTCGATGTCCTTGCGGTTGTTCCTGATGGCGATAATGTCCACGTTGAACGCGGCGCCGGCGACCTTCGTCGTGATGAATCCGGTGACCGCGCCTGCCGCGGTCGTGGTGTCGTAGGCGTTGAACCGCCCGATTCCGGCCGCCGCCGCCAGCGGCTGCCCGACGGCGAAATCCCCGAAGCCGGTGACCCCGGTGATTTGAATGCTGGTCGCGGTGCGGGTCCCGGTCACGGTGCTGCTCCACGCGCCGGCCGCCGGGGCCGGCGGATCAAAGCGCGTCATTTCAAAGATCGTCGTGTCCGCGCCGGCGTCGAGGTCCGCCGCGACCCAGTTGAACGTCGCGCCGTAATCCGTGAACACGACGCCCGAATTGGCCAGGGTCCAGTAGCGATTCACGTCGAGCGTGTCGTCGAGGCCGGAAGTCGAGATGTTGGGATGCTCCGCCGCCACCGTGCCGGCGGTCACGCTGCCGCCGGTCGTGATCCCCGTGAATGCGACGCTGGTCACGGGCGTATAGCGGACCCCTCCGGTTTCGGAACCGATCTCGAAATTGCAGGTCGTGCAGCCGCCCGCGCCCACTGTCTTGCGCAGATTGCCGTTGATGAAGTTGTTCGCCCCGGCGCCGGTGACATTCGAGCCGTTCGAGATGGCAATAACGTTGGCATTGGTCGTGATGCGCCCCGAAGTCAGGGTGAGCAGCGTTGACACGGTCACATCGTGCGTGCCGGCCAGCGACAGCCCGTTGGCGTTGTTCAGCGCAAGGTTGGCGAAGCCCGTGGCGCCGCTGCTTCCACTGACGCTTTGCGCCGCGCCGCCGTTGAAGGTGAAGGTCCCGGTCGAGGAATTGAACGTGCCGTTGTTGGTGAAATTGCCGGTCAGGCTGAAGTTGCCGGTGCCGGCATTGAACGTGTCGCCATTGGTCAGACTGCCGGTCAGGGTGTAGGCGCCGTCGCCAGCGCCAAATGTGCCATCGTTAGTGAGACCGTTACCGAGGGTCACGTTGGCGTTCACGGCATTGCTCCAGGTTCCGCCGGCGTTCACCGTCACGGCGCCGCTGAAGGTCTTCGTCCCGGTAGCCGCCGTGATGAATCCCAAAGTACCCGTTACGCTGGTAGTCCCGGTAATGGTCGCCGTGATGCCCGGGATGTTGAACGTTCCGGAGGTGACCGTCAGGTTGCCCCCCACGGTCAGAGTGCCCGTCGTCGCCGCGTCTGCGACGTTGCCCGCGCCCTTGGCGATCACGAGATGGTTGTAGGCGATGCTGCTGCCGGTGGCGACCGTCACCGGTGTTGTCGCGGAATCGTAGGTGACAGTACTGGTGGTTCCGGGAGTGAGCGTGCCGTTTCCCGAGGCGAGGCTGAAACTTCCGGCAATGAAAAGATTTCCGGCGCCGCCGCTCATGTCAATTACCGTCCGCACGGCATTGGCAGCAGTCATCGTCACGCCGCCATTGACATCCAGAGAACCTGTGGTGATCACAATGCTGGCAAATCGGCTGTTGTTGCCTCCCCCGTTCATGCTGAGGGCGCCATTGACGGTGGCGCTGCCAGCGTTGATGTTCCAGTTCTTGCTGTTGTTGTTGCCGGGCGAATTGATCGTGGCGCCGCCGGCCCCCACGGTGATCGTGCTGGTTGCCGCGGCATGGGTAAGGTTCGCGGTTCCGTTCGAAACCGTGAAGGTGACCGAATTGGCCGCCGCAGCGTAGCCCGCAGGGATGGTGACCGTGTTCGCGTTGCGTATCTGGACATCGTCCCCGGCGCCGGGAATGCCTCCTCCGCAGGTCGTCCACGTGCCTGCGGCGTTCCAGTTTCCGTTGGCGTTCGATTGGCAGGTCAGCGCAAGCGCGCTCGCGGTGTAACCGAACATCCCCATCGCGATTGCGACAACAGCGAGGTCACGACTGCGGAGCATGCTCAGTTCATCCTCCGCACGCGAACCGCGGGGCCGCCGCGGTCGGATCCTTGCACTTGCTCAAAACGGCGGTCAACCGGCGTTCCACATAACCCGTCCCGGGCGAGGGATTGGGGCATGGTGATTGGTTGCAGGCGGTGGACACGACTTCGTAGGTCGCGATCTTGCGGTTTCCTTCCGTGACGCCGGCGCCTACGTTGTCGCTGCAGGTTACCGTTACGGTGAATACCGACAGCGAACCGGCCAGGCTGGGAAGAGTGGTCGTCGGCGCTGGACACGCCGGAAGATTGTCCGTTCCCCCAATACCGGGCTGGTTGTTGTTGGGATCGAGCACTTGATACGCCGCCCATTCGATTCCCGCCCGCGCCGCCTGGTAGGCGCGTACGCCCTGGACATCGAGCTGGCTGCTCGACTGCTGAAGCCCGCTCACCGAGACGATGAACGCGCCCAGCGCGGCCAGCACCACGATGAGGAAGATGGCGGTGACGATGCTGAAGCCGCCTGCCGCGCGCCGGCGCGCGCGTGGCGGCTCGTGGCTCGTGGCTCGTGGCTCGTGGCTCGTGTCAGGGAACATTGCTGACGTGCACCTGCTGGAAAAGCCGCACCTTCTCGCCGCTTTGCTCGATCTGCAGGATCAGCGCCACCACGCCCGTTCGCCCGGACGCGCCGGTGGCCGGGTCGTAGGAGAAGCTGCAATCGGACACGTTGGTCGCGAGCAGCGCGTTGCTGCCCCCGGCGGGCGGCGTGGGCTGGACGGCTGCAATTGAATAGCCCCAATAGCGGCGCAACTGTCCCGTTCCCAGCGGAAGGGGATCGCATGAATACGTCACGGGATACTGCACGACCTGGAAACGCTTGCCCGGCGAAGCGAACGGAAATTGCTTGGCCGCGCCGAGCGTGATGGTCGTCGCGGTATTGCTGGAGTACGCCTCGCGATTGTCGCCGGCATAGGCATTGCCGGTGGGCACGGCGGAGTCGGCGGTGAGGTTGTATATGACGATCGAATCGCCGCTCGCGAGCGCCGGCATCGTGCCGATGACGTCGAAATCGGAGATCGCCGCCGTGACGTCGAGAGGGAATCCTGCCCCGCCCGAATCCTTGTCCGCGCGATAGCGTCCACCGCCCTTGGTCTGGAGATACTCGATGTAGCGAACGTTGCCGGAAGTGGTGGTGCGGATGCTGTTCGGCAGCGCGGTACGCAGGTCGCGGGTAATGCGGCGCAGCGCCGTGTCGGCGATGTCGGTCAGCTCCGCGCGCCGCGCGGCGTCCACGTAACCCTCTACGGGACTACGGACGAATATGGCGATTGCCGCCGCGACGATGCCGGTGATCGCGATCACCACGATCATCTCGACCAGCGTCACCCCGCGCGCTCGAGGAGCGCGGTGACTCGTGACTCGTGACTCGTGACTCGATTCCCGTCGCATTACTGAATTCCGTTTATGGCAGCGCATTCGGCGCATAGCGCACACGGTAGCCGTGAAGCGTGACGCTCGTGTTCGCCGGGCCCGTCACCGACACGGTGATCAGGAGCGCGTCGCTCGATGGAATCGTCCCGAGCGCCTGATTCGTGATGCTCACCGTAGCCGAGTAGGCGTCGAGCCCGGAGATCGCATTGCCGTTAATGTCAGTGAATCCCGGCCCCATGCCGAAGTTGTTGTAGTCGCTGACGTTGTCGAACGGGGTTGCCGCGCTGGTCCGGGTCTCACCGGCCTCGGATCCCAGCGGCAGCTTGTTCTCGTCATTCGCGCCGCCGACGCCTCCGGTACAGTCCGCTGCGCTCAACGCCGTCGCAGCATTGGCATCATCGGGATCGCAGTACGTAAATGGCTGCAACTGAACTTCTTCTATCAGTGCCTCTGCGATCGCCACCGCCTGCTTCTGGATCATGGGATCCGCGCTGCCGTGCGTGGCGACGTTCACGACAGCAAGGACCCCCGCCACCGCGACACCGACCACGACAATGAAAACGATCTGCTCGACCAGCGACAGACCAAGCTGTCGCACTCCCGGGTCCCGGGTCCCGGGTCCCCGGTCGAAGTCCGTAGGCAAATGGTTCGTTAATGCCCGAATGGACAGCTGCGTCGCGCGACTCGCTATTGGGGACTCGTGACTCGTGACTCGTGACTCGTGACCGAAGTTATGGATGGACATATCCCGTTTCCGCCTCGACCACGATCTGTCGGGCTGGATCGTCTGCAATCGTGCTCGAGATGGGGATGGTGATCTGCCCGCTTGGATTCCCGCTTATACCGTCGAGCGGGCGCCCAGCGCCGTCGAATCGGAATTCGACCGGAACAGGCAGCGTTACGCCGCCGGGTGCATTTGCTGCCAGGGGACCCCGTGTCGCGGGATGGGTAATCGGTATAGCGCAGCCTGACGCGGCCGCCGCTGCGACCCGGATCGTTGTCACGCATACAAAGATCTGCCGCCGCCACGCAATGGCCGTCTTCTGCGCGAAGCGCACCACGCCCAGCGATTCATCATGGAAGCCGCGCGATTCAAACGCGTCCTTACCGACGAAACGCGGGATGGCGACCGCAGCCAACAGGCCTGCGATAAGGATGGTGACGACCAGTTCAGTAATGGTAAAACCGGTAGGCGGTTTGTGCGATTTCATCAATGCAGCGTAGCGAGTCATTGAGTGATTCGGCGCCGGAAAGGCAAAGGGGGTGCGCTTACACGCACCCCCCTTGCGCCAAACGATTGGGCCGGATGGCTCGGCCAATGTTATGAGCGTCAGTTGCAGTTCGCGGCGCTTGCTGTCACCGTCACGGCTCCGGTAGTTGAATCGTACTCGACCATGCAAGTCGCGGTGCCGCCGCTCGGGATGAACCTCGCCGTCGCGGCGACCGGGTAGCTGACAGTAAATCCTTGACACGCCGTATCGGATTCACACCGCAATGCCCGAGTGATTCCGGTTGCGTCGCCGCTAGCCGCAATCGGAACGCCTCCATCCGCATCAGCGCCGGTGCCCACGGTGACCGTTTGACCGTCGGCCATGTCAACGGTGCTGTCCGCGGTTGATCCTGCAACCATCCACTTCGACTGGACCACAGAGACTGCCGAGCGCAATGCCCCGGCCATGCCCTGCACCGAAGCAAACCGTGCATCACCAGTGACATTGATGAACCGCGGCAGCGCAGTCGCCGCCAGGATGCCGAGGATCACGATCACCACGATCAGCTCCACCAGCGTAAAGCCCTTTTGTTGCGCCATCATGTGTTGCCTCCTTTCACGCCAACAGCAAATGTTAATCAAATTCGATAACCGGCCGCCTGATGCAGATCAATCGGGTCTCCTCAGCAACCGGCGGTCACCAGGATGCTGAACACCGGCGCCTGGCCCAGCCCCGGCGCCGTGTAGGTGAAACTGCAGTTGACAGGGTCGTTGCCCAGCACGACCAGGCGCAGCACGTCCCCCGCCGCCGGCCCTCCTCCCTGCACGTCCCATCCATCCGGTGACGTCGGTCCAACGCTCAGGCCGGCCGCCGTAACGATGCCCGCGGCATTGGCCGTGGCATAGGTATTGATCATCGTGACGTTCACGCCTTCCATCGGCTGCGTGCCGGTGCACTGCGGTTGCGAAGCGAGGCAGGCCGCGTGCGCGAGCGCCGAGGCGCCCTTCATCGCGCCAAGCGCGCCGTTCAACTTCGCGATGCGCGCCTGCGTCTGCAGGTTGGCGAAGCGCGGCAGCGCGGTCGCCGCCAGTATGCTGAGGATGATGATCACCACGATCAACTCGATGAGTGTGAAGCCCCTTGCACTCGACGATCCCCGCATATCGTGAAAATTCTCACGAAATATCGTATGCATCCCTTTGAAACAGCAGCAAAACCCGTGCCAGTATACGCCTGCGGCCGGCCTATGGCCAGCGATAGGGGGTCACCGCCGAAAACGTGATTCCGGTCACGCTTTCCACGGGGCCACCGGCCAGCTGCAGCCGGTCTTTGAGCAGGCGCGCCTGAAAGCGGATTTCCTTCAGGTCCGTTTTGGCGCCGAACTCCAGACGGCCGCCGGAATTCACGACATACACGAGTTGCCGTTCCCGCTCGTCGTAGTACCAGGTGCCGGACTGCGCGTAATCGTGGTAGATGCCGCCGTAATTGGGCGGCTTTCTTTCCAGCCACTGGACCGGGTCTTCCCGCTCGAGCGCCGGCGCTTCCGCCTGCCGGTTCGTGATGATCAGTTCGGCCAGACGGATCTGGAGCCCGGTCTTGATCAGCCTCACGGTGGCGTCCATCGCCGCCTTCTCCGCCAGTTCCTGGTAGTAGCCGAGGCGCTGGAGCAGCACCGTCGCCAGCACGCCGATCAATGCGATCGCCAGCGCGAGTTCCAGCAGCGTGAACCCGCGCTCACTAGTTTCGAGTTTCGAGTTTCCAGTTTCCAGTTTCCAGTTTCCAGTCAAACGGCGAGATCGGCCTTGCTCTTTGCTTCAACTCGCAACTCGCAACCGTCTTATTTCTTGCCCAGCGCCGCGGTGCCGAGGTCCCAGATCGGCAGGAACACGCCGAGCGCGAGGATCAGCACCATCACGCCGAGGCCCACCACCAGGATCGGCTCGATCTGCGAGGCGAGCGACTTGAGGTCGTACTCGACCTCGCGCTGGTACATGTCGGCGATCTCGGTCATCAGCTCGTCGAGCGCGCCGGTCTCCTCTCCCACCGCCACCATCTGCAGCACGATCGGCGTGAAGATGCCGGTCGCCACCGCGGTGCGCAGCACCGACTCGCCGCGCTCCACGCCTTCGCGCATCGCCTCGATCTTGCGCGCCACGTGCACGTTGTCCACGGTGTTCGCGACGATGGTCAGCGCCTGCACCGCCGGCACGCCGCTGCGGATCGCGAGCGCGAAGCTGCGCGCGAAGCGGGCGAGCGTGGCCTTGAGCACGATCGGGCCCGCCACCGGGAATTTCATCTTGAGCTCGTCCCACGCCAGCCGCCCGCGCGTCGTGCCGAGGTAGAGGCGGAATCCGAACACGAGCGCCGCCAGCGCCACCAGCATCAGCGGCCACCAGGCCACCATGAAATTGGAGAACGCGATCAGCGCCTGGGTCATCGCCGGCAACTCGGTCTTGAAACCCTGATAGACCTTGGCGAAGGCCGGTATCACGAAGATGTTGATGATCACGATCGCGATCGCCATCGTGGCGACCACGAACGACGGATAGCGCACCGCCGACTTGACCTGGTCGCGCATGAACTTCTCGAATTCCATGTGGCTGAACAGGCGCAGGAACACCTCTTCCAGCGTGCCGGTGAGCTCGCCCACGCGCACCATAGCCACGTAGAACGGATCGAACACCTTGGGGTGGCGCGTGAGACAGACGGACAGCTCGTGCCCGCTGTCGAGGTTCTCGCGGAGATCCTGCACCACCCGCGCGAACCCCTTGTTCTCGGCGGACTCCTGCAGCCCCTTCAATGCACCCATGATGGGGACGCCCGCCTTGAGCAGCGTGTACATGTGGCGGCAGAAGAGCAGGACTTCGATATGCCCGATCTTCTCCTCGCTGAACCGCTCGATCAGACCGGGCCCTGCGCGTGGCGGCGGCTGCGTGGGCCTGATCTCGACAGGGGTGATTCCGCCCGCGGACAGCTGCCCGGCCACGGCACCGCTGTCGGGGCCTTCGAGCACCCCTTCTACGAGTTGTCCTCCCTTGTCGCGGCCCTTGTAGGCGAAGTGCGGCACGCCTCAAGTTTCCAGTTTCGAGTTTCGAGTTTCGAGTTGGAAAATCATCGCCGTCACTTGAACCGCGAACCTTTTATGGCGGAGCCGCGGAGATACGAAATTAGGCCATTGATCATCTTTGAGATTTCGTCGACTTCCCGGATCAACTCATCGAACTCTTGTTGGCCCACGTAAACCTGATCGAGCGCGACGTAGAGCTGGGCTCGAACTTCGCCCGCGGACCCCTTGGCAATCGCCAGAAATTGGACAAACTCTCTGCTGCCTCCTCTCTCGAAGCCCTCTGCAATATTGGACAAAATCGAACGGCTGCCCGCCGGATCTGGTCGCGCAACCCAAAATCTTTCGCAAACCGACCATCGTTCGTTACCGAGTAAACACGCTTACAGAGTACCCTGGCCTTCTGCCAAGCCTGAATTTCTTCTACCTGCTTGATTGTGGCCATTCTGGCGACTCGAAACTGGAAACTCGCAACTCGAAACTAATCTTCAAACTGATTGCAGATGCGCATCGCCTCCTCAACCGACGTCGTGCCGGCCGCGACCAGCTGTGCGGCGTGGCGCCGCAGCGTGTTTTCGCCGATTTGCCCGCGCGCAACGCGCATGAACTCCCGGACATCCGCCTGGTTCGCCGCCTCGACCACGGGGGCGGTCATCTCCAGCACCTCGTAGATGCCGGTGCGGCCCATGTAGCCGGTGGCATTGCAGTGCGTGCACCCTTTGCCGCGCTTGTAGCGGTGCCCGTCCACCCCGTCTCCCAGCTCCAGGCGCAGCCATTCGCGCTCATTGGGCAAGAGCGAGTGTTCGGTGGCGCAACTCTCGCAGATGACGCGCAGCAGCCGCTGCGCGATCACCATATGCAGGGACAGCGCTACCATATAGCGCGGCGCGCCCATGTCGAGCAGCCGCACCGGCGTGGAAACCGCGTCGTTCGTGTGCAGCGTGGAGAACACCATGTGGCCGGTCATCGCCGCGCGCAAGCCGGTCTCGACCGTCTCCGGGTCGCGCATCTCGCCTACCAGGATCACGTCGGGATCCTGGCGCAAGGCGGAGCGCAGCACGCGGGCAAAGGTGAGCTCGATCTTCTCGTTGACCTGCACCTGGTTGATTCCGGGCAGGCGGTATTCCACCGGGTCTTCCACGGTGATGATCTTGCGCTCATAGGTGTTCAGCTCGCCGAGCGCCGCATAGAGCGTTGTCGTCTTGCCGCTGCCGGTGGGCCCGGTCACCAGCACCATGCCGCTGGGACGGTGGATGACCTCGCGCAGTCTCGCGAGCATGCCGGCCGGCATCCCGATCCGGTCGAGTCCCAGCATTCCGCTCGCCTGGTGAAGCAGCCGCATGACCACCGATTCGCCGTACTGGACCGGCATGGTCGAGATCCGCACGTCGACTTGGGTATTCCGCACCTTGATGTTGAAGCGCCCGTCCTGCGGCAGCCGCTTCTCGGAAATGTCGAGCCCCGACATCAGCTTCAACCGCAGCACCACGGCGGAGGCGATCTTGGCGTCCGCCTCGGTCTGCAGGTGCAGCACGCCGTCGATGCGGAATCGGATGTGGAGACGCTTCTCCTGCGGCTCGACGTGGATGTCGGAAGCGCGCGCCTGTATCGCGTCCTCGAACACCGTCTGCAGCAGTTTCACCACCGGGGCTTCCTCGAGGCCCGGCGTCAGCGCCAGTGCGCCAAAGTCGACCACGGCGGCTTCTCCCACCTCCGCTTCGAGCTCCTGGGCAAGCCCGCTGATCTGCTCGGTGCGGCGGTAGATGCGGTCGATGGTGCTCAGCAGCTCGGATTCCGTGACTACCGCAAGCTCGATGTCGCGCTTGAGGGCGCGCGCGACCTCGTCGTAAGCCAGGAGATCGGTCGGATCGGCCATGCCGACCCGGCAGGTCCGGCCGGTATCCTCCAGCACCAGCGCGCGGAAGCGGCGCGCCTGCGTTTCCGGCAACTTGAGGGCGACCTCGCGCCTGGTGTTGTATTGCTTGAGGCTGATGAACGGGATGTTGAGCTGGCGGGCGAGCGCCCGGGAGATCTGTTCCTCGGGGACGTAGCCCTTGTCGATGACCACGCGGCCCAGGCGGCGGCCCGACTTCTTCTGCTCCTCGAGAGCGCTCCTGAGCTGCTCCTCGGTCAGCAGTTTCTGCTGGATGAGTATCTCGCCGAGGCGGACTTTTTCAGGCCGGCCCATTCAGGCTTTCGTCCGCGCTTGAGGCTGATTCATTTTTGTGCTACATGCCTTTGATCTATAACGATATCTTGTTTTGGCGCCCGCGGCAACCTGCGTATGCTTGAAATCGTGCTGTTCGAGCCGGAGATTCCGCCCAACACCGGCAACGCGATACGCCTGTGCGCGAACGCCGGTTGTCGCATGCACCTGGTGCATCCGCTCGGTTTCTCGTTGCGCGACAAGCTATTGCGGCGCGCAGGCCTGGACTATCGCGACTTTGCGGAAATCGTGCAGCACGAAGATTGGCGCGCGTGCCGGTCCGCGCTCGAAGGCCGGCGCCTGTTTGCCGTCACGACGCGCGGCGCGCGGCGCTACGACGCGCCGCGCTACCGCGAGCACGATGTGTTCGTGTTCGGCCCGGAGACGCGCGGCCTGCCCGCCGAAGTGCTGGCGGAATTCTCGCCCGGGCAGCGCATCCGCCTGCCGATGCGGAATGCCGGCCGCAGCCTCAATCTGTCGAACGCGGTCGCCATCGTGATCTACGAAGCCTGGCGCCAGCTCGGTTTTCGCGGCGGCCGCTGACCGCCGCAAAAACAGTGCCGAGTGCCCAGTGCTAAGTGCTGAGTGCTGAGTTACATACGGGAACCAAGCAACCTGGCACTCAGAACTCAGCACTCGGTACTCAGTACTCGGTCGTTTGCTCGCGGGCGAGCAATTCCTGCACCGCTGCGCGTGCCTGGCGGACGTCGTCCAGGACGCGGCACACCGCCCGCGTGATCGGCATCTCGACCCCGAGCCTCCCGGCGAGACCCGCCACCGCGCGCGCGGTCAGCACGCCTTCCGCCGTATGCCCGAGGCGGGCCAGCACGTCGGCGAGCGGCAGGCCACGGCCAAGCGCGAGGCCCACCCTGCGGTTGCGGGAAAGATCGCCGGTGCAGGTGAGGATCAGATCGCCGGCGCCGGCGAGCCCCATGAACGTTTCCGCCCGCCCGCCGAGCGCCACGCCGAGCCGCGTCATCTCGGCGAGCCCGCGCGTGATCAGCGCGGCGCGCGCGGAGAGTCCCAGCTCCAGCCCGTCGCTCACGCCAGCCGCGATCGCCATGACGTTTTTCACCGCGCCCGCCGCCTCCACGCCGACGACGTCCTCGCTCGGATAGATTCGCAGCGCGGCGCCGTGCAGGGCGCGTGCCGCGTCGCGCGCGAACGCGGGATCAGTCGAAGCCAGGGCAAGCGCGGCGGGAAGCCCGCGCGCCACCTCCTCCGCAAAGCTCGGCCCGGACAGGACCGCGCGCGGCGGGCCGGAAGCCAGTTCCTCCAGGCAGATCTGGTGCGGCAGCTTGGCCTGCCCGCTCTCGAAACCCTTGCACAACCAGACGAGAGGCGCGCCGGGCCCCGCCGCGCGGATGCGCTGCAGCACGTCGCGCAGGCCATTGGTGACGACGGCGATGAGCACCAGCTCAGCGCCCCCGAGCGCCGTCCCGAGGTCCTCGTCGAGCGCAAGCGCGTCCGGGAGCTTGAAGCCGGGGAGATACCGCTCGTTGGCCCGATGCGCGCGCAACCCCTCGATCAGCGCCGCGTCGCGTGCCCAGAGCCGCACCTGATGGCGCGCGCACAGGTTGATGCTGATCGACGTGCCCCAAGCGCCCGCGCCGAGTACCGCGATCTTCATCTAGCCTCGGGCCCCGAGTCACGAGTCACGAGTCACCAGTCACCGGCGCTAGGAGTGTGTCGGGCTTTGCCCCGACACACTCCTTACGCAAAACCGCCCGCAGGAAAACGACGGCTTTGGATTCGAAATACTTGAATTCGC
This sequence comes from Betaproteobacteria bacterium, assembly GCA_016192825.1. Lineage (GTDB taxonomy): Bacteria > Pseudomonadota > Gammaproteobacteria > Burkholderiales > SG8-41 > SG8-41. Next base: position 40,434 of record JACPTK010000091.1, on the reverse strand, counting down.
CGCTGTTCCTGCACTTCCCGGTGGCAAAAACACGCTTTTCACTCCAATCTGTCGTAAGTCAGCGGGCGGTTTTGCATTTAGCAGCCTGTCGGAGCTTCAAGTCCGACAGGCTGCTAGGCGCCCCACACTTCCCCGGCTCGGACGAAGCCGGCCTGGCCGTCGCGGTGCCGCACCCGCAGCCAGCCGCCCGCCACCTCCAGCAGCTCGAGCAATACGTTCTGCTGGGCCTGGAACACCACCGGCGCGTTGTCGTCGGCGGCCTCGCGGATCTGGGCAAGCGGCGCCTTGATCAGCACCATGCGCCTCTCGGTGAGATGCCGGGTTTCGATCCAGGTCAACTCCCCGCTCGCGTCGCGCACCTTGCTCCAGCCCTCCACCACCACCACGACCTCGAGCGGATAGCCCTGGCTCACCACGTAGAGTTTTTTCGCCTTGACCGACGGTGCGTCGTAGAGAACGGCCGCGTTCTCGGACACCGATCGGAACTCGGCCGCCGCGCCGGCGCCCGCCAGGCCGAAAACGCCGGCGGCGATGACGCAGGAGACCAGGCGGCCGCTCACGTGGTCTGAGGCGCAGCGGGCGCGCCGCCCTGTTGCTGTTCCTGCAACCGCTGCCGGTAGAGGCCTTCGAACCCGACGTGGGGCAGCAACACCGGCGGGAAACCGGCGCGGCTCAACACGGTCGAGACCGTTTCCCGCGCGTAGGGCAGCAATGTCGTGGGACATACGACGTTGACCAGGGCGTCCAGTTCCTGCTGCTGGACGTTCTGAATCCGGAAAACGCCCGCCTGCGCGACCTCGACCAGGAACACCGTCCTGTCCTGCAGCTTCGCGGTCACGGTCGCGGTGAGGACGACTTCGTAGACGCCGTCGTCGAGCGATCGCGCCTCGTTGTGCAGGCTGATGTCGATTTTCGGCGTTTCCTGCTCGGTGAAGATCTTCGGCGCATTCGGGATCTCGAGCGACAGGTCCTTGAGGTAGACCTTCTCGATGGTGAAGACCGGCTGTTGCTCGCTCATGGCTTGCTTGCCTCAGGGTTTCGCGCGCCCTGGACAGCCCGCAGCAACTCGTCCAGCCGGCCCGCGCGGTTCAGCGCCGCGAGATCGTCGTAGCCGCCGACGTGCGTCTCGCCGATGTAGATCTGGGGAACGGTGCGGCGGCCGGTTTTCTCCATCATCTCCACGCGCCGCTCCGGTTCCAGGTCCACGCGGATCCTGTCGATCGCGGACACCCCCTTGGAACGCAGCAGTCGCTCGGCCATCTGACAGAACGGGCAAACGCCCGTGCTGTACATCGTGACCTTGGTCAATCAGGGCCTCTAGTTCTTTTCCAGCGGCATGCCCGCCTGCTGCCACGCGGCGATGCCGCCGCGCAGCGCGAACACCTCGGGAAAGCCCTGCTTGCGCAGCGCGCCGCTCACCGCGGACGCCCTCGAGCCGGAGCGGCAGCTGACGATGATCGGTCGCGAGCGGTACTTTTCGAGCTCCTTCATGCGGTCGCGAAGCTGGGCCTCGGGGATGTGCCTGGCCTGGGTGATGTGCCCCGCAGCGTAGTCGCCCGTGTCCCGGATGTCGAGCACCAGCGCATCGCGCCGGTTGATGAGCTGCACCGCCTCGAACGCGCCCAGCTCGTGGATCCGCCGGAACGGCCGCGAGACGAGCGGCCAGATCAGCATGCCGCCCGACGCCAGCGCCAGCCCGAACAGCAGCATGTTAAGCGGGCTTTTCTGCAGAAAGACCAGAAACTGTTCCAACGTGAATTCCTACGTTCCGCGCCGGCTAATGGTCGACGCGCCCGGCGCGCCGCTCCGCGGATATCGCGGCCGCCAATTCTAGCAGAGGCTCCATCTCGCGGGGGTACCGCGCCGCCAGTTCCCGCAGGGTCGAGACGGTGGTCGCCAGCTCGCCGGGATAGACGCGCGCGGCACGCTCCAGCTGGCGCGCCGCGGCCTGGGGCTCGCCCGCCAGCGCGAGCAGCATGGCCTGCCGGTAGACCACGACGTCGATCGGCGCGAAGCGCATCACCCGGCCGTTGAGCGCGAGCTTGTCGCGCAGCCGCTCGGCGTCCACGCGAAGGTCAAAGGAGATGGCGAGCTCGGCATAAGGCCTGAGCATGGGCTCGCGGTGGGCGCGCGACAAGATGATTGCGCGCTCGTTTCCCTCGGGCACGGCGGCGTCACGGGCAAACAGCCGCTCGAATTCGCGATACCCGTGGAGCGCTGAAGCGGCGAAGTAAACGCCGGTCCCGAGAAGCAGCAGCACGGTGATCGCGCCCGCGCGCCCGGGGCGCAGGGTCAGGTTACGCTCCGAACCCAGTCCCAGCACGACCGCGGCGATTCCCAGGAAATAGGCGTACCAGAGCGGATACTCCAGCAGGCTGTGGACGCCAATCACCGCAATCAGCACGAGCAACCACCAGCGCTCGAGGTCGAATGCGGCGCGCCGGAGTCCCCACAACCAGAATGCGGCCGCGCCAACGATCAGGGACGCGCCGAGCAGGCCGGCTACGGCAAGCAAGTGCAGCACGATATTGTGGGCATTATGGTGAGGCCACCCCAATGCGGTCAGGCCGAACAGCGAGCGATACTCAAACTCGTGCAGCGCGAACTGACCCCACCCTACGCCCAGTAGCGGCGCCCGAAGGAGCATCCACCACGACTCGGCGGCCAGGTGGATGCGCTGATTGACGCTTTCCACATCGGAAAAGTACCGCTGCGCCGTCGTGACGGCGCCACCGGTCGGCGCGAGCCCTGGCAGGGTCGCGATCCACTGCGATGCCACGGCGCCGGCGAGGAAAACGGCCACGCATGCAAGGAGCCGCCGACCACCCGGATCCGTCCCCCGGAAAAACGGCACTGCGAGCGCCAGCACAACGGCAAGATACAGCAGCACGCTGCGCGAACCTGACAGCCCGAGCGTGAAAGCGAGCGGCGCCGCAGCCGCGACGGCCAGGGCCCCGGGTATCCGCCCTCGCGCGAACAGGTACGCAATCGAGGCAAACGCCAGCATGGAGTAGCTGGCAAAATGATTCCGTTGAGCCAGGTTGCCGTACACCGCGGCGCCGCCCGTGCGGGCGATCAGCGGGTCGAACAGCGTCGCAATATCGAAGTATTGCAGCAACGCGATGATCGCGTTGAGGCACCCGGCAGCGAGCAGGAACCACGCGAGCGTCGTCACGACGGTGGTCAAGCCCAGGTCGCGGCGCAGCGCGCCGCCCAGAATCATGAGCAGCGCTGCCCACCCGAGATAGAGCGCCGCGACCAATGCCATTCCCGCGTACGGAATGCGGCCGGCTGCAAACTGCAGCGCAAGCAGCGCGACGAAGCCGAGGATGAACAGCACGGTGACGGGACATTGCGTCTCCCGCCCGTGCTGCCGGTTTAGCAGCAGAACCAGGGCCACGAGGCCGAGGACGATGGCAAGCCACTCGCTGTAGAACGAGGTCAGCGGATACCGATGGTGGGGCTGCAGGAACGGCAGCGTCCACAGCAATCCTGTCGCGATGAGGCTGAAACGGGGTGCCGCGAAGCGCGTCAGCGGTGGCATCGCGCTAGGATTTTGCCGGACTTGGCTCCGACAAACTCCTTATGGTCTCGTGAACGCGCCGCACGGGAGGGATGCTGGTCACTGGGTCGCGGCGCGCGCGCGAAATTCCGCGCCTCTGGCCAGGGCCAATTCTAGCAGGGGCATGAACTCGCCGGGATGCCGGCTCGCGAGCACTTCAAGCTGGGCGGCGATGTCGCGGGCATCCTCGGGATAGACACGCAGCGAGCGCTCGAGTTGCGCAAGCGCCGCTTCACGCTCGCCCGCGAGCGCCAGCAACAGCGCACGGCGATGCGCCACGACGGCCACCGGCGCAAAACGCTCGGCGCGGGAAACGAGCGCAAGCTTGTCCGGCAGCCGGTCTTCGTTCACCGTGACGCCGAACGCGATCGCCAGCTCGATATACGGAACGAGCGACGGCTCGCGATACAGGCTGACGACCGCCTTGGCAAATTCCGCATCATCTTGCGGCCGCGCCGCGGCGCGCTCAGGCAGGAATACCAGGCGCTCGAAATCCCGGTAAGCGGACAGCATGAAGCCGAGGTTCACCCAGCCTGAGATGACGGCAAGCGAAGCGACCATGCGCACCGCGCCCGAGAACCGCAGCGCAAGCACGCGCTCCGCGCCGAGTCCCAGCAGCAACGCCGCCATGCCGAGAAAGTACGAATACCACAACGGTAATTCGAGCAGGCTGTGGATGCCGATGACGGCAAGCAGCGCAAGCAGCCACCCCCATTCGAGACCGAACCGGACGCGCCTGAGGTCCGCGAGCCAAAGCACCAACGCTCCGACGATTATCGTCGCGCCGACCAGCCCGGTTTCAGCCATCAGCTGCATCACGATGTTGTGGGCGTGGTTGAACAGGCCGGGTGCTGCCGAGGCGCCGGTCGCTGCCTGATATCCGAAGTGGTGCCACGTGAACTGTCCCCAGCCTGCGCCGAGGACCGGCGCGCCGAGAAACATGAGCCAGGCTTCCCTCCAGAGTTGCAGGCGCGGCTCGATGCCGTCCGCCGCCTGGAACAGCCGCTCCGCGGGGAGCAGCGGTGATTCCGCGGGCGGCAACATGAACGGCAGCGTTGTCGCGCCCAGCGCGACGAGGAAGCCAGGCAGCAGCAATCCTCCGGCAAGCGCGAGGCGGCGGCTCCCGTCATCGCGCCGGCGGACGTGCAGGAGCAGGGCGAGCACCCCAAGCGCTCCGAGATAGAACCAGGTGCTGCGCGACCCTGAGAGCGCCAGTACCAGCAGAAACAGCGCCATGCAGCCCCCGGCCAGCGCGCCATGCAGGCGCCGGCATGCGTACAGATAGCCCGCCGAGGCAAGCGACAACGTGACGTATGAAGCGAAGTGATTGGGCTGCCCGAGGTTGCCGTACACTTTCTGCGCGACCTTGCGCGCAACGAGGAAATCAACGGGAGTCGGAAACTGATAATGCTGGAGCAGTCCGATCAGCGCGCTGAGGATACCGCCGGCGAGCAGAAACCACGCGAGCACCGATGCGACGTCCGTGAGCGCCAGCATGCGCCGGAGCGCGGAGCCGAGCAGAACCAGCAAGACCGCCCATAAAAGGTAGAGCGTCACGGTCAGTGCCTGCTCGGGATATGGCACGCGCCCAAGCGCGGCTTGCAGCCCGATGACCGCCGCCAACCCGATCGGCACGATCGCGACCACTGGCAGCGCCGCTTCGCGCCATGGCTCCTTGCGCAGGAGCAGCGTCGCCGCAGCGAGTCCGAGCGCGAACGCGAGCCATTCGCTGTAGAACGAGGTCAGCGGATAATAGTGGAACGGCTGCAGGAACGGCAGCACGAACATCAGCCCGACCAGCAGCAGGCTGGCGCGGGCAAATGGTTTAGAATGGTCCGCGGACGGCACCATGCCCCAGCGATGGAAACGGAAGCCCGGTCAAGTTCGTGTCTCCGCGATCCTGCCTTGTCCTATTCGTCGGGTCGGACCTTCGTTAGGATTTTGTCGAGCCCCAGCCCGACAAAATCCTTGTCCGTGAAATCATGAAAGCCACTCCGGTTCTGCTGATCATACTCGACGGTTTCGGGCACCGCGAGGAATGCGAGGACAACGCCATCTGCCAGGCGCGCAAGCCGCACTGGAACTTCCTGTGGCAGACCTGTCCCCACACCATCATCGACGCCTCCGAGAAATGGGTGGGCCTGCCCAAGGACCAGATGGGGAATTCCGAGGTCGGGCACATGAACATCGGCGCGGGGCGCGTGGTGTACCAGGACTACACCCGGATCGAGAATGCGATCGAGACCGGCGAGTTCTCCAGGAACCCGGTGCTGCGGAAGGCGGCGGAGCATGCGCGCGACGCCGGCCGCGCGCTGCACGTCCTGGGGCTCGTCTCTCCCGGCGGCGTGCACAGCCACGAATCCCAGATTTACGCGATGCTGGAGCTGGCGGCGCGCACAGGCGTGAAGGACCTGCGGGTGCACGCTTTTCTCGACGGCCGCGACACCCCTCCGAAAAGCGCCGAAGCCTCGCTCGCCGCACTGCAGAAGCAATGCGACGGGCTCAAGGCCGGCAGCATCGCCTCGATCTGCGGCCGCTATTACGCGATGGACCGCGACAACCGGTGGGAGCGCGTGCAGCCCGCTTACGATCTCATCACCCGTGGACGGGCCGAGTACCGCGCCGCGAGCGCGATCGAGGGCTTGCGCGCGGCCTATGCGCGCGGCGAAACCGACGAGTTCGTCAAGGCCACCGCCATCGGGCCCGCCGACCTCCCCATGAGCGATGGCGACGCGGTCGTCTTCATGAATTTCCGCGCCGACCGCGCCCGGCAGCTCACCCGCGCGCTCACCGACGGGGCGTTCAACGGCTTCGCCCGGGCGCATTTTCCCAAGCTGGGCTATCTGTGCACGCTGACGCGCTACGGCGAGGACTTCGCGCACATCCCGGCGGCGTTCCTGCCCCAGAGCGTCAAAAACGGCTTCGGCGAATACCTTTCCTCGCAAGGGCTGAAACAGCTGCGCATCGCCGAGACCGAGAAATACGCGCACGTGACCTACTTCCTGAACGGGGGCGTCGAGAAGCCGTACGCCGGCGAGGACCGCATCCTGGTGCCCTCGCCCAAAGTCGCGACCTACGACCTGAAGCCCGAGATGAGCGCCTACGAGGTGACGGAGAAGCTGGTGGGGGCGATCCGCAGCCGCCGCTACGACGCCATCGTCTGCAACTACGCGAACGGCGACATGGTCGGGCACACCGGCAAGCTGGCGGCGGCCACCCGTGCCATCGAGGTGCTGGACGAATGCATCGGGCACGTGGTGGACGCGATGCGGGAGACCGGCGGCGAGGTGCTGATCACCGCCGACCACGGCAATGCGGAGACCATGCTCGACCCCGCGACGCGGCAGCCTCACACGGCGCACACGCTCAATCTCGTGCCGCTGCTCTACATCGGGCGCACGGCGAGGATCGCGAGCGGCGGCGCGCTGCAGGACGTGGCGCCCACCCTGCTCGCCATGATGGGCCTGCCGCAGCCGCCGCAGATGACCGGAAAGCCCCTCATCACCTTCACGTAAGCAGCCTGTCAGATTTGGTTATCCGGCAGGCTGCTTACGGCAATACCGCTCGCGGATTTCGAATGAAACCCAGGATAACGACCCCCATGGGTCACCGATGGGCGCGCGAGTAGGCTGCCAATGAGGTATTCACTGCCTTTTACTTCCATTTTCGTGCGGGTGGTTTTGCATAAGGAGTTTGTCCGGCTTGTGTCCGACAAACGCCTCGCGGCCGCCGCCCTCCTTCTCCTCCTGCTGCTGGCGGGCCCGGACGCGGAGCCCGCGGGGGCCGGCCCGAAGGAAAAGGAGCTGCGCGAACTGCGCGGCCGCATCGAGGCGCTGCAAAAGCGGCTTGCGGATGCGGAAGAATCGAAGAGCGAGGCAGCCGACGCGCTGAGGGAATCGGAGCGCGCGATCTCGGAGGCGAACCGCGAGCTGCGCGAGCTCGGGGCCCGGTCCCGCGAGATCAACCGGCGGCTCGCGGAACTCCACGCCGAGTCGCTCCGGAACGAAGCCTCGCTGAAAGCGCAGCAGTCGCTGCTCGCGCGCATGCTCCACCAGCATTACCTCGGCGGCCGTTCCGAGCCGCTGAAGCTTCTGCTCAACCGCGAGGATCCCCATGAGATCGCGCGCCGCCTGCATTATTTCGGCTACCTCTCCCGCGCGCGGGCGCGGCTGATCGCGGAGACGCGCGGCGGCCTCGCGCGGGTGCGCCAGCTCTCCCAGGAAACGGCGCGGGAGGCGGCGGAGCTCGCCGCCGTTACCGCCGCAAGCCAGGCGCTGCGCGCGCGCCTCGAGCGCGACAAGCGCGCGCGCGGCGAGATGCTCGCCCGGATTTCACTCGACGTCCAGCGCCAGCGGCGCGAAATCGGCACGCTGAAGCGCAACGAGAGCCGGCTTGCCCGGCTCGTCGAGAGCCTGTCGAAGCTGGTCGCGCGCGCGCGGCCCGCGCCGCGGCCGGGGAGCGAGCGCGTTCCGCAGGGCGCCGGCGAGGAATCCCCCTTCCTGAGCCTGAAGGGCAGGATGCGCCTGCCGGTCCGCGGGGAACTTGCGAACCGCTTCGGCAGTCCACGTTCGGACGGCGGGGCGCTCTGGAAGGGGTGGTTCATCCTCGCCCGGGCCGGCGAGGAGGTCCGGGCGGTGGGCGACGGGCGGGTGGTATTCGCCGACTGGCTGCGCGGCTTCGGCAACCTGATGATCGTCGATCACGGCGACGCCTACATGAGCCTCTACGGCAACAACGAGGCGCTCTACAAGCGGGTCGGCGAGCCGATCCGCGGCGGCGAGCCGATCGGCGCGGTCGGCGCGAGCGGCGGCAATGCCGATTCGGGTTTATACTTCGAACTCCGGTACCAGGGCCGGCCGCTGGATCCCCTGGACTGGGTCAACATACGGTGAATGTGAGTAGTGATTGGTGAGTGGTAACAACCGCTTGGAGCTGGAGCGGGCGGTTTCTCCATTCACTACTCACCACTCACGACTCACGGTTCTTCAGGAGCGCGCAATGCGTAACAAGCTGCATCAAATCGGCCTGTTGGTCACCGGGGCGCTGATCGGCGTCGCGGTGAGCCTCAATTTCTCGGCGGTGGCGCAGAAGGCAACGGCGACCGCCCCGCTGCCGATCGAGGAGCTGCGCGCGTTCACCGAGGTGTTCGGCCGCGTGAAGAGCGATTACGTCGAGCCGGTGGACGACAAGAAGCTCATCACCGAGGCGATCAACGGCATGCTGACCGGCCTCGACCCCCATTCCTCGTATCTCGACCAGGAAGCGTTCAGGGAACTGCAGGTCGGCACGCAGGGAGAATTCGGCGGCCTCGGCATCGAGGTCGGCATGGAGGACGGCTTCGTCAAGGTGGTGGCCCCGATCGACGACACGCCCGCCGCGCGCGCCGGCATCAAGCCCGGCGATCTCATCGTCAAGCTCGACGAGATTTCCGTGAAGGGCATGACGCTGAGCGAGGCCGTGAAGCGCATGCGCGGCAAGCCCAACACCCAGATCACGCTGACCATCGTGCGCAAGGGCGAGGCCAAGCCGATCGTGGTGACGCTGACGCGCTCCATCATCAAGATCCAGAGCGTGAAATCCAGGCTGCTCGAGCCGGGCTATGCCTATTTCCGCGTGAGCCAGTTCCAGGAGCATACCGGGGAGACGCTTGCCCGCGCGATCGAGAGGCACTTCAAGGAAAACCAGGCGCCGATGAAGGGGATCGTGCTCGACCTTCGCAACGACCCCGGCGGACTGCTCAACGGCGCCGTGGCGGTGTCCGCCGCCTTCCTGCCCGCGGGCTCGCTGGTGGTGTACACCGACGGCCGCACCGAGGACTCGAAGATGAAGCTCAACGCGAACCCGGAGCACTACCTGCGCGGCCGCCTGAAGGAAGACTACCTCAGAAGGCTGCCGCCGGATGCGAAAACGGTGCCGATGGTGGTGCTGGTGAACGGCGGCTCGGCCTCGGCCTCCGAAATCGTCGCCGGCGCGCTGCAGGATCACAAGCGCGCGGTGATCATGGGACAGCAGACCTTCGGCAAGGGCTCGGTGCAGACCATACTGCCGCTGGGCAACAGCACGGCGATCAAGCTCACCACGGCGCGCTACTACACGCCGAACGGGCGCTCGATCCAGGCGCGCGGCATCATGCCGGACATCCCGCTCGATGACGGCGCGAGCGAGCGCGCCGCGAGCCTGAAGTTGCGCGAGTCCGACCTCACCAAGCATCTCACCGACAACGGCAAGGAGGAGGAGAAGGCCAAGGCGACGGCGGCGGCCGCGAAGCAATTCAACTTCACGCCGGCGCCGCGCCCGAAGGACATCGACGAGAAGCTGCTCAAGCCCGAGCCCGGCGAGATCGTGTCCAAGCACGACTACGAGCTCAACCAGGCGATCGCTTTCCTGAAGGGCCGCGACACGACCCGCGTCGCAAACTGAGCAGCCTTTCGGAATCGCCCTATGAATGGCCGGTGCAAAAGCATGGGTTGTTTGATCCCGGGAATCGCAGAGCCGACCGGCGGCTAGCAGTGCGTCGCCCGCTGGCCGGGCCGATCGCGACCGGGGTGGCCTGCGAAAACCCGTCCTGAACCCGAAGTCCGACACATCGGGCGGTCGGCAATCGGCAGCAGGCAACGCCCGGCAAACGCCGGGCGTCTTGTTGTACACTCATCTCTCCCCTCACGCCGCGCCCTTCACCGCACGATGAACGACGAGCAGCTGCTGCGCTACAGCCGCCATATCCTGCTGCCGCAGATCGGCATCGAAGGGCAGGAAAAGCTGATCGCCGCGCGCGCGCTGGTGATCGGGGCGGGCGGGCTCGGCTCGCCGGTGGCGCTGTACCTCGCATCCGCGGGCGTGGGCAGCATCACCCTGTGCGATGACGAGTCGGTGGATCTCACCAACCTGCAGCGGCAGATCGTCCACCGCACCGGCTCGATAGGCGTCAAGAAAGTGGACTCGGCCCGCGCCACGCTGGCGGCGATCAACCCCGAGGTCAAGGTAGCCGCGCTGGCCGAGCGGGTGGACGGGAAGCGGCTCGAAACGCTCGCCGCGGACGCCGATGTCGTCATCGACGGCAGCGACAATTTCGCCACTCGTCACGCCGTGAACCGCGCGTGCGTGCGGCTGAAGAAGCCGCTCGTGTCAGGCGCGGCGGTGCGCTTCGACGGGCAGGTTGCGGTGTTCGACCTGCGCGCGCCCGGTGCCGCGTGCTACGCCTGCCTGTTTCCGGAGCACGGGGAGAGCGAGGACGTGCGCTGCGCGGTAATGGGGGTGTTCGCGCCGTTGACGGGCATCGTCGGCTCGATTCAGGCGGCGGAAGCCCTGAAGCTGCTTGCGGGGACGGGCGAGACGCTCGCCGGCCGGCTGTTGCTGCTGGACGCGCTCACCATGCAGGTGCGCACCATCAGGCTGGCGAAGGACCCCGCCTGCCCGGTCTGCGGCGCCGCAACGCGGAGTTCCGAGTGCTGAGGACTGAGGACTGAGTGCTGGGCTCGGAACGCAAACCACCCCGCGCAGCGGGCGCGTTTGTTACTCAGCACTCAGCACCATGCACTCAGCACTGTAGCTAAGTCATGTCGAGCGAGGACGCGTCCGCCGCGGGCCCGGGCGCGGCCGCCCCGGGTGCGGCGGCGGGCGCGGCGGTCTGCCCGCTCAACAGCGCCTCGAGGTCCCGCACGATCTGCGCCAGATCGGGTGGATTGCGCCCCTGGTGCGCGAGCAGCACCCGCGAGGGGAAGTCCATCAGCGTCGGCGCGTGCCCGGTGTTGCGGATCTTCGCCGCCGTCGTCAGGACCGGCCCCAGGTGCGTCTGCTTGTAGCCCGCTTTCTGGCTCTCGATGGCGTCGATCACCGCCTGCTGCGCGCGCGCGATGCCGATCAGCAGTTCCGCGATTTGTTGAGTTGTCGGATTCGCCATCTTTCACCTCTCCATTGTTGATCTATCCGCGCTCCTCCCGCGTCACGCGATGACGCCCTCCATGAGCTGGCGCCACTGCCGCGCCCACAGCTCGGCCGGATCGCGCTTGAAGCCGCTCTTGGCGAACTGGTGCCAGCGGCCCGTGACGAAGCTGATCACCAGGTTCGCCTGGGCGGCAACGTCCACCTCCTGCGCGATCTCCTTCTGGCTCACCCCGAAGCGCAGCGCCTGCTTGAGCGCGGCCTCCAGGCGATCGTGCAGCTGGTTGATGCGCAGCTGCAGGCGGCCGTCCTCGTTGACCAGCGCGTCGCCGATGAGCACCCGCGTCATGCCGCGGTTCTTCTGCGCGAAGCCGAGCAGCACGGCGACGATGGCCTCGATCTGGCGCACGCCGCTCTTCTCCTCGCTGGTGATCTTGTTGATGAGCGCGAACAGCGTCTGCTCGATGAACTCGATCAGCCCCTCGAACATCTCGGCCTTGCCCCTGAAATGGCGGTAAAGGGCGGCTTCGGACACCTTCAGGCGCGCGGCGAGAGCCGCCGTGGTCACTTTCTCGCCCGCGGGATTCTCCAGCATCTGCGCCAGCGTCTGCAGGATCTGGTCCTTGCGCTCGCCTGTCTTCGCCGTCATCTCGGTCTCGCCAGCAGCCTGTCGCACTTGGGCCGAGTCACCAGAGTGTGTAGCGTCAATTCATCGCTGTTGATCGACCCTTCAGCGACAGGCTGCTTAAGAAACAATCCTTACCTGTCGATTTGCTTTCCCGGCCGGCACAAACTTCACTTGCAGGGCGTTCTTTTCACGCCGTTCGATAATGCATTTTATTTCAGGAGTCTGTCGAGGCTGAAGCCCGGCAGACTCCTACCTATTGTAAATACGCCAGCATACGGGGCAACTGCGTCAGATTCGCGATCCTGACGTCCACGTAGCCCGGCGCCCGGGCCGCCCCGGTCACCCACACCGTTTTCATGCCGAGCCGGCCGGCGGTACGCAGATTGTCGAGGGAGTCCTCCACCATGATACAGCGTTGCGGCTTCAGATGGTGGGCGCGACACAACCGCGTGAACCCGGCGCTGTCGGGCTTGGGACGGTAGCGCGTGCGCTCGATCGTGAACACGTCGTCGAAGAGATCGGCGATCGCGAGCGCCTTCAGCACCGCCCGCGAGTAGTGAACCGGCGCGTTCGAGAACACGAGCTTTCTCCCGGGCAGGCGCCTCAATGTCGCCCGCAGCTGCGGCTCGTGCACGAGCATCCGGCCGAGCTCCGGCAGCTGGTGCGTGTGCCAGAGGAAATGCCGGGGGTCGGTGTCATGGTGGCGCATGAGGCCGAGCAGCGTCGCCCCGTAGCGCGTCCAGTAGTGCCGCCGCAACTCGCCGGCGGCGGCCTCGTCCAGGCCGAGGTGCGCCTGGAGGTATGCCGTCATCGCGCGATTGATGTGCGGAAAAATGTGGGGTCGCGCGTTATGAAGGGTGTTATCCAAATCAAAAATCCACGCGCGCCCCCACATTTTTTACGTGTCCCGAGTCCGCGCCGCAGCGATGGGGTGCCTGTCAAAAGTATTTCAGTTCAGGAATTCGCCGGAGCCGTCTGGCGAATTCCTAGCGGCGGCGGATCAGCGTGCCGACGCCTTCGTCGGTAAGCACCTCGAGCAGCAGCGCGTGCTCGACGCGCCCGTCGATGATGTGGCAGGTATTGACGCCGTTCTTCACCGCGTCGAGCGCCGAGCTGATCTTGGGCAGCATGCCGCCGGAGATGGTGCCGTTGGCGAACAGCTCGTCGATCTTTCTCGCGCTCAATCCCGTGAGCAGGTTGCCGTTCTTGTCGAGCACGCCGGGGGTGTTGGTGAGCACGATCAGCTTCTCGGCCTTCAGCACCTCGGCCACCTTGCCCGCGACCAGGTCGGCGTTGATGTTGTAAGTCTCGCCCTTCTTGCCCGCGCCGAGCGGCGCGATCACCGGGATGAAGTCGTGGGTGTGCAGGCGGTGCACGATTTCCGGGTCGATGCTCTCGACCTCGCCCACCTGTCCGATGTCGATCAGCTCGTCGGAATCGCCGGCACCGCGCACCAGCATCTTTCTCGCCCGGATCAGCCCGCCGTCCTTGCCGGTGAGGCCGACCGCCCGGCCGCCGTGCTGGTTGATGAGGTTGACGATTTCCTTGTTGACCTGGCCGCCGAGCACCATCTCGACGACTTCCATGGTCTCGGCGTCGGTCACCCGCATGCCCTGGACGAATTCGCCCTTCTTGCCGACCCGCTTCAGCAGCTCGTCGATCTGGGGGCCGCCGCCGTGCACCACCACCGGGTTGATGCCGACAAGCTTGAGCAGCACGACGTCGCGCGCGAAGCTGTTCTTCAGCTTGTCGTCGGTCATCGCGTTGCCGCCGTACTTGATGACGATGGTCTTGCCGTGGAAACGCCGGATGTACGGCAGCGCTTCGGCGAGGATTTTCGCTTTTTCCGCGGCGGTGCTGCCGGTGAGGGCCATGGTCCGGATTTATCGGGTTGGTCAGCGGCGCCTATTCTACGGCAAAAAAAAACAGCAGGTCTCTCGACCTGCCGTTTTTTTCATGTACGACCCCTCGACTTCCGATTTCGGCCGTGCCGATCGGTACGATTGGGAAAACGGCGGCGCCTGCCGCTGCTTTCTTACTGGATGGCGATGCGCTTGGCCTGCACGGCCGCCTTCTTCGGCAGCGTCAGTTCCAGCACGCCGCTCGCGTACTTGGCGCCGGCGCCGGCTTCGTCCACGGCCTGGCCGAGCGTGAACGCGCGGTACAGCTTGCCGTAGTAGCGCTCGGAACGCAGTACGCGCTCGCCATCCTTGACGTCCTTCTCGCTTTTGACTTCCGCGCTGATCGCGACCGTGTCGCCGTCGATCGTGACGTTGATGTCTTCCTTCTTCACGCCGGGAACATCGGCGCGCAGCGTATAGGCGCTGTCGCTCTCGGACACGTCCACGCGGAACTGCGCGGCGCCGGACGGGCCTTCATAGCTCACCGGGCGCACGAAAAAACCGCGGAACAGGTCATCCAGCGTGTCATCGAACGGGCTGAAGCGTGTGATGTTTGCCATTTCCGGTCTCCTGGGTTCAATGGGCGCTTGCGCGCCGACATCCGACATATGGGAGCCTACCCGGGGATTTCAAGGCCGGTGGGCAGTCGCAATTCAACCAATTGATTTCAGTGACTTTCCTGAAATTCTGTCAATGGTTGCGCGCCTTTGCCGCGGCGGTTTCGCGCACGTCGGCGTGAACGGTGATGGTCCCGCGGCTCCCGTCGGTGCGCTCGACGGTAAGGTCAATCGGCACTTTCTCGCCCGGCTTCAGCGCACGCCGTAGACCGAGGAGCATCACGTGCAGGCTTCCGGGCTCGAGCTTGACCGTCTTGCCCGCCTCGAGCTCGATTCTTGCGACCGGGCGCATCCTCATCACGCCGCCCTCCATTACGGTCCTGTGCAGCTCCGCGCGCGCGGCCACCGGGGTTGCTATCGAAACCAGAGCCGACCGCGATTGCCCGATGAGTTCCATGTACGCGACCGCCACCTTCTGCCCCGGCGCGGGGGCGCGCACCCAGGCGTCCTTCGCCGTCGCCGGCTGCGCCAGGGCGGCTCCGCCCAGCGCCGCGGCGCCCGCTGCGACGAGCGCGAGGAGCAATGCGCGCCGCCAAAGGAATTTGCCGGACCAGAGTCCGGCAAATTCCTTAATCAAGACCGCCGCCCGGGGTAAACGCGTAATACAGCTTGGAAGGCGTTTCCAATCGCGCTTCACCGCCTCTTCGAGCAAGTCCATAAGAGGAACATTCCATCCGAAGCCATTACCCAAATTGGGGTCGTCTTCCATCAGGAATTTGCCGAGGCGAGCCGAGACAAGCTCCTCGACGGATTCTTTCACCCTCAACGCGACGCGGCAAGCGCTGTGGGGCGCGAGTGCGGTTTGCTATAATCGCCGCGGTCATGCGCTCGCCTCTGCTGCTCCTGCTGTCCGCCGTCTCGTCCGCGCTCTTCGCCCAGCAACCTGCGCTGCCCGTCCCGCCCGCTCCGGCGATTGCGGCCAGGGCCTATTTCCTGCTCGATTTCAGCAGCGGGCAGCCGCTTGCCGCCCACAATTCCCGGGAGCGAATCGAGCCGGCCTCGCTCACCAAGTTGATGACGGCCTATCTCGCGTTCTCCGCGCTCAAGCAGAAGCGCATCCTCTCCGATCAGGCGGTGGCGGTCTCCGGCCTGGCGCGCCACGTCGAGGGCTCGCGCATGTTCATCGATCCGAGGAAACCGGTGACCGTGAACGAACTCATCCACGGCATGATCGTGCAATCCGGCAACGACGCGTCCATCGCGCTGGCCGAGGCGGTTGCGGGCAGCGAGGAGGCGTTCGTCGAGATGATGAACCGCGAGGCGCGAAGGCTGGGCCTCGGAAACACGCATTTCGTCAATTCGACCGGGCTGTCGCACTCGCAGCATTTTTCCACCGCGCAGGACCTCGCCGGGCTCGCGGCTGCCGTGATCCGCGATTTCCCGGAGTACTATCCGCTCTATTCGCGGAAGGAATACCGCTACAACGACATCACGCAGCATAACCGCAATCGCCTGCTGTGGACCGACCCCACCGTGGACGGCATGAAGACCGGCTACACCGAGAACGCGGGATACTGTCTGATCACCTCGGCCCGGCGCGGCGAGCGGCGCCTCCTCTCGGTCGTGCTTGGCGCCGCGAGCGAGGCGGCACGCGCGGCCGAGAGCCAGAAGCTGCTCAACTACGGCTTCCAGTCCTACGACGGCATCCGCCTTCATCCCGGCAAGCAGCCCGTGGTCACGCTGCAGGTCTTCAAGGGCACGGCCAACAGCGTCAAGGCGGGGTTTCTCGCCGACCTTCACGTCACGCTGCCGAGGGGCAGCAGCGACGGGCTGAAGGCCGCCGTCGAGAGCATGCAGCCCCTGCTCGCGCCGATTGAAGTCGGCCAGCGGATCGGCACCATGAAGCTCACGCTCGATGGCAGGCCGTTCCGCGAGGTTCCCGTGGTGGCGCTGGAGCACGTGCCGGTGGCGGGCGTCTTAGGACGCGGCTGGGACGCGCTGCGGCTGCTATTCCGATAAAACGCCGCTCGCGAGCGGCGTTTTATAATGTAAAGTACCCTGAACGAAGCCGGTGCCCGCCGGCGCCGCCCTCATCCTCTGCGAGCCCAAATGAGTGACACCGCGTATCTCAACGGCGAGTTCCTGCCCCTCGAAAAAGCGCAGGTTTCGGTGCTTGATCGGGGCTTCATCTTCGGCGACGGAGTCTACGAAGTCATCCCGGTCTATTCGCGGCGCCCGTTCCGCCTGCCGGAGCACCTCAGGCGCCTGCAGCGCAGCCTCGACGCGATCCGGCTCGCGAACCCCATGACCGACGCGGAATGGGCGCGCCTGGTTCAGGAGATCGTGGCGCGCCATGCCGGCGAGGACCAGTCGGTCTACCTGCAGGTGACGCGGGGGGCGGCGAAGCGCGATCACGCCTTTCCCAAGAACGTGGCGCCGACCGTGTTCATGATGTCCAACCCGCTCGTGACGCCGTCCCGGGAGCAGGTGGAGAGCGGGGCGACCGCCGTCACCGCCACCGATTTCCGCTGGCTGCGCTGCGACGTCAAGGTCACGTCGCTCCTCGCGAACTGCCTGCTGCGCCAGCGCGCGGTGGACGCGGGCGCCGACGAAGTGGTGATGTTCCGCGACGGCTATCTCACCGAGGGCTCCTCGAGCAACGTGTTCGCGGTGAAAAACGGCACGCTGCTCGCGCCGCCGAAGAACCACCTCGTGCTGCCGGGCATCACCTACGACGTGGTGCTGGAGCTCGCCGCGATGAAGAAGGTCCCGACGGAAACTCGCGAAATCGCCGAGGACGAGGTGCGCGGCGCCGACGAGCTGTGGCTGACTTCCTCCTCCAAGGAGGTTCTCGCGATCACCCGGCTCGACGGCAAGCCGGTTGGCGCCGGCAAGCCCGGCGCGCTGTTCAGGACACTTTATCAGGCCTTCCAGGAGTTCAAGCGCACCGTAATGCGGCAAGCCGCATGAACGCCGACCCCGAACTACTCGAGTACCCCTGCGATTTTCCGATCAAGATCCTGGGCCATACACAGGCGGGATTCGCGCAGGCCGTGCTCGACGTCGTCAAGCGTCACGCCCCGGACTTCGACGGCGCCACCATCGAGTTGAGGGCGAGCAAGCGCCGCAAGTACTTGAGCCTCACCTGCGTGGTCCGAGCCACCTCGCGCGAGCAGCTCGACCGCCTCTACCAGGACCTGTGCGACCACCCCATGGTGGTCATGGTCCTATAGAGCGGTGACTCGCGGCTCGTGACTCGTGCCTGGAGAAGAAGGACGTGACCCGATCTGCGGGTCGTCGGTCACTGTTTCTTGGACGCCTTCTTTTTCTTGTTCCGTCCCGGCCGCGTCTTGCCGTAGCTGCCGCGGAAAATCTTGCCGCGGCGCGTGCGCTTGTCACCTTTGCCCATCGTGGTTCTCCCGAGTCCGCAAAAAAAGCAGCGGGCAAATTGTACACGCAAAAGGATTTTGTCGGCTCCGGAGCCGACAAAATCCTTGCCTAAGGAACATACGAACAAGCGGGTGTCAAAATTGAACCGTTCAAAAATAGCTAAGCCCGCATGCAGTAACCGCCTCTCCGAGCGGTTGGATTAGGTGATCCCCAAAAAGCATCCAGTTGTGGATCATGCGGGCTGCTCATTTGCGTTTGCGGATGGTTTCGAGCTCGGCCGCGTACACTTTCCCGAGGTCCGCGCCCGGCGCCCTCAGCATCTGCGGCATGCGCTGGCACTGCTCGCGCATCTCCTCCGCTCCCAGCCCCAGCAGCGTCTCACGGTATTCCTGGCGCTCCTGGAGAATCGCGCCCTCGTATTTCCCGAGGTTGCGGGCATACTCCTTCTCGTCACCGGAGGCAAGGCGGATCATTACCGTGACGCGGCGCTGCAGCTCCTGGATCAGCGCGCGGTGCCGGGCCTGCCACGCCGCGAACGCCTTCTCGTTGGCGGGGCGCGCGGCGGGAGCAGCGACATCGCACGCTTCCTTCATCCCGAGCATCCGCTGGTAGCCGCCATAAACCGTCGCGAGATCGGTGGCGTAGTCGCCGGAGGCTTCGGCGGCGGCCGTTTGACTCACCAGCGCGAATATTGCAATCAAAAGCCCATGCGCCCTGCTCATTTGCATGCCACCTCAAAATGACCTGCACGGCCGCCGTATGAGCACCGCCGCTCAGGACCTCGCTGAGAAGGTTGTCGGACATACCCCGACAAACTTCTGGGTTGCGGTATCTTGCTACCGTTCTTATCATCCGACAACCGGGCAGTTCCCGGTGAACCATGACCGCGACCGTTATCGCAAGCGACACCCCCGCCGGCATGCGCAAGCACGCCCTTGAGGTGCACGTGCGCCGGCTCGGGCGCGTCGATTACGAGCCGGCCTGGCGCGCGATGCGGGAATTCACCTCGGCTCGCTCGACCGACTCCGCGGACGAACTGTGGCTGCTCGAGCATCCGCCGGTGTACACGCTGGGGATCGCCGGGCGCGACGAGCACCTGCCGCGCGCCGAAAACGGCATCCCCGTGATCCGGACGGATCGCGGCGGCCAGATCACGTATCACGGCCCCGGCCAGGTAGTGCTCTACCTCCTGCTCGACATGCGGCGCCGGGGGCTCTCGGTGCGCCCGCTGGTACGGCTGATGGAAAAAGCCGTGATAGACTTGCTCGCCGGTTACGGCCTCGCCGCCGCCGGACGCATCGAGGCGCCGGGCGTTTATGTCGGCGACGCCAAGATCGCGGCGCTCGGGCTGCGCATCCGCAACGGCTGCTGCTACCACGGGCTCGCCTTCAACGTCGACATGGATCTCTCTCCGTTCCGCGCGATCGATCCCTGCGGCTACTCCGGCCTTGCCGTGACCCAGACGCGCGACCTCGGCATCGTCGACGGCGCGGGGGTGCTGGGCGACAAGCTCCTCGACCATTTATTGCGGAGGCTCGCGTGAGCGAAGTCGGCGAAAAGCAGAAAGGCCGGCTGAAAACGGCGCGCATCCCGGTCAAGGTGGTGCCGGCGGCGGCGCTCGCGAAGCCGGACTGGATCCGCGTGCGCCTCGGAAACGGCGAGCGCTTCCAGGAGATCAAGCGGATCCTGCGGGAGCACCGCCTGCACACGGTGTGCGAGGAGGCGACCTGTCCCAACATCGGCGAGTGCTTCGGCAAGGGTACGGCGACTTTCATGATACTCGGCGATCTCTGCACGCGCCGCTGCCCGTTCTGCGACGTCGCCCACGGCAAGCCCCTGCCGCCCGACGGCGGGGAGCCGGTCAACCTCGCACGGACCATCGCCGCGCTCAAATTGAAGTACGTCGTGATCACCAGCGTGGACCGCGACGACCTCAGGGACGGCGGCGCGCGGCATTTTGCGGACTGCATCCGCGCCGTGCGCGAGCTCTCGCCCCGGACGAGAATAGAGGTGCTGGTGCCGGACTTCCGCGGCCGGCTGGAGGTCGCGCTTGACGCGCTGTCAGCCTCGCCGCCGGACGTCATGAACCACAATCTCGAAACCGTGCCGCGCCTCTACAAGCAGGCGCGCCCCGGCGCCGATTACCGGCATTCGCTGAAGTTGCTGAAGGATTTCAAGTCGCGGTTCCCGCAGATCCCCACCAAGTCCGGACTCATGGTGGGGCTGGGGGAAACCGACGAGGAAATCGTTTTGGTGATGCGGGATCTGCGCGCCCACGGCGTGGACATGCTCACCATCGGCCAGTATCTGCGGCCGTCCGAGCACCACCTGCCGGTCGCGCGTTACGTCGAGCCCGCGGCATTCGACGCATTTGCGCGGCAGGCGCACGAACTGGGCTTCGCGCACGCCGCCTGCGGCCCGCTGGTGCGCTCCTCGTATCACGCGGATCAACAGGCGCGCGAGGCCGGCGTCACGTAAAGGCCAATAGACAGGATTTACATGATTTAATCCTGTCTATTAAATCGCTTCGTTAAGCTTTTCTTCCAGCAGCGCGGTCAGCCTGGCGAAGTCGGGCCCGCCGCTCACGCGCAGCACGATGTTTCCGCGCTTGTCGATCACGAACGTGGTCGGCGTGAGCTTCACGCCGCCGAAGGCTTGCGCGAGCTCGCCCATCGGGTCGAGGGCAACCGTGAAGGGCAGGCGGTTCTCCTCGGCGTAGGCGACCACGTAGTTCGGCGGATCGTAGCGCATCGCCACCGCGATGAACTCGAAGCCCCGGTCGCGGTAGCGCTCGTAGGCTCGCACCATGTCCGGCATTTCCTTGAGGCAGACCGGGCAGTCGGTCGCCCAGAAGTTGACCAGCACCACTTTGCCGCGCAGACCGGCGGTCGTGGTTTTCTCGCCCTTGAGCGAGACGAAGGTCACTTGCGGTGCGGCGGCGGTCGGCGTGAAAATCGCGAACAGCAACAGCGTTACCGCCGCAACCAGGATCGCGGCTAGTGCCGTTCCAACTCGCTTTCCTAGCATGGTTTGCTTGCACTCCAGCGACAATGGGTTCGAGCAGAACGCACAGGAATAGCCCCAAACAGTTGGAACGGCACTAGAATAAGCTTGCGGGGGCTGTTCATTTCGGACTGCAGGAAGAAAACAGACATCGGAGGTTCGACCATGCGCCCTATTCTGAGTTTCCTCGCGTTGCTTGTCATCAGCAGTTACGTTCCGGCGGCGGGCCTCGACCGCATCAGCAATGCCGACGCCGTGAGTGGTCTGCGGCAGGCGCTCAACGACGGCTCGCTTGTCGCCGTCGCCAAGCTGGGAGTGGAGAACGGCTACTTCGCCAACCCCCAGGTCAAGATTCCGCTCCCGCCCTCGCTCAAGCGGGTCGAAAAAGCAATGCGCGCGTTCGACATGCGGCGGCAGGCGGACGAATTGGTGCTGTCCATGAACCGCGCCGCGGAAGCGGCGGCGCCGGAAGCGAAGCAGCTGCTGGTGGACTCGGTGAAGAAGATGACCGTGCAGGACGCCAAGAAGATCCTCACCGGCGGCGATACGGCCGGCACCGAGTACTTCAAGCGCACCACGCGCCCCCAGCTCACGCAGCGGTTTCTGCCGATCGTCAAGAAAGCGACGGACCGGGTGGGACTGGCGCAGCAGTACAATTCTCTCGCCGGCCAGGGCGCGGCGCTCGGCCTGGTGAAGGAAGACCAGGCCACCATCGAGCGCTACGTTACCGAGAAGGCGCTCGACGGCCTCTACTTCATGATCGGCGAGCAGGAAAAGGCGTTCCGCAGGAATCCGCTCGGCGCCTCGAGCGACATCGTGAGAAAAATCTTCGGCGCGCTTAGATAAATAACAACCTCTCTTGCTTTTTGCTCCTCATAGGCGCCCGGAAGGAGGTTGCGATGGGTGATACCTTTCCGAAATTCAAGGCAGCCGCAGTTCAGGCAGCTCCTGTCTTCCTGAACCGTGAGGCTACCCTGGACAAGGCATGCTCTCTCATTGCCGAAGCCGCGCGCGCCGGGGCGAACCTGATCGCGTTTCCGGAGGTGTTTCTGCCGGGCTACCCGTACTGGATCCGGCTCGAAAATCCTTTTCGAACCACGCCCTACTTCATCGAGCTCGTCAAGAACGCGGTCGAGGTGCCGAGTCCTGCCACCGCGCGCCTCTGCGAAGCGGCCCGCAGGGCGGGGGCTTACGTGGTCATCGGTGTCAGCGAGCGGCCGGTGAATACGCTGGGCACGCTTTATAACACCAATCTCGTCATCGGGCCGGAGGGAAAAATCCTGCTCAAGCACCGCAAGCTCATGCCTACCTATGCCGAAAAGATGGTGTGGGGTTTCGGGGACGGATCGACCCTTCGCGTGCTGGACACGGCGCTCGGCAAGCTGGGGACGCTCATCTGCGGCGAGAATGCCAATCCTCTGGCGCGGTTTGCCCTCATCGCGCAAGGGGAACAGGTGCACGTATCCAACTACCCGGCCTTGCCCGGCGGCGATCTCGGTGGTTACGACCTCGGCAAGGAAATCGAGCTACGGGGAGCCACGCACGCCTTCGAAGGGAAGGTGTTCAACGTCGTCGCTTCCGCGGCCATCGACGACAGCGTCATCGCGAAAGTCGCCGACACGGACGACAAGCGCCGCGCCATGTCGGGGCCGTGCATGAGCTTTACCGGAATCTTCGCGCCCGGTGGTCGGTTGTGCAGCGACACCGTCGCGCCCGGCGAAGAAGGCATTGTCTACGCCGAATGCGACATTGAAGCCATCATCGCCCCGAAACTGCGCCACGACGTGGCCGGGCACTACAACCGGCCCGACGTTCTGACACTGAATCTGAATCGCGCGCCGCTACAACCGCTGGTCGAATACGTCGGGGAAAACGATACGCTGCCGGCCCGGCAAACGAGCGTTCCCCCGGCCATGGATTACGTAAGCAGCAAAGACCCGAGTTTGGGACGTAGCAGGAAACCGGCGCTCATGAACCCCTTGCAGCGGACGCCCCGAAAGCGGCGCGCCGCAGAACGCAAGCGCTAGCCCGCATGTTTCACGAGTGGCCGGCGCACCACGGATTTTAGGGGTTGAGCACCGAATGGGGATAGGAACATGCGGGCTGAGGATTTTTTGAGTCGGTCAGATCGGATCGAACCACGCCAATCAAAGGCCATAGAGGTCACAGAGAAACGAGAAACAAAAATTGAATCGCCGAGCCCGCGGAGAAAGCTGATCAAACGTTCTACAACGAGCGCGTCATGGTGAAAATGAGATTTAGGGTGCCGGACGAGGTGAAGCGGGAATTCGACCGCGAATTCGCGGGCGAGAATAAGAGCCGCGTCATCGCGCGCATGATGATGCATGCCGTCGAGGAGCGCAGGCTTCAGCTCATCCGTGCCCGGGCCGTTAGTGTGCCTGGTCCCGGTTCGGCCCGGCACCGACGTCCACCACCAGCGGCACTGAAGGCTCAGCCACGCCGCTCATGAGCTTCGGCAGCTCGCGGTTCTGTTTTGACAGATCCTCGTGTCGCGGCCAACTGAATCTGTATCTCGGTCAGGCAATTTGTGATTCTCCCACGGGTTGGACAAATGTCCTATTGTCATGAGACAATATGAGCCATCGCGCGCTTTGGCCTTGACAGCACCCTGAGTGAGGCACTTGATTTGATAAAGGAACGTCTATATGAAAATTCGACCTTTGCGCGACCGCATAATCGTCAAGCGGTTGGAACAAGAACGCAAGACCGCATCCGGGATCGCCATGCCCGACACCGCCGCCGAGAAACCCGGCCAGGGCGAAGTCATCACGGTGGGCAAAGGCAAGATCCAGGAGGGCGGCAAGGTGCGTCCGCTCGGCGTCAAGATCGGCTACGGAATCCCTGCCGGGAAGCGCTCGGAGCAAGCCGTCAAAGTCAAATCCGTCGGAATCCCGGTCAAGATAGGGGCCACGGAAAGTGCCATAGACGTGATGGGAGGACATTCCACCCTCGGAACCGTGAAAACAGTGCTTGACCTATCCGATTTGATCGGCAAGGGGTTGCCGGTGGATGTGCTCGAACGTATAAAAAAGCGCTCAGCGTTAACCGACCGTGAAATGTCACTCAGTCTGGGGCTTAGCACGAAAACCCTGACGCGCCTGCGTTCACGGAAAAGGCAAAAGAGGAAAGCGCAGCCGGCGAGGTTGAGCCTTAGTCAAGGAGACCGGCTTTACCGCCTTGCTCGATTAATGTCGATTGCGGAGCAAGTTTTTGAAGACCGGGGAAGGGCACACGAATGGTTTAGACAACCACAGCTGGGTCTGGGTAATCGAAAGCCGCTTGAGCTGATACACACCGAGGTTGGCGCTCGAGAAGTTGAGGATCTTCTGGGTCGTATTGAGCATGGCGTTTATAGCTAGATCAAAGAAGCGCAAGAAGACGTATGCGCCTGTGGCGGGTTGTCAAAGCGAAGCACGCTCGAGATGCGTTGAATGGAGAAGGAGCGCGTCTTTATGGCGGTCGCTGGAACGAGCGGGGGACTTCCATCGTTTATCTTAGCGAGACGTTATCTCTCGCGGCCCTGGAAACCTTCGTGCACCTCGGTCCAAACGACTCTCGAATAGCTTTTTCCGCAATTCCAGTGGACCCTCCCGAGGGAATCGCCCTCGATATCTTACCGGAGAATCAATCACCCCCGAATTGGAGAGCTGAACCTCCTCCGCCAGAAACGAAGCAAATCGGTACCGCATGGGCCAGGAACGGCGCCACGTTGTTATTATCGGTCCCTTCGATAATTATCCCGGGGGAGCGAAACTTCCTGGTAAACCCTCGACATTCGGCTTTCGCCAAGCTAAGCATCGGTTCGCCCATACCGTTTGGTTTCGATGGTCGAATGTGGAAATAATCAGCGCTCGTTGCGCTCCTCGATTTTCCGGCGTATCCGCTCGATTTCCATGCGTTTGGCTTCTTTCGTGCCCCATTTCGGTTCGGCCGCCGGCTGATGTTGCGGCGTTGCGGCCCGTTCGTTCCGCCAGCGTTCGAGGGCGGCGCGCTCTTCGTGCTCACGCTTCTCCCGTTCGCGGTCCAACGCTTCCTGCCACGCGACGGCGCGTTCGGCGGCGATCGGAATCGTGCGCCCGGGCAGTCCCGCCATGGCGAGGTACCCGGCGATGCGGTCCCGGACGCTTTCCCATCCGTCGTCCATGGAAAACTCGTTGATCAGCGGCAAATTGAGCGCCGCATAGATCGGCGCCCACAGTTCCTCATCGCCCTGCCGGCGACGCACCGAGAGTTTCGGATTGAACTGATACCAGCCTTGGGCGACGCGCATGAAGAGCGCCCGATTGTAGGCGTAGTCGCGCTCGACCTCGTTGCGCGAGAGCACGCTGGAAAGATGCTGGCGCTTGTTGCGCTCGGGGCGCACCACGTTGGCGGGAAGGTGCCGCCAGGCTTCCAGAATTGCCCGCGTCTCGAAAGCGCCGTAGGACCGGCGCTGCCTGTGGGTGAAGCGCGACTTGAACAGCGTCCACAGTGTCTGGAACAGAAAGTATTCGGACAGGTGGCGGTCTATGCGTACCAGCCGGTCGCCGGTATTGACGTCGATGCTCGCCGGGGCGAGCAATTCGTAGAGTGCGGCAAAAGGACCGCGGGCGAACTGCGGGTCGCGAAAGGCTTCGCGCAGGGCCCAATGCAAGGCATTGCCGCCGTAATGGTCGACAGCTTCCCGATCCGCACCGCGCTCCAGCAGCGCCTCCACCAACGGCACATTGCCTGCTGCCGCTGCCGCCATCAGCGGCGTCTGGTTCATGGGAAGACGGTGCTCGATGCCATGTTGGTCGCACTGCCGCAAAATGTCCTTGAAGTGATGAGCAAAATAGGGGACATAGGTCTTGCGCGCCAGCGTCGCGCGTAGCTGCTGGAAGTTTCTCGCCGCGTCGAACTTCGCCTCCTCAGTGAGCCACTTCGCCAGCACCGGCTCGTCAAAGCAGGTGGCGTAATCATAGAGCTGCTGCTTCATCTTGCTGCCTGGCGCCTGTTCGCGAAACACTTTGAGCAGGAGTTCATTGACCTTCGCCTCGCCGAACACCGGCCAGGGCACGGGCGTCTGCTTGAGGATGGTGCGCCGGATTGCTTCCGCCTGCTCCTGTTTCCCTTGGAGTTCGAGCTTGCGCGCTTCCCTCTGCCAGTCTTCCAGCGTCGACTGTTTCGCCTCCACTTTGACTTCGCCGATGGCCATGTCGAGCAGGCCAAAGAGCGGATGTCCGGTGTCCGATTCGATCACGTACAGGTTCCTGATGGCGCGCGTCAGCGCGACGTAGAGAGCATTGACGAAGAACTTGTAGACCTCCAGCGACTTGTCGCTCTTGTCCCTCGCTCGCCGGTAATCCAGCGTGTCGACAACGAGATCAGCCTTGGCGACGCCTTCGACAATGTCGGCGAACTCAGCCCGGTGATCCGAGACAAGGCGGTAGAGGACGATGTTCTCGTATTCCAGCCCCTTGGCCTCATGGATGGAGAACAGCAGAGGCGTGGCGAAGTGCTTTTTCGCCTCGGCCTTGTCCTCGTCGCGCATTACCAGGACGGCGAACTGGGTGGACTGGCGAATTTTCTGGTCGAGTTCGCGCTTCGCGGCGTCCTTGTCCGGCATGAGCGCCACCTGCCCGTTCTCACCCCCGACCGCCTGCACGAGAAAGTTACTCTCCCGGTCGATGGAACCGAAGCGCCGCTGCTTGATTTTCAGCAGTTGGTTGGCGACGCGCGTTGCTTCCAGCCCATTGCGATAATTGGCGGTGAGCACCCGCAGTTCCTGCCGTTCGGCCAATGCCGGATCGCGCCAGAACAAGCTCTTTACCTGTCCCCATGAAAAAAAGTTGGGGTGAACGATCTGGTTGGAATCGCCGCAGAGCAGGAAGCGGCCTGGATGCTTGAGGGTCTTCAGCACCAGCGCAAGCTGAACGGTCGTAATGTCCTGGACTTCGTCGATGACGACAAAGTCGTAACGTGGCGCTGCCAGCGCCTGCCACTCCCGGGCGACTAGGTTCAGATCGTAGAGCCTGGTCTCAAGAAGCCAGTCTCGATATTTCCCGAAGAGGTCGTAGAGCTGGTCGCGCTCGCTTTCGGGAAAGATGGACTGGCGCACGCCGAGCGTCCGATAGTCATCTCGCGACAGAACACCGCCGGCACCAGCAGCAATCACGCCGCGGATTTCCTCGAAGACCTGGTGACCGTCGAACTCCTTGAAAGCCTGCCGCATCCGCGCAAACCAGCCGGCAAAGTCACGCCAACTTGCTTCCCGCCCCGTCGGTACGCGGATGGATTCGACGAACTCGCGGTAGGACAGGAATACTGCCTCCTGCCCGCCGTGTTCAAAGCCGTTGGCATAGTAGATATTCCGTGCGCTCTGGGCGAGGTAGGCGGAGTGGGTAACGTAGAGCACTTCGCCTTCCACGTGCTTGAGCTTTTCCAGCGTCAGCGCCGTCTTGCCGCTGCCGGCGCTGCCCACCACGATCAGGGGCGGTGGCTGGCGGTAGACAGCTTCCTGCGTGTCATCGAAGGAAAGCGGCTTGTCGAGCAGGTGAATCGCGGTGCGCTCCGGGTGCAGGTAGCGCACCGGCTGCGCCTCCTTGACGGCGTCGGCCGCTTCGACGTCGGAAATCCTGGTTTCATCGATCGCCGCGCCGCGCAGGAAGCGGGACTTGTCGTAATCGTGATTGGCGATCACTTCCAGCATCAGAGCGCAGACTTCGTCCCCGTGGCGGACCAGGGAAAACAGCAGCCGGTCGGCGCCACCGAGCTTTGCCCGGTAGAACTTGCCGTGACTGAGGTTGGCGAGTTTCTTGACCTGTGCGGCGCGGAAGTCGTGGCGGGCGATGGCGTCAGCCACCTTGCGATAGCTGGCGTTGACGCGGGAGGTGTCGAGGCCGACGTATTCGAGGATCTTCATCGGAAGCCGTTGAGCGGAAGCAACAAACGTATCTGAATTCTACCCGCGTAGCCGATGGTCGCGCCTACTTTGCTACCGCAGGACGCAGAGAAAATCGAGCGTTTTTCGATTCACGAATCACGACTCACGAATCACGGCCTTCAGTGCGCCTTGTCCCAATTGGGCCCGGCGCCGACGTCCACCACCAGCGGCACCGATAGCTTCGCCACGCCGCTCATGAGCCTGGGCAGCTCGCGCTTGATCTCGCCGAGCTCCTCGTCCGGCACTTCCAGCACCAGCTCGTCGTGCACCTGCATGATGAGCCGCGATTTCAGCCGCCGTTCCGCCAGCCAGCGGTCCACCGCGATCATCGCCATCTTGATCAAGTCGGCCGCCGTGCCCTGCATCGGCGCGTTGATCGCGGCGCGCTCCGCCGCCTGGCGCCGCGGCCCGTTGCCGCCCCGGATCTCGGGCAGCCAGAGCCGCCGCCCGAACACCGTCTCGACGTAACCCGTCTCGCGCGCCGCCTCGCGCGTGCGTTTCATGTACTCCGCGACACCGGGATAGCGCGCGAAATAGCGGTCCATGTACTGCTGCGCGGCGGCGCGCTCCAGCCCCAGCTGCCGCGCCAGCCCGAATGCCGACATGCCGTAGATGAGCCCGAAGTTGATCACCTTGGCGTAGCGGCGCTGCTCCGCGTCCAGCTCGCCCGGTGGCACGCCGAAGATCTCGGCGGCGGTGGCGCGGTGGATGTCCTCGCCCGCGGCAAACGCTGTCAGCAGGCTCGCGTCCTGCGAGATGTGCGCCATGATCCGCAGCTCGATCTGGGAATAGTCGGCCGAGACGATGTGGCTTCCTTCCGGCGCGATGAACGCCTCCCGGATGCGCCGCCCCTCGGCCGTGCGGATCGGGATGTTCTGCAGGTTGGGATCGTTGCTCGAGAGCCTGCCCGTCACCGCCACCGCCTGCCCGTAGTTGGTGTGCACGCGCCCCGTTCCGGGGTTGATCATCCCGGGCAGCTTGTCGGTATACGTGGATTTGAGCTTGGACAGCCCGCGGTACTCCAGGATCAGCTTCGGCAGCGGGTGGTCGAGCGCGAGCTCCTCGAGCGATTCCTCGTCGGTCGAGGGCTGGCCTGAAGGGGTCTTCTTGACCGGCTTCAGCCCCTGCTTCTCGAACAGGATCTCCTGGATCTGCTTCGGCGAGTTGAGGTTGAACGGCTGCCCGGCCTGCTCGTGCGCTCTCGCCTCGAATTCCCCCATCTTCTCGCCGAACTCGCGCGAAAGCGCCGTGAGCAAATCGGTATCCAGCAGCACGCCATTGCGCTCCATGTTGAAGAGCACCGCGATCAGCGGCACTTCCACTTCCCGGTAGACGCGCGCGAGCTTCTCCTCCGCCTCGATCCGCGGGTGCAGCGCCTGGTGCAACCGCAGCGTCACGTCGGCGTCCTCGGCCGCGTACTCGGCGGCGCGCTCCACCGCCACCTGCTCGAAGCCGATCCGGCTTGCGCCCTTGCCGGTAACCTCGTCGTAGGTGATGGTCTTCAGGCCAAGGTGGCGCTCGGCGAGGCTGTCCATGTCGTGGGGTCGGTGGCTCTCCAGCACGTAGGACTCCAGCAGCGTGTCGTGCGCGACGCCGGCGAGCCGGATGCCGTGGTTGGCGAGCACGTGCATGTCGTACTTCGCGTTCTGGCCGAGCTTGGCGCGCCCGGAGTCCTCGAGCCAGCGCTTCAGGCGCTTGAGAACGGCGTCGCGCTCGAGTTGCCGCGGCGCGCCGGTATAGCGATGCCCGACCGGCACGTACGCCGCCGCACCCGCCTCCGCCGAGACCGACAGGCCGACCAGCTCCGCCTTGAACGGGTCCAGGCTGGTGGTTTCGGTGTCGAACGAAACAAGATCGGCGCTGCCGATCCTGTTTAACCAGGCATCCAACTGTTTCTCCGTCAGCACGGTCTCATAGTGGCGATTCAGCGATTCATTAGGAGCACGCGCTCGATCGGTGGCCATGCTGTCGGCAACGGCAGGCTGTCTTGCCTGCTCCGTGCCGGTTGACGCGTGCTCCTCCAGCTCGCGCCTCCAGGACTTGAAATCGAAGCGGTCGAACAGCTCGGCGAGCTTCGCCGCGTCGCGCGGCCGCGCGGTGAGCTCATTGACGTTCACCGGCAATTCGACGTCGCTCTTGATGGTGAGCAGTTCGCGCGCGCGCGGCAGCCACTCGAGCGCTTTACGCAGGTTTTCCCCGACCACTCCCTCGATTTCTGGTGCGTGCCGAACGATATTCTCGAGCGTCCCGTACTGGGAAAGCCACTTTACGGCCGTCTTGGGACCGACCTTCTCAACGCCCGGCACGTTGTCCACGCTGTCTCCGACGAGCGTAAGGTAGTCGACCATTCGTTCGGGCTTCACGCCAAACTTGTTCGCAACGCCAGCGTCATCAAGAATCTCACGTTGGCCGGTCTTGGGGTCGGCGTTCTCGATGATAATGACAGGATTGACCAGTTGCGTAAGATCCTTGTCGCCGCTGGCGATGATCACGCGCAGCCCCTGGCTCTCAGCATGCTTTGCCAGCGTGCCGATCACGTCGTCGGCCTCCACGCCGCTCACCTCGAGCAGGGGCCAGCCGAGCGCCACGATCGCCTCCTTGAGCGGTGCGATCTGAACGGCCAGATCGTCAGGCATGGGCGGGCGATGGGCCTTGTACTCGGGATAGATCTCGTCGCGGAAGGTCTTGCCTTTTGCGTCGAATACGCAGGCGATATAATCGGCGGGGATTTCCTTGCGCAGCCGGCGCAGCATGTTGAGCACGCCGTAGATCGCGCCGGTCGGCTCGCCTTTTTTACTGCGCAGGTTGGCACGCAGAAGCGCATGGAACGCGCGGTAGAGATAGGACGAACCGTCAACCAGCAGCAGCGTCTTCATATCCTGCAAGCGATTCGTGAGTCGTGATTCGTGATTCGACGACTCCGCGAACCGCGTCAGATCGATTCACGATTCACGGAGTTTCCATGACCGAAAGAAACAAGCTTGCCAACGCGATCTCGCCCGAGCTCGCGGAAAAAAGATGGTCGGCGCGCGAGTCCTGGCGGGTGTTCGGCATTATGTCAGAATTCGTCGAGGCCACGGAACGCCTGAGCGCGATCCGCCCGGCGGTGAGCTTCTTCGGCAGCTCCCGCCTGCGGCCCGATCATCCCTACTACCTCCTCGCCGAGAAGACCGCCCGCCTTCTCTCCGACGCCGGTTTCAGCGTGATATCAGGCGGCGGCCCCGGCATCATGGAGGCGGCGAACAAGGGCGCCTATTTCGGGCGCAGCCCGAGCGTCGGGCTCAACATCCAGCTGCCGCACGAGCAGCAGTCGAACGCCTACCAGGACATCAGCCAGACCTTCCGCCACTTCTTCGCGCGCAAGGTGATGTTCGTGAAGTTCGCGACCGCCTGGGTGGTGCTGCCCGGCGGTTTCGGCACGCTCGACGAGCTGATGGAGGCGCTCACGCTGGTGCAGACCGGCAAGACGCGAAGGGTGCCGATCATCCTGGTGCACGGGGCGTACTGGCGCGGCCTGCTCGACTGGTTCCGCCGCACGCTGGTCGCGGAGGGCATGATCGACGCCGGCGACATCGATCTCGTCCAGATCCACGACGACCCGCAGGCGGTGGTGGACGCCATCTTCGGCTATTACGAAAAGCGCGGTTTCGAGCCGTCGGACGCGGAGCGTGAAATACTCCTCAATTTATAGGACTGGGGATTGTGCTATCAGGATTGAGGGAAATCGCCGCCCCCGAGGTTTTTGCTCAATCCTCAATCCTGGATCCTCAATCCTCGATTCCCAGTCCTGCTTTCATTCGCCGCACGAAACCTTGATAATAGAGGCACGGTCCAACAGCACATGAGCCCACGCGCATTTCTGGCCGTCCTGCTGCTTGCCGCCGCGCTGCCGGTGGCGGCGCAACAGGCGAAGCCGCCCGCGCTGCAACCGGTTCCGGAACCGCCGCCGCCGCCGCCGGGCTACGAGCTCGATCCGGCGCTGGAGCCGCAGGTGACCATTCTCAAGCGCGGCACCGACACCGTCGAGGAATACCGCATCGGCGGCAAACTCTACATGATCAAGATCACCCCGGCGCGCGGGGCGCCCTACTTCCTCGTGGATCACCGGGGCGACGGGACATTCGTGCGCCAGGACAATTACGACAGCGGCCTCCGCCCGCCGATGTGGGTGATCATGACTTTCTAGCAGCCTGTCGGACTTGGTCCCATGAAAGGTCGGTGTGAACGCATGGGTGACCGGTCCTGGATAGCGCGGAGCCGACAGGCTGTAATGGGATGCTTTCCGGTCCGGAACCGTCATTCAGCAGTGTGTCGCCCGCCGGCACCGCAGATCATGATCGCGGTGGCCTGCGAAAACCCGTGCGGAACCCGAAGTCCGACACACTGCTAGCTGTCAGCGCTCAGCCAGTTTGTCGCGAAGCCGCCTTGGTTTAAGCTGGCGGCTGACTGCTGATGGCTGATCGCTAATCATGTCCGTTTTCACCACCGTCACCCCCGAACAACTCAGCGCCTGGCTCAAGCACTACTCCATCGGCTCCCTCATCGACCTGGAGGGCATAGCCGCGGGGATCGAGAACACCAACTACTTCGTCACCACCTCGCAGGGCCGCTACGTCCTCACCCTGTTCGAGAAGCTCAAACCGCACGAGCTGCCCTTCTACCTCAACCTGCAGGACCACCTGGCGCGGAACGGCGTGCCGAGCCCCAAGCCGGTGCGCAACCGGGCGGGCGACTTCCTCGGCGAGCTCAGCGGCAAGCCGGCGGCGCTGGTGAGCTTCCTGCCCGGTACGGACGTCGCCGCGCCCGCCGCCGGGCAGTGCGCCCAGGCCGGCGCGATGCTCGCGGGCATCCACGTGGCCGGCGCGTCGTACGCCCCCCGGATGGACAACCCGCGCGGCCTGAAGTGGTGGACGACGGTGATGCCCGAGATCGTTCCATTCCTTGGCGCCGGGGACGCGGCACTGCTCGAGGCGGAGGTGCGGTTCCAGTCGCAGTGCGCTTACCGGGGAATCCCGCTGGGCGCGATCCATGCCGACTACTTCCGCGACAACGTGCTGTTCCAGAACGGCCGCATCTCGGGGGTGATCGATTTCTACTTCGCGTGCACCGACTCGCTGCTCTACGACGTCGCGATCGCCGTCAACGACTGGTGCGTGACCGGCTCCGGCGCGCTCGACAGCGAGCGCGCCGCGACGCTCCTCGAAGCCTACGGTCGCGTTCGCGCCTTCACCGCGGTCGAGCGCGACGCGTGGCCGGCGATGCTGCGCGCGGGGGCGCTGCGCTTCTGGGTGTCGCGGCTCCACGACTTCTACCTGCCGCGCCCGGGCGAGCTGACCCATGCCAAGGACCCCGGCCATTTCAGGAACATACTGGCGGCCCATGTCGCGCGCGGGGGCGGCCTGCCGCGGCTCACCCTATAATTCAAACGCGACTGCAAATGCAGCCGCGCGGCCATTGGAAACGGCGCCGCGTTGCCGCGCGTCTCAACGAGCCGATGCCGCGGCGCGGTAACGTCAACGGATCGGATGCGATAACGCCCCGGAAAGGCAGGAATACATGCAAGTGCGGGTGGTCGAAGCCAGCAGGGGCTGGCAATGGATCGTGGACGGTTTCGCCCTGTTCCGGAAGGGCCCGGCCACTTGGATCGCGCTCACCCTCCTGCTCGCCCTGGTGTGGCTGGTGTCGTTCATCATCCCCGTGCTGGGGCCCCTGCTGTTCAACCTGTTCTCGCCGGTGCTCTTTGCGGGGCTGATGATCGGCTGCCGCGCGCTCGAGAACGGCGAGGCGCTGGAAATTCAGCACCTGTTCGCGGGTTTCAGGCAACAGGCCGCGCCGCTGGTGACGATCGGCGGCGTCTATCTCGTCGGCACCATCATGGTGATGGGCATCGTGCTGCTGGCCGCCGGCGGCTCGATGCTGCCCGCCGTGCTGTCGAAACCGGGGGCCGACATCGAGACGCTGCGGGTGGCGGTGCGCAACATGGCGGTCGCGCTCGCCGCCGGGGCGGCGCTCTACCTGCCGCTGCTGATGCTGGTCTGGTTCGCGCCGCTGCTGGTGGTGTTCGACGGCCTGGCGCCGGTGGCAGCGATGAAACTCTCCTTTGCCGCGTGCCTCAGGAACACGGTGCCGTTCCTGGTCTACGGCATTGCGATCCTCGCGCTGTGGCTCGCCCTGTCGCTGCCCGCGGCGCTGGGCGCGGTCGGGGCGCTGCTGGTGATCGCGCTGCTGGTGGCCTCGATCCCGGTGCTGATCTGCTCGATCTACGCGAGCTACAAGGACATCTTCATCAGGAATTTGTCGGCGCCCAGACCGACAAATTCCTTAAATGGAACGACTTGAGACCACTGCGTTTGCCCGGGAAATCTCGGACAATTCATGAAACCGCAGGGTATTGGAAGGCTCCGCTGATCGTGGAGGGCCTTGTTAATGCAAAACCGCCTGCGCAAAAACGAAAGAAAAAGGCAGTGAAAACCTTATTTTCAGCCTGCTCGCGCGCCAGTTGGAGGCCACGAAGGGTCGTCATCCCGAATGTCATTCGAAATGCGCAGGCGGTTTTGCTGTGAGCAGCCTGTCCGAACGCCAAGTCCGACAGGCTGCTAGGCGGGGATCAGCTTCGCGTAATCCAGCACCAGCCACTTCACTCCGCTCTTCCGGAAGTTGACCTGCACGCGCGCGTCCGTGCCGCGCCCTTCGGCGCTCACGATGACGCCGGCGCCGAAGGTCGGGTGCACCACGCTCTGCCCAATCCGCCACGGCGTGGCGGATTTAAGGTTCCGTGCCCGGAGTTCTGCCATCCCGTCTTCAACGTTGAGACTTGGGGCGCCGCTTTCGCGGCTGGCTTGCCTCGAACCTGTTTGGTGAACTTCGAGCACGGAACCTCGGTTGATGCGGCGCATCAGGTTCTCGGGAATTTCCCGGAAAAAGCGCGAGGCGATCCCGTAACGGGTCTGGCCGTGCAGCATCCGGCTCTGGGCGAACGAAAGGTAAAGCCGGCGGCGCGCGCGGGTGAGCGCCACGTACATCAGCCGCCGTTCCTCCTCGATGCCGTCGGCTTCCGTGAGGCTGTTCTCGTGCGGGAACAGGCCCTCCTCCAGCCCGCTCACGAACACGCTGTGGAATTCCAGCCCCTTCGCCGAATGCGCGGTCATGAGCTGCAGCGCGTCGGCGCCCGCGTCCGCCTGGTGCTCGCCCGCCTCCAGGGCGGCGTGCGCGAGAAATGCCGTCAATTCGTCGGGCTCGTCCATGCCCGCGGCCTCGCCGGCCGGCTGCACGTCGCGCTCCGCGACAAAGGTGGCCGCGGCATTGATCAGCTCGGCGAGGTTTTCCAGGCGATCGGCGCCCTCCCGCTCGGCCTGGTAGTGCGCCTTCAGCCCGCTCGCGCCGATCACGTGCTCGATTACTTCCGGCAGGGACAGGCCGGCCGTCGCCTCGCGCATTTGCTCGATGAGCGCGACGAAGGCGGGAATGCCCTTGCCAAGTGCTGAGTGCTGGGTGCTGAGTGCTGAGTTGTCGGTTTCGCCGCCTTGTCCTTCCGTCTTCCGCCTTCCGTCTTCCGCCTTCAGGACCGCCGCTTGCCAGAGACTCCCGCCGCGCGCCTTCGCCACTTCCTGCAGTTGTTCGAGGCTGCGGGCGCCGATGCCGCGCGCGGGGAAGTTGATGATGCGCGCGAGCGCCCCGTCGTCGCCGGAACCGGCGACGAGCCTGAGGTAGGCCAGCGCGTGCTTCACCTCCTGGCGCTCGAAGAAGCGCAACCCCCCGTACACCCGGTACGGCACGCCCGCGGTGAAGAGGGCGTGCTCCAGCACCCGCGACTGCGCGTTGGAGCGGTAGAGCACCGCGATGTGGGCAAGCGCCACGCCTTCCGCGCGCAGCGCCCGTGCTTCCTCCACGATGAAGCCGGCTTCCTCGAGGTCGGTCGCCGCCTCGAACACCCGCAGCGGCTCGCCTTTCGCCTCGGCGGTCCACAGGTTCTTGCCGAGCCGGCGGCGGTTGTGGCCGATCAGGGCGTTCGCCGCGTCCAGGATATGCCCGTGCGAGCGGTAGTTCTGCTCGAGCTTGATCACGCGCTCGACCGCGAAGTCGCGTTGCAGGTCCTGCATGTTGGCGGCGGACGCCCCTCGGAACCGGTAGATGGACTGGTCGTCGTCGCCGACGGCGAAAATCGCGTTATCGCTCCCGGCAAGCAGCTTCAGCCAGCGGTATTGAAGGCGGTTGGTGTCCTGGAACTCGTCCACCAGGACGTGGCGGAAGCGCGCGCGGTAGTGGCTCCGCAAGGCGTCGTGGGCGGAGAGCAGCTCATAGGAGCGCAGCAGCAGCTCCGCGAAATCCACGACACCCTCCCGGCCGCACTGGGCGTCGTACTCAAAATAGATCTCCTTCATGCGCCGCGTGAACTCGTCGTGCGTCTCGACCTGCGACGCGCGCAAGCCTTCATCCTTGCTGGCCGTCACGAACCACTGGACCTGGCGCGGCGGGAAGCGGTCCTGGTCGACATTGAGGTTCTTCAGCAGCCGCTTGACGAGCGAGAGCTGGTCCTGCGAGTCGAGGATCTGGAACAGCTGCGGCAGGTTTGCTTCGCGGAAATGGGCGCGCAGCATGCGGTTGGCGAGGCCGTGGAACGTGCCGACCCACATGCCGCGGGTATTGATCGGCAGCATCGCGGAGATGCGCGTCAGCATCTCCTTCGCCGCCTTGTTGGTGAAGGTGACGGCGACCAGCCCGTGCGGGCTCACCTGGCCGGTCTGGATCAGCCACGCGACGCGCGTGGTGAGCACGCGCGTCTTGCCGCTGCCGGCGCCGGCGAGAATCAGCGCCGGCTGGTGAGGGAGCGTGACCGCTTCGAGCTGCCGTTCGTTGAGGCCGGAGAGAAAATCGGGGGACATGATCGGCGTGAAGAATCACGCCGATTATAAAGTACAAACCTGGCGCACGCCGCGCTCGAGTTGAATCAGCTGGAATTGGCGCGGGTGGTGTCGCTCGTTGAATTGCAGCCTCGAGACGGCGGCGGCCGTCCCGCCGTTTTCTTTGCGGCTATAATCCTGCCTTTGTTCACGCGTCCATGCAGCAGAAATACAACCCGCACGTGATCGAGCGCGAGGCCCAGCAGCACTGGGAGCGCGCCGGCGCCTTCCGCGCGACCGAAGCGCCCGGCAAGCCCAAGTACTACTGCCTCTCGATGTTCCCCTACCCCTCCGGGAAGCTGCACATGGGGCACGTGCGCAATTACACCATCGGCGACGTTCTCACCCGCTACCACCGGATGAAGGGCTGCAACGTCCTGCAGCCGATGGGCTGGGACGCGTTCGGGCTGCCCGCCGAGAACGCGGCGATGGCGAACGGCGTGCCGCCGGCGAAGTGGACCTACGACAACATCGCCTACATGAAGAAGCAGCTCCAGTCGCTCGGCCTCGCCATCGACTGGAGCCGCGAGCTCGCCACCTGCAGGCCCGATTACTACCGCTGGAACCAGTGGCTGTTCCTGAGAATGCTCGGGAAGGGCCTCGTCTACAAGAAAACCGGGGTGGTGAACTGGGACCCGGTGGACCAGACCGTGCTCGCCAACGAGCAGGTGATCGACGGGCGCGGCTGGCGCACCGGCGCAACGGTGCAGAAGCGCGAGATCCCCATGTACTACATGGCGATCACCCGCTACGCCGACGACCTGCTCGCCGCGCTCGACTCGCTTCCGGGCTGGCCGCAGCGCGTGAAGACGATGCAGGCCAACTGGATAGGGAAAAGCTTCGGCGTGCGCTTCGCTTTTCCATACGAGCTACCCGCAGGCTCGAATCTCCCTTCGCCCCAGCCCCCATCCCATGCCCTTCTCCCAGAGGGAGAAGGGAATCTCGAGCCTCCCCTCTCGATCCCCTCATCCCCGCCCTTCTCCCAAGAGGAGAAGGGGGGCTCGAGCCTCCTCTCTCCCCCTGGGAGAGAGGTCGGGAGTGAGGGATGGAGGGGCGGGGGTGAGGGATCGAGAGGGGCCGGGGGTGAGGGTGGCGCACCCGAAGCACAGACGCCGGAAAAAGGCCTGCTGTGGGTATTCACCACCCGTGCCGACACCATCATGGGCGTGACCTTCTGCGCGGTGGCGGCCGAGCACCCGCTCGCGGCGCAGGCGGCGAAGGGTGACGCGAAGCTCGCCG
The DNA here is from genome assembly GCA_016192825.1 of Betaproteobacteria bacterium. Taxonomy (GTDB): domain Bacteria; phylum Pseudomonadota; class Gammaproteobacteria; order Burkholderiales; family SG8-41; genus SG8-41. Next base: position 2,448 of record JACPTK010000091.1, on the reverse strand, counting down.
CGTTCGTCGAGGAGTGCAAGCGCGGTCCGGTGATGGAAGCCGACCTCGCCACCATCGAAAAGAAAGGCATGCCGACCGGGTTATCCGTCACCCACCCGCTCACCGGCAAGGCGGTGCCGGTGTGGGTCGGCAACTACGTCCTGATGGGCTACGGCGAGGGCGCCGTGATGGGCGTTCCCGCCCATGACGAAAGGGACTTCCACTTCGCGAAGAAGTACGGCCTGCCGATCGAGCACGTGATCGATGCCCGGACTGCCGGCGCCGACGCATTCACGACCGATCATTGGCAATCCTGGTATGAAGGCAAAGACGGAATTTGCGTCAATTCGGGAAAATACGACGGCCTCGGATATCACGAGGCCGTTGACGCCATCGCCGCCGACCTGAAAGCGAAAGGCCTCGGTGACAAGCAGGTGCTGTGGCGGCTGCGCGATTGGGGCATCTCGCGCCAGCGCTGCTGGGGTACGCCGATCCCCCTCATCCACTGCGGCGGCTGCGGCGACGTGCCGGTGCCGGACCGGGACCTCCCGGTGGTGCTTCCCGAGGACTGCGTTCCCGACGGCACGGGTAATCCGCTCGCGAAGCGCGCGGATTTCGTGAACTGCACCTGCCCGAGGTGCGGCAAGCCGGCGAAACGCGAGACGGACACCATGGACACCTTCGTGGACTCGTCCTGGTACTACCTCCGCTACGCCTGTCCGGACAATGGCACGGCGATGGTGGACGAGCGCGTGGCCTACTGGCTGCCGGTGGACCAGTACATCGGCGGCATCGAGCACGCCATCCTGCATCTCCTGTATTCGCGCTTCTGGACCAAGGCGATGCGCGATCTCGGCCTGGTCAAGCTCGACGAGCCGTTCACCCATTTGCTGACGCAGGGCATGGTGCTGAACGACATCTACTTCCGCAAGGCGGAAAGCGGCCGCATCACCTATTACAACCCGGTTGAAATCGAAGCAAAGGCGGACGGAAGCGCCGTCCTGACGAGCGACGGCAAGCCGGTCGAGGCCGGCGGCATCGGCACCATGTCGAAATCCAAGAACAACGGCGTGGACCCGCAGGAGCTGATCGACCACTACGGCGCGGACATTGCCCGCTTCTTCATGATGTTCACCTCGCCCCCGGAAGATACGCTGGTGTGGAGCGATGCCGGCGTCGAGGGCGCGGCGCGCTACCTGAGGCGGCTGTGGAGCTTCGCCTGGGAATTCGGCAAGACCGGCACGGCGCCGTCCAGTCCGCGTCCCGGCACGGCGCTCCCGAAGGAGCTGGCGGGCGTGCGGCGCGAAGTGCACGGCGTGCTGAAACAGGCCAATTACGACATCGGCCGCAACCAGTTCAACACAGTCGCCTCCGCGGCGATGAAGATCCTGAACGCGCTCGAGCGCACACCGGGCGACGGGCCCCTGAGACGCGCCGTGCTGCACGAAGGCTTGAGCATCCTGCTGAGGCTGCTCTCGCCCATCACGCCGCATATCTCGCACACCTTGTGGCGCGAGTTGAAGTTCGGCGAGGACGTCCTCGCCGCGGACTGGCCGGAGCCCGACGCCGCGGCCCTGATCGAGGACGAAATCGAGCTGGTGGTGCAGGTGAACGGAAAGAAGCGCGGCGACGTGCGCGTGCCGCGCGACGCCGACTCGAAGGCGATCGAGAACATCGTGCTCGCCGACCCGGCGGTGCAGCGGCACGTCAGCGGCCAGCCCATCAAGAAGATCGTCGTCGTCCCCGGCCGATTGGTGAATGTGGTAGTTTGAAGCGAGCAAACGGAATCCAAAGGTAACAGGCGTGGCTCGTTGGTTTTCCCTCATCCCTCATCCTTCATCCCTCATCCCTCTGGCGGCGACGCTTGTGCTCGCCGCCTGCGGCTTCCAGCTCCGCGGCACAGCGCCCCTGCCGTTCGGTTCCCTCTACGTGCAGGCGGCGCCGACGTCGCAGCTCGCCACCCAGCTCAAGCGCGCCGTTCGCTCCGGCAGCAGCACCCGCATCACCGAGCGCCCGGAGCAGGCGGAGGTCATCCTGCAGATCATGAACGAGCTGCAGGACAAGCAGATCCTGTCGCTGAGCGGCGGCGGGCGCGTGAGCGAGTACCAGCTGCGATACCGCGTCCTCTACCGGCTCACCGACAGCAGGAACCGCGAGCACATCCCGGCGAGCGAGATCGTGCTGAAGCGCGATTACTCCTTCAGCGACGAGCGGGCACTGTCCAAGGAATCGGAGGAGGCGTTGCTCTACCGCGACATGCGCAACGACGCGGTGCAGCAACTGATGCGGCGCCTGCAGGCCGCCAAACTCAAGTCCTGAAACCGGAAAATAGCCGGTAGAGTAGAGGAGGAAGTAGTGTCACAAAGTAACACTACCCCTCCCCCCTCGTCGAACCGGACGTGCAGGTTTCCCGCATCCGGCTCTCATGCAAGCAATCGCCGCCGCAGTGCGCGCGCTCATAGTGACAGC
>JACPTK010000090.1 GCA_016192825.1 Betaproteobacteria bacterium | reverse complement strand
GCCCGCCCAACCACCACCGAAAATCACCGCCGCAGAGCTCGCCCGCACCACAGCCGTGTAGTGCAGACCTTTGCGGGTCACCCTATGAATAATCAATCACTTGGCTATCGCGTATGCCGTGAATCCGCCAAGATGGGCTAGCGCGGTTGAGGCTGGACGGAATCTGGCCGAAGCTGTGGCGAGTGCCGAGGCGGACTTGGCGACCCGTTCGCGGACGAAAGCGGGGGCGAGAAGCGGGCTGATGGAAGCCGTAGTGGAACGCGGCAACCTGTGGCTTGCGTATCAACGGGTGGTCGAGAACCAGGGCGCGGCCGGGGTGGATAGCCTTAGCGTGACCGGTCTCAAAGATCACCTGAAGCAACACTGGCCCACGATCAAGGCCAGACTGCTGGCGGGCGGGTATAGGCCGCAGCCGGTGCGCCGGGTGGACATTCCCAAGCCGCAAGGCGGGGTGAGGACGCTCGGTATCCCGACGGTGGTGGACCGCTTGATTCAGCAGGCGCTCAATCAGGTGCTAACGCCGATCTTCGAGCCGGACTTCTCGGAGGCAAGCTACGGCTTTCGACCGGGAAGGAACGCACATCAAGCGCTGCAAGCGGCGAGGCAACACGTCGCCGAGGGCAAACGCTGGGTGGTGGATATGGACCTGGAGCGGTTCTTTGACCGGGTGAACCACGACCTGTTGATGGGCAAGCTGGCGCAGAAGATTGGCGATGTGAGGGTGCTCAAGCTGATCCGTCGGTATCTTGAGGCGGGCATGATGGCGCAAGGGCTGGTGAGCCCGAGGACGGAGGGCACGCCGCAAGGCGGGCCGTTATCGCCGTTGCTGTCGAACATCATGCTCGATGAGCTGGATCGGGAACTGGAGAGCCGGGGGCTTGCCTTCTGCCGCTACGCCGACGACTGCAACATCTATGTCGGGAGCGAACGCGCGGGCAAGAACCTGCTCGCCGGACTGACTGGCTGGCTGTGGCAGGCGCTCAAGCTCAAAGTCAATGCGGGCAAGAGCGCGGTGGCGCAGCCGTGGCAGAGGAAGTTTCTGGGCTACAGTATGACGTGGCACAGCGCGCCGAAGCTGCGGATCGCCAAGCACAGCTTGGAGAGACTGACGGAGAAGGTAAGGGAACTCTTGCGCCGTGCGCGGGGCCGATCACTGGTGGCTACGATCGAAGCGCTCAATCCGGTGCTGCGCGGCTGGGCAGCTTACTTTAAGCTGACCGAAACCAAGCGGGCGCTGGAGGAGCGCGACGGCTGGGTGCGGCGGAAGTTGCGCTGCACCCTGTGGCGGCAGTGGAAGCGACCCTATGCGCGGGCACGCAACCTGATGCGGCGCGGCTTGACGGAAGAGCGGGCATGGCGCTCGGCGTGCAATCAACGCGGCCCGTGGTGGAATGCGGGCGCGAGCCACATGCACGCAGCCTTCCCAAAGTCATGGTTTGATCAACGGGGGCTGGTGTCGCTGCTTGATACCGTGCAGCGTCTCCAGTGCGTTTCATGAACCGCCGGATGCGGAACCGCACGTCCGGTGGTGTGGGAGGACGGCGGGGGTGACCCCGCCTCCTACCCGATCTAGTCGTCAGACACCAGCCACCAGCCACGAGCCACCAGCTACCGGCCACCAGCCACCAGCTACCGGCCACCAGCTACCGGCCACCAGCTACCGGCCACCAGCTACCAGCTACCAGCTACCAGCCACGAGCCACGAGCCACCAGCCACCAGCCACGAGCCACCAGCTACCGGCCACCAGCTACCAGCTACCAGCCACGAGCGGAGAGCCAAGAGCCGCCAGCTGGACGCTGGCAGCTCGTAGCTGGAAGCTCGTAGCTCGTAGCTCGTAGCTCGAAGCTCGTAGCTCGTAGCTGGAACTGACAACTGGCAACTTGGATTCAGTGGCAGACCACGACCGGAACGCGGCTCTTCGCCAGCACCGCCTGGGTGACGCTGCCAGCGAGCATGCGCTCGAGCCCGCGCCGGCCGTGGGAGGCCATGACGATGAGGCCGCAGCGGTGGATTCTCGCGGCATTCACGATGGCATCCGCGGCCGACGTCTCCCAGACCGTGCGGCATTCGCACGGCACGCCGGCGGCGGCTTTCCTGAGCGCCGCCAGGATTCTTTCCGCGGTCTTCCGGGCGTGCCTTTCGAAAGCCTCGAGCGTGATCACCGCCGGCAGCACTTCGCCGTAGGCATGGGCCTCGAAGGGCGTGATCACGTGGAGACCGGTGATGCGCGCCTTCAATCTGCGCGCAAGCGCCGCCGCTACCCGGACGGCCCGGCGCGACGGTGCCGACCCGTCAACCGGCACCAGGATGTTCCTGAACGTTGGGCGGCTCACTGTCCACTGCCCACTGCACACCATTCACTGTATACGGCTGACAGCTGCCAACCTTGTTCAACGCACGACCAGCACCGGGACGCTGGCGTGCGCCAGGACCTTGCTGGTCTCGCTGCCCAGCAGCAGGCGCGAGATGCCGCGCCGGCCGTGGGAGGCGATCACGATGACGTCGCAGCCGTAGCGTCGCGCCGCCTTGACGATCTCGACGTAGGGATGCTCGCCCACCACGTACGAGCACCGGCACGGGACCCGCGCCGCGTCCGCCGCCTTCTTCACCGCGCCGAGGTAGCGGGCCGCGGTTTTCTTGACGGCCGCGGCGTGCTCCTTCGGCGATACGATGTCGGGAGGGACGTACTCGCTGTACGCGGGCAGCTGCCAGGGCGGCCCGACGTAAAAGCCGGTGATGCGCGCTTTCTGCTCCTTCGCGAGCTGCACCGCGCGCTTGATCGCCTTGCGCGAGGGCGCGGAGCCGTCGGTCGGTACCAGGATGTTCCGGAACATTCTTATTCTCCTTTCCTGTGTTGCGGCGCGAGCAGTCTCGCGCCGCTCGAAGCCAGCAGGTTACCGGCGCGGTCCCGGCCCTTTGCCCGCGCCGGGCCCGTTTCCGCCAGGCCCATAGCCGGCGCCTTTGCCTTTCCCCGGACCATATCCGCTGCCGGGGCCTTTGCCCTTGCCTTTACTGCCCGGACCGTAGCCCTGGCCTTTGCCCGCACCGGGCCCGCCGGCCCGCGGCCCGCCGGGTCCGCGCGGCTCGGGAAGCGTCACGCCGCGTTCCTTGGCGCGCGTCTCCATCAGCTTCCGCTGCCCGTCGCGGATCGACTGGCGCTCCGCGGCGCTGCGCGCGTTGCGCATCTTCTCGCGATACTCGTTGCGTTCCGGGTCGGTCATCAGCCGGTAACCGTAGATGGGCTCGCTCTTGCGGACGGGCGCGTCCGTGGTTTGCGCGGCGGCGGGAAGCGCCGCGGCGCCCAGGAAACCGGCCGCGATCGCCGCGGCGATCAACTTGCGCGCAGACATGAATAGCTCCTTATGATCGGGCATGCGCCGCGCCCGGTCCGGGTGCAATCGCGCAGGCTCACGGAGGAAAATCTACCGCGGCAGGGCGCCGCCGTATTGATCCAAATCAACCGCGCCATGAGCCAGCGCCGTGCACGGACGCGAGGGCAGAGGGATGAGGGAGGAGGGATTAGGGATGAAAAGGGTCGTGACAGGTGATAAATCCTGTTAATCCTGTCTATTCGGATTTTGGCTTGCGGTATTTTCGTGATACGTTCAGGTGACATGATCTCGGCCCGCTGCGCGGGCGTCCAATCACCAATCACCAATCACCAATCACCAATCACCAATCACCAATCACCAATCACCAATCACGCCGTTCCCGCCGGCTGGCGGCTAGCCGTAGGCAACGCACTGCTCGCACACCGTGCCGCTCACATCCTTGCGCAGGTGCGCCGCGCGGAGTTTGACGAATGCCTCGGAATTCCACGCCTCCATGAAGGACTGCCGGTTGAGGTCACCCATGGTCCAGTGGGCGGTGGCGTCGAAGCAGCAGGCCGAGAGCCTGCCTTCCGCGGTGACGTGCCCTTCGGTGAACGCCGACCAGCACGGTAGCGGCTCGCGCAGCGCGCCGATGCGGCCCTGGTTGCCCGCCGTCGGCCGGTAGCCCAGCTCGTGCTCGCGTTGCGTGGCGAAGGCGCCCATCGAGTAGAGCGGCAGCCAGTAGTGCTTGTCCACGTACGGGCGCACGCGCTCGTCGAGCAGGCGCTCCATCTTCTCCTGCTGCGCGCCGTCGTACTGGATGGACGAGGCGTACAGCCCGGTCTTGCAGCCGCCGCGCCCGCGCACCTCCCACGCGGTCTTGATGTTGCCGAGCGCGCGGCGGAACAGCCGGCGCGACACGCCCATGATCTTCTCGAACTGCGCGTCGTCGGCCGCGTTGACCGACCACTTCAGGGAATCCAGGCCGGCCTTCATGCACTCTTCCACCGCCTCGGGAAAGGACATCGAGGCGTTGGAGGTGAGGAACACGTAGGGCATCGCGAGGTCGCGCTTGAGCCAGGCGATGCAGTCCACCAGCAGCCGCGGATTCATGAACGACTCGCCGAGGTAGAACACGCCGACCTCCTCGACCCCGGCGTCGCGCATCTCGCGGGTGATGCGCTTGAACAGGCCGAAGTCCATGTCCCACTTCGGCTGCACCTCGCGCGTGCGCAGCGCGCAGAAGCCGCAGCGGTAGTTGCAGCGGGGCGAAATCTCGATCTTGACGCTCTTCGGCGCGGGCGGCGCCGCGTTGAGGTAGCGCGGCGGTATCTTCGTGATGCTGTCGATGCGGTCGGTTATGGTCTGCATGAGATGGGTCGCCGCGAAACGCTCATGCCGGACTTTACGGCATCTGCCTGAGGGCGGATTGATATAGATCAAATTCGGCTTCACGGCGGGTCCTTATCATCGCGATTGGCGTTTCGTTCCAACGACACTTGACGAGCATCTGCAAAATGCCTGACGAAGCTCGATCCCTCGCCCCTTCCCCCTCTCCCGAGCGGAGAGGGGGAAGGGTCAGCGGCAAATGCCCTGTCGGCCATTTGCCGAGGACTCACTAGGCCAACTCGATGCAGGCGCAGGAGTCGTACAACTACAAGGTCGTCCGGCAATTCGCCGTCATGACCGTGATCTGGGGCGTGGTGGGCATGCTGGTCGGCGTGATCATCGCCGCGCAGCTCCTGTGGCCGGAGCTCAATTTTGGCGTTTCATGGCTCAGCTACGGGCGGCTGCGGCCGCTGCACACCAACGCCGTCATCTTTGCCTTCGGCGGCAGCGCGCTGTTTGCGACGTCGTATTACGTCGTGCAGCGGACCTGCCACGTGCGCCTGTTTTCGGAAGCGCTCGCTTCGTTCACGTTCTGGGGGTGGCAGGTGGTCATCGTGGCCGCGGCGGTCACGCTCCCGCTCGGCATCACCACCTCCAAGGAATACGCCGAGCTCGAGTGGCCGATCGACGTGCTGATCACGCTGGTCTGGGTCGCGTATGCGGTCGTGTTCTTCGGCACGCTCGCGAAACGCCGCATCCAGCACATCTACGTCGCCAACTGGTTCTTCGGCGCCTTCATTCTCACGATAGCCATCCTGCACCTCGTCAACAGCGCCGCGGTCCCGGTGACGTTCTGGAAATCGTACTCGGTCTACTCCGGCGCGCAGGACGCGATGGTGCAGTGGTGGTACGGGCACAACGCGGTGGGATTTTTCCTCACCGCCGGCTTCCTCGGCATGATGTACTACTTCGTCCCGAAACAGGCGGGGCGCCCGATTTATTCTTACCGCCTCTCGGTGGTGCACTTCTGGGCGCTGATCTTTACCTACATGTGGGCGGGCCCGCACCACCTGCATTACACCGCGCTGCCCGACTGGGCGCAATCGCTCGGGATGGTCTTTTCGCTGATCCTGCTCGCGCCGTCCTGGGGCGGCATGATCAACGGCATCATGACCCTCTCCGGGGCGTGGGAGAAGCTGCGCACCGACCCGATCCTCAAGTTCCTCATCGTGTCGCTGTCGTTCTACGGCATGTCCACGTTCGAGGGGCCGATGATGTCGATCAAGACGGTGAACGCGCTCTCGCACTACACCGACTGGACGATCGGCCACGTGCACAGCGGCGCGCTCGGCTGGGTCGGCCTGGTCACCATGGGCTCCATTTACTACCTGCTGCCGCGCCTGTTCGGCCGCACGGAGATGTACTCCGTGCGCCTCGTCAACACGCATTTCTGGATCGCGACCGTGGGCATCGTGCTCTACATCGCAGCGATGTGGATCGCCGGCGTGATGCAGGGCCTGATGTGGCGGGCGGTGAGCGACGACGGCACGCTGACCTACACCTTCGTCGAGAGCGTGAAGGCGACCTATCCGTTCTACGCCATCCGCCTGCTGGGCGGGCTGCTCTACCTCGCCGGCATGGGCATCATGCTCTACAACATGGTGAAGACGATCGCCATGGCGCAGGAAGCGGACACCCGTATCCCGGTGCCGGCGGCGGCTCACGCCTAGGAATTCGGCGGATATGCGTCCACCGAATTCCTTAATCAAAACCGCGTGCACGTCCATGACTGAGCGGAGCGACACGAAATGATTCAAGGATCAACCAGAGCGGCATTTCCGAGTCGGGCAGTGAACGGGATGCCGCGCCGAGCCTGGAGGCGGTTTCATATAAGGATTGTGACGGGCAACGCCCCGGCACAATCCTGGAGGGCGGCGCATGCTCTCCCATGACATGATCGAGCGCAACCAGGCGCTCATGATCGTCCTCGTCATCCTGGTGGTCGCCGTCGGCGGCCTCGTCGAGATCGTGCCGCTGTCGTTCATGAAGACGATGACCGAGCCGGTGGCGGGCCTGAAGCCCTACGCGCCGCTGCAGCTCACCGGGCGCGACGTCTACATCCGCGAAGGCTGCTACAACTGCCACTCGCAGATGGTGCGGCCGTTCCGCGCCGAAGTGGAGCGCTACGGGCACTACTCGGTCGCGGGCGAGTTCGTCTACGACTACCCGTTCCAGTGGGGCTCGAAGCGCACCGGACCGGACCTCCATCGCGTCGGCGGGCGCTACTCGGACGAGTGGCACCGGCTGCACCTCCTCAACCCGCGCGGTGTCGTTCCGGAATCGAACATGCCCGCCTATCCGTGGCTCCAGCGTTCGGCCGCCAACGCCGAGGACATCGAGGCGAAGATGCGCGCGCTGCGCCGGGTCGGCGTGCCGTACGCGGAGGACGAAATCGCGAAGGCGAAGGGCGAATTGAAGGGCAAGACCGAGATGGATGCGCTGATCGCCTACCTGCAGGTGCTCGGCACCGCCGTCAAGCAGAAACAGTAGCAGCAGCACTTGGGACTCAGCACTCGGAACTCAGCACTCAGCACTGAAAAATGGACATCAACCTCCTGAGAAGCCTGGTGACGGTCGCCGCGCTGGCGACCTTTCTCGGCATCGTGTGGTGGGCCTACGCCCCCTCGCGCAAGAGCCGCTTCGAGCGCGACGCGCTGCTGCCGTTCAACGAAGAGGAAGGTACGGCGGAAAATGGTCCTCCGGCCGTTTTCCGAAGGAACGAATTGGAGCGGCCATGAGCCTGTTCACGAGCGGCTTCTGGGATTTCTACATCGCGGTGATCAGCCTCGTTTCGATCGTCGCCTGCGGCGTGTTCCTCAAGGCCCAGAGCGTGCGCGCGCCGCGCGAGGCCGGCAAGGGCGTGGGCACTTCGGGGCACACGTGGGACGAGGACCTCACCGAGTACAACAATCCCCTCCCGCGCTGGTGGGCGTGGCTGTTCTACCTCACCATCGCATTCGCGCTCGGCTACCTCGTCCTGTACCCGGGCCTCGGCAGCTATTCCGGCACGCTCGGATGGTCGCAGCTGAAGCAGCTCGAGGACGAGACGCGCGCCGCCGACGCCCGCTTCGGGCCGCTCTACGAGAAGTTCGCGGCGCGGGACATCGCCGCCCTGGCGAAGTCGCCGGAGGCGCGGGCGATCGGTCAGAAGCTCTTCCTCAACTATTGCGCGCAATGCCACGCCTCCGACGGCGGCGGCAGCCGCGGCTTTCCCAGCCTCACCGACAACGACTGGCTGTGGGGCGGCACGCCCGAGGCGATCAAGACGTCGATCGCCGAGGGGCGCACCGGCGTGATGCCGCCGATGGGGACGGCGGCCGGCGGCGACGAGGGCGCCCGCGACATCGCCCACTACGTGCTGTCGCTGTCCGGGCGCACGCACGACAGCCTGCGCGCCTTCAACGGCAAGCAGAAATTCCAGGCGGCATGCGCCGCCTGCCACGGTGCGGAGGGCAAGGGCAATCCGCAGCTCGGGGCGCCCAACCTCACCGATGAAATCTGGCTGCACGGGATGGGCGAGAGCGCGATCGTTGCCCAGATCACCAAGGGCAGCACGAGCCGCATGCCCGCGCACAAGGACATCGTGTCACCCGCGAAGTTGCACCTGCTCGCGGCGTACGTGTACGGGCTCTCACGGCCGGACGCGGCGCGGTAGCGGGCGGGCATTTGAGGTTCGGATAAATGAAAGGAGCTGTCACATGAAAGTGATTTGGAAAGCGGCGTGCGTTGCGGTGTGGTTCGCCGGGGCGAGCGCTGGTGGTCTGGCGCAGGACGCGACCTACCGGAAGGACATCAAACCCCTGTTCGACGCGAAGTGCGCGGGTTGCCACGGCGCAGCGTCGCCCGTCCTCCAGGAATTCCTGCTGGACGAGAAGAAGTTCGCCGCGGCGATGAAGGGCCCGCGCATGGACTCTTATGCCGACATGCTCCAGCTCGTCGGCTGGCCGGATACGGGAGCGATCATGCGACGGCTCGACGACGGCAAGAACGCGGGCGGCAAGCCCGGCAACATGTACCAATACCTCGGCGCGAGCGACGAGGAGCGGCAGAAGAACCTGCGGACCTTCAAGGCGTGGGTCGGCCCCGAAGGCTGGGCGCTGAACCGCTTCAAGGCGCGGGGCAAGGTTCCCGGGGTCACCAAGGAACAGCTGGAGAAGATCAAGGTCAAGTACTGACGACCGCGGGGCAAGCGAGGCATCGCCTGCGCCGGCCCTCGGGCCGGTGGCGGGTTCGGCTTCGCGCCGGGCGGTGCGCCGCGCCTCCGGCGCTTCGAACCGTGACCGGCGGGGCGGGCTGCTCCCGTTTCGGGGCGAGACATGAAAGCTGAAACGATGCCGAACGACGTCGCCCGCGAGGCGGGCCGCCCCGCAGCGGCTTCCGGCCGCTGGCCGCCGGCCGCCGAAGCCGGGATCGAGCTCTACGCGGCGGACGAGAAGATCTATCCGCGGGCGGTGAGCGGCTGGTTTGCCGCCTGGCGCTGGGCGCTCGTGTGGGCGACGCAGCTCGTGTTCTACGGCGGCGCGTGGCTCACCTGGAACGACCGGCAGGCGGTGCTGTTCGACATCGTCCACCGCAAGTTCTACGTCTTCGGCCTGGTGTTCTGGCCGCAGGACATCATCTACCTCACAGTCCTGCTCATCATCGCGGCGCTGTCGCTGTTCCTGTTCACCGCGGTGGCGGGGCGCCTGTGGTGCGGCTACGCCTGCCCGCAGACGGTCTATACCGAGATCTTCCTGTGGATCGAGCGCGCGATCGAGGGCGACCGCGCCCGGCGCATGAAGCTCGACCGCGGCGACCTGTCGCGGCGCAAGCTCGGCCTGAAGGCGGCGAAGCACGCGCTCTGGATCGCGCTCGCGCTGTGGACCGGCTTCACCTTCGTCGGCTACTTCACCCCGATCCGCGAGCTGTGGACGGAGGTGATCCAGCTCTCGACCGGGCCGTGGGAGACGTTCTGGATGCTGTTCTACGGCTTCGCCACCTACGGCAACGCGGGCTGGATGCGCGAGCAGGTGTGCATCTACATGTGCCCGTACGCGCGCTTCCAGAGCGCGATGTTCGACAGGGACACGCTGATCATCACCTACGACCGGGAGCGGGGCGAGCCGCGCGGCGGGCGGGCGAAGAGCGCCGATCCCCGCGCGCGGGGACTCGGTGACTGCGTGGACTGCAGCATCTGCGTGCAGGTGTGCCCGACGGGCATCGATATCCGCGGCGGCCTCCAGTACCAGTGCATCGGCTGCGCCGCATGCATCGACGGGTGCGACCAGGTCATGGACAAGATGGGCTATCCGCGCGGGCTGATCCGCTATTCGACGCAGCACGCGCTGGAGCAGAAGCTTAACCACGCCCGGATGCTCGCGCGCGCGTTCCGGCCGCGCGTGCTGGTCTACACCGCGATCCTGTGGGGCATCATCATCGCCGCCGCCATCGGGCTGTGGGTGCGCGTGCCGCTCAAGGTGGACGTGATCCGGGACCGCGCGGCGATCGCGCGCGAGGTCGAAGGCGGGAAGATCGAGAATGTCTACCGGCTGCAGATCATGAACGCGGCGGAAGCGCGGCGCGCCTTCGACATCCGCGTCGAGGGGCTGCCCACGCTCCAGATGGCGGGCGAGCGGCGGATCGAGCTTGCGCCGGCTTCGAGCCGGATGGTGCCGGTGCGGGTGCGCGCGGAGCCGTGGGCGGCGCAACCGGGATCCTATCGCATCGAATTCCACGTCAGCGCCGTCGGCGTCGAGGGCGTCGCGGTGCGCGAGAAGTCGGTGTTCATCCTGAGGTAAACGGTGAATGGCGGATGGCGGATGGCGGATGGCGGATGGTGGATAGTGGATGGTGAAGGATGAACAGTGAACAGTGAACGACAAACGGAGTCGCGGATGCCGGGCGCCGCAGGCAGGCCGGCAGCATACTCGAGTCACGAGTCACGAGCAACGAGCAACGAGCAACGGGCAACGAGCCGCGCGGCGCAGCCGTGGTATCGGGAGCCCTGGCCCTGGATCCTCATGGCGGCGCCGGCCGCCGCGATCGTCGGCGGCGCGGTCACGATCTGGCTGGCCGTGTCCACGTCCGACGGACTGGTCGCCGACGACTATTATCGCCGAGGACTCGCGATCAACCAGGAGATCCGGCGCGACCAGGCGCTGCTGGAGCGCGGCATCACGGCGATCATCGAGACGCGCAACGGGCTGCTGCGGGTGCGGCTGGAGGGTCGCGGCGCGGCGCCCGAGGCGCTGTTCGCCCAGCTCGTGCACGCGACGCGCGCCGGGTACGACCGGCGGTTGCGCCTGGCCCGCGTCGCGCCGGGCGTCTACGAGGCCGGGCTTCCGGCGCTGCCCGCGGGACGCTGGCGGCTGGTGCTCGAGGATCCGCGGCGCGAGTGGCGGATCGTGAAGGAGGGACTATGAAGCGGGCGATACTCATCCTGTGGCCTTCGTTCATCGTCGGCGGCGTCGGGGAGGTGCTGTTCTTCACCGTGTTCGACCCGCAGGAGCTGTACCTGTTCGGCGAGCCCTCGAGCCTCTCCCGGCTCGCGGTGTACTCCATCGGCTTCTTCCTGTGCTGGGGGTTCGCGGCGGCCTCGAGCGCGTTCACCTGCTTCCTGCAGCGCAGCGCCGGGGATGTGAACCGCTAGGAATCTGGCGGAACCTGCTCCGCCAGCCTCCTGAAATGAAATACATCGGATAATCCGCCGGATACGCGACGCCAATCCAGAACCTCTCCGCGAGCAAATCCTCTCCATCCCGGCGATATTCGGCCTTGCTCCGATTCAGCCTGTCGCCGCGGCGCCGATTGACGGCGGCGCGGAGCCTTGACTGCAGCGTTGATTGATCCCGTTCGACAGGCTGATTTGATCTAGGTCAAGAAGCGGTGACCGGCCCCCGCTAGCATGGAAGCATGCGGCCGAAGCGGCCGCCGGAGAGTGCCGCGACATGGCGGCTGGTTCAACGGATACAGCAGGAGAGCATCATGGCCAACATCACGCGATTCGACCCGTTCAACGACATGGACGATCTGTTCAAGGGCCTGTTCGTGCGCCCGATGCGATTCGATTTCGACGCCGTCCCGCAGATGCACGTCAAGGTGGATGTCACCCGGGCCGACGACACCTACACCGTGAAGGCGGAAATGCCGGGCGTGAAGAAAGAGGATATCCAGGTCTCGATCGACGGCAACCAGGTGACGATCTCGGGCGAGGTGAAGAAGGAGAAGGAAGAGAAGAAGGGCGAGGAAGTGATCCGGTCCGAGCGCTATTTCGGCAAGGTGTCGCGCAGCTTCACGCTGGCGCAGGACATCGACGAGGCGAAGGCGGGCGCCAAGTACTCGGACGGCGTGCTTCAGCTTACGCTGCCGGTCAAGGCCCGCTCGACAAGCAAGAAGCTCATGGTGAGCTGAGCCGGGCGGTGAACGCAACGAAGGCGCGCAGCGCCGCCGCGCCGCGGCGGCGCCCCAAAGTGATGGTGGACGACGCGCAGCGCCGCCGCCTGATCGAGTGCTGCGCGTTTTTCCGGGCCGAGCGCTTCCGCGCGGCCGAGCCCGGTCACTTCCGCGAGCAGGACTGGCGGGCCGCCGCGGCGGACATCGACGCGGTGCTCCGGCCGGCGCGAAAAAGGAAAAAGCGGTGAGCGTGCGCCGGTTCGTCCCGACGCTGGCCGGGATATTGGCCTGCGCGCTGCCCGCCATCGCCGGGGGCGCGGAGCTGCCCGACCTGGAGCGGGGCCGCGCGCTTTACGAGAACCATTGCGTGGTGTGCCACACGTCGAAAGTGCACCGCCGCATCCCCCAGCTGCCGCTCAGCATGGAGGACTTGCGCTACGTCGTGACGGTCTGGGTGCGCAACGAGGGCCTGCGCTGGAGCCGCGACGAGATCGAAGACGTCGTCCACTACCTCGATCGCACGCATTACCGGTTCGAGAAATAACGCCGCCGTGAAGCTCGCCTGATGCGCCACGAGACCGTCGGCAAGCATCTGGTCGGGTCCATCGGGCGCGCGCGCGCCGACGAAACCGTCGCGGGCGCCTTAGCGCGACTCGCCGCGGAGAAACCTTCGAGCGTCGAGTTGATATGCGTAACCGACCACGCGGGACGCCTCCTGGGGGCGCTATCCATCGCGCGCCTGTTCGCGCTCGAGGGCGGCGTCCCGTTGCGCGAGGCCATGGATCCCGCCTTTCCGCGCATCGGGCCCGATGAAGATCAGGAAACCGCCGCCTCGCTCGCGCTCCACCACGGCGTGGATGCGCTGCCGGTCGTGGACCGCGAGGGGGGGCTGCTGGGCGTGATGCCTGCCCAGGCGCTGCTGCAGGTGCTGCGCCGGGAGCACGTCGAGGACCTGCACGTGCTGTCGGGCATCCGGCGCGAGACCTCGAAGGCGCGCCACGCGATCGAGGACCCGCCGATGCGCAGCGCCCGCCACCGCCTGCCGTGGCTGCTGGTGGGTCTCGCGGGCGGCGCGCTCGCCACCGCCACCATGGCGGCATTCGAGGCGACGCTCGAGAAGACGGTGGCGGTGGCGTTCTTCGTGCCCGCGCTGGTCTATCTCGCGGATGCCGTCGGGACGCAGACCGAGGCGATCGCGGTGCGGGGCCTGTCGCTCACGCGAACGGGCATCGGCCGCCTGCTCTCGGTCGAGCTGCGCACCGGCATGCTGATCGGCGTCACGCTGGGCGCGCTCGCTTTTCTGCCCATCTGGCTGGCTTTCGGAAATGTGCGGCTGGCGGCGGCGGTCTCGACCTCGATCTTTGTCGCGGGCAGCATCGCCGCCGCGATCGGCCTCGGCCTGCCCTGGTGGCTCGCCCGCCGCGGCCTCGATCCGGCATACGGCAGCGGGCCGGTGGCGACGGTGATCCAGGACATCTTGAGCATCCTGGTGTACTTCGCCGTGCTGCGCGCTTTCGGGATCTAGCAGCCTGTCGGACTTTGCGTCATCAACGGTGGGTGTGACTGCACGGGTAGTTGCTCCTGGCTACCGTCGAGCCGACAGGCTGAAATGGGGTATTTATTGGCCCGGAACCGTCGTTCAGGGGCACTTCATGCGGTGCATCCGCTTCACGTTGCAGGCGAGGCACACCCGATCCCACTCGCCGTCAGCGCGGGGGGCCGAGCATGGCCCGGAGACCGGCGAGGTCCAGGATGCACACGTGCCGTTGCCGCACCTTGATCAGCTTCTGCTCCTGGAAAGCGGAAAACGAGCGGCTGACCGTCTCGAGCTTGAGGCCGAGGTAGCTGCCGATCTCCTGGCGGGTCATGCGCAGGTTGAACTCGGTGGGGGAATAGCCGCGCGCGGAGAAGCGCTGGGACAGGTTGAGGAGAAAGGCGGCGAGCCGCTCCTCCGCCTTCATGCTGCCGAGCAGCAGCATGACGCCGTAGTCGCGAACGATCTCCCGGCTCATGACGCGATGCAGCTGGTGCTGCAGCGAGGGGACCTCGCGGGAAAGCCGCTGGAGTACGGGGAACGGGATCTCGCAAACCTCGCAGTCCTCCAGCGCCACCGTGTCGCTCATGTGGCGGCCGCCGCCGATCGCGTCCATCCCGAGCAGGTCCCCCATCATGTGAAACCCGGCCACCTGCTCGCGCCCGTCCTCGTACAGCACGCAGCTCTTCATGAAGCCCGAGCGGATGGCGTAGAGGGCGGCGAGCGGCGCGCCGGCGCGGTAGAGGTGCTCGCCCTTGCGGACCCGGCGGCGCTGGTTGACGAGCCGGTCGATTTTCTCCATCTCCCGCGCCTCGAGCCCCGCCGGCAGGCACAGCTCCCGCAGGCTGCACGAGGAGCAGGCGACGCGCAGGCGGCCGAAATCCACGACGGCGGGGGCGGGCAGGTTTTTCATAGCAGCCAGTGTGATGCCCCCTCCGCTCCTCAATTTGACCTATATCAAGGGACGCGGGGCGCGCTGTGCAATACTGCCAAGTGGAGGAATCAGGATCGGATCAAAGTGATGATGTATTGCCTTTTCGCGCATTATCGCACGCGCTTGTGAAGCAGGGCGTCGAAACCAGGACCGGAGAGCCGCCAGGCCGTACCGCCAGCCATTCCGCCATGCCAGCCACGAACATCCAGACGATCGAGTTCGACGCCGACCTGGTGCGGCGCTACGATCGCAACGGGCCGCGCTACACCTCCTATCCGACCGCCGACCGCTTCGTCGAGGCGTTCGGCGAAGACGCCTACCGGAGCTGGGCGGCGCGCCGCAACATCGGCGGCGTGCAGCGCCCGCTGGCGCTCTACGTGCACCTGCCGTTCTGCCGCGATATCTGCTTCTACTGCGCCTGCAACAAGATCGTCACGCGCGACGGGGCCAAGGCGACGCGCTATCTCGAATATCTCGGGCGCGAGATCGACCTGCAGGCGGCCCTGTTCCGCGAGGATCCGCGGGTGTCCCAGATGCACTGGGGCGGCGGCACGCCGACCTACTACGACGTGAAGGACCTGACGGCGCTTTTCGGGCGGCTCGCGGAACGCTTCGAATTCTCGCCCCAGGGAGAGTATTCGGTCGAGATCGATCCGCGCACCGTGGACGCGCAGACGATCCATGCACTGCGCGGGATGGGATTCAACCGCGTGAGCTTCGGCGTGCAGGATTTCGATCCCCGCGTGCAGGCGGCGATACACCGCCTGCAGAGCAGGGAACAGACGCATGCGGCGATCGACGCCGCGCGCCGGGCCGGCTTCGACTCGGTGAACGTGGACCTCATGTACGGGCTGCCGAAGCAGACGCTGGCGAGCTTCAACGAGACGCTCGTGCAGGTGCTGGCCATCCGGCCCGACCGCATCGCGCTCTACAACTACGCGCACCTGCCGACGCTGTTCAAGTCGCAGCGGCGCATCGAGGAGGGCGACCTGCCGTCCGCCGAAACGAAGCTGAAGCTGTTCGGATCGGCGATCAAGCAGCTCGGCATGGCCGGCTACGCCTACATCGGCATGGACCATTTCGCGCTGCCGGAGGACGCGTTGGCGGTGGCGCAGCGCCAGGGCCGGCTCTACCGCAACTTCCAGGGCTATTCCATCCGCGCCGAAGCCGACCTCGTCGGGCTCGGCGTCTCGGCGATCGGCGCCGTCGGCCCGACCTACAGCCAGAATCACCGCGCGCTCGAGGATTACTACGACGCCCTCGACCGGGGCGAGATCCCGATCATGCGCGGCCTCGAGCTCACCGCCGACGATCTCGTGCGCCGGGCCGTGATCCAGGCGCTGATGTGCCACTTCGCGCTCTCGGAGGAGTCGCTCGAGATCGCGTATCTCATCGACTTCAACCGCTACTTTGCGACCGAGCTCGAGGACCTGCGCGAATTCGAGAAGGCGGGCCTGATCTCGATGAGCGAGGGCTGGCTCACGGTGAGCCCGAAGGGGCGGCTGCTGATCCGCAGCATCTGCATGGTGTTCGACCGCTACCTGCGGCACGACCGCGAGTCGCGGCGCTATTCCAGGGTCATATAAGGCGTGAATAGTGATTAGTGAATAGTGAATGGACCGAACCCCAGGCGCCAGCCACCGGTCTGGTCCAATCACCAATCACCAATCACCAATCACGCCTTTTGAACCATGACGGGCTGGCTTGAAATGGTTCTCGCCTCGGCGTTCCTCGCCGGGCTCGCGGGCGGAGCGCACTGCGCCGCGATGTGCGGCGGGCTCGTCGGCATCGCCTGCGGGCGCCGATCGCCAGGCGCGGGCCGCGGCGCGTGGTGGAGCGGGGTGCTGGCCTACAACGCCGGTCGCGTCGCGAGCTACGTCGCGGCGGGCGCGCTGGCGGGAGCGCTGGGCGCGGCGGGTCTGTCCCTGCGCGGCGCGCCATCGACCCAGCAGGCGCTGCTGGCCGTGATGAGCCTGGCGCTGATCGTGTTCGCCCTCTATCTCTCCGGCTTCGCCCCGTTCGTGCGCTCGATCGAGGCCGCCGGAGGGGCGTTGTGGCGGCACATCCAGCCGCATTCGCGCCGGTTTCTTCCGGCGGATTCCGCGCCGCGCGCGTTCGGGCTCGGCTTGCTGTGGGGCTGGCTGCCGTGCGGCATGGTCTACGCCGCGCTGATCGCCGCGCTCGCCACAGCGGATCCGCTGCACGGCGGCCTGGTGATGGCCGCGTTCGGCCTGGGCACGCTGCCCAACCTGCTCGCGATCGGCGCCTGGTTCGGTTACGTGGTGAAGCTCGCGAGGGCCCGCGGCGCGCGCCTGCTTTGCGCCGCGCTGATCGCGGGCGTCGGCCTCTTCGGCATCCTCAAAGCGGCACAGCCCGCCGCCGTTGCCGGTGATGGGCTGTGGTGTCTCAGCGTTCCGGGGCTGTCCGCGCTGTTCGGCGGTAATTGAAAACTTCATTCAACCGCAGATAAACGCTGATACACGCGACGCGAGGCATGAAACTGGCTCGCGCCGCTCGGGCTTTCGGCATGTTGCTGAGCTGATTCCTGCGTCAAATTCAACTGCCATCGGCGGCGGGCGCGAACAGGCCGAGGCCGAATGAGCGTCGTGAAATACGCCACGACGCTCATAATCGGTTCGGCGGAGGTGATTTTCCAGAAACTGGCGCGCATGGCGGGAAATACAAGCCGAGTTAATCGAGTCTGACCCCACGGATTTGCGCACGGTCCGCCGAATTCCTTATGAAAGTCCAGATTCCGGCGTAAAGAGGGGACGTGACCCCAGTTCCAAAGCTGGCTGGATTGTGGGGCCGGCGAGGCCAGTGTATGATGCGCGTCATACACTTTC
This sequence comes from Betaproteobacteria bacterium, assembly GCA_016192825.1. Classification (GTDB taxonomy): domain Bacteria; phylum Pseudomonadota; class Gammaproteobacteria; order Burkholderiales; family SG8-41; genus SG8-41. The sequence goes on along the minus strand of JACPTK010000090.1, from coordinate 12,400 downwards.
GACAGGTGCGACATGAAGATGCTTTCGGTACGGCTCGACGACAAGGAAGCCGCGGCGCTCGACGCCGTGTGCGAGGCGCAGGGACTGTCGCGCTCGGAGGTCGTCAAGCGCGCCATCAGAGACCTTGCGCAGGCCGGGCGCCGGAGGCCGTTCGGACGGGTGGCGCGCGACCTCGGCATCATCGGGTGTTTCTCCGGGCCGCGCGACCTGGGCGAACGCCACGGCAAACATTTCCGTCGCGCGCTCGGTGCGAAGACTGCTCGTTGACACCGGCCCGCTCGTCGCGCTGGCCAACAAGGCCGAACGGCGGCACGCGGCTGCCGTCGCTTTTTTCGATGGTTTCGATGGAGCGGTGATCACCACGGTCGCAGTCATCGGAGAAGTATGCGCGCTGCTGCCCCGCCACCGGACGCCCCTGTTCCTGCGCGGCGTCGCAAGCAGCAATTTCGCATTAGTGCACGTGCCGGAGCAGGAACTGCCGGCGCTCGCCGGGCTGATGGACAAGTATGCCGACCGGCCGATGGATTTCGCGGACGCCAGCCTGCTCTGGCTGGCGGATGCACTCGGCATTGCGGATATCGCGACGCTGGACAGCGGTTTTCACATCTACCGTACCAAGCGCGGCCGGGCGCTGCGCAATCGCTTTCCGTAACCTCTCCTGCGATCAGAACACATAGCCCATCGCCACCCAATAACGCCAGTCGTCCATTGCCTCGCGCGTGGCCTTGCCGGGCTTCACCGGATCGAGCTGAATGAGCGGCACGCCGAGCTTGCGGCCGGCGAAGCCGACGAGCACGAGCATCTCCTTCATGCAATCGTCCTCCGGCACCAGCTCATCGCTTGTTCGCCGGAGGTGTAGGCGTCAACGACGATCTCATCAACGATGCGCTTCTCGCGGGCGCGGTTCAGGCTCGGCTTGCGCATCGGCGGCGGAAACGGTGGAAGCCGGTCGGATAGCGGGTTCGAGCGATGGAGGAGGCGTGCGGACCACGCCAGCTTCAATCCATCAGGGGCCGGGCTGACTCGGGTAATCGCCGAGTAGAGAGACCGCCCCAGCTGCCCGAGTTCTTAGGACGTATTCGCTATCGGCGGTCACGAAAATTCCGCTCTCTACCGCCGCCAAAGCGTGATAGGCGGCGTCGTAGAAAGTTACGCCGTAATCTCTCGTCAATTTCAGAACCTGCCTCCGCCAAGGATCGGTCGCTCCTCTTTCGATGAGCCCGAACGCGACCAGGACTTCCAGCAATTGCCCGGCCTGATCCGGAAAGCGGCGCGCAAGCGTGTTGCCGACTTCGTAAAGCCATAACGACGGAACCATCAGGGTGATCTCCCCGGCGACGGCCGCCTCCCGGAGCTGCAGCGCGCGATCCCGGCCTTCCTCGGTCGTGGGCACCACCCACTTCAACAGGACCGAGGCGTCAGGGACGACGATCTTCACCCGGCGCGTTCCCGTTCCTCGCGCACCCAGGAGACGATTTGCTCGGTCGAAACCGGAGGGATGAGGGCACGCAGTTCGTCCATGCGGCGCGCCGCATCCCGCCTCGAGCGCCGCTGGAACCACTGCTTGAGGGCGTTGTTGACGATGCGGCTACGCTCTCCTTGCGGAGCCTTGGAGAGGACCGCCCAGATCGAAGCGGCCGCGGTGCAGGACTACGAGCAGTGCTACAACGCGAAACTCGCGGTGGATAGGGAAAGCCGGCTCATTGATCTGCTGCAACGTTTCGGGCCTGAACCGCTCGGACCGCCACCGCCGGAGCCGCTGGCGGCGATGGCGCACCGGCTAACGATTCCAGACCAATAAGTACCCCATTACAGCCTGTCGGCTCGATCCTGGCCCGGAGCGATCACTCATGCGTTCACGCCGATCGTTCATCAAGGTAAGTCCGACAGGCTGCTAGCAGCGTACTTGCTGCTTGCAGAACTGCCCCAGTTCCAGGACCACCGCGCGGTCCGCGACCCGCTGGCGCGTCTTGTCCGACCCGTAGTCGATCGCGAGCTTGAACTCGAACTTGGCGAAGAACGCGTTGAACATCTCACCGCCCAGCGTGCCGACCGCGTGCAGGGCGTCGCTCCCCGGGTCGTGCTCGAGCAGGATCGCGGCGAGCGGCTGCGGTGCCGGTCCGGCCAGGACCTTCCCGCCCGCCGCGGGGTCGTACTCGCTGTGCTCGGAGCAGCAGTGGATGGTGTTGGGCCGCATCGTTCCGGATGCGGTGGATTTCTCGCGAAAGCTGATGAAGCTGATCTGCGGCGTCGGGTAGCTCATGCGGTGGGCGCAGATCGCCGAGTAGCCGACGATCGCGCGGTTGGCGCCGACGCCCCCCGCCCACCGGTACAACGAGCCGTTCTCGGTCTTCAGCTGCACGTCGCGCACCGTCGGCCTGCCGAGGTTCAGCAGGAAGCACGGCGTGCTCTCGAAGGGGTAATGGAAGATGTAATTGCGGCCGGCGACGAGGCTCGCCGCCCTGAGCGGCTGCCCCCGCCCGTCGGTGAGCTGCGCCCGGGTATAAAGGCGGGGCGTGAGATTGCCGGCGGCGAGCGCCTCGCGCGCAGCGAGCGCGCACGAGGCGGCGCACATGCCGATGAAGTCGCGCCGCTGCATTTATCCAATTGTCGGGAGAACGCCGGGCGAATGTCAACTGTACTCACCGCGAAGTGGCCCGCGAATCGTCGGCCCGGCAACCGACAACTGGATCACCGTTGAACGACGAGATCCGCGACGGCGACGAGGTGGATGCCCGGCGTGCGCCGCGCCTGCGCGAGGAACATCGAGCCGAACTTGCCGGCGCCGATCAGCGCCACGCGCAAGGACTTGCTCTCGGCGGCGCGCTGCTGGAGTAGGCAGTGAAGGTTCACCGGGTGGCCCCGGGGGATGCGAGCCGTAACGCTACCACAGACGGCAGCCAGACCTTCCGGATGCGTCCGTTGCGGCGGGGCTGGCGCCGGCTTGATCTGGATCAAGCAGGCCAGGGTCCCGGGTGAGCATCATCACGCTTGACACATGCCCGACCCCCGTCACGACGCCGGACCTGTAACCATGCACGCCGTTTCGCGACTGTTGACCGCCGCCACCCTGGCGCTTGCCGTTGCCGGATGCCAGTCCATCGGCCCCGGAACCATTCCGCGCGACCGCCTCGACTACGCCGGCGCCATCGCCGATTCCTGGAAGGAACAGACGCTCCTCAACATCATCCGGCTGCGCTATTTCGACACGCCGACGTTCATGGACGTCGCGTCGGTGATCAGCTCGTACCAGCTCCAGGGCGAGGTCGAGTTTGCCCGGGAGATCTTCCCGGAAAACACCAGGAGCAATAACCGCGCGTTCGGCGCGAGCGCCGTTTATACCGACCGCCCCACGATCTCGTACGCGCCGCTTGCCGGGGAGAAGTTCGTGAACAGCCTGCTGCGGCCGATCCCGCCACAGGCGGTTTTCGCGATGGTGATCGCCGGCCACCAGGCCGAGTACATCTTCCAGGCGACGGTGCGCGCATTCAACGACGTCTACAACTATTCGGGCCTGCCGTCGCGCGCCAAGCCGGACGACCCGGAATTTTCGCGCGTCACTGCGGCGTTGAGGCGTATTCAGCAGGCGGGCGCGCTGGGCATGCGCGTCGAGCGGCGGGTCGACCAGCGGGGCGACCGTTCCCGGTCCGGTCAGCGCGGAGAGCGCACGCGGGACGTGGGCCGCGAAGACTGGGTCAGCGTGGAGGAGACCTGGCTTTTCTTCCGCGATCGCGTCGACGAGAAAACGGCGGAGGATATCCGATTCGTCAGGCAGGCGCTGGGCGTCCGCGCCGACGCGAAGGAGCTGCGGCTGGTTTTCGGCTCGCTGCGCCAGCGCGAGAACGAGATCGCGCTGCTCACGCGATCCATTCGTTCTGGATCGACGACCGCGACCTCGACTCGAAGCGGGTTTTCACGTTCCTGAGAATGTTCTCCGCGATCGCCGAGACCGGCGTCGCGCCGCAGTTCCCGGTTCTGACCATCCCCGCGAATTGATGTTGCGGCACGGCGGACCGGACCTTGCGTCGTCCGGGACGGCCCAGTCCCCGGCCGCTAAACGAGTCGCTAACCCTGATTTGGCCACCCCCATGCTCGCAGGCAGCCGTGAAGGGGCGTTCGAGAACTGCTTCCGCGCCGTAGTGGCGCGGGGGCCATCAAATGGTGGTGATTCGTGAGGCGCAGCCACCGGGAACAAGCGCCATTCCAGCGAAAAACCGGCGCTCACCGTCCCGCCGCCGCGGCACGTGGCAAGGGTTCCACCTGCCCGAGTTGGTAAAGCGGCGGATGCCGGCGCGCTTTGTGCCGGGGATGTGGATATACCAGCAACGCTTTCGCGGCCGGAAGTGCTTGGAGGGGATCGAGCGCTTCTAACGCATTATTATCCAAAGATAACTGGCAGACCCCCGTAGACCGACACCAGCACGGTGACAAAAACGCTGGCTCCTACTGCCACGAAACTTGTAAAGATCGCCCGGCTGGCAGTAGCGATCAGGTTTCTGCTGATGCCCACCGCTTGCTGGGTCAGAAAAATGCTTTCCACGGCGCTTTGGAAATGCTCCGCGGCTTCCTCCAGGAACGCTTGATCCTGTTCGTTAAATTTTCCTCCGCTGTTCTTGTTGAGCACTTCGATCGCACCGGCGATCTTCGTTCGGTCCTTGGCGTGAATTGGAACGCAGATGACGTCTTGAGTTCTGAAACCCGTGGTCGTGTCGACTGTCTTATGCGCGCCGTCGCGGCTTACCAGGTCGATGGTGATGACGGGCTTGCCCGAAGCGATCACGTTTCCCACGATGGAATCCTTCATCGCAACTTCTATGCCCCGTTCGGTGACGCCGGTCCCGGCCTTGAGCCACACCTTTCCATTGGCAGGGTCATGAATGAACACGCTGCAGCGTTGCGCATCCAGTACGCGAGGGATCAGGCGAACATAGAAGTCGAGTAGTTTGCTTTCGCTTTGTGGCTCGAGCTCCTCGATCAGGGCCCGCTGCTTCGAAGAGAGTTCCTCAAGCTGGAGTTTTGCGTCTGACAGCATAGAACCTCCTGTGTTCTCGATTTGCGGCGGCTGCTGAACGCCATGGTCTTCGTGTCACTCGAGCCTGCTCGCTACGGCCATGTAAATCAATGAAAACATAAATACGCCAGACCCGAACACCACAACAACAGCTGCAACGATCGCGTTGGTGGCGGTGTTGACCAGCTTCCTGCCCATGCCGACCGCTTCTTGGGTCAGAAAAATGCTTTCCACGGCGCTTTGGAAATGCTCCGCGGTTTCCTCCAGGAACGCTTGATCCTGTTCGTTAAATTTTCCTCCGCTGTTCTTGTTGAGCACTTCGATCGCACCGGTGATCTTCGTTCGGTCCTTGGCGTGAATTGGAACGCAGATGACGTCTTGAGTTCTGAAACCCGTGGTCGTGTCGACTGTCTTATGCGCGCCGTCGCGGCTCACCAGGTCGATGGCGATGACGGGCTTGCCCGAAGCGATCACGTCGCCCACGATGGAATCCTTCACTGATACTTCGATGCCCCGTTCGGTGACGCCGGTCCCGGCCTTGAGCCACACCTTCCCATTTGCAGGGTCATGAATGAACACGCTGCAGCGTTGCGCGTCCAGCACGCGAGGGATCAGGCGAACATAGAATTCGAGCAGTTTGCTTTCGCTTTGTGGCTCGAGTTCCCCGATCAGGGCTTGTTGCTTCGAGGAGAGTTCCTCAAGCTGGAGTTTTGCGTCTGACAGCATAGAACCTCCTGTGTTCTCGATTTCCGCGGCCACTGTTGGCGCGGAGCACCACGATCGTTCACGAGGCGGCGCCAGGGGCTGTCGGCGAGGCCGCCCGCCCGGCTGGCACGGGTTTCAGCACCAGGTTGCCTTCCTCTGCGCTCTCGCGAACCTTGTGCCGGGGATCGGCCGCCAGATTGAACAGTTTCTCGCCCAGCCCGTAGAACGCGAACACGATGGCAACGCTGAGTACCGTAATCGCCCACTCCGTGACCGACGGTACATAGGCTGTCAACTCGGTCGCCCATGCCCCCTTGAACATCGGCACCGCCTGACCCGTGACGAGGAACAGGTGGCGGTCGATGAACATGGCCGGCAGCACCAGCGCGGCAGCGGTGATCTGCCAGCGCGGTTGGCGTTGCAAACTAGGCGTGACCATGAGCACGAACGGCAGGGCGAGACCCGCCCACACCTCAAGGTGGAATGCCGGTGACCCCACCAGAGCGTGAAAGCCTTCCAGCCCATCGAGATTGCTCCATAGACCGGTCCACAGGCGCGTCACGACCGAGAACAGTGCGATGCCGCTCAGCGTGGCGATTACCTTGGACAGCGCTTTCCCGGAAGCCATGCTGCGCAGCGGTTCAGGCATGTTTTCGTGGCGAAAGCCATACGCCAGGTAGGTTGCCAGCACGATGGCGGCTGTGCCCGACAGTGCGGCGGTGAGGATGAAGTAGACCGCGGTAAACGAGCCATACCACATCGGCCGCATGACCATCGATCCGAACACCAGCCCGAGCATGCCGCTTGCCAGGATTACCGCCACAAAGGATGCGATGCTGAGGAAGTGGCTCAGCGGGCTGTCCCAATCGTCATGCCACAGGCGGTCGAACTTGATCAGCAGCAGCACCAAGTCGATCAGGTAGAACACGCCCATCCAGAACATCGGCGAGAGATATTGCAGGCCGCTTGGCATCGCCCACAGCATGCGGAACGGGTGCCCGAGCTCGAGCGCGAGCGCGGTGAACGCGGCTCCCAGCGTGATGATGGCGAGCCAGATGCAGCGCTTGGCGACCGCGTAGTATTCTCGGAACCCGAACACCATCGAAAGCGAGGCGATGAAGGTGAGTCCCGACGAGGTCAGGGCGAAAAAAACATAGGTTGAAACGGCGAGGCCCCAGTTGATGCCATCGCTCGAAGTGTTGAACGCGGCGCCGCCCTCGGTGAGCAGCATGTAGCTGATAAAGGCGAAACTCAGCAGCCCGAAGACCACGCCGTATTTCCACATCTCGCCCGCCACGGATTTTTCGCTTCCAAGGGTGGATGAGAGGCGCAGGAATTGCAGCGTGCCTTCGCGGCGCCACAAGGCGACGAGGTATCGTGCAACCTCCGCGAAATTTCTCGGTTCGGCGAAGTGGTTCATGTCGAATCTCCAGGGTTACGTTTTCCTGATGGCGCGATTGCTCGGCACGGCGCCCCCGCTGCCCGTCAAGTAATACACCTGCGGCTTGTTGCCGAGCTGATCGAGCAGCCGCACGCCGTTCTTGTTGGCGATCATCTTTGAAACTTCGCTGTCGGGGTTGTCGAGATCGCCGAAGTAACGAGCCGTCGGCGGGCAGGCCACCACGCACGCCGGCGTGTATTCACGCGTCTCCGGATCGTGCTCCGACAGATCCGCCACACCCTTCGGCGCCTTGCTCACGCGGTGGTAGCAAAACGTGCATTTCGATACCACGCCGCGCGGCTGAATGCCCACGCCGCGCTTCCAGTTTTCCCGCGCGTCCGGCATCTTCCATGGCGGGTTCCAGGAGCGCTCGTCGTTGCTCTTGAATACTGTCTTGAGGTCGGGCCCGACCAGCGGCTTCTCGTCAGTGTAGAAGCGCACGCCGTACGGGCACGCAATCATGCAGTACTTGCAGCCGATGCACCTGTTCCAGTCCACCAGGACGAAGCCATCCCCGGTCTTGTACGTGGCGCGCACCGGGCAGACATGCACACAGGAGGGATTCTCGCAGTGCATGCACGGCCGCGGGAACCATTTCGCCTGCACGCTGGGATACTCGCCCTCGGTGAAGAACACTACGTCCTGCCATTGCTCGCCGGGCAGTCGGTTGTTTTCCATGGCGCAGGCCGCAGTGCAGGCTTGGCAGCCGGTGCATTTCTCGAGGTCTATCACCATTCCCCACTTTGCCATGTTCGTCTCCTGTCGGTCTCAAGCGCGCTGGACCGTGACCTTGGTCGCGTAGTACATCGCCAGCCCGGAAATGGGCTCGGACTTGTTCACGATGAGCTCGGAAGCGCTGCCGGTGGGCAGCCGGTTCTGCCGCGCCCAGCGGCCCTGCGCCCAGTGGCCGAGGATATTGGGCAGGACCACCACATCGGGCCGCACGCCCTGGTAGTGCCGCGCGATGGCCTCGACGCTGCCAACCTCCGATTTAATGCGAACCCGGTCACCGTCGCGGATGCCGCGTTTACGGGCGGCTTCCGGATGAATCTCGAGGTAGATCGTCCTTCGGCCCCCCACGACCGGCTGCGCGATCGTAGTGGCATGCGGCACGTTGCCCGCGCGGCCCTCGGCCTGAAGCGCGAGCTTGGGCGTATTGAGATGCAGGTCACCGCCGCCGTAGAACTTCGGCGCCACCCATTGGGGGAATCCCACGCGCTCAATCGGAACGCCGAGGTGCTTGTTGATGTACGCGGCGTACTTCTCGTTGTCTTGCACGTAGCTTGCCTTGAACTCGAACTTGCCGGAGGCGGTCTTGAGCAGCTTTTTCTTGACGTCTTCCGGCGTCATCGGCTTTTTGTAACCGGCGCCGTCCCACTCAAAGAACTCACCGTGCACCTGGCGCCACAGGTACGGCTTCCGGTACCAGCAACCCTTCTCTTTCCACGACTCGAAGCTGTTCACACCATTGGTCCCGGGGTTTTCCGCGAAGCCCTTGGCGAGGTGCCGGATGAGGTTCTCGGTGTTGCCGAGCTTCCTGTAGTACTCGCTCATCGGCCCCTTGATGCGCTTGCCGATTTCGATCAGGACGTCGCCGTAGACCTTGGTGTCATGGAGCGGCTTCACCGCCGGCACGCGCAGCGTGGTCATCGGCCAGCCCTGGAACGGATAGGTCGGGGCGTCCTGCAGCCGCTCGAGATACGTGTGATCGGGCAGGACCAGGTCGGCGAACATCGCTGTCTCGCCCGGGAAGGGCGAAGTGTCGATGACGTACATGCTCTGCAGCGCTTCTTCCCACTTGCGCGCTTCCGGAGCCGAGTAGATCGGCGCCGTCATGTAGAACAGGATGGTGTCGAGCTTGTAGGGCTTGCCCGCCAGGTGGTTGCCGGCGACCGCCTGGCTCTGGTTGCTCGCCATCAGCCACTCTTGCTTGACAAGATCGATCCGCGGGTGCTTCTTGCGGTCGTCGGACTTGGCGTAGTCGTCCATGTAGTCATCCGCTCTGACCGGCAACTTGCCGTACGGAACTCCCATCTGGCTCATGAGTCCGCCCTCGGCGTACATCGATCCGATCAGCGCGTTGAGCGAGTGAATTGCCATGCCGTTGTAGACGCCGTTCGAGTGCGCGGTCGGGCCGCGCTCGAAGAGCACCATCGCCGGCCTGGTCGTCGCGAGCTCGCGCGCGACCGCGACGATGTCGCGCTCGGGGATTGTCGTGATCCCGGCCGCCCATTTCGGCGTGCGGTCCTTGAGCTCGACGTTCCACCACTCGATCAGCCCCTTGGTCCACTTCTCGTTGAAGTCTTCGGGCTTGAGGGTCGCCTCGCCGACCTTGAAGTGGTTCACGCCGTCCTTGAAGTCGCCGACGAAGTTCCTGTCCCACAGGCCCGCGGTCAGGATGACGTGCGCGATCGCGAGCGCCAGCGCGCCGTCGGTTCCCGGCTTGATCAGCAGCGCGCGGTCGGCGGCGGCGAGCGTGGTGTTGAGATGCGTGTCAACCGCCGTGACCTTGGTCTTCGGGCTCTTGGTGCGGATGTGGCCCCAGACCTGCAGGTTGTTGTTGTACGGGCGGTAGGCGTCGAGGAAACTCGCGCCGAAGATCAGCATGTAGTTGGTGTTGGCGTAGTCGTAGGCGTTGTAGGAGTAGTTCCCGTCGAGCAGCAGTTTCGCCTTCTTGCTCGCGTCGGCGCAGGTCGCGGAGTGGCCGATCGCGACGTTGGGCGAGCCGTAGAGCGCGCCGAATGTGCCGTGCAATCCCGCATCGGACGCGCCCCAGCCGCGGCCTTCGAGAATCGCGAAGCGGTGCGATTCGCCCTTATCGCGCAACGCGTTGAGCCGGTCGGCCACCGTCTTGAGCGCTTCGTCCCACGATATCTGCACGAATTTCGGGTCTTCGTCGCGTCCCTTCTTCGGGTTGGTGCGCTTCATCGGGCCCCGGAAACGGTCGGGATCGTAGAGGAAATACGCGCCGAGATATCCCTTCGGGCAGAGCTTGCCGTTGGAGATCGGACTCTCGAGCGAGCCGTAGATCGCATACACGCGGCCATCGGTCGTGTAGACGTCAATTCCGCAGCGGGCCGGGCATTGATTGCAAACATTTTTGGTAACGACCGTCTTGCTTTCCGCGGAGGCCGCCATTGCTTTGGGCACTGGCTGGCCAATGACGCCTTCCAGTCCTGCGCCGGCAGCCGCGGCGGCGCCGGTTGCGCCGCTCACTTGCAGAAAGCGCCGGCGCGAGATGGCGGTATTCAGAATGTCCAGGCTCATGCGCGTTCCTTTCCGGTGATGTGCATCATTCCAGGGTCAGTCCGTTCCAATCGATGAATGCTCCGGTGACGGCTCGCCCTGCTGGCCGTGGACGGAGCTGAACAATTGCGAAAAACTGGTGTGCATGAGCTGGCGCGTTTCGCGGCAGACCGGGCAAACGTTGCTCGAGCCTGGATCCGCAAACTCGCGCCCGCAGTCATAGCATTCACGCAGCGCCCATCGGGTCAAAGCGGCGGCGCCTTGCGCGACCTCGCCTTCGCCTCGCGGAAGCAGGGCGAGCGCTTGTTCCGGGCAAGCCCGCGTGCAATCGCCGCACGCAATGCACGCCGCCGCATCAAACGCGATGCCCGCTGTTGCGCCATTGCCGTTTGAGTGGACTTGCAGCGCGCCGGTTGGACAAGTGGCGGTGCATACCTGGTGATTGCGGCAGGCGTCCGAGACTCGCAGAGCGGGAAACAGCCCGGCGGGCAGCGACCGGCCGTGGCGCTCACCGAGCACTGCGGCCTGCGCCAGCAACTGCGAATACGCCGTGGATTCGATCTTGCCGGGGCGTGCGCTGCACGACTGCCCGCTTTCACCGTGCTCGCCCATGACTACCGGCGCGATGGCACGCGCGGCGGCGCGCGTCATCCCAGAGAAGAACTCTCTACGGTTCACCGTTCGTGCCGCCAGCGGCCCCGGAATGTCCGCCGGCATCCGGGCAGGTGGCAACGGCAGACTCTCAAGGCGCGGCAACATGTTCGTCGACACGCCGAGCTTGGCGAGCAGTGCACGCGCCGCATTTAGTGCTTCTTGCGCCGGGTGTATGGCTCCGGACCCGGCACTGCACCGGCCACACCAGCCGCGATCGAGCAGCACGATTGGGCGGCCTTCGGACGTGACGTGCCATTTGACGAGGCGGTGCAGGGCTACTCCGCCGAGACACGGCACCCGCATTGCGCCGCGTGGCGAGAGCGAAGGCGGAATTTTCCAGCAATCGAAGTAAAGCGGTGTCTGGCTTGAAGACGCATGCGATGGGTTTGCGGCGAAGTCTTCAGTCTGCAACGCATTCGTCGGGCACGCGGCGCTGCACCGGCCGCAACTCAGGCATCCGTCGGCAAGCCGGAACCCTTTGTCATGCACGTGCAGCACGCGCGGCGGGCACGCTTGCACGCATCTCTCGCAGTCACTGTAACGTGAACGCAGCCTCAGGCACCGGTCTGCATCGAGTAGAAGGCACGCATCCTTGCGCACACGCCTAAAGGGGGTTGGGCGCGACGTGGGTTGCCACCCGGCAACGGGCGCATGGAGACTTAGAGTCATAATGGCGCCGCCTGCAACGGGAGGGGACTGAAGCCTTCTCCCCCCGGGTCAGTCGAACGCACCCTATTTGTTTATTTTCTGCCCATGCAGTCGAGGGTTTGTTGATCTATGTCAAGGGGGTGTTGCTATGTGTCGGATGTACAAGCGAGAAGCGCCTGTTTCGTGCGGGGGGGCTAAGCGGTGAGCGAGCATGAGTAGAAATAGGGTGACGTTGATTCGATGATGTAAAACTCGCGCACAAAGACAGAGGCTATTGGCAGAAGATCTACCGGAATCGCCAGGTGACGCCGGCGGTTGCCTGGGTGGTGCTGACCGCGCCGTCGTTGAGATTGCGAATGATGCCGACGGCGAGATCGAGATCCTTGCCGGGTGAATAGATGGCGCCGAGCTCGACGTAACCCATGCGCGCTTTGGCAGCAAGGTCCGGGTTCGTCATGAGGCCGGCATCGAGTGCGATCTTCCAGCTCTCGGCGACATCCCAAACCGGCGCCGCCGACAGCCGATAGAGCGTGCGCCGCTCGGCGAGGTTGAGCGCGTCGTCGGCGTATCTCACCCGCTCGGCCACGAGATTGGCGTGCACGGCGCCGAAACCGGTCTCCTGCGTCATCACCAGGTTGACGCTGTAAGAGGCTCGCGCCGTGCCCAGCCCCCGCGCTTCCTTGCTCTTCGATATG
>JACPTK010000089.1 GCA_016192825.1 Betaproteobacteria bacterium | reverse complement strand
TCGCCCAGCGCTTCGGGCGCGACATCTCTACCCTCAGCCATGCTCGCTCCCGTATCGAGGAACGCTCGCGAAAGTCCTCCACTTTCGCCAAAGCCCTCGATCGGCACCTTTATGCAATTAGCCAAGCCTGACCCCGTTTTTGCTCAATTAGCCAAGCCTGACCCCGTTTTTGCTGATCCTGATCGCGGTGCTGATCTGGCTCTTCTTCAATCCGTACCTGTGAGCGGCGGGCGCCCCGGACGAATCGGTGCCGATGTGCGCGCCAGCGGGATCGGTCGCGATCTAGAGACCACGTGAGAGCGGGAGTGCGCGAGGGCGTGAGAGCGAAGCACCCCTCTCCCGATTTCCCGACCTCCCGATCTCCCGGGTCTACCGCTCAGCGGTAGACGAGCACCGGTATCTTGCAGTTGGTAATCACCCGCGCGGTCTCGGAGCCGACCAGCTCGCCGGTGATGCCCTTGCGGCCATGCGAGGCCATGACGATGAGGTCGCAACCGGTCTGCGTCGCCATGGTGATGATGGCCTGGTGCGGCGAGGCGTGCTTCGTCGAGCGCGTCTCGCACGCGACCCCCATCGCGCGCGCCTTGTCGGCGATCACCTTGAGGTACTGGTCCGCCTCCTGTTTCGCGACCTCGTCGAGCTTGGGCGCCTTCACCTGCACGGGCGCATAGTCCTCGAAGGACTCGGGCTCGCGCTCGAGCATGACGTAGAAGCCGGTGACCTTCGCGCCGACGGCCTTCGCGAACTGCAGGCCGTTGTCGATCGCAACCAGGGATAGCGCCGAGCCGTCGGTCGGCAGCAGGATGTTCTTGTACATGGGCCCTTCCTCCTAGGAATTTGCCGGACTTTCGTTCGGCAAATTCCTTATAGCAGCCTGTCGCTTCACCAGGACCGGCGGACTGCCAGGAACTTGCCCCGGCACGGGCAGGCGCTACCAGTATAGAGCTTGTCTTAAGAACAGGAAATGGACAGGATTTACAAGATTAACAAGCTCAATCCCAGGATAAATCATGTAAATCCTGTCTATTCGATGAAGAACAGGCTCCCCGCAAGAAAAACGACCCAGCGCGGGGCGTGCATCCTCGATTCGGACCCGGGGAAGACCCCAAGCGCGTCGAGCATGGGCGCGAGGCCCGCGGCGATGACCAGCACCGCGGCGCCGATCAATGTCCAGCGCGATTTGTCCATGACGGCCGCATTTTACGCCGTGCTACACTGAATACGGCTTCCGGCTACGAGCTACGAGCCGTGAGCCGTGAGCTAGGGGTGGCGTCTGGCGACCAACAGCTGGAAGCTGGTAGCTCAAAGCTCATAGCTCATAGCTCATAGCTCATAGCTGGTCCTCATCACTCATCACGCCTCATCAGACCATGGATTCGATGATCCAGCGTCTCGCGGACTACTCGGCCGGCCTGCGCTACCAGGACCTGCCGCCGGAAGCCGTGCACGAATGCAAGCGCCGGCTCATCGACGGCCTCGGGTGCCTGGTGGGCGCGTTCGACGCGGAGCCTTCCGTCATCGCCCGCGACATCGCGAGGCGCAGTCGCGGCAATCCGCCGGCGCGCATCCTTGGCACCCAGGAGCGCTCCACCCCGGAGCTCGCCGCCTTCGCCAACGGGGTGATGCTGCGCTATCTCGACTTCAACGATGCCTACTTCATGAAGTCGAGCGGCCACCCGAGCGACACCTTCGCCGCGGTGCTCGCGGCGGCGGATGCCGCGCGCGCCAACGGGCGCACGGTGGTCACGGCCGCCGCGGCCGCCTACGAGGCCTATTGCGGCATCTCCGATGCGGTCCGGCGGGAGCAGGGGTGGGATCATTCGGTGCAGTGCGTGATCGGCAGCGCTGTCGGCGCCGCCAGGATCCTTGGCCTGGGTCGCGAGGCGATGGGCAACGCGATCTCGCTTGCCATCATTCCCAACATGGCGCTGGAGCAGACGCGCACCGGCGAGCTGGCCATGTGGAAAGGCGTTGCCGGCCCGAACGCCGCGCGCAACGGGGTGTTCGCGGCCCAGCTCGCGCGCGAGGGGATGACCGGACCGGAGCAGGCGATCGAGGGCAAGTGGGGCCTGTGGCACGCGCTCGGCCGCTTCGATTGGGAGCCGTTCGGCGGGCGCGGCCGGCCGTTCCGCCTCACGCAAACCCACATCAAGTTCGTCCCCGTCGTGATCCATGCGCAGTCGCCGGTGACCGTCGCGCTGGAGCTGCACGGCGCGGCCGATCCGGAGGACATCGAGGCGGTGGCGATCGACACCTACTGGGTCGCCGAGCGCTACGTGGACCGGAAGAACCCGCTGTGGCACCCGGCGACGCGCGAGACCGCGGACCACAGCATTCCCTACTGCGTCGCCGCCGCGCTGCTCGACGGCGAAATCAACGCGGCCAGTTTCACGGAGGCGCGGATTCGCGATCCGCGCCTGACCGCGCTGATTGAGCGCACCGTCGTGCGCGAGGATCCAGGGTTCACGAAGGCGCACCCGGCCGAGTGGCCGTGCCGCATCGAGCTGGCCTTGCGTGGCGGGAAGAAGCGGGCCGCGGAAGCGCGCTACTTCAAGGGCCACGCGCAGCGGCCACTCACCGACGATGAGTTGGTTCGCAAGTTCCGCACCCTCGCGGAGCCGGCGCTCGGAAAGAAGCGGGCGGATGCCGTCCTGGCGGCGGCCCGGAAGCTGGAAAAGCTGAAAGATATTGGCGAGCTGCTGCAGCTACTCAAGTTCGGCGGCGCGAAACGCTCGCGGCGGGGCAAGAAGAAGTGACGCAGTAACGAAGCTGGCCTCTTTATTGAACCGCCAAGACGCCAAGAAAAAATTAAACAGGATTAACAGGATTTCACAGGATTAACAGGATCGGAAGTTGGCAGGTGGCAGCCGTCGGTTGGCGGCTACTGCAAACTGCCCACTGCAAGCTGCAAACTTATCGTCCCTCAGCACTCAGCACTCGGTCTCCCGCCCTCATCCCTCGAATTGTGACCGGCTTGCCGGTCACAATTCGCCCTTGATTCCCGCTTTCTTGATCACCTTCTCCCATTTGTCGCGCTCGGCCTTGATGTGGGCGCCGAGCTGCTGCGGCGTGCTGCCGACGGCCTCGGAGCCCTCGGCCGCGATCCGGCGGGAGACTTCCGGGTCCTGCAGCGCCCTGTTGATTTCCCGGTTCAGATGATCGACGAGCCGGCGCGGCGTGCCGGCCGGGGCCAGCACGGCGTACCACTGGCTGACCGCGAAGCCCGGCACACCCGCCTCCGCCACCGTCGGCAGATCCGGAAGCGCGCTCATTCGCTTCGCGCCCGATACCGCCAGCGGGCGCAGCCGCCCGGCCTTGACTTGCGCGAGGGCGGTGAGGATGCCTCCGAAGACGAAATGGATGGTGCCGGCCATGAGGTCGGGGTAAGCGGCGCCGATGCCCTTGTAAGGGACGTGGATGACCTGGATCCCGGTGAGCGACCGGAACAGCTCCGTCATGAGGTGGATCTGGCTGCCCTGGCCCACGGACGCATAGTTCAGCATCCCGGGATTCGCTTTCGCGTGCGCCACCAGCTCGCGGACCGACTTGACCGGCATCGAGTTGCCGACCATCAGCACGTAGGACTGCGCGCTCAGCTGCGAGATCGGCGCGAAATCGCGCGCGAGGTCGTAGGTCACCCTGTAGACCAGCGGGCGTATCACCTGGCTCGCGCTGATCGTGACGAGGGTGTAGCCGTCCGGCGCGGCGCCTCTGGCCAGGTCGAGGGCGATCGCGCCGCTGGCGCCCGGGCGATTGTCCGCGACGACGGTCTGCCCGAGCTGGTCGCCGAGCTTCTGCCCGACGGCGCGGGAAAGGGTGTCGGGGCCGCCGCCGGGCGCGATCGGCACGATGAGCCGGACCGGCCGGACAGGATAGGATTGCGGTGCGGCCGGCAAGGCCAATACGATCAGCAGCGCCGCACAGGCGCAACGGAGTAACAGCATCTTGCCCTCCTCGAATGTTCTTATTAGCGGTGACCGGTGACAGGCGATAAGGATGCGTTTCCGCGCCGCAGGTACCCCGTCACCTATCACTTATCACTCGTCACTCAATTTGCCGATTTGGCAAATTGCAGAAGCAGCGCCTCCAGGCCCTTGTGCCCCGCGGTGAAGGCGAGCGGCGCATCGGTCGCGGGCACGAATACCGTGGACCAGGCGGGGTAGCTCCCGGTCGCCAGCTTCAGGCTGCCGTTCACGACGAGGTAGTACTGCCCGCCCGCCGCGCGCGGATCGGGACCGGTGTATGCCGTGGCGGGTCCCATGCGGATCAGGGAGGCGCCCAGGCCGTCCGAGTTGTCGAGGTCCTGCAGCAGCTTTTCGACTGCGATGTCCTTCCGGTCCATCAACACCGGCTCGGTACTGAGCGCGATGTCCGCGGCGACGCCGTGGCGCTTCGGCGACGGCTTGAGAGCCTCGCGATAGCCGGGCTTGTGCAGGTAATGCGCGCCGGGATCGCTCTTCGCGCGCAGCGTGAAATAGGAGTAGCCCTGCGGCCCGGCGTTGATCGGCCCGTAGCCGGTATGGTGGTCGGCGTAGTGCACCGCGAGCAGCCCCGCGGCGTGCCGCCCGAGGCCGCCGCCGCCCGCGACGAAGACCTGGAACTGGTCCACCTCATGGAAGTGCGGCAGGATGGATTCGTTGGCGTGCATCTCGATCAGGAACGCCTGCGGCTCGTTCCGGATCGCGCCGCCGTCACCGCGCTTTCCGAGAAAATCGGTGCGCCAGTGCTCCTCGCCCGTGCCGGTGGACTTGATCCCCCGGCGCTTCTTGAGCGCTTCGTGGGCTGCGACTGCCTGAATCATATCCCGCTCCTGCTGAGTGACATGATAAATCGTGACGTGGTGACGCGTGACATGGCGACGCGTGAGTGGCTTCTGCCCTTCTGACAACGTCGTGTCATGTCACGCCGGATCACGTCACGCAGTTCCACGTCACGCCGTATCATGTCACGCTTCATCAATTCGCGGCTTCAGTCGCCGCGAATTCCCGCCTTCTTGATCACCTGCGTCCACTTTTCGGTCTCGGCCTTGATGTGCGCGGTGAACGCCTTCGGCGTGCTGCCGACCGCCTCGGCGCCGTCGGCGGCGAAGCGCTTCACCATGTCGGGGCGCTGGAGCACGGCGGCAATCTCGCGATGCAGGCGCTCGATGATGGGCCGCGGCGTCTTCACCGGCGCGAGCACGCCGTACCAGTTGGTCACGGCGTAGCCCTTCACGCCGGACTCCGCGATCGTCGGGATGTCGGGCGCGGCCTTCGACCGCTGCGGGCTGGTCACGGCGAGGCCGCGCAACCTTCCGGTGCGCACGTGCGAGAGCGCCGATACGATGCTGCCCAGCGCGAGCTGCGTGTGGCCGGCGATGAGGTCGGGGTAGGCGGCGCCCATGCCCTTGTAGGGCACGTGCACCATGCGGATCCCGGTATTGACGCTGAGGAGCTCGGTCGCGAGGTGGATGATGCTGCCCTGGCCGGCCGAGGCGTAGTTGAGCTTGCCGGGGTTGGCCTTCGCGTGGGCGACCAGCTCGGACACGCTTTTCACCGGCAGCTTCGGGTTCACCACCAGCAGGTACGGCTGCGCGCTGGCCTGCGAGACCGCCGTGAAATCGCGGAACATCACGTAGTTGGCCTTGTAGAGCAGGGGGCGGATCACCGAGGTGGCGCTCATCATGATGAGCGTGTAGCCGTCGGCGTCCGCGGCCATGGCGATCCCCGCGCCGACGGTTCCGCCGCCGCCGCCGCGGTTGTCCACGACGATGGTCTGGCCGAGACGCTCGCCGAGCTGCGCGCCGACGCTGCGCGCGATCGTGTCCATGGCGCCGCCGGCGGCGAGCGGCACGATCAGCCGGACCGGCCGCTGGGGGTAGGTCTGCGCCGCCTGCGCCGGCAGGACGAGCGCGGCGAGCAATGCCGCAACGAGGGTTCTAATGAGTGTCATCGGTTTCTCCTTCTTCTCGCTCTGGCTATTCTAACTGCGTGATTGGTGATTGGTGATTAGTGATTAGATCAGGCCAGACCCGGCTCCGCCGGGGGTTCTTCAGGGCCCAATCACCAATCACCAATCACCAATCACTAATCACGCCGTTTGCATCAGGCGCGCGAGCTCGGCGGCGTCCCTGAGTTTCTCCACGCCCAGCATCGCGTCGCGCAGCCTGGCGACCCGGGCCCTGGGCAGGGCCTTCGCCGCGAGCTTCTCGAATTTTTGCACGATCTCGGCGTCGGAGGCGAACTTCTTCTCGCTGCCGCGGGCGGCCTCCACCGTGCGCTTCAGCACCGTGCCGTCGTTGAGATGGGCCTCCACGTGGACCTTGTGGCGGAACTTGCCGCCGAGCGCCGTGATTGCCGGGTCGTGGACGACCTCCACCTTTTCCGCGAGCGCCATCCGCGCGCGGTCCGCGACCTTCTTCTCGGTGAACTGGTCCACGAAGCAGTCGCCGTCGAGCAGCAAGGTGGCGACGCAATAGGGCAGGTTGAGCTGCGCGGAGGTGAGCCCCTGCGGCACGTACTTCCAGCCGACGTGATTCACGGTCACTTGTGAGCCGTGAATCACGATCTTCTTCACGTCCCGGGGCCCGAAGGGGCGCCCGGCCTGCATCTCGCGGAACGCGTCGAGCGTCGTGTGGTTGGTGCCGACGCAGGCGTAGAACTTGAGGGCGATGCCCATCGTCTGCCAGGTCTCGCCCAGCCCCGCGGTGAGTTCCTTCAAGTCGAAATTGTCCTTCGACTGCGAGAGCGTGGTGCAGAAGCCGCCGTACTCGCTTTCCAGCACGTTGACGATCCCGGTGAACCCGGCTTGCGCCAGCAGCGCGCCGTAGAGCCCGCTTTGCGACGAGCGACCGGCGTGCATGCGCTTCACCATCGCGCCGAACTGCGCCGCCATCAGCCCCGCGGCCTGGGTCCCGGCGATGCCGAGCGCGTGCACCGTTTTCTCCGCGTCGAGCTTCAAGCCGCGGGCGGCGCCGGCGGCGGCGGAGAACACGCCGAGCGTCGCGCCCGAATGCCAGCCGGACGCGATATGCGCAGGCCCCATGCAGATGCCGACGCGTGGGCCGATCTCGTAGCCTGCGACCGCCGCGGTGAGGAATTCCCTGCCGCTCATGCCCTTCTTCATCTCGGCGAGCGGGATCAGCGCCGGCAGCACGACCGCGCCCACGTGCAGCACGCCCGCGCGGTGCACGTCGTCGAGCTCGAACCCCTGGACCTGCGTGCCGTTCACCAGCGCCGCGTGCGGCGCGGAAAGCTTCTTCTTCGTGCCCCAGACGGCGCAGGCGCGCGTCGTGTCGATGGCAAAGAGGCGGTTCTGAAGGATGCGGCTCCACTCCAGATCGGCGCCGTAGAGCGCGCAGCCGAGCGAGTCGAGCATCAGCAGCTTGATGCGGTGCTTCACTTCCTCCGGGACCGCCTCGTAGCGCAGGCCGGAGACGAATTCCGCGATGCCGCGGGTGTAGGGGTTGTCGGTCGTCGAGTCGTGGCTCATAGGGCTTTCGTGAACCGGGAATCGTGAGTCGTGAGTCGAAAAAGCGTGTTTCTTGGCGTGCTTGGCGCTTTTGGCGGTTAATTTTTCGCTGCTTTCGCGGCGCCGGCGCCCGCCCGGAGGATGTTGGCGAGGGGGGGGAATTGCAGGAGATTTCCGGCCCGCCACGTCGCGCAACCTATTCCACCCGGATGTTCGTCGAACGGATGATCCCGGTCCACTTCTTGAGCTCGGAGCGCATGAACGCCGCAAAGCGCTCCCGCGTCGAAGACACGGCATCGCCGCCCTGGCTGGCCAGGCGCTCGCGGACATCCGGCAGGGCCATGACCGAGACCAGCTCCTTGTTCAGCCTCGCTGCGATTTTCGCGGGCACGCCCGACGGGACCAGGATGCCATACCAGCCGATCGATTCGAAGTTCGCGACCCCCGATTCGTCCAGCGTCGGGACGTCGGGCAGGACCGACGATCTCTGCTTGCTCGTGAGGGCCAGGGCCTTCAGCTTTCCGCTCCTGACATGCGGGAGGGCGGGCGCGATGCCCGGAAACATCATGTCGATTCGCGCTCCGAGCAGATCGATCATGGCCGGGGCGACGCCCTTGTAAGGCACATGGGTCAGTTCCACGGCGACCGCCGTCCTGAACAGTTCCGTTGTCAGATGGATCGAGGTCCCGACCCCGGAGGACCCGTATCTGAGCTTGCCGGGGTTTGCTTTTGCGTACGCGACGAGTTCCTTGACCGATCCGATCGGCACGGAAGGACTGAGCACCAGGATGAGCGGCTGGGTGAAGACCAACGACACGGGCGTGAGGTCTTTTAGCGTGTGGTACGGCAGTTTCTTCCCGGTGCTGGCATTGATGATCATCGCGACGTTGCCGAGCAGCAGCGTGTAGCCGTCGGGGTTCGACTTCGCGGCGAGGTCCACGCCCAGTATCGTTCCGGCACCGCCCTTGTTGTGCACCACCACGGGCTGCCCGAGGCTTTGGAGAAGCTTCTCTCCGATGAGGCGGCCAAGCATGTCCGCCGGACCCCCCGGGGCGAACGGCACGATCATGCGCAGCGGCTTGGTCGGGTAGTCCTGCCCGGTTGCCGGCGCGATCTGCAGCGCCAGTGCCGCCGCGAGAAGAACCAGGGTGGTCCGTCCGGTTGCGGCGCCCTGCTGGCAGCTTGATGTTTGAGCACTCATGTGTACCTCCTTGTCATCCAGCTACTTTCCCTTGAATACCGGCGCGCGCTTCTCGCGAAACGCGGCGCCCGCTTCCTTGCGGTCCTCGGTCGTCAGCAGGATCGCAAGCAGATCGGTCTCGAGCTTCATGCCGGCCTCGAAATCCGGGCCGGTGCCCTTGCGCATCGCCTCCTTGGCGAATGCCACGGCGATCGGTGCATGTGCGGCGATGCGCTCGGCGAGTTTTTGCGCCGCCGCGCGCAGGCCCTCGGGGCTCACGAGCCGGCTGACGAGCCCGATGCGATGCGCTTCGGCGGCATCGATGGACTCGGCGGACAGTAGCATGTCGAGCGCCCGGCCCAGCCCGATCACGCGCGCGAGCCGTTGCGTGCCGCCGGCGCCGGGCATGGTGCCCCGGCTGACCTCCGGCAGGGCGAAGGTCGCGTCGTCCGCGGCGATCCGGATGTCGCAAGCGAGCGCGATCTCCAACCCTCCGCCGAGGCAGTAGCCGTGTATCGCCGCGATGAGCGGCTTGCGCGCTTCATCGAACGCCGCGATCCAGTGGCCGCGGGCACGTGACTGGCGGTAGCCGGCGGGGGAGGGAGGATCGCCGAACGCCTTGATGTCGGCGCCGACGCAGAACGCGCGCGGGCCGGCGCCGGCGACGACGATGGCCCGCACCTCGGTGTCCTCATCGGCTGCGCGCAGCGCGCGCGGCAGCTGCTGGCGGACGTCGTCGTTGATCGCGTTGAGCGAATCGGGGCGGTTGAGCGTGATCCACGCCACCGCGCCCTGACGCCCGGTCCGCACGGCGCCTGCAGGGGTATTGGTCATGGCTGGGTCACTTTGAATACCGGCAAGGATATCTCGTCATCGAGGTCTTCGAACGCCACGTCCACGGGCTGGCCAACGCGCGCGCTCGTGTTGTCCGCCGTTACAAGCCGGGTCATCAGGTGCGGGCCTTCCTCGAGTGCGACGATCGCGACGAGGTACGGCACCTCCCCCGCAAACGCCTTGCTGGGCGCCCGGAAGACTTCAGTATAAGAGTAGATCGTCCCTTTGCCGCTGCACGGTTCCCACGCGAGCCGCGGCGAGCCGCAGAAGGGGCACCGGGCCCGTGGATAGGAGTGGAATTTTCCGCAATCCCGGCAGCGGGGCAGCGCCAGCCGGTGCTCGCGCGCCGCCTTCCAGTAGGGCGCGGTCCCGGGGTTGGGGGAGGGAATCGGTCGCTCGTCCGGCATCAAGTCCTCCGAATCAGACGGCTTCCTCGCCGCCCAGGATCAACGTGCAGTGGATGGCGATGGTTCCGCCATTGCCGTGCACAAGGGCAACATTCGCGTTCTCGACCTGGCGCGCGCCGGCGCTCCCGCGGAGCTGACGCACGGCCTCGAGCACGTGGAAAAAGCCGCCGCCGAGACCGCAGTGCCCGCCCGAGAGCAGGCCCCCGTGAGTGGTCACCGGCAGCTCGCCGCCGAGGCCGATGCGGCCGCCCTGCACGAACGCGCCGCCTTCGCCTTTCTCGCAGAAGCCGAGGTCCTCCAGCTCAATGATGACCGTGATCGTGAAGCAATCGTAGAGCTGCGCGACGTCGATGTCCGAGCGCTCGAGCCCCGCCATGGCAAAGGCCTGGCGGCCCGATTCCACGGCGCCGCAGGTGGGGAGGTTGCGATACTCGCCGATATAGCTGTGGCTGAGGCCGTATCCCTGCCCGAGCAGGCATACCGGCTTCTGGCGCAGGTCGCGCGCCCGCTCCGCGCCCGTCACGATGGCGGCGGCGGCGCCGTCGGATACAAGCGCGCAGTCGAGCATTTTCAGGGGCGACGTGATCATGGGCGAGTTGAGCACGTCGCTGACGGAGATGGGGTCGCGCTTGTGGGCGTTGGGGTTCAGCCCCGCGTGCCGGCGCATCGTGACGGCGATTTCGGCCATCTGCTCCTCCGTGGTGCCGTATTCGTGCATGTGGCGGCGCGCGATCAGCGCGTAGTTCGAAGCGACAAGCGGACCGTACGGCGCCTCGAACTGGGGATGCGCCGCGCCCGACTCCGCCATCTGGCGCACGGCGTGCGCCCGCGAGCGGTTCGAAAGCAGGTTCTGCCCCGCCACGCACAACACGGTCGTGCACTGGCCCGAGGCGATCGCCATTGCCGCGTGGTGCACCATCGCCGTGCCCGAGGCTCCGGCGAGATCGAGCGTCGACAGGTACGACGGCCGTACCCCGAGATAGCTCGCGACGACGCCGCACGGCATGTTCCAGGGTTCGACCCGCACCGGCGTCGTGATCAGGCCGTCGATGTCGTCGAGCGATAGCCCGGCGTCGGTGAGCGCCGCGTTCGCCGCGTCGGACTGCAACTGCAACGCGCTGCGGTCGGGCACCTTGCCGACCGCGCTTTCGCCGATACCGACGATGCCGCAGAGCGCCCGGGTCATGGCGTCATCCCGATGACTTGAGCAGGCCGCGGGCGATCAGCATGCGCTGGATCTCGGAAGAGCCCTCGCCGATGCGGTAATGCCTGACGTCGCGATAGAAGCGCTCGACCGGGAAACCGCGGATGACGCCCATGCCGCCGTGGATCTGCACGGCGCGGTCCGCGACGCGCCCCACCATTTCGGAGCAGTAGAGCTTGCACATGCTCGGCCGGCTGCCGGTGTCCGCGCCCGCTTCGACGTCGAGTATCGCCGAGTAGGTCAGGGCGCGCGCGGCGGCGAGCTCCACGGCGGAATCCGCGATCATCCACTGGATCGCCTGCCGCTCGGCGAGCGGCTTGCCGAAGGTGTGGCGCGCCTGTGCGTGGGCGACCGACATCTCGAGCAGGCGGTCGGCGGTGCCGATGCACGAGCAGGCAACGCTCAGGCGGCCTTCCGTCAGCGATTCCATCGCGATCCTGAAACCCTGCCCGACCTCGCCGAGCACGGCGGCATCGTCGAGCCGGCACCCCTCGAAAGTCAGCTCCGCGAGCTTGATGGCACCCGAGCCGATCGTCGTATCCAACCGCGTCACCGCGAAGCCAGGCGTGCCGCGCTCGACGAGGAACGCGGTGATCCCGCCGCGGGCGCGCTTCGCGGGGTCCGTGACCGCCATCACCATGACGAAATCGGCGACGTGCGCCCCGCTGATGAAATGTTTTCGCCCGTTGAGCACCCAGCCCTTTGCGGTGCGCTCGGCCCGGGTCTTGATGGCGGCGGAATCGGATCCGGCTTCCGGCTCGGTCAGCGCGAAAGCGGTGCGCGTCGTGCCGTCCGCCAATCCGCGCAAGTACTTGCGGCGCTGCGCGTCGGTGCCGAAGCGCGCGATCGCGAGCGGGGTATTGCCGCTCGATGCGGCCACGACGGTCGTGAACACGCGGTGCGAGCGGCTGAATTCCTCGAGCGTCAGGCAGTACGGCGCAAGGCCGAGGCCGCCGCCCCCGAATGCCTCGTCCAGCCGCATGCCGAGGTAGCCGTTGCGCGCGAGAAGCTTCGGCACGTCGCCCGGGACTTCGTCGGTCTCGTCGATGACCCTGGCCCACGGCTCGAGCTCCTGGGTGGTGAACTTGCGCAGCGCCGCGCGCATCTGTTCGAGTTCGGGGGTCAGTCCTGCGCTCATGACATGTTTTTCCTGAAACAGGGTGTGCGCCGCCGCGTCGCACGGGTTCCGCTCATGATCGGCGAAGCCGCGTGGACGCCTTGATCGCCGACACGAGCTCCTTGCGCAGCGCGCGGTTCAGCCAGCGCTTGTCTTGGGCATAGACGCTCGCGTCATGCCGGCCGAGCGCGAGCGCCAGTTCCCGGGCCCGATCCGCCAATTCACCGCTGGCGACGGGCAGCGGCGCGAAGCCGCGCCGGAACGCCTCTTCCGCCCCCACGAACCGCCCGCTCAGGGAAAGGTCGGCCGCAACAGCGCTGCCGAAGCGCTGGCTGACGATCGTGATGCCGGGAAGCGTCGGTTGGCCCTTGGTGATTTCGGGCAGCGAGAAGCGCGCCGATTCCGCGATGACCATGGCGTCGCATGCCAGCGCCAGCATCATGCCTGCGCCGCACGCCGCGCCGTTGACGGCGGCGACCGACGGCTTGCTGAAATCGAGCAGCGCGAGCAGCGCCGCGGCGAATCGGGCGCGCCGCGAGCGGGCGTCTTCCGGCGCGACCGTCAGATCAGCCCCGGCCGAGAAAACGCGCGTGCCGGCCCCGCTCAGCACGAGTGCCCGTGCCGCGGCGTCCGCCTCGCAAGCGGCCAGTGCCCGCTCCAGGCCGTGCATCATTTCAGCCGTCAGCGCGTTTGCCTTCTGCGGGCGGTTGAACGTGATCCATGCGATGCCGTCCCGCGTCTCGAGCGCCAGTTCGTCCCGTTCGATCGGGACGTTCATGGCGCGGTCTTCGCGACTATCAGCGCGTCGACGACGCGCGCGCCGGCGCCGCGCTCGAGCGCTACCAGCGGATTGACGTCAAGCTCGCGCAGCTCGCGGCCGAGGTCGTGCGCGAGCCAGGACAGTCGGACGATGGCTTCGCACAGCGCGTCGACGTCGCGCGGCGCCTTTCCGCGCACGCCTTCCAGCAGCGGGTACGCCCGCAATTCTCGCAGCATCGCGCGCGCTTCCGCATGCGTGACCGGCGGCAGCCGGTAGGCGACGTCGCGCAGGACCTCGACGTGAATGCCGCCGAGGCCGGCGACGATCACCGGCCCGAACACTTCGTCCGTGGCGATGCCGAGCATCAGTTCGACGCCTTCGGGCACCATTTCCTGCACGAGCACCCCGTTGATGCGCGCCGCGGGCTTGAAGCGCCGGGCCGCGGCGGTAACCTCGTCGTACGCTTGCAGTACCTGCTCCTTGCCCTGCAAACCCAGGCGGATCGCGCCGGCTTCGGTCTTGTGCGGGATGTCGGGGGATTCAATCTTGAGCGCGACCTTGCCGCCGATCGCTTGCGCGGCACTCGCCCCTTCCTTGGCATCCCGCGCCAGCCGCTCCTGGGTTACAGGGAGACCATAGGCGGCCAATATCTCCTTGGCCGCGCGCTCGGTCACCGCCGGTCCGGCCGCCGCGAGCAGACGGCGGGCCCGGGCGGCGTCGATACCGGCCGGCCGCGTTGGCCCAACGCCCCCGTCGCGGTTGCGCCGGGCGAGAAATTCGCCATAGGTCATCGCCGCGCGAACCGATTTGAGACAATTCGTCGCGTCGCGGTAGACGGGGAGGCCGCGCGCGACGAGGCTGGCGGCGGTGACCGCGGGGTTTTCCGGGCAGTAGCCGGTCCACAGCACCGCCACCGGCTTGCTGGATGACTCGGCGAGCTTGACGACATCCTCGATGGCGGCCACCGTCGGACTGACCAGGATGGGAATCAGCACGTCGACCCTTTCATCATCGGCGGCCAGCCGGAGCGCGTCCTGAAACAGCCGCGGCGAACCGGTGAGCGCGGAAGTGAGGTCGGTGGGATTCGACACCGCGGCGTATCCCGGCACGAGCGCGCGCAATCGCTCGACGGTGCTGTCGCTGTAATCGGTCCACTCTATGCCTGCGGCAGCGCCGAGGTCGGCCATCAGCACGGAATGGCCGCCCGAACCGGAAAGGGCGGCGGCGCGCCTGCTTTTCGGCCACTTGCGCCGGCGCAGCAGCTTGGCGGTTTCGTAGAGCTCGTTGCAGTCGTTCACGCGGATCACGCCGTACTGGCGAAAGGCCGCGTCATGGACCTCGTCCGCGCCGGTCACCGCGCCGGTATGCGAGGCGGCGGCGCGGCGGCCGGCTTCGGTGCGCCCGAATTTGAGGATCACGATCGGCTTTTCGCGTTCCGCGGCGGCGCGCGCGGCCTCGGCGAACTTCGCCGCGTCGCGGACCGTTTCCAGCGCCAGCATGATGGCGTCGGTGGAGGGGTCCTCGATCATGAAGCGCAGGAAGTCCGCGGCATCGAGGTCGGCCTCGTTGCCGCAGCTCACCTCGTAGGTGATCCCCACGCCCGCTTCCTGGGCGCGCCACATGATGTTGATGTGGCCGAGGCCGCCGCTGTGGCAGATCAGCGCGACGTTGCCCGCCGGCTTGCGCGGACCCTTGATGGCGGCCGTCGAGACCATCGCGAAGCCGTCGATGAAATTGACGAGACCGTTGCAGTTCGGGCCCATGAACCGCATGCCGCTTGCCCGGGCGAACGCGCGGATTTCCTCCTGCAGGGCGCGGCCGCGCTCGGTTCCGGTCTCGCTGAAGTTGGAGCTGAAGAGGGTTGCGAACCGCACGCCCTTTTCCGCGCACTGGCGCAGCGTATCGAGCACGCGCTCCGCGGCCACCACGATGCCGACGTGGTCGGGTGTTTCGGGCAGGTCGAGGATGCTCGGAAAGCACGGCAGTCCGCGCAACTTCGGGTACCTCGGGTTGACGGGATAGACGCGACCCCGATAGCCGAACTCGAGCATCTGGTTCAGGCAGCGTCCCCCGAACTTGGAGAGGTCCTCGGTAGCGCCGACCAGGGCGACCGAGGCGGGGTTGAAGAACGTCTTCAGGCTGGCGCCGGGGGATGCGGGCTGCATGCGCGCTGTCTCAGGCACGGGCGTTCGAAGGTGGCGGGCAGTTTGCGGCGAGGGGGTTCGGTCAGGCCCGAACCTCCGCCAGAAACGTCGCGGCGCTTTTGACCTCGCCGAACATCGGCAGAATCTTTTCCATGGCGAAGCGATGCCTTTCGGAGTAGTCGCTGCGGAACCCGAGGCGCACGAAAACCACAGTCATTCCGGCCGTGCAATGGGTTGCTCTACGATGAGGTTTGCACAGTGTCACATATGCGTGATACGCTGTCAATTATGAGTGACAGCCTGCGGAGCGATCGCCGGCATGAAAGCCAAGTCCAAATCGACTCAGAATGACCGTATCCGGGACGCCATGATTTCCGCGGGTATCGCCACCCCGGCGGAGCTTGCGCGCCGCCTGGACCTGCCGCGCCAGACGGTTCACCGCTGGCTGGGCGGTAACATCAAGAACCTGACCTACGAGAACCTGTTTCGACTGGCGGACCTGCTGAACGTGAGCGCCCGCTGGCTTGCGATCGGCGACGTGGATCCTTCCAAGTACCTGGTGAAGGACGAGCAGGAAGTCGAGATGATGGCGCTCATCCGGGAGATGTCCGCCCACACCCGTGCGCAGTGGCTGGCCATCGGGCAGTCGCTGCTCGAAGTCCACGCCGGCGCACAGGGCACGAAGGTCAATCCCTATTCGGGGGCGAAGACCCGGCAATCCTGACGTGCCGGGTGCGATCCGACCTGCGCCGCTACGGCACCAGCGCCGCCATGAATTCCGGCACCGGCGTCGCCTCGAGCAGGCGCTGCTCGCCGAGCAAGCTTTCGATCGCGCGTTGACGCTTGGGCGCGAAGCGCAGCGCAAGGTTGCGCCTGAATTTCTCCTCGATCAGCGGCAGGTGCTCGCGGCGGCGTTGGGGGTCGCCGAGCGGAAATTCGATGTCCACCCTGGGCGTCGCGGTCCCGTCCCGGAAGAACACCTGCACGGCGTTGGCATTGGAACGCCTGCGCGGGTCGTAGTAGCCGCGCGTGTAACGGGAATCCACCTTGACCTCCGTTTTCGCGCGCAACGCGTCTATCCGGGGATCGGCGGCGAATTCGTCCTCATAGCTGCCGGAGCGGATTTCCCCGTGAATGAGCGCGACCGCCACCACGTACTGCAGGCAATGATCGCGCGCCGCAAAGTTGGGCAGGCGGCCGGTGACGCTGATCATGTCCCGCGCGAGCTGGTGGGTGGTGATCACGACCTTGCGGATGTCCGCAAGGCGGTGCCGGATCTGCGGATGCAGTCGCAGCGCGCATTCCGCGGCGGTCTGGGCGTGCCGCTGCGCGGGATAAGCGACCTTGAACTGGATGTTGCGCACCACATGGGTGTCGTAGCGGGGCGGGGCGATGAGCGGCTTGCCGCCGAGGAGCGCGTCGTGAAAGCCCCAGGTCCGCGCGGTCAGGGCGCTCGGGTAGCCCATCTCCCCGCGCATTGCGAGAAGCGCAAGCCAGACGCCGCGGCTCGTTGCATCCGCGGCCGCCCAGGATTTGCGCGATCCCGCCGTGTCGCCCTTGCGATACAGGTTCAGGCTGCTGCTGTCGATGAAGGCGTTGGAAACGGCGCTCAGGATTTCGTCCTTGCCCCCGCCGAGCAGCCGCGTCGCCACGGCGGCGGAGGAAGCCTTCACCAACAAGGTTCCGTCGATCCCGATTTCCGGACGATCGAGGCTGTTGTGCGTGGCCAGGCGCCCGTGGATCTCGTAGGCCTGGATCAGGGCGCCGAGCGCGTCGCGCATGAGTAGCGGCTTGCGAGTCGCGGCCAGGCGCATCCGGCTTACACGGTCGGCGACCGCCAGGACGGCGCCCAGGTTGTCCGAAGGGTGGCCGCCGGTCAGCCAGGTGTCGGAAAAATCGAGCCAGCGCACGAGGCAGGTGATGTCGAACGCCGCCTTGACCGGGTCCAGTTCGAACGGCGTGCCGGGCACGCGGGCGCCGTGCGGCACGATGGTTCCCGCTGTCACGGGGCCGAGAAGCTTGGTGCATTCCGGCGTGCCGAGCGCCTGGAAAGCGCAGCCCAGCCCGTCCATCAGGCAGTAGCGCGCCAGCTCGTAGGCCTGGGGATCCTGGATGCTGTCGCGCGCGGCGTAGTTGGCGATCCCAACGAGCAAGCGGTCGAACCGCGGGCGCGGGCGGTAGGGGGTGAAAACGGTCACGCGGTACGGGATGAGCGAACGCGAAATCGGTCAGTCGATGCGCACGCCGGTTTCGCTGATCAGCTTGCCCCACTTCGAGATTTCCGAAGCGATGTGCCTGCTGAATTCTTCCGGCGTGCCGACGGCAGGGTCGGCACCGGCGCGGACGATGCGGTCGCGCGTCTCCGCCGACCGCACGGCGGCGGCGAGGGCGTCATGCAGCCGCGTCACGGCGGCAGGAGGCGTGCCCGCAGGGGCGAGCACGCCATTCCAGATTGCCGCCTCGTAGCCGGTAATGCCGGATTCCGTCATGGTCGGCAATTCCGGAGCGAGCTTCGAGCGGTTGCGGCTGGTGATCGCCAGGGCGCGCACCCGGCCGGCCTTCACATGCGGGAGCACCGCCGAAAAGCTTGGGTACATGACCTGGACCTGGCCACTGGTGAGATCGGTCAGCGCCTGGGCGGTTGCCTTGTAGGGCACGTGGACAATCTTCACCTTGCCGAGCTTGTTGAGCAGCGCGCCGGCCAGATGTCCGGGCGAGCCGTTGCCTTGCGAGGCATAGCTCATGACACCCGGCTGCCCGCGGGCGAGGCTCAACAACTCCTTGACTGATTTCGCGGGCAGTGTCCTGGTAACCGCGAGCGTGAGCGGCGTGGAACTGACCAGCGCGACCGGCGCAAAGTCTCGCACCGGGTCGAAAGGCAGCTTCGAGTGAAGGCCCGGATTGATCGCATGCCCGCTAGCCACGAACAGCAGGGTATAACCGTCGGGTGGCGATTTGGCCGCAATGTCGCTGCCGATGATGCCGTTCGCGCCCCCGCGGTTGTCCACCACGAACGACTGCTTGAGCGTCTCGCCGAGCTTCTGGGCGATGAGGCGCGCGATGATGTCGGCGTTCCCGCCTGCCGCGAACGGCACGATCAAGCGCACCGGCTTGGCCGGATACCCCTGCGCGATCGCGGAGCCCGCCGCGGCCAGCAGCGCGGCTCCGAACAGCAGGGAGAGCCGGCGCAGCGTGAATCGTGATTCGTGATTCATGATTCATTTTCCTTTGCGCATTCTTTGCGCCTTCGCGTCTTTGCGGTTCTGGTTTGTTTCTTGAATCCTGTTAATCCTGTCTAATTTCTCTTGGCGGTCCTGACGGTTCAATTACCCCTGGCGGCCTTGGCGGCGCTGGCGCCGGCCATGCGGCCGAACACCGCGCCCGAGACGAGCCCCGTGCCGCTCGGGTAGTTGAAGTAGAACAGGCCGCCCACCATCTCGCCCGCGGTGTAGAGGCCCGGGATCGGGTGGAAGTGGACGTCGAGCACCTGGCCGGTCTCCTTGTCGACGCGCAGGCCCCCGAAGGTGAAGGTGATGCCGCAAGTGGTGGCGTAGGCCTCGTACGGCGGCGTGTCGAGCGGCTGCGCCCAGTTCGATTTCGGCGGATCGATGCCCGCCGTGCACTTGCCGTCCTTGATCGTGTGCTCGAATGCCGCGCTCCCCTGGACCGCGGCATTATATTCACGAATGGTCTTGAGAAACTGCGGGCCATTGACGCCCTCCAGCTTCGAGGCGAGTTCCTCCAGCGTGTTGGCCGTGACCTTCGTGACGAACTTGATGCGGTACTCCGAGCGCAGCAAGTGCTTGACCTTGGAGTCGAACACCTGCCACGCGAATTGCCCCGGCTGCTTCAGCACCTCGCCGCCGTACTTGGCGTAGGTGAACGAATGGAAATCCGCGCCCTCGTCCACGAAGCGCTTGCCCTCGGCGTTGATCAGGAGCCCGAAGAGGTAGCTGTGCTTCTGGAACTGGTCGCCGACGTTGACGTCGCCGAACTCCGGCGCGTAGCGGTCCCAGCCGGTGGCGTGGCAGCCCGACCAGTTGCCGTACGGCGCCGCGCCGACGTCGAGGGCCATCTTCAGACCGTCGCCGACGTTGAAGCGCGTGCCGCGCACCTTCGCGAGTTCCCAGCCCGGTCCGAGATAGCGTGCGCGCATTTCCGGGTTGGCCTCGAACCCGCCGCTGGCAAGCACGACCGCCCTGGCCTGGAACTCGGCGACTTTCCCCTTGTGCTGCGCGCGCACGCCCGAGACGCGCTCGCCGTCGTAGAGGAGCGACATCGCGCGCGTCTCGTAGAACACTTCGATGCCGGCCTTCTTCGCCCCGGCGTCGAGATACTGCACCAGTCCCGCGCCGCCGCCGGAGACCTCGATCGGCATGTTGCCGAAGTACCTGCGCTTGCCGTTGACCAGCGCCGATTGGCGGCCGGCGTTGAGCACGAAGCGCGCGCCCTTCGAGCGCAGCCAGGCCATGGTGTCGAGGCTGCGATTGACCAGCAGCTCGGACAGATCCGGATCGGTGCGGTAGCTGGTGAGCCGGAACAGGACGTCGAGAAACTCCTCGCGCGTGTTGGTGCCGAAATCGCTGCTGGCGGCTTCCTCGTCGGAGATGTCCGTGACGCGCCGCAGGTCCTCGACCGACGCGTAGGCGAAGCGCATCACGCCGCCCGCGAAGCGGCTGTTGCCGCCGGACTCGTCCTCCGCCGCGGCCTCCAGCATCGCCACCTTCACGCCCGACTCGCGCGCCGACAGCGCCGAACACAGCGCCGCGTTGCCTTTGCCTACTACGATTACATCGTATTCATGCTTTTCCATCGTTTCTTTCACAACCCTTCACAAATTCTTCGTCCCTCATCCCTCATCCCTCATCCCTCAAAGAGTGCCTTTGATGCCCGCCGCCTCGATGACGCGCGCGAACTTCGCGATCTCCCGCTCGAGAAACTGCGCGAATTCCGCCGGCGTGCTGGCGACCACCGTCATGCCGTCTCGCGCGAGGCGCTTCTGCAGCTCGGGCAGGCGCAGGATGCGCGTGACCTCGGCGTTGAGCTTCGCGATCGACTCGCGCGGCGTCGCGGCCGGCACGAGCATGCCGTACCAGTTGGTCATGTCGTAGCCCTTGATGCCGCTTTCCGCGATCGAAGGAATGTCCGGCGCGATCGGGCTGCGCGCCGGGGTCGTCACGCCGAGGGCGCGGAGCTTGCCGGCCTTGATGAGCGACAGGCTCTGCAGGATGTTCATGAAGTACACCGGCACGCGCCCCGCCATCACGTCGGCCACTGCGGCGCCGGCGCCCTTGTAGGGGATGTGGACCATCTTGATGCCGGTCGAGGTATTGAACAGCTCGGCGGAGAGATGGGGCAGGGTCCCGCCGCCGGCCGAGCCGAAGTTGATCTCGCCGCGATGCTTTTTCGCGAGCGCCACCAGCTCCTTCACCGATTTCGCCGGCAACGACGGGTGCACGACCAGCACCAGCGGGCCGGAAGCAAGCCGCGACACCGGCGCGAGGTCGCGTGTCGGATTGAACGTCAGCGTCTTGTAGAGGCTGCCATACGCGGCGTAGCCCGCCGGCACGACGAGCATCGTGTGGCCGTCCGCGGTCGTCTTTGCGACGATGCCGGTGCCGACCGTGCCGCCGGCGCCGGGGCGGTTGTCCACCACGACAGGCTGGCTCCACGCCTCGTTCAGCTTCGCCGCGATCATGCGGCTCAGGATGTCGGTGCCGCCGCCGGGGACGAACGGCACCACGACGCGCAGCGGCCCCGCCGGGTACTGCTGCGCGAAGGCCGCGGGGGCGGCGGCGAGCGCGGCGATGAACAAGGGAATTCCAATAGTCCGGATCGTGGTCCAATTGAGTCTTTCGGAAATGGTTGAAAGACCATTTCCGCTGTTCATTCCCCTTCTCCACTCGATCCCCTCATCCCTTCCCCTTCTCCCGAGTGGAGAAGGGAAAGCTCGAGCCTCCCCTCTCCGCTCGGGAGAGGGGCGGGGGTGAGGGATGGAGGGGGAAGGGGTGAGGGGCGCGCGGCGCAAAGCACTTACGTAAAGCTCGATAGACATGATGACGGTCCTGAAGTGATGCGCGCCGGAGGCGCGCGGGTCCGCGGGAAACGCCATTCTAGCGCAATGTTCCGGCGCAATTGAGGCGTCGGCGCGCCTGGCGCACAATGTGGACCGCCATGGACGAGATTTTCATCGCCAACGAGCAGCAGCGCGCCGTACTGGCGACCGTTTCACGCTTCGTCGAGCAGGTGGTGACGCCGCGGGCGGCGCGGCTCGACGCCGATCCCGACCCCGAGCAGAGCTTCTCCTGGGAGATCGTCGAGAAGGCGCACGAGGTCGGCATCCGCACCATGACGCTGTCGGAGAAGTGGGGCGGGCTCGGCGCCGACTCGCTCACCACCGCCATGGTGATCGAGGAGCTGGCCAAAGGCGACCTGGGCGTTTCCGTGGTCGTGGCCCAGACGCTCAAGATCGCCCAGATCATGGAGAAGGCGCTGAACGCCGAGCAGCAGGCGCGCGTTCTGCCGGGATTCGCGCGCGACCCGCGCGGCGTGCTCGCGATCGGGATCACGGAGCCCGACAACGCCTCCAATTATTTCCTGCCCTATCCGACGCCGTTTCGCACCAGCGCGCGCAAGGCCGCCGGCGGCTGGATCGTGAACGGCATGAAGCACTTCATCTCGAACGGCAACCGCGCGAGCCACTACCTACTGTTCGCGCAGACCGAGCCGGGCAGGCCGATGGCCGAGGGGTCCACCTGCTTCCTGGTGGAGCGGGGGCGGTCCGGATTCACCATCGGCCGCGTGCACGACAAGATGGGCGAGCGCCTCGCCAACAACGCCGAGCTGGTGTTCCAGGATTGCTTCATCCCGGACGAGAACGTGGTGGGCAAGGTCGGCGACGGATTCAACGTGCTGGCGGAGTTTTTCCCGCAGTCGAACGCGTATGCCGGCGCCTCCGTTCTCGGTGTCGCCTGCGCGCTGCACAAGAAGGCGATCGACTGGGCGAAGGTGCGGGTCCAGGGCGGCAAGCCGCTGATCGAGCACGACGGCATTCGCGCGCAGCTCGCCGAGATGCGCATGCTGATCGACGCGTCGCGCTCCTACATCCACCGCGCGTGCTGGCTGGCGGACCACCAGGAGCGCGGCTGGGACCGCACGCTCGGCGCGCTGCCCAAGGCGATGGCGGCGCAGGCGGCATGGCAGATCGCGACCTGGACCATGGAAATCCACGGCGGCCACGGCTACATGAAGGAGTTGGGCGTCGAGAAGCTGGTGCGCGATGCCGCCGCCTTCCTGCACTCGGACGGCGTCAACCGCACGCTCTTCCTCAAGGCCGCCAACTTCATGTTCCGTGACTAGAACGTGTCCGAAAAAGACCGTAAGTCAAAATCTGAATAGACAGGATTAACAGGATTCACATGATTTTTTCCGTTCTTAATCTTGTTAATCCTGTAATTCCTGTCCATTTGCTGTTTTTAAGGCAAGCGCTAAGCAATCAACTATGAAAGCGATGGTCCTGAGGGGGCCCAACACCCCGTTCGTGCTGACCGAGGTTCCCGACCCCGTCGCCGGGCCGGGGGAGGCGGTGGCGCGCGTGCTCGCCTGCGGCTCGGGCCTCACGATCCAGCACATCAAGGCTGGGCGGATCGCCGCCCCGTTTCCCCGCATCATCGGCCACGAGATCACCGGCGAGATCGTGTCGCTCGGCGCCGGCGTGCGGGGGCTCGCGGTCGGCGACGGCGTCACGGCATACTACTATCTCAACTGCGGTCATTGCCGCTGGTGCCTCTCCGGCCTGGAGCCGCTGTGCGCGAACTCGGGCGGCAACGTCGGGCGCAACTGCGATGGCGGCTACGCCGAGTACATCAAGCTGCCCGCGCACCTCTTCATCCGGCTGCCGCAAGGTCTCGACTACCGGGCGCACCCGGCCGAAGTCGGCGTCATCATGGACGCGCTCGCCACGCCGTACAAGGTGCTGAAGCGCGCGCGGATCCGGGCGGGCGAAACCGTCGCGGTGTTCGGCGCGGGCGGCGGGGTCGGCATCCACCAGGTCATGATGGCGAAGTGGGCGAGGGCACGGGTGATCGCCGTGGACGTGGCCGCCGACAAGCTCGATGCGTGCAGGAAGGCCGGTGCCGATGAGGTGGTGGATGCCTCGCGCGGCGATGTGACGCAGGCGCTGCTCGATCTCACCCGGGGCGAGGGCGCGGATGTCGCGATCGATTACGTCTCCAGCACCTCGACGCTGGAAGCGGGGGCGAAGGCGCTCGGCCGCCACGGGCGCCTCGTGACGCTCGGTGGTGCGGGGCAGACCTTCCGGGTCTCGTCGCTCGACATGCTGCTCAAGGAGCAGGACCTGCTGGGCAGCCGCTACGTCACGCGCAGCGAGATCCTGGAGACGCTCGACCTCGTCGCGCGCGGCGAAGTGTGGCCGATCGTCACCGAGATCCGTCCGCTCGCGGAAGCGGAAGCGCTGCACGAGCGGCTGGAGCAGGGGAAGATCACGGGGCGGGCGGCGCTGCTGATCGGCCGGTGACTGGCGTGACCGAGTGATGCGTCACCCGCGCGCTGCGCGGGACCCATCCGCGAGCCGCGATCCGCGAGTCACGATCCAAAGCTTCACCGCCAAGGCCGCCAAGAAAACAAAAAATGGACAGGGGGCGAGTCTCAGCGATCGTCGTACACTTTTTTGACGTTGACGTGACCAAGTCTCAGCGATCGTCGAACACTCATAGTTCACCTTGGAAGAGTTTGTCGGGTCGATGATATTCAATGGTAGCAAGCAGTGGCTGCTCGGTGGAGGCACGGCGCCTCAAGGCGAAGCAACGGATGCAATGATGATCGAAGTCGACTTCGCAACGCACCAGGCGATGCGGCCACTCGGGGCTGACAGCGAAGCGCTGGCCGAGCAGGAGGGCGTGACCAGCCTCACTGGTGCGGCGGATGAAGATCATCTGTCCTGTGAGCGGTGCCTGCAGGTTAAGCTCGAAGTCCTCGGCCATTGCCCGGCGCGGCGGTGCGGCATCGGTGCGCGGTTGCGCGCGGACGCGGTGTGCGGCAATGTATCGATCCGAGCAGGCCTGCAATTCCGGGATACTGGCCACGCGGTGGCGTTGCCAGACCTTGGCCTGCCACAAGCCATTGAAGCTTTCGATGGTGTTCTGCATGCCGTGCTCCAGCGGCGGCACGAATACCGGGGTGACCCCCAGCGCCAGACACAGGCGACTGATACGACCTACCGTGTTAGCAAACTGGTGCGCGCCCTGAAACACGGTGTGGTTGTCAAACTGGGCATAGCCGGGCAGCCCGTCGCGCGCCCAGCGCCCGAGCAGGCAGGCGCTGGCACCCTTGGCACTGAGCTGCGCGAGCACCCACGCATCCGTGAGCGCCCCGTGCAGGCTCTTGCCCGTGAGCACATCGACCAACGGCCCCTCGGCGATCTTCAGATCCTCGATGAAGTCAAAGCAATCGACCTCCGCGCGCCCCGCCGCCACTTCCGGCAGATACCAGCCGCGAGGGGGAGCGGGCCGGCGGATACGGCGAGCGACGTCCTGCAACCCATGGCGCGCGAGCACCCGATTGATGGTCGCCACGGACGGCGCCGTGTCCCGCTCGGCTTCAAGCGCGGCATGAATCGCCCTTGCCCCATACTCGCCCAGATCGCTGTCCTCACGCAGGCTCCTGCGCAATTCCACAACACTCTGCTCGATAGCCGCCGAGGTGCGGTTCCAGCCGCGTGGACAACCCGGAGCCCGATCCGAGAAATCCACCCGATCCAGTCGACTCTCGCCAGCACGTCCAACCCAGAACGCAACCGTGCTCACGCTTACCTCAAACTTTGTCGCTACCGCGTGCATGCTCCTGCCCGCACGTACCGCATGTACCATCGCGCGTCGCGCTTCCTCACCACGGAGTTTTTAGCCATGACAACGCTCTCCAAAAAGCCAAAACCCTACATCAAGTGTTCGACGATCGCTGAGACTCGGGTGTACGACGATCGCTGAGACTTGGCC
>JACPTK010000088.1 GCA_016192825.1 Betaproteobacteria bacterium | reverse complement strand
TCACCGACAACGAGGCCGCCCGCCAGCTCAACGAAGCACGGCAGCGGCTGTTCCTATCCATCCAACGTCGATCCAAGCACGCCGCCTGAGGACTCATCTCGGCACTTCGTTCAGACTCAAACCTCTATTGGACTTGACTGTCCGTGCGCCAAAACCCAAGTAGACAGGATTAACAGGATTCACACGATTTACCCCGGTTGCTGATCTTGTTAATCCTGTAAATCCTGTCCATTTCTCTTTTTTTACTTGACTCCGGCGTCGGCCTTGAGCGCCGCCGCCCTGTCCGTGCGCTCCCACGTGAATTCCGGCTCGTCGCGCCCGAAATGGCCGTAAGCGGCGGTCTTGAAGTAAATCGGCCGCAGCAGGTCCAGCGCATGGATGATGCCCTTGGGGCGCAGGTCGAAGTGCTTTTCCACGAGCCCGGCGATCTTCTCGTCGGGGATTTTCCCCGTGCCGAACGTCTCGACCAGCACGCTCACCGGGCGCGCCACGCCGATCGCGTAGGCGACCTGGAGCTCGCACTTCCTCGCGAGGCCGGCGGCGACGATGTTCTTGGCGACGTGGCGCGCGGCGTACGCCGCCGAGCGGTCCACCTTCGACGGGTCCTTGCCGGAGAACGCGCCGCCGCCGTGGCGCGAGTATCCGCCGTAGGTATCCACGATGATCTTGCGGCCCGTCAGCCCGGTATCGCCGAGCGGGCCGCCGATGACGAAGCGGCCGGTGGGATTGATGAGATACCGGGTTTCCTTCGTGATCATGTTCTTCGGGATCACCGGCTTTACGATCTCCTCGACCACCGCCTCGGTGAGCGGTTCGTGCGAGATGTCCTCGCGGTGCTGAGTCGAGATCACCACCGTGTCGACGTGGTGCGGCTTGCCGTCCACGTAGCGCACGGAAACCTGGGATTTCGCGTCGGGGCGCAACCACGGCAGCCGGCCGTCGCGCCGCAGCTCGCTGTGGCGCTGCATCAGACGGTGCGCGTAGTAGATCGGCATCGGCATCAGCTGCGGCGTCTCGTCGCAGGCGAAACCGTACATCAGGCCCTGGTCGCCGGCGCCCTGGTCGAGGTCGAGGCCCTTGCCCTCGTCCACGCCCTGCGCGATGTCGACCGACTGCCGGTCGTATGCGGTCAGCACCGCGCACGAGCGGTAGTCGAACCCCATCGACGAATCGTCATAGCCGATGCCCTTGATGACGTCGCGCGCGAGATCGCCGTAATTGACTGCCGCGTGCGTGGTGATCTGGCCGGCCATAACAACCAAGCCCGTCGCGACCAGCGTCTCGGCGGCGACCCGGCCGTGACGGTCCTGTGCGAGCACGGCGTCGAGCACGGCGTCGGAGATCTGATCGGCGATCTTGTCGGGATGGCCCTCTGAAACGGACTCGGAAGTGAACAGAAATTCGCTCATTTATTTTTCTCGGAACAGAAAAAGGCGTTTAGAATAGCAGATAACCCTCGATTTATAAACCCAAATTCATGCTGGTCGCGCTGTTCCGGCTGCTCGCGCGGCTGCCGCTTTCGTGGCTGCACGGCGCGGGGGCGGCGCTGGGCTGGCTGGTGTACTGGTCCTCTCCGGCGTACGCCGCGCGGCTCAGGGAAAATCTCCAGGCGAGTGGCGTCTGCAGCGGCGCGGCGCAATGCGCGGCGATGCTGAGCGCCGCGATTGCCGAGACCGGCAAGGGCGCCACCGAGTTGATCGCCGTCTGGTTCGGCAGGGACGAGGAGGTCGCGCGACTGGTGGTCGAGTGCGAGCGCTGGAATATCGTCGAGGCCGCGCGCGCGCGCGGCGACGGCATCATCTTTCTCACCCCGCATCTCGGCTGCTTCGAGGTCTCCGCGCTCTACGCCGCGCAACGCATGCCGCTGACGGTGCTGTACCGCCCGCCCAAGAAACGCTGGATCGAGCCGTTGATGGTGGCGGGACGCAGCCGCTGGCAAGCGGCGGTGGCGCCGGCCAATCTCAGGGGCGTGCGCATGCTCTACAAGGCGCTCGCGCGCGGCGAAGCGGTGGGATTGCTGCCCGACCAGGCGCCGGGCATGGGCGAGGGGGTGTGGGCCGATTTTTTCGGCCGGCCCGCCTACACCATGACGCTGGTGCGTCGGCTGCAGCAGGCGAGCGGCGCGGCGGTGATCATGGCATTCGCCGAACGCCTGCCCGCCGGGCGCGGCTACCGCCTGCACCTCGAAGCGCTTGCGGCGAACCAGCTCGACGAGGCCACGCTCAACCGCGCGCTCGAGGCCCAGGTGCGGCGTTGCCCGGAGCAGTACTTGTGGAGCTACAACCGCTACAAAATTCCGGATGGAGCGAAGCCGCCGGAATCTTGAACAGGAACACGGCAGAAATGACGATGAAGTCCCCGTCTCGCTGGGGCGGTGGCGTGCCCTTCGAAGGATATCGGCCTTTTTCTGATGCGACGGCGAGTCCGGATTCGGATGGCGCCTCATTGATTCGTAAGGGTCTGAAACCCGGTTGCTTATGCTGACGAGATTCGCACTCGCCGTCGTCTGGCTGCTGCGCCTGCTGCCGCTGCAGTTCCTCGCCCCGCTCGGCCGGGGACTGGGATTTCTGCTTTATTTACTGGGGCGTGAACGCCGTATGGTAGCGCTCACTAACCTCGGCTTGTGCTTTCCCCAACGGAGCGAAACCGAGCGCCGCCGGATCGCGCGGCGGCACTTCCAGGCATTCGGCCGCAGCCTGCTCGAGCACGGCATCCTGTGGTGGTCGTCGAAGGAGCGGGTGCAGCGCCTGGTGCAGATCGAGGGCGTCGAGCACTGGCAGGCGGTCGCCGGGCGCCCGGTGATCTTTCTGGCGCCCCACTTCATCGGGCTCGACATGGGAGGCGTGCGGCTCGGGACGGAGTACCGGGTGGTCTCGGTCTACAGCCGCCAGAAGGATCCGGCCTTTGACGAAGTGCTCTACCACGGCCGCACCCGCTTCGTGATGCCCGAGCTGTATTCGCGGC
Source organism: Betaproteobacteria bacterium (assembly GCA_016192825.1). Taxonomy (GTDB): domain Bacteria; phylum Pseudomonadota; class Gammaproteobacteria; order Burkholderiales; family SG8-41; genus SG8-41. The sequence goes on along the minus strand of JACPTK010000088.1, from coordinate 1,057 downwards.
AGGAGGGCGTGCGCTCGGTGATCAAGGCGCTGCGCCGCGGCTTGCCGTTCTACTACCTGCCGGACATGGATTTCGGCGGCCGCGACTCGACCTTCGTGCCGTTCTTCGGCGTGCCTGCGGCGACCATCACGGGCCTGCCGCGGATCGCCCGGCTGGCCGGCGCCGTGGTCGTGCCGGCGGTGACGCGGCAGCTGCCGGACGCCGGCGGATACGCGCTCACTTTTTTTCCGGCGTGGCGCGATTTTCCGACCGATGACTTGACGGCCGACACGCGGCGCATGAACGCGTTCATCGAGGAACGGGTGCTCGAGATGCCGGAGCAGTACTACTGGCTGCACAAGCGCTTTAAAACGCGGCCGCCCGGAGAGCCTCGTTTTTATTGACGGCGTGATTCGTGATTGGTGATTGGTGATTCGGGAGAACGGCGGGACGGCCGTACGGATCGAGCCGCTCGAGCTTGCGGACGTCGAGCGGCTCGTCGCGCTCGCGCGGGAAATCTGGTACGCCCACTATCCCGCCATCATCGGCGCCGCGCAGATAGAATACATGCTCGACCAGCGTTATGGGCGCGACGTGGTGCGTGCGGAATTGCAGCGGGACGGATTGTGGTGGGACCGGCTGATGGTTGCAGGACAATTGGCCGGGTTCGCGTCCTACTTTCTCACCGGCGCCCCCGGCGAGATGAAGCTCGACAAGCTCTACGTGCACCCGCGGCACCAGCGCCACGGCTACGGCGGCATGATGATCGCGCGCGCGTGCGAGGTGGCGCGGCGGCACGGTTGCCGCCGGCTCACGCTGGCCGTGAACAGGAACAACCGCAGCGCGATCGCCGCCTACCTGAAGCACGGATTCCGCGTTGCCGATGCCGTGGTCAAGGACATCGGCGGCGGCTTCGTGATGGACGACTACATAATGGAAGGGAACGTTCCACTTAATGGGTAAGAACCTCACTGGTAGGGTAAGGCCCTGGAGGTGCTCTCATGGGGCTTTACGACTACCGTCACATCATTGCCAACGAACGAACTTGCTACTGGTTCATCCATCGTTTGCGCTGGCC
>JACPTK010000071.1 GCA_016192825.1 Betaproteobacteria bacterium | reverse complement strand
GCCAGCGCAAACGATGGATGAACCAGTAGCAAGTTCGTTCGTTGGCAATGATGTGACGGTAGTCGTAAAGCCCCATGAGAGCACCTCCAGGGCCTTACCCTACCAGTGAGGTTCTTACCCATTAAGTGGAACGTTCCCAAACCTTATTTCCAGCCTGCGCGCGTGTCCATCGGAGGCCAATCGGGGCCGTTACACCGGGGCTCATTCGAAATTCGCGGGCGGATTTGCCGTTAGCAGCCTGTCGGACACCTAAGTCCGACAGGCTGCTAGGCAGAAAAGGAATGTTCGGGGCCAGGGAAGATTCTCGCCTTGACTTCCTTGACGTAGAGCTCGACCGCGCCCTGGATCGAGCCGGCCGGGCGCATGTAGTTCTTGACGAACTTCGCCTTCTTGCCGGGATAGACGTCGAGCATGTCGTGCAGCACCAGCACCTGCCCCGAGCAATCCGCGCCGGCGCCGATGCCGATGGTGGGGATCGCGACCGCCGCGGTGACGTCGCGCGCGAGCGGCGCGGGGATCGCCTCGAGCACGATCATGCCCGCGCCCGCCTGCTCGAGCTGCTTCGCCTCGCGCAGCAGGCGGTGGGCCTCGCTCTCGCCCTTGCCCTGCACCTTGTAGCCGCCGAGCTGGTGCACCGACTGCGGCGTCAGCCCCAGATGCCCGCACACCGGGATGCCGCGGTCGGTGAGGAATTCGATCGTCTCCAGCATCGGCCTGCCGCCCTCGATCTTCACCATGTGCGCGCCGGCGGCCATGATCTCCGCGGCGTTGCGCAAGGTTTCCTCCGGCGACACCTGGAAGGTGCCGAACGGCATGTCGCCGACGATGAAGGCGCGCTTCGAGCCGCGCGCGACGCACTGGGTATGGTAGACGATGTCGCGCAGCGTCACCGGCAGCGTGGATTCGTGCCCCTGCAGCACGTTGCCGAGCGAGTCGCCGATGAGCAGCGAGTCCACGCCCGCCTCCTCGAGCACGGCGGCGAAGCTCGCGTCGTAGCAGGTCAGCATCGCAATCTTGTTGCCTTCCTGCGCCATCTTCTGCAGCGTGCTGAGCGTGACTCGCATGGAAACCCCTTATAACCGCAAAGGCGCAAAGATGCAAAGACGAATCAACGCAAAGAATTCACTTCAATGACACCGAGCCGGCAGCCCTGCCCGGTCTGGTCCCTTTGCGTTCCCTTTGCGCCTTGGCGTCTTTGCGGTTCGCCGTCAACTTCCCATCGAAAAGAACTCGCGCGGGCCGCGCATGCCCACCATGCGGCCCAACAATAAGTCAAAATCACCGGGCTGATCAACAAAATTAAGATTCTCGGAGTTGACGATCAGCACGGGCGCCGCGTCATACTGGTAGAAGAACCGCGCGTAGGCCTCCGCCAGGCGCACCAGGTATTCGTCGGGAATGTCGCGCTCGTAGGCGACGCCGCGACGCTGCACGCGCTCGATCAGCGTTTCGGGCGAGGCCTGAAGATAGACCACCAGGTCCGGCACGGGCGTCCGGGGCTTCAGCTGCTCGTGCACCCGGCCATAGAGCGCGAACTCATCGTCGTTCAGCGTCAATCGCGCGAACAGCGCATCCTTGTCCATCATGAAGTCGGCGATGGTCACGCCGGTGAACAGATCGGACTGGGACAGCTTTCTCACCTGCTGCGCGCGCTGAAACAGAAAATAGAGCTGCGCCGGCAGCGCGTAGCGCGCGCGGTCCTGGTAGAAGCCCGGGAGGAACGGGTTGGCGTCCGGGTCCTCGAGCAGCGCGGTCCCGCCGGTGCGCTCGCTCAGCAGGCGGGCGAGGCTGGTTTTGCCCGCGCCGATCGGGCCCTCCACCACGATGTAGCGGTATTTTTCGGGCAGCGTCGCGGGCATTACGCAGTCAAAAGCAAAGGCAATGTTTCACTTAATGGGTAAACGCTGCGTCGAAGACACCAGCCGCTTAAGCATAAACGCTATGAAATCGGTGTCTTGTGGCATGCGATGCTTGATGTCAGCTTCTGCGAGATATCTCGGCAGGTGTTTGGGGCT
>JACPTK010000070.1 GCA_016192825.1 Betaproteobacteria bacterium | reverse complement strand
TCGCCCGATTGCCTACGCAATCAGTGATCGAATTGCCGTGGAATCACTGATCGCTTTGCCGTGGAACCGGTGATCGGAATGACGTGGAATGGGTGATCGCTTTGCCGTGGAACCGGTGATCGAAATGGCGTGGAATACGCAAAGAGGTATATAAATAATCGAGATCGGTAGATGAAACGCCTCTTAGCTGAGCATTAATAGGGTCTATCGTTTCTATACCGCTGCGTGATGCAGCGCCTAATTCTCAAAACCGCCGCGCGGCAGATAATATTCTGTCTTCGTAGGATCCCACGGCACCGTTATAAGCTCCCGTTGTCCTTTCCAGACCGCCGCCGATGATCGAGATTTGGTAAGCAAAACTTTCCTCCTTTAGGCACGGCTCATACCCCGCTACATGCCTATAGGTCGGATGGGGCGCCCCGCCTTGGCAAGAAAATAAGCCACTTCAACCATCGCCCACGTATCCTGTCGACAGTATTTTCGAAGCTTGCTGTCAAGTTCCGCCTTCCGCTCAGCAGTAGTATCTGGATCGAGCGCCGCGTAGAGATAGGCTACCTGGGCACCGGTCCCTTCCCGTACTTCATCTAGCGCCTCGTAGTCAAGATCTGGCGCGATAACTGGCAAAACGCTCTTGATCGAGAACGACCCTTTCATCATTGGATGGTAGAAGTACTGCTTAACTATCGGATGCAGATCGAACAGCCGTTCGACATATTTTCGAAGCAAGTTGGCGTATTGAGGATGTCGCTCAGCCAATCCCTCCAGTCGTAATTTCTCGTACAAAGCATAATAGACAATGATCGGTCCTTGGCCCTCGGGGTCAATTACCTCTTTCAGCCGCTCGATACACGCAATCGAGGGATCATTACCAGTCAGGTCGAGGAACTCTGCATGCTCGAAAATTCTGGGCGCACGTTCAATATGGCACGACCACTGAAACGGAATATGCTCGTACGAGCGCACACCCTCCCACCGTGGCACCGGTAGGTCTATTGCCTCGAAGTCGAAGTAATACCGCGAATATGGCAGTGCCTTAATTGCGGCGTCGCTCTCAAGCTCCAGGATTCCCGCCCCATTAGCATGCGCAGTCTGAATGCGACGGTAGAGAAGGGCCTGCTTGCCTACCAGTTCCTCTGGCTTTGGTTCGAGGATGGATGTATAGCCCTTCGTTTCGCGAAGCTTTTTGGCGAGATTCTTGCCCGCCGCGTCCGGTAGCAGTTCAAGGGGATGATCGGGGCCCGCAGGATCGAGCTTCTTGCAGTACTCCAAGAATGGGCAATCGTGTGGGTCTGAGCATTGTTTGCCGGTTACAATTTCCGGCATGTCTCTATCGAGAACGCGTTGTGCCTCTTTAAGCCACGTAATGATATTTCCCTTACGAGCGAGAGCGTCAGCCGTCACGTCTAATTGACGAAAAAGCCCAGAATAGTCACCGTTACCTGGATACCGCCATTGATTGTTAAGCAGGTTCAATTCGACGCGCACCGGTGCAAGTCCAAACCCCTCCATTACCCACGTTTGAATTGCCACATCGTCCAAGTGATGGTCTTCGGGTGAATTAGGGGTTAACTTGTCCTTTTTTAGTGGGAAGGTCTTCGCCTTAGTCTCGCGCAATACGTACCCTTTCCCTGATGGGACAAGGGCGTCGGCGCGGGCATATAACCTCCCGTACACCATCGGCACCTCCGCGGCGGGTTTTTGCGGAGACTGTGCAAGTAGCGCCTTGGCACGCTCAGCGGCTGTAGTTTCGTTATCGGCCTTCGCTGGCCATATAAAATCTGGCCCCAGTTGCTCCCGCGCTTTCTCGCCGACGATCCTTCCGTCAGTTGCTCGGCGATAGAGAGTTAGATCGTCACCTGGTACTAGCTCAGGTTTATGATGTTCAAGCCAGAGCTTTCGAGCACATTGGAGGAAAGATTGAAGATCCGATTTTGTAAGCATTTTTAGCCCCCCCCTGCAAAAGGAATCCAAGCGGCCCCCTTCAGCTACCCGGTAGGACTACGTTTCTTCCATCTACCAAACTCGGTTCGGACTAACTCTTCAACCTCTCGCCAAGATTCTGCCCTGGGGTCAGGCAAATCTCTATTGGTGGAATTCACGAAAACTATGGTTGGATGCCCTTCCGCTCGGAGAGCTCGAATGTTCGTAGGGCTGTCCTCAATATAAAGGTCGGCGCCCACCGCAGCCTTGTCACGCATGAAACAGAGATCCCAATATGGAATTCCATGGTCTTCTAGCCACTCAATAGTTTGCTGAACCGCTTCTTTGTGAAACCATTCAATGTATAAGCGATGAGTGATGATCCGAATTCGTATGTCCAATTTCGATAAACGCCTAAGAGATGCCGCCGCACCGGGTATCTGCGGAAGAGACCTGAAGAGATTGCGCTGCTTCACCGCGAATCTATGTAAGGCATCATAACCGCCGCTTGCCTCTAGCTTCCATTCCCGAAAGCCATAACTGATTTCCTTGGTAAGATCGTTCGGAGAGACACCAAGCCATTCGGCAGCAACGGGACGCAGTCCCTCAGCAAAATCTGCAACTACTCCATCTAGGTCAACGCCAAAGACGAATTGTGCTCGATCAACCATGTGGGGGGATGGCCGCAAATTCCCGAGGGGCGGCAAGTACGCTACGCCAGAGCGGAAATTCACGCAATCCTGCCCTGATATGTCAAGGACAGTCCAAATTTCCCCAGTTGTGTAAATTGAATTTTCCCCACCCGGTTCATGAATCGTTTGTTTCTTCGGCGCGCACCAGACCGGCTTTGAGCTTTTCCTTGAGCCGGTATGAGTTGCCGCGGATATTCAGCGTTACCGCGTGATGCAGCAGGCGATCCAGGATCGCGGTGGCGATCACGCGATCGCCGAACACCTCACCCCAAGCCCCGAAGCTCTGATTGCTGGTGAGGATCATCGGTCCGCGCTCGTAGCGGCGGCTGATCAGCTGGAAGAACAGATTCGCCCCCAGCCGGTCGATCGGCAGGTAGCCGATCTCATCGATGATCAACAGACGCGGCGTGGTGTAGAACTTCAGCCGCTCGTCCAAGCGCCCCTCGCCGTGTGCCTTCGTCAGCGCGGAGATCAGGTTGGCCGCGGTGCTGAAGAACACCCGGTAGCCGGCCTCGATTGCCTTGAGCCCAAGCCCGACACTGAGATGGGTCTTGCCCACCCCCGGCGGGCCCAGCACGACCACGTTGTCGCCGTGTTCGATGAAGTGGCAACTGGCCAGTTGCTGAACCTGTTTTTTGTCGATCGAGGGCTGGTAGCTGAAGTCGAAGGTTTCCAGCGGCTTCACGAACGGGAAACGCGCCATGCTGGTACGCATGGTCACGTTCTTGCTCGTCTTGGCCGCCACCTCCTCGCCCAGCACCTGCTCCAGGAAGTCCGAGTAGGCGAGCTCCTTCTCGGCGGCGTGCTGCAGCAGCGCTTCGAGCCGTTCGCGGCTCTTGAACAGACGCAGCTTCACCAAGTGCTCGGACAGTCGCTCCAGTTGCGCCGGATTCATACGGCCTCCAGCATCTGCTCGTAGACGGCCAGATCGCGCTGCTCGACCAAGGCGAAGGGCGCGGCGGCGGCAGGCGCCTCGGCGGCCAGTCTCGCGCTCTCGGCGTAGCGTGTACGGGTGTTGCGCGCAACGGCGCCGGGGCCGTGTTCGGGGTTGACGCTCAGTCCGTAGCGGCCTGCGCGCACCGCATGCTCGGCCACCACGGCACCGCGGTGACGGATCTGCCAGTGGTTCCCGACCCGCAACACCTCGACCGTAGCCCCGATCAGGCGCCAGGGCACCGAGTAACGGTTGGCCTCGATCGACACCAACCAGTCGCTGGCAACTACACGCGGACGCGGCATCGCCGCGAGGAACCCCGCTCGGCCGGCCAGCGGCGTGAGCGCGTGCGCCTCGCGCGCAAAGCGCTGAATCGGCGGCTCATGGGTGGTGCCATGTTCGCGCAGGTCGGCGATCTCGGCCTGCCAGGCAGCGAGCTGCGCGTTAAAGTCCTCCAAGTCCCGGAATACGCGCCCCGGGAGGAAGTTGCGCTTGACGTATTTCACTCCCGACTCGACCTTGCCCTTCGTCTGCGCCCGGTAGGGCCGACACACCCGCGGCTCGAACCCCCAGTGCCGCGCAAAGGCTTGGAAGGTTGGATTCCAGCGTTTCTTACCCTCACGCTCGCCCTGAATCACGGTGCGCATGCGGTCATACAGGATCTCCCGGGTCACGCCCGCGAAGTGCTCGAACGCATGCTCGTGCGCCGCCAGCAGCGATTCCATGCGCTCGTGCTCATAGCCCTCGGCCCAGCCGCGGCGCGAGTAGCCCAGGGTCATTACAAAGATGTGCACCTCGAGAATCCGCGATCCGATCGGCACGCGCACCTGGCCCCAGTCAGCCTGCGCTTGTTCACCCGGCTCGGTCTCGAATCGGCACTGCGTGAGCGAGGCTGCTGCCGTCTCCAGTCGCAGCGGCCGTACAGCGTCTCTCACGGTCCCGTAACCGCCCTCAAAACCGCGCTGCGCGCACAGTTCCTGGTGAAGAATTCGCGCCGAATACCCGACCTGCGCCGCGCGCTCCACGAGCCATGTGCGATGCGGGGCAAGCAACAGCTCCCGCCGCGCCGGGCGTCGGTACGCCTGCCATCGCACTTGCCGCAGGCAGCGACGCACGGTCTTCCTGTCTAACCCCGTCGCGCGCCCAATCCCCGCAACCGTCATTCCGGCCGCCTTCAGCCGGTGCATCTCTTCCCAACGCTCTTGAGCGACCACGAACGCCTCCTCGCCGCGACTACGCCGCCGTCCTGCAAGGCAGCGAATTCGGCCCCTTCAGCTTCGATCCTTTCGTCCACTTTCCGCCTCCATCGTTAAGGGGGTGGGGAGATTTCAATTGTCCTAAGTGGGGAGTTTCGGATTGACCGTGACACTGATACCCTTGAAGGCCCCTATTGGCCGGAAGTTACCATTGGAGATCGCCTGTCAAGGCTTCGATGATCGGCGTTATCGCTAGGCGAATTGTTACTCGAGCACCTCGCGCCGTAGTCTTTTCAGCTTAATACATTACACCTTCAGTCACGATCACTATCCCGCGTCTCAGACGACCGCCTACTTTCGGACGCAAGATCTTCTCGAGCTTTGCCTAACGCGCTTGCCACCAATCCGGTTGGAACTGCCACGACTCCCAGTCCCACCACGAGCACAACAAACGTAAAGAATCGGCCTCCCAACGTAACCGGATACACGTCGCCATAGCCAACAGTGGTAAGCGTCGCCACCGCCCACCAAAGGCTGTGGAAGAATGAACCGAATTTTTCCGGCTGAACTTCGTGCTCAAAATAGTAGATTCCAACCGCCGAGAGATAAAGCACTATTCCTGCCGCCACACCGAATAGCGCCAGCTCCTCCTTGACGATAAGAAAGGCGCGATGGAAGCGCCGGATCGCCGCGCTGTATCGCGCAAGTTTGAATATACGGAACAGTCGCAGCAGTCGAAACGCGCGCACCGACCGCAGATCCAAGCCGCCCGAAAGGTAGAATGGCAGGATCGCAACCAGGTCCATGATGCCGTAGAAGCTGAGCACATAACTCCTGCGCGGTCGGGAAAGCGCCAGCCGCATCATGTACTCTACGGTGAAGACGCCGATCGTGAATGTCTCGAACAGGTCTAGCGCTTCGCGTTGCGCAGTCGATAGATTCGGTAACGTCTCGATAGCGAAAGCCAGCAGCGACAAAATAATTAGCAACTGAACGAGTAATTCCAGTCTGCCCAAATTTGCTGGACCCTGCTGTCGTTCCGCGACGCCTAACCATCGCGACAATGCTTCGCTTGTGCTCATGGTATCCCCGAACACTTCGGTTCAGTCTTATGTCAACCGTTCAAGCGTCACTCTCGCACCCTTGACATCGAGATAGCCCGATGCGTAGTTAGCACTGAGCAACTCCTCAGGCAACAGACCATCCCATTTTTCCCGAAATTTGTTGTGGGCATAGGCGGCAATTCGCACTTCGTCAGGCGCGTCCTCAAGTAGCGATGCTATCGCTCTGCGAACCTCTATCCCGGTCGCGTTGTACACCCGTACCGCTATCCCCTCGTTCACCGCCGCCAGTCCGGCCCATTTAAACATCAGCGCGAGCGTATCCTGCGCCCAGTCGCCTTTCCACGCGAATAACAGTGTGTCTTTGCCGGATTCAACGATCTTGTGTTCGTCGAGCTCCAGTCTTGCGAATTCTGTCCTCGCTTCTGCAACCAGCGAAATCGCGGTCGCATCAAGAAACGCCGGCATATCCGTGTCATCGTACAGTGCCCGCATTTGCTCCCTCACGCGGTCATGCACCATCCCGCCACCACCATCGAAAGATGGCGGTCTGCCACCACCCGCCGGAGTCACTTCGACTACCTTCTTTTGTTGATCGACAGAGATGATCTTCCAGCGGCGCCCCGCAAATATGAGGTAGGAATCGGGTATCAATGGGCGGCTGATTGGAAGCGTTCCCAGCGTCGTCGAGCCAACGACTACGCGGAACTCCTCATCAGAGAGGAACGCCGAGTAGAAATCGTAATGATTCACCACGCGCTCGCCGACCACTCCGTGAAGCAGGAGCCCATCGCTTTGCTGCATGAGGAATTGCTTCTCACCCAGACCCCGTAATAATTCGACGAACTGACGCTTGGACACGTTCGGGAAGGGCCCTCGTGCACACAGTATTTCCCAGGCATTGCCGGCGCTGACTCCACCCCGCTCGGCAACTAACGAAAGGATTTGCTGAATCAGCGTCGACAGGTGTAGGCCACTCACCCGCGGAGGCTCGTACCACCCCGCCAATAGCAACTGGACCATGGCAACGGTTTCCATCAACTGCGCCCGCAATCGATCATTGATCGGCAGATCCCCCTCCCACGGGGCCTCAAGCGAGTAAATCCTTAGTATCGCCGGCTCGCCGCGGCGCCCTGATCGGCCTAAACGCTGTCGCAGGCTCGCAACTGATGGCGGCGATCCGATCTGCGCAATGCTTTTCACCGCGCCAATATCTATCCCCAACTCGAGCGTGGTCGTACAGATCGCCGTGGACGGCAGCTCCCCTTTCTTGAGCGCAGCTTCCGCTTCCTCCCTTATCTCTTTCGACAGACTCCCATGGTGCGGCCAGAACTCATTTGGCACTTTCAGCTGTTCGCATTTGCGGCGCAATAGATCGGTAAAAAGCTCAACGCTCTTTCTGCTGTTCGGAAAGATGAGGTTGTTCGAGCCACGTAGCGTCTTGAAGAGATCGTTGGCGATCGCGAGATTTCCGCCGCCGACCGTATCCTCTAGAGCCGGCTCGCCCCCCTGCTTCAGCAATAAGTCCATGGCTTGATCATCGAGGCGCGGCGCAGTATCGATATATCCCTTCAGGAGCAGCTTCAACTCCCCACTCCCGCTTGACTTGATGACTCTGACTTCCTGGCCGTGGCCGCTTCTTAGGAAGTCCGCCGCGAGCAACATGTCCCCCAGGGTCGCCGAAAGTGCGATCCTTGGAATTCGTTTCCCCACGGCCACTTCCATCCTGTGTAACAGCGACTGCAGCTGCTTCCCCCTCTCCGTCCCGATGAAGGCATGGAGCTCGTCGACCACGAGATACTGCACCCGTGCTAGCAACCCGGAGATCCCATGACCCCGGTTTACGAACAGTGACTCAACCGACTCCGGGGTGATGAGCAGGATGCCCGAAGGCGTCCTGAGGAATTTTCGCTTCCTCGCTTCGGAAATATCGCCATGCCAGGGCACGACAGGCACGTCGAGCGACTCGCAAAGCCGCTCCAGCCTCCCCCATTGGTCGTTGATCAACGCCTTGAGCGGGCTGATATAGACAACCGAGCCGAGAGGTTCCCGTCCCAGTAACTTGGTGAGGATTGGGAGGAAGGCCGCCTCGGTCTTCCCCGACGCGGTCGCCGCCGAAATGATCACATCCCGCTCCGCGCCAAGAATCTCCGCAATCGCCTCCTCCTGCGCATCACGCAGCTCGGTCCAGCCCTCCGACCAGATCCATTGCTGGATGCGGCGATCGAGCAGCTCAAACGCGCCGGATTCGCTAGAGTTTGAAGCTTGCGAGGTTGTCGTCATCGGAGACCGCGCCGTCGTTACCTGACGCTCCACCTGCCTCGGTCGTCATTCCCCCTTCATCGTCCTTCCTCAATTCCATTGCGTCGAGGAGGTCGGTCCACTTCGCTGAAGAGTTCTGCTCGAGCACCGAAAGCAGATGGACGAAGGCCGTGATTGTATTTCTCGGGGTACGGAAGTAAGCGTCGCCGATGCGCTTCGAGCAATGGCCCATGAATGCCGGCAATGCCTCGTCCGGAACGAGAAACTTCTTCGGATCGCCGTACGCAAACACGTATCGCAGCTTTTCGAGCAAGAGGTAAAATTCTTCCTTCGTGAGATTGGACAGCCGAAGCACCGGACCCGAAAAATCCACCAAGCCGTCCTTGGCGAATCGATTCTCGGTAAGGCGGGATGCAAGCGCCGCGTAGCTGTACAGACCCCGTCGCGTGTCCATCAGGAATTCCGGCGTGCCGCCTAGAAGAATGCCCAGGCCTACGGAATTGCCCTGCAGCGAATCGTTTAATATGCGGAGAATCTGCTCGTAGTTTCCATTGCGGGATTGCGTATGGGCAAGCTTGTAGAGATTGACCAGCTCGTCGAAGCACACCATTAGCCCAGAAAATCCCGCGAGACGCACGAATCGCGCCGTCAGCTTGAGCATATCGTAGCCGTTTGCGTCGTCGATAATTGTTCTTACCCCCAGGCTTTTCCTCGCATCGGACTTTGTACTGAACTCCGCCCTCAGCCAGCGCACGGCATCGGATTTCAGCTGCTCGTTGTCGGTCTCATGCCCGCGCCAATAGGCCTCCACAACGTCCGCAAAATCGTATCCGTTCACCATCTCCTTCAGGTTTTCCAGCCGCTGGTGGATCACGTTTTCGGTTTTGGCCCCGCTTCGCCTCGCCTCCTGCGCCGCCTCTGATACAAAACGCTCCACTACCGCCGGTAACGCTCCCCCGTCCGGCTTCGTGCGGGTCGACAGATTCTTCATCAGCTCCGCATAAAGGGACCGCGCCTGCCCGCCCGTGGAGTGCAAGCGGCGGTCGGGATTTAGATCAGCGTTCGCGGTGACGAGCTTTTTCTCGAGGGCAATGGAACGAATCAGGTTGAGAAAGAAGGTCTTTCCCGAGCCGTACTCCCCGATAACGAGCCGAAACGCGGACCCCCCGTCGGCGACCCGTTCGATCTCCTGGAGCAGTGCCGCCACTTCCTTGGCCCGTCCCACCTGTACGAGGCGTTGCCCGACGCGCGGCACGACGCCGGCTCGCATGGACTGTAGCAGCGCATCACGTTCTTTCGGTCTGATGGTGGCCATGCTCCGCGATCTCCTTCAATACATTCGGGTTCACTTCGATGGGGTCCGCGCCCTCGAAGAGCGGCTCGTTGAATCGATCGAGCGCCGCCTCATTAATCCTTTCCAGCGCGCCATCGAGCATGACGTTTCTGTCCTCCGCCAGGTCTTCCAGCTCCGCGCGGGTCCACAGCGAACGCCCCATCACAAGTTTCGCAAATCCGAGTTGTTCCGCATCAAGCCCGGCGAAAAGAGCATCGCCTGATGTTGCGACTCCCCCGCCCGCATCTTCGGGTTCCGGCACCGGTTCCACGGCCCCCGATTCAGCGAAGATCCCGGCCAGCAGCTCTGATACTTCCTCTGACTCCCTCTTCAAAGCTTCGAGACGCCTTTCGTCCAGGGCCGCCGCTTTTTCGACGGCTGGCCGTTGCGGAATGGCGTAGCGCTTGTCCGTCGGCATAGCGGGCTTGACGGTAACCGGCTCGGTCGCTGCGGCGTGCGCATGACCGTACAGTTCCTCCTCGTTCAGCCCAAGAAGGCGGTAAATCTTTCCCAGCGCTTTCAGTTCCTTCGGCGAAGTACTTCCTTCGGCCTGCGCAACGTGCACCAGGAACTGCGCGATGCCGCGCTTACGCGTGTCGTCCAACTCCTTGGTCAGACGTTTCAACCCGGTCAAGGACGGCTTCGCCAATAGGAGCCACTTTACGAATGCCCGGAGGCGCTTGCGTTCGGATGGCGATAGGTCGGGCCATCTTTCGATTTGCGCCTCAAGCTGCTTCTCTTCTTCAATGGATACCGTGCCATCCGCGATCGTCACCACCGCCGCCAGATGGATGGTCAGGGCAGCAGCCTTGTAGAGTGAGGTGGGTTCGAATGAGCGTTCATGCTTGTCCAATGGAAAGAGAACAACGGGATCGGTTTCTTCGAGCATCGCTCCGCCCCAACGCACGTCGGGTTCGATTCCGACGCCCAGCGATTCAAGTGCCTTCGAAAACGCACCAACCCTGTCTCTGCTCATGTCTTCCCATGTCGGGAAGTGCCTGATTAACTCGCCAAACCCCACAGCGGTCGGGGATCTGTCCGCCCCTATGTCCGATAGCCACTTACCCAGTCGCGCCACATGCTCGTCCGGCCAAAGTGCGGGGGGTAGCAGCAGGAGCGCAGCCAACGAATCCGCCCTCGCTCCGTCCCGCGCGATGAACCGGCTGTAAGGGCCCAGCATCTCGGTTGCTCGTTCAGCAATGTTGATGAGCTTACGCAGCGGCGCCTCGGTAACGCTGACGTCGGGTATCTCATCGAAAGCGAGTTCCAGCGAGCGGTGCCCGAATGAACTGCTGGCCGGTCTGTAAACGGCTTTAAGTTTGGTCTTTGGCGGCGAAATGGTCATGCCGTCACCGTACATTTCTCGGTAAACCAGCATGAAAAGCTCCCTGAACTGGTCTCCGCAGCGCTGAGCTGCCGTTCGCAGCGTCACGCGTTCGTCCGACATCAGCCACGAATACGCCCAGTCTCCACGAACCGGTTTCCCTTCGGCCGCTGCTCGTCCGAGTCCGAGCATCAGTCTCAGCCCCATGCGCCGGCGTTCTCCGGGCTCGGGCGCCGGACCGTCGTAGGCCGAGGCTTCGTCGGACAATTCAGCCAGGGAGAGAAATTCCAGGAAACCGGTTGCATACCGCTGGAACGAACCGCTGGAACTCCCATAGAGCGAGAGCAATCGCGCCACTTCGTGGCGCATCCACGGCAGCTCCCGCTCCATGTGGTTGTCCGCGCGGTTGTCGGCCAGCATGCGTCTCTCGAGGCCGTAAAAGAACAGAAAGACGTAACCAATATCTGTCGCCGGATCCCTGCGCCCGCCAGCCAGCCACAGCAGATATCGCCCTCTCGCCCGAGCTGAAATCCGGGAATAAGAGGGCCAGTAACCGAGCGACTCGAAGAAGCCGGCGGGGGCCTCGACACTGAGCGTCGGGTCTATAAGAGCGGGTTCAACATCGTTTCCGACGACGTTTCCGAGCCCCTGGCCTACATATATAGCCGCATTGGGGATGGAGTGGCCCCCTACTTCCGCGGTGCTACCCGGCGGCCGCCAGCACGACTCAGCCGTGATGCTTGGCGAAAACGCTCTCTGTGAAGTTTGCTCTGAGGCGTATCGATAGCGCTGTGGTGTCGGGGTAGCTGATGGCGCGGGGCTGGACTGCGAGGACGGCTCGCCGCCGCTTTTGACGAGCCAATAGATCACGGCGCCAACCGCCACGACAATGCCAACCCAGACCCACACCTCCTTCGGCACCGAGGCGATCGCCCCCACCACGACCAGCGCGATCACCGCGCAACCGGACTCACCGCCCCGCTTTGCCATCAGACACGGTCCTCCCCCTAGTCTTGCGCGTTCTTACCCCCTTTATGTGCGCTCGTCGGTGGCTTAAGAGAGCCATATTATCGCTAGTTGAGCGCCTTGTACCGCAAGCGGCATCGAACGCCCCCTTTCGACCCCTTTGAGACGGTCGGCGTGATTGCTGGACCGTCTGCTCCTCGGCCTTTGCCGCCGTTGGCTCTGCGCGACATAGGCGGCCGGTGTAGATCCGTCACCGGCCATTGCCCACGAATTTAGGTC
The DNA here is from genome assembly GCA_016192825.1 of Betaproteobacteria bacterium. Taxonomy (GTDB): domain Bacteria; phylum Pseudomonadota; class Gammaproteobacteria; order Burkholderiales; family SG8-41; genus SG8-41. The sequence goes on along the minus strand of JACPTK010000070.1, from coordinate 41,111 downwards.
GAACGGCAGCTTTCCATTATGACGAATGCGCACTCCCGACCCATTGCTACACTTCGCATTGTCGAACAGACAATCGATCATTGCTGGTCAAACAGCGCTCATGGATGCATTCACACTGCGGAAGACTGGCGTGTCGGCTCGATCGCCTAGCACGCCAGACGGGCACGCCGGCCAACACCACGGTACGCGATGCGGTCAAAGCCACCTTGATTACCTCGACTGGCTGAGTACGAACCACCCGCGTCGTATACTCGCCGCTGAAGCCGCCAGACGCGCTGAGAACACATTTGATGCTCCAACGGGCATAATGTCTGCAACAACTGGACATTGGGTCTCGCGGGAGGGGAGGCAATGGCTGGGCCACAAAGAAGGACGTACGCGCGACTGTTCCTCGATAAGCTCTAAGAGCTGTCTAAAGGCGAGCAGCAACTGATTGGCAACGGGTAGGCTTCGGAACGTACGCTCTGGGTCAATTTGCGACCGCTGGCCGATGGTCGCGGACCGCCCTTTGGGTTTCCTCGTATGGGTTATGTGGGGGTAAGGCGACACGCAGCGTAGGATTGGAGCCGGCCGCTGTCTGGGGCTCAAGCAATGGCAGTGTGAATGCCTTCGGGGCCGGCTGTAGTTCATGGCCTTCGGCAGCGCGCTGTTGGGACTCCATCGGAACGGACACCGTGCAAGGTCACGCGCCGGTCTGATCGGAAGGTGAGGGGATAGATGAATCACATTTTCATTTCGCATGCTGGCCCCGACTCACAGTGGGCGAAGCGTCTTGACGAGGACCTTAGGAACGTCGGCCATGAGGTGCGTGTCGATCTGCGGGAGCTAAAGCTCGGCTCGAATTCGATCGCGTTCATGAACGAAGCGCTGGGCGACGCGCATACCGTTATCATCCTGTACTCAGTTCATACACGGGACGCGAAGTGGCAAACAAGGGAGATTGACTCTGCGACGTGGCAGGAGATCGATCAAGGCAAGATTCGACTAGTGGTGCTTCGGCTTGACAACACGCCGGTTCCACCTCTATTGGGGCCAAAGATATTTGCGACTCTCAACGAGGACTCGTACCGAGACGTTTTTGAACGCCTCTGCAGCGAACTAATACCGTCAGAGACCCCGAGTCGAATCACAAGTCTCGCGTTTCAAGAGGGGTCACCCAATCCATTCTGGAGGCTTCGCGCAGAGTACTTCGACGAGATACCAATGTTACTTGCAGAAACGTTCTCTCCGCCTGCGGCTGAGAAGATCGGCACCCTTGAGGAGATGCGCCCCTGTTTCCTTGAAGGATCCCGAGGGACGGGGAAGACCATGCTGCTCATGTCTCTCCGCGCCCGAAATCTGGTATTGAGAAAGAACACGAAGAAGACTCTGCGAGAGCTGTTTGGGTTTTACGTCAGATTGACTCGCGGAGCGTTCTGTAACGCTGGGCTTCTCGCAACTCCCGATGGGCGACTGCAAGATGTTGACAAGCCGACATTGGCTCAGATCACAGATACGTTCAGCCAAGAGTTCTTCATCACGCTAATCGAAAGTGTTCTGAACGAACTCGCCTACTGTAAGCGACATCAGCACATTTCGCTTAGCAACCCTGTCGAGGCCGCACTGGTGCGTGAGGTTCACGCGATCATTGCCAGTGCGGACTCTAATAGCGCCTCTGATTTACAGTCTTTATTGGACTATTGTGCACAAACCCATCGTCGGATCGCTGAGTTCACCAAGCGGCGCTTCATTTACAGAGAGAGCGTGATCGCCCCGATAGCCACGCTCGATTTAGATGCGTTTAAGCGAGTAATCGCTGTGGTTAAGAAGCTTCTTCCGGAACTTGCTAGCGCCCAGTTCGTGTTGTTGTTGGACGAGTACGAGAACCTTCTCGAACATCAGAGGGTGGTAATAAACGACATTGTCAAGCTGGGAACGCCGGATCTTTCCACCAAGATTGCCAAGAAGGTTGGTACAACAGATTCGTCGGAAACATTATCCGGTCAGGAGCTCCAAGAGCTCCACGATTACAACCGTGTTCTTCTGATCTACTCTGTTGACGATGATCGCGAGTTCGCGAACTACCGCCAGCTTCTAGGTAGCATTCTCACGAAGGCACTCCGAGGATCGAGCGCACAGCCGAGCAAGCCGGAGGACCTCCTTCCGGAGTTTGATGGGCCGGAATTCCCTGAGCGATCAATCGTCGCGGAGGTGCAAGCGATGGTGGGCAGAGACGCATGGAGGGCATTAACCGAAACTCAGCACGAAGAGAAAGTGAATTACTACCGGCACGCGGCGATCTTTAGACTCACCTACGGTAAGCCGGGCGGCGGTCGAGAGAAGAGGTACGCGGGCTTTAAGGAACTCGCTTTTCTGAGCTCTGGAGTCATACGGTACTTCCAAGAGGTCGTAGGCATGGCTTACTACCTCCAGTTTGGCACCTCAGCTCCGGATAGTTATCCCGTACGAATCGAGCCGGAGCACCAGAAGCGCGCCGTCTACATCATCTCGGAGCACAACTTGTCTGCTCTTAGTAGGAACGTCGAGAAGCATGGCGAGCGGTTGAAGTACTTGCTTCTCGATTTAGGAGATTGCTTGCGATACAAGTTGCTTCGTCACGCTTCTGAACCTGAGGCAGGCCGCCTAGCCATCACAGACCCGCAGAAACTGACGAGTGAATCATGCGTTGAATTGAGAGATTTTCTTACTCTGGGTGTTAGAGAGGGTGTCTTTCAGCTTGGGTTGGGAAGACCTGGGATGCGTCCGAAGCATTCATCGGATCCGCAGCCAGTCGAGTTCAACATATGTAGGATCTTTTGCGCTGCATTGCAGTTCAGTCCGCGCTTCCGGTGGAAGTCAACGTTCGCATGTCGAGACCTCGTGGATTTGCTTTCCGAAGATCGTCGTGCCTCCGCGAAGAAGCGACTGATCGATAGATTAGTGCGTGGCAGGGCGGAGGAGCGCCAATCACGGTTAGGGTTGGACCAAGTGTCATGAAGGTGGATTTCCTCCCTAGCTTGCTTCCGGACGATGGACTCCTTATCGCCTGCTCAAGCCATGAAGATCGTTGCTTGGGGCTAACGACCAAATGGGGTGGATGGCGTCCAGAGCACGTGGTGCTGTTTCACTATGACGACCACAACCCGAAGAGAGAGGTTAATCACGCGAAGCTAAGGGATATCTTTCGAGCGACGGCCGAAGTGACCGAACTGTCCTTCCGCGAGAGAGACGCGGTTGCGAGTTTTCGAGCGAACGGTGAACCGCTTAAGGCCTTACTCACGAAGTATAGGATGTCCAGTGTTGTATTTGACATGACAGTATTTACGAAGCGCCACTTGCTGATGATGCTCAATTGGCTTGACGACTTCGGGTGTTGGGACAGGCTCAACATCGTATACACCGAGCCGCAGGACTACGATGCAACAGCGTACCTCCCGCTCTCTTTTGGGATTGCGGGCTTTGAGCAGATTCCTGGCTTCGCGGGTACACCGGATTCTAGTCGGCCGTTGCACCTCTTGATTTTTCTTGGCTATGAGGGGGAAAGGGCGCTCGCTACTTACGAGCAGTTGCAGCCGATCAAGACGACTCTTGTGGTGCCTCATCCGCCCTTCAGAGAAGAGTGGGCCGGAAGGACAGAGGAGTTTAACAAGGACCTAATTACAAGAGTAGGGTCTCGCTCCGTAGTCGTTGCAGACTCAGTTGATCCAGAGAAAGTCTGCGCGTCCATTAGAGGAGCGTTTGGTTCGGACGATGGAAGGTCCGAGTACGCGAAGATTCTCTGCCCGCTGGGAACAAAACCTCAAGCGCTTGGGGCTTACCTCTATGTTCGTCGGGCCGCCGATCCTCCGGCTCTCATCTATTCTGGGCCCCTTCGACACAACGAGCGCTTCTATTCTCACGGCATAGGACCGTCATGGCTGCTTCAACGCCAAGCCTGATCAATTCGATCAGGTTTCGGATCGAAAGATACCCAGCGAAGATGGTAAAGGGGTTGGCTAGCACGCTTCTCGACCGCTATGCGGGGCGTTGCGATCGGCTACTCGATCCGTTTTGCGGGTCAGGAGAGTTGTTGGTGGCGGCTTCTGCGCGCGGGATCCGAGCGACTGGTATCGACGTGAACCCATTCGCGATTCTGCTCTCTGCAGTACGCACCCGAGGATTCGAGTGGTCCAGGGCGGCGATCCTGCTCCGGGACCTTCTGAGGACCGCAGAAAGAAAAGGTAAGACGCTACCCCTAGACCTTCTAGGAAAGGACTACTGGTTCACGGTGCGTAGCTTGGAGAAGTTGGAGAGGATGCGGTACGTGGCTCGCATGATGAGATTGCACGAATCACCCGAGGGTCAGTCGGTATTGTTGGCGCTAGCCCTGTCCATTCGCCTTTGCTCAAAAGCAGATGATCGAAGCCCAAAGCCGTTCATTTCAAAGGAGGCCCTGACACGGAAGTTCGGTCAACATCTTGATCCCGCATTCCTGGTTTACCTGCTACATCTCGAAATTCAGCGACTCTACGGGACCAGAAAGCGTAGCAACGTAAATGTGCAGTTGCGCGACATGACGGAACGAATGACCCATGTTCCGCAGCGCATCTACTCTCACGTTATAACGTCACCACCGTATCTGAATGCTCAAGACTATTACCGAAACTTCAAGCTCGAACTCGCTTTCCTGAGCAAGCTGACTGAAACGCCAACTCCACGATCTGAACAATTCATAGGGACGGAGCGCGGGCCGCTGATGGCCCGCGTGACGCTCATGGATGTTGAGCAAAATAAGGCATTGCTGCCTCAACTAGAGGACTTGGAACGTAAGAGCCCTAGACACGCGGAAATCGTACATCGCTATCTCGCCGACATGCGCACTGCGATTATCCGATTGCAGAAGAGTATGGTCAACGACGGTTCGCTGGTGATCGTCTGCGGCGACAATCTTGTTTGCAGAACTCGAATCAACACATGGAGGGTGCTGAATAGACTGATTGAGTCAAATGGGTTCACGTTGTTTGACTCGTTCGACGATCCGATACGGGCACGCGCGCTGGCACCAAGCAGAGCTGGTCATAAGGGCCTTATTAAGGAAGAGCGGATTTCGGCATTTAGGTTGGTACGCCCCCACTAAGCTAAGTTCTCGTCCGCTAATTATTCACGTCAGGTCTCCAAGATCCCGTCAGCAATGTCCGCTCCGGGTCGGGAATGTGAATTCGCTGGTCCCGGAAGCTGCCGTTCATCGACCCAACGTCGCCAACGACGGCAATCAGTCACATTGCTGACGTAGGAATTGGGCGGTCGCAATGGCAGCACTGGCGGAACCGATCCATTGTGGCGCATTAGCTGAGTGACAGCTCGGGGTCGGATTCTGCCGTAGCAGCAACGTCAAAGCCGCCATTCGGCAATTCCTTCACGCCTGCGTCCGGTTCGAAATCCATACCGGACTTCAGCGTAGCGTGGAGTCAACGGCAGCAAAGGCCGAGGAGCGGACGCTCGAGTCGGTCGCCACGATCGTCTCTTTCTGGCCGTTTTCGGCCAGTAACAGGCGCTCGTTGGCAGGCACGGTCCGGACACCGCCCGCTCGATCAAGCCTGAGCGACTCCAAACCGCTCATCCGGGGATTCAATTCCGGTGAGAAAGTTTGTATCCCCCTTGGCGTTGTCTTGGCGTCCTTGGGCTGGTCTTATTATTGAATTTCTTGGTGGCCTTGGCGGCCTGGCGGTGAAGTTCTACGTCATGTGCTACAAGCTACCGCGGCGCGGGAGGCCCATCACCTATCACTTTAGTCATGGTCGATCACCCGTGCCATTTTGTTGATCTATCTCAAGAACCGACCCCGTTGCCGGCGGGAAAATGGCAAGCGGAGCCCGAGTGCCGCGCGCAGCGCGCGAAGGAGGTTTTATCATGGAATTTGCCACGATAGTCTGGACGGTGGGGATCGCCGCATGGCTGGCGTTCATCATCTATGTCTTCTGGTTCGCCCGGCAGGTCTGGGAAGACCGGCTGATGCGTTGCCCCGAAACCGGGGCGGTCGCCCTGGTCGGTGTCGAATACGTTTCGCCGCGCCCGGGGGCGGCGCCCGGGCTCACGGTCCAGCGCTGCGGATTGTGGCCGGGGAGGAAGGATTGCGCCCGCGGGTGTCTCGCCCGCTACGACGAGGTCCTGCCCGGTTTCACGCCCCATCCGGACGCGCTGAGGCCATTCGAGCGGCTTTGACGGGATGAGGTGATGCGTGATGGGTGATGGGTGATGAGCCTTCCGCGCACCGCGCGGAGTCCTGTCACCAGTCACCAGTCACGGCTTGGGGCTGACGCGAACGGCCTTCCAGGCCCCATTGGCGCCGACCGTCGCGTTTCCGTTGGCTTGATATAGGCGGCGAGCGCGTCGGGATTCCTGATGGACCGGTAGAACGAAATGAGGTACGCCTTGGCCATGCGCGGTCTCCTCCAACGATAGGAACCGCACATCATAAGGAAATTTGCCGCCGGCCGGCCCGCGTGCGTCGCCCGCCGGGTTGCCGGTGTGGTAACATTTTTTCGACGGTTCTGCTCTTTCCAAAGGGGAATTCGACGTGGTCCATTCCTGGATGCGTTTCGCCGCTGGCGCGGCGCTGCTCGCCGGCGGGCTCGCCGGCGCCGCCGACACGCCGGGTTATCCTGCACGCCCGATCCGGATCGTCATTCCGTTTTCCGCCGGCGGCGCGACCGACGTGCCCGGCCGGATGATCGCGCAAAAGCTGACCGCCGCACTGGGGCAGCAGGTGATCATCGACAACCGCCCCGGCGCGGGCGGCATGCTCGGCTCGCAGATCGTCGCCAGGGCCCAGCCCGACGGCTACACGATGCTGCTCACCGGCACGGCGTTCTCGCTCGCCCCCACCATCTATCGCGGCAAGATTGCCTACGACGCGATCAAGGACTTCGCCCCGGTCGCGCAGGTTGCGCTGACGGCGAACGTGCTGGTCGTGCACCCGTCGCTGCCGCCGCGGTCGGTGAAGGCGCTGATCGCGCTGGCGCAGTCGCAGCCGGGCAAGATCGATTACGCCTCCTCGGGAACCGGCGGCGCGCAACACCTGATGTCGGTGCTGTTCGTCTCGATGGCGCGCGTCAACATGACGCACGTCGCCTACAAGGGCAGCGGCCCGGCCACGGCCGATCTCGTGGGCGGCCACGTGAAAGTCGGCTTCCCGGGCATCGCCATCGTGATTCCGCACGCCAAGGCCGGGCGCCTCGTGCCGCTCGGCGTCACCACCGCGCGGCGGGCGCCGCAGCTGCCCGATGTGCCGACCATCGCGGAGGCCGGCGTCCCCGGCTATGATGCGGCGGTGTGGTACGGCATCCTGATGCCCGCCGGCTCGCCCAGGCGGGTGATCTCACGGGTCTACGGCGAGCTGATCAAGCTGCTCGGCCTTCCCGACGTGAAAGACGGCCTCGAGGCCGCGGGCTACGACATCGCGACCGCCCGCCCGGAGGCGTTCGCCGCCTTCCTCAAAGCCGACATCGCCAAGTGGGGCCGGGTCATCAAGGAAGCGGGCATCCAGTCCAACTAATGAGCCTTCGGTAAATGACTGAAAGCACATTTGCCGCTGTCCATTTCCCCTCTCCGCTCGGGAGAGGGGGAAGGGGTGAGGGGACGGGCGGCGCCAGGCATTTTCACGACGCTCGTTAGCCGCCACGCTTCGGCCGGCCGCTCCACGTCCATGAAGCAGTCCGACCGCGATCCCGCGCGCACGGGCGGGCAGCTGCTGGCCGCCGGCCTGAAGATCCACGGCGTGGACCTGATCTTCGGCGTGCCCGGCGAGAGCTTTCTCGCCGCGCTCGACGCGCTCTACGACGCGCGCGACCGCATCCGGTTCGTCGCCTGCCGCCAGGAAGGCGGCGCCGCGTTCATGGCCGAGGCCTACGGCAAGCTCACCGGCCGCCCGGGCGTCTGTTTCGTCACCCGCGGCCCGGGCGCGACCAACGCGAGCATCGGCATCCACACCGCGTTCCAGGATTCGACGCCTTTCGTGCTGCTGATCGGCCAGGTCAGCTCGGAGGAAGCCGAGCGCGAGGCGTTCCAGGAGATCGATTACCGCCGGATGTACGGGCCGATGGCGAAATGGGTCGCGCAGATCGATCGCGCGGCGCGGATCCCCGAGATGCTGAGCCACGCCTTCCATCTCGCCGTCTCCGGCCGGCCCGGGCCCGTGGTGCTCGCGCTGCCGGAAGACATGCTGGACGCGACCGCCACCGTCGCCGATACCGCGCGCTACCGGCGCGTCGCCGCGCATCCGGGCGCCGAGTCCATGCGCCGGCTGCGCGAGATGCTCGAGCGCGCCACGCGCCCGTTCCTGATCCTGGGCGGCGGCGGCTGGGACGCGCAGGCCTGCGCCGACATCCAGGCGTTTGCCGAGGCCAACGCGCTGCCGGTCGGCTGCACCTACCGCCGCCAGGATCTCTTCGACAACCGGCATCCGAATTACGCCGGCGACATCTCGGTCGGCCTCAATCCCGCGCTCGAACGGCGCATCCGCGATGCCGACCTGCTGCTGGTCGCCGGCGCGCGGCTCGGCGGCTGGACCACGTCCAATTACACGCTGATCGGCGTGCCGCGGCCCGCGCAGGCGTTCGTGCACGTGCACCCGGGCGCCGAGGAGCTCGGGCGCGTCTACCAGGGCGATCTGCTGATCAACGCGGGCATGCCGGAATTCGCCGCCGCGGCGCGCGCGCTGGCGCCGGTGAAGGCCGCATGGGCCGAAGCCACCCGCGCCGCGCGCGCCGATTACGAGACGTGGCAGCAGCCGGTGGCCTCTCCGGGCGCGCTCAACATGAGCGAAGTGATGCGGTTCCTGCGCGGCCGCCTTCCGCCCGAAACCATCGTCACCGCCGGCGCCGGCGCCTACATCGCGTGGGTGAACCGCTTCTACCGCTACACCGGCTTCCGCACCCAGCTCGGCCCGACCGGCGGCGCGATGGGCTACGGCGTGCCTTCCGCGATCGCCGCGAAGCTCGTGCACCCGGAGCGTCCGGTCGTGTCCTTTTCGGGGGACGGCTGCTTCCTCATGAACGGCCAGGAGCTGGCGAGCGCGGCGGACTGCGGCGCGCGGGTGCTGTTCATCGTCGTCAACAACGGCATCTACGGCACGATCCGCCTGAACCAGGAGAGGCGCTACCCGGGGCGCGTCATCGGCACCGACCTGACGAATCCTGATTTCGCGACGCTCGCGCGCGCCTACGGCCTGCACGGCGAGGTCGTCGAGAGTACCGCCGATTTCGCGCCCGCGTTCGAGCGCGCGTGGGGCGCGAAGACCGCCGCGCTGCTCGAGCTCCGGGTCGATCCCGAGGCGGCTTCGCCGCGGGCGACGCTATCGGCGATCCGCGCCGAGGCGCTAACGGCAAGGAAACGCGGCGCCGGGCATCAGTGATGCCCATTCCGTGACGCCATGGATCGCCTCGTGCCGCGCGTCTCCGCCGTTCCGGCAATGCGGCGAAGCTGCTCCGCGCCGCGGCATCAGCCATGCCGCCGCGGCAAGCATTGCCGCACGCGCAGTGCTACAGTAGCGTCTGCTGGAAACGGGCCGGCATTCCCAGTGAGGCGAACATGAAAACCGTTCTCAAGACCCATCAACTCGCGCTCAACGCGTTGACCGCGTGCCTCATTGCGGCGGCAACCGCCGGTTTCGCGCAGGACTATCCCACCAAGCCGATACGGCTCGTCGTGCCCACGGCGCCGGGCGGCGGCACCGACATCTCGGCGCGCATGATCGCGCCCAAGCTCTCCGAGTTTCTCGGCCGGCAGGTCGTGGTCGAGAACCGCGCCGGCGGGGGCACGAACATCGGCGTGGAGTTCGTCGCGCGCTCGGCGCCCGACGGCTACACGCTGCTGATGGGCATCAGCTCGCTCGCCATCAACCCCCATACCCAGTCGAAGGTCCCGTACGATCCGGTGAACGACTTCGCGCCGATCTCGCAGGTGGTGAAGGTGCCCCTCATCCTGGTGTCGCATCCCTCGCTGCCGGTGCGATCGGTGAAGGAACTGATCGCGTTCGTCAAAAAGCGCCCCGGGCAGCTCAACTACGGCACCGGCGCCGTCGGCAGCAACCCGCACCTGGCGATGGAGCTGTTCCTCTCCCGCACCGGGCTGAAGATCGTGCACGTTCCGTACAAGGGCCAGGGCCCCGCCGTGACCGACGGGGTGGCGGGCCACGTGCACCTCGTGATGGCCAACATCCTGGCCGCATTGCCTCACATCAGGAACGGCAGGTTCCGCGCGCTCGGCGTGACCAGCAGCAAGCGCGCGGCCGTCGTGCCCGGCGTTCCGACCCTCTCCGAGGCCGGCGTGCCGGGCTACGAGGTCGTGCAGTGGTTCGGCGTCCTCGCGCCGGCGGGGACGCCGCGCGACGTCATCGCCAAGGTCCACGCGGCCACGGTGCGCGCGGTGCAGGATTCGGCGGTCAAGGAGCGCTTCGCCATGGACGGCGGCGATATGGTCGGCAACACGCCCGAGGAATTCGCCGCCGTGATCCGCGCCGACCTCCAGAAGTGGGGCAAAGTGGTCAAGGACGTGGGAATCAAGCCGGATCAGCGCTGAACGATCCGCTTCGCCGCTTTCCCGGCGGCTCGTGCGTAAGTGGAGGGGAGAAATGACGGGCTTCCTCGATATGGTTCGACTTGCATGCCATGCGTTGGCCGCGTGCCTTATCGCGGCATCGCTCAGCGCGTCCGCGCAGGATTACCCCACCAAACCGGTGCGGCTCGTCGTTCCCACTACGCCGGGCGGCGGCACCGACCTCGCGGCGCGCGCGATTCAGCCCAAGCTCTCCGAGTATCTTGGCCAGCAGGTCCTCATCGATAACCGCCCCGGGGCGACCACGACGATCGGGGGGGAGTTCGTCGCGCGCTCGGAGCCCGACGGCTACACGCTGCTGATGGGCGTCAGCTCGCTCACCATCGTCCCCCATATCCTGAGGGGACTCCGCTACGATCCCATGACGGCCTTCACGCCGGTCTCGCAGGTGGTGGTGTCGCCCAACATCATCGTCGCGCATCCCTCGCTGCCGACACGATCGGTGCAGGAACTGATTGCATTCGCCCGGGCGCGCCCCGGCCAGCTCAACTTCGCCGCGGGCGGCGCCGGTTCCAGCCAGCACCTGGCGATCGAGTTGTTCCTCTCCATGACCGGACTGAAAATGGTCCATGTGCCATACAAAGGCCAGGGCCCCGCCCTGATCGATACGATAGCGGGTCACGTGTCCCTGATGATGGCCAACGTGCTGAGCGCATTGCCCCACGTCAAGGACAAGAGGTTGCGCGCCCTCGGCGTGACCGGTCCCAAACGCTCGGCCATTGCGCCCGGCATCCCGACCATTGCCGAGGCCGGCGTGCCGGGCTACGAGGTATTGCAGTGGTACGGCGTTCTGGCGCCGGCGAAAACGCCGCGCAGCATCATCAACAAGATCCACGCGGTCACGGTGCGCGCGGTGCAGGATCCCCAGATCAAGCGGCGCTTCATCAGCGACGGCGGCGAGACAGTCGGCAACACGCCGGAGGAATTCGCAGCCATCATCCAAGCCGATTACAAGAAGTGGGGTAAAGTGGTCAAGGACGCCGGGATCAAGGTCAATCAACGTTGACCGACCCGCTCGCGGCGCGCTTCGGGCGCCCGCGATACCCCGGAATTACCCCGGAATTGCCGCGCCTGTCGCGGCGCCACGGGTCGCGGCAGCTCTCCGTCGATCATTCCGCGTAGCGATCGTCGATGGCGGCCGATTCGTCGGGCAGGTAGCGGTTGCCGCAATACGGGCAGATGAGCTGACGCCCGGCGTGGCGCAGCGCCCACTCCACCACGAACGCCTTCAGGCATTTCGGGCAGGTCGACCAGAAGAGCCTCATCGCGCGCTCCTTTCTATCGGGTCAAGCCATTCCTCCAGGCGCACCCGCTCCAGGTCCTCCGGCGGCACGCGCAACCGCGTCGGGAAAGCGATGTGGGTGGGACGGGTGGCATCGATGATCACCCGGCTCGAACCGATTCCGCGCGGGTCGTTGCCGGGACGCAAATTCTTGATGAGATCGATGTCCCGGCGCGGGTCGACCTGGAAGTTGACCGCCCACAGCACCTGCTCTTCGTTGAACACGTCGATGTCCTCGTCGACCACGACCGCGACGTGCAGGTTCGGCACGTGGGCTATCGCCTGCAGGCCGGCCTGCTTCGCCTGGCCCTCGTCGGTCTTCTTGATGGAGATGTAGGCGGTGTAACGGCCGCACGCGGAAAACGGCATGTGCACCGCCACGACGTTGCCGAGTTTCTGCTTGAGGTGGTCGAAGATCGTGCCCTCGCGGGCAATGCTGCCCAACAGCATGTGGTCGCGGTGGCCGGAGAAGACGTCCTGGAACACGGCGTTTTCGCGATGGGTGATCGCGGTCACCTCCATGTAGGGCGCCAGTTGCTGCGCCTGATACTGGAGGCTGATGTCCCCGAAGGGGTTGACGATGGTGCGCTCGCCGGGGACGATCTCGCCTTCGATGATGATCTCCGCGTCGGCCGGCACCAGGAAATCCTTCCCCCACGTGACGGACGGAACCAGCCGGACGGGTTCCTGCAGGAATCCTCCGGCGGTCGCGTACTCGTTGTCGCCCCACGGCGTGTTGGTGAGCGTCCCGAGCCAGAAGCCGGGATGGTGCCCGAGGACGTTCGCCACCGGGCAGCGCTCGCCGCGGCGCTCCCAGGCCTTCCACATCCGGGTCATGTGGGGCGTATGGATGGTGAAGCCGCCGCGACGGCCGGACTCGGGAAAGGTCTTCGTGAAAGTGATGTTGTAGAAGTTCTCGCCCGGGGCGTGCGCGACCAGGCCCATCGTGAGCACGGCGCCGAGGTCCATCTCGAAGTGGCGCACCGCGGGCAGCATCCACATGTCGGCCTTCTCGCCCTGGTACACGTGAGCCTGCACGGGCGCGTTGTCGCTGGACACGACGACGGGCTCGTGCTTTCGGCCGACCAGTTCGGCGAAACGGGAGCCGAGCTGCCTGCCCGCCTCGCTGCGCGGCAACCCGCACGCTTCGGCACAGCGTTCCCGCGTGGCCCACAAGTTGGCGACGATCGGGAACCGGGACGGCTCGCCGTGCAGGTTGAGGGGGTTTTCGAACTGCACCGTGGGGAACTCGCCCCGCCGATCCAGCTGCTCCAGCACGGCGGTCACGTCGAACTTCAGCGGATTCACGGTGCGGCTCACCGTCCGGAACTCGGCCGGATCGTCTCGAATCAGGTCGAGATAGGAGGAAAGGCTCCTGGGCGCGCCGCCGCCGGCCTGACCGCTTGTCCTCTTCGCTTTCGGCATGCGTGTACTCCTCATCGACGCGGGTTTGCGTGAATCGTGAACCGTTGATCGGCGACCGCACGGACTCTACGGGCCGGGATTCCGACTGTCAACACGATCGCGGCGCGGATGCTGACGCAATCCCCGTTCTCGCGCTCGAGCGCGGCCGCCGGGCGCGCACGATTACTGGAGCGGCACCCTGGAACCCTTCAGCACCTTTCTCCACTTGGCGATTTCCGACCGGATGTGCGCGGCGAATTCCTCCGGCGAGCTGACGATGCGCTCGGAGCCCATGGCGGCGAACTGTTGCTCCACCTTGGCGGTGCCAAGCGCTTTCACGATCGTGGCGTGCACGCTCGACAGGATGTCCCTCGGCGTGGCCGCGGGCGCGAGCGCTCCAACCCACTGGGCGATCTCGTAGCCCGGCAGGGTCTCGGCGATGGCCGGCAGGTCCGGGAATATTTTCGAGCGCCTCGCGCCGGTGGTCGCGATCGCCCGCAGCTTGCCCGCCTTCGCCTGGTGAACCACGCTCGGGCCGCCGAAATAAACCGCGGTCTCGCCGCTCATGGTCGCGATGACGGCCGGTCCGCCGCCCTTGTATGCCACGTGCGTCATGTCGACTTTCGCGAACTGCTTGAAAAACTCGGCCGCCATGTGCCCGACCGAGAGATTGCCGGCGGAAGCGAACGTGATCTGCCCCGGCTTGCTCCGCGCGAGCGCGATCAGGTCCTTGACGTGCCGGACCGGCAGCGACGGATGCACGACGAGGGCGTAAGCGGCGGAGTCGATCAGGCTGACCGGCGCGAAATCCTTCACCGCGTCGTACGGCAGCTTCGAATAGGCGGCCGGAAGAATCGCGTTCGGCCCGGCCGTGCCGAGCAGCAGCGTGTAGCCGTCGGGCGCCGCTTTCGCCGCGAGCGCGGTGCCGATGCGGCCGGTCGCGCCCGGGCGGTTCTCGACGACGACCTGCCAGCCCGGGCCGTCCGCCAGCGCCTGCGTCAGGACGCGCGCGGTCGCGTCCGTCCCCCCGCCGGGAGGAAACGGCACGATCAGCCGGATCGGCCTGCCGGGATAGGTCTGGGCAGGCGCGGAGCTCGAAACGAGTGCCGGCACCGCGGATGCAACAAGCGCCGCGATCGCGATGATGCCGGATTTCATGTTCCCTCCTCGTGGAAGATCGGACAGTTCGCGCCGCCGCTATTGATCCGTGCGAGCCGACCGCGCTGCGGTCGTCGCTTCGTGAATCGCGCGCCAGATGCGCTCCGGCGTCGCGGGCATCTCGACGTGCCTCACGCCGTAGTCGGCGAGCGCGTCGACGACCGCGTTGATCACCACGCCGAGGGCCGGGGTCGTGCCACCCTCTCCCGCCGGGCGCATGCCGAGCGGGTGCGTGGCGCAGGGCACCTCGCTGATCTCCGTCGCAAAAAATGGAAAGCTGTCCGCCCGCGGCATGGAGTAATCCATGAACGAGCCCGTGAGCGGCTGACCGGTGCGGGCGTCGTAGTAGCACTGCTCCATGAGCGCCTGCCCGACGCCCTGCGCGATGCCGCCGTGGACCTGCCCGTGAACGATCATCGGATTCACCGCGCGGCCCACGTCGTCCACGGCCGAATACCGGACGATTTCCACGGTCCCCAGCTCGGGATCGATCTCGACCTCGCAGACATGGCATCCGTACGGAAAGCTCGCGTCGTTGAAGGTCTCGTCCGAGAACGCCGCCAGCGGCCCGCGCAGATCGTCGGGCAGGTCGCTCAACCGCGTGGCTGCGGCCGCGACCTCGAACAGGCTCTCGGAGCGATCGGTCCCGTCCACCCGGAAGCGGCCGCTCTCGAAGCGGAGGGTGCTGGGGTCGCTCTCCAGCAGGCGCGCCGCGATCCGGGTTCCCTTCGCGATGATCTCACGCGCGGAGTTCCAGATGACGACGCTTCCCATGCGCATCCCGCGGCCGGAATGCGCGCCGCCGCCGACCTTCACGATGTCCGTGTCGCCCGCGATGATCCGCACGCGCTCGACCGGCACGCCCAGCCACTCGGTCACCAGCTGGGCGAAGCTCGTCTCGTGGCCCTGCCCTTGCGAGACGATCCCGATCACGACGTCGACCCGGCCCTCGGGATGCACCGTGACCTCGGCCCGCTCGCGTGGAACCCCGGTCGCGGTGTCGACGTAATTGGCGATGCCGATCCCGCGGCGCTTGCCGCGCCGGCGCGCTTCGGCGCGGCGCGCGGGAAAGCCCGGCCAGTCGCCGAGCCTGAGCGCCTTGTCCATGACTTCGGGGTAATTGCCGCTGTCGTAGACCATGCCGATCGGGTTGGTGTAGGGAAGCTCCGCTTCGGTGAGCAGGTTGCGGCGCCGCAGATCGACGCGATCGAAGCCGAACTCGCGGGCCGCAAGATCGATCAGCCGCTCCATGACGAACATCACCTCCGGCCGGCCGGCGCTTCGATACGGCCGGGTGGGCGTGGTGTTGCTCACGACGGCGCGCGCGCGGAAATGCGCCGCGGGCACGCGATAGATGCTCGACATGATCTCGATCCCCTTTTTCAGGGGCCCGTAATTCGTCGGGTGCGAGCCGACGTTGCTCAAGTTCGAGCCGCGCATGGCGAGGAAGTCGCCGTCCGCGTCGAGCGCCAGCTCCGCCGTCACGGCCAGGTCGCGGCCCTGGTAGTCGCTGACGAACGCCTCGTTGCGCTCGCAGGTCCATTTCACCGGCCGCCCGACGCGGCGCGCCGCCCACGCGACCAGCGCGAACTCGGGATAGATCATCCCGCGCGTGCCGAAGTTGCCGCCGACGTCGTCCATGAGCACGCGGACGTTCTTCGCCGGGACGTCGAGCACCGCCGCGAGATCGTGCTTCAGGCGAACCGCGCCCCCGCTTCCGGCATGAAGCGTGTAGCGCCGCGTCGCCGCGTCGTATTCGCAGACCGCGGCGCGGGGCTCCATGGGAACGCCCGTGACCCGCTGCACCCAGGTATCGAGCTTCACGACGTGCGCGGCGCGGGCAAACGCGGCCGCGGTCGCGTCCGCCGCGCCCAGGTCCACGTCCAGGCAGACGTTCGACGGCGCTTCGTCCCACAGGCGCGGCGCATCCGGCCGGGCCGCCGCCGCCGTCGCGGTGACCGCGGGCAGCACCTCGTAATCGACGTCCACGCGTTCGGCGCCGTCCTTCGCGACGTCGACCGTCTGCGCGATCACCACGGCGAGGGCCTCGCCGACGTGGCGAGTCTTGTCGAGCGCCAGCGGGTAATGCGGGGCGTCGAATCCGCGGAAGCCCTCCCGGTTCACGAGCTGGGGTTCCGCGGGATGCAATGCCAGGGGCTTGTGCGGAAGCGGCTTCAAGCCGTCGGCCAGCAGGTCCTGCCCGGTCAGGACCGCGACCACGCCGGGCATCGCCAGGGCCCGCCGCTTGTCGATGGAACGGATGCGGGCATGCGCATGCGGCGAGCGCACGACGACCGCGTGAGTTTCCCCCGGCAGACTCAAATCGTCGCTGAAGCTGCCCTTGCCGGTTACCAGGCGCAGGTCTTCCTTGCGGCGGACGGAATCGCCAATGCCGGCAGCTTGGACGGTCACCGGCCCGTTCCTCTCAATCGATTTTCAGGCCGCTGGCCTTCACCAGCTTGCCCCACTTCACCATCTCGTTCTTGATGAACGCGCCGAATTCCTCCGGCGTGCTGCCAATCGGCTCGATCGCCTCGCGCTCGAACCGCTGGCGCAGTTGCGGGTTGCCGAGCGCGCGTTTTATTTCCGCATTGATCCTCTCCACGATGGCGCGCGGCATGCCTTTCGGCCCCGCCACGCCGTACCAGTTGGCGATGTCGTAGCCGGGCAGCGTCTCGGCGATCGCCGGCAGGTCGGGGACGGCGGCGGCGCGCTTCGCCTGCGTCACGCCGAGCGCGCGCAGTTTGCCCGACTTCACGAAGCCGCCGCCCGTGCTCCACGCAAGGAACGAGAGGTGCGCGTGCCCGGCGAGCAGGTCGACCAGCGAGGGTCCGGCGCCCTTGTACGGCACGTGGAGGATGTCCACGCCCGTCATCATCCGGAACATCTCGAGGCAGAGATGCCCGGCCGACCCGTTGCCCGCCGAAGCGAGCGTGAGCGCGCCGGCTTTCGACCTGGCAAGCTGGACGAGTTCCTTCACCGACTTGACCGGCACCGACGGGTGTGCGAAGAGCACCAGCGGCGTCCTCACCACCAGCGCGACCGGTTCGAAATCCCGCACCGGGTCGTACGGCAGCTTCGGATGCAGCGCCGGGTTCACGGCGTACTGGGCGGGCAGCGCGTAGACGATCGTATAGCCGTCGGGCGCGCTTCTCGCCACGTGCTCCATGGCCGGGATGCCGTTCGCGCCGCTGCGGTTGTCGACGATCACCTGCTGGCCGAGGCTTTCCGTCATCTTCGCCGCGAGAGCGCGGGCGTGGAGGTCGGTGCCCGCGCCGGGCGGATAGGGCACCACGACGCGTACGGCCTTGGAGGGATAGGCGTCGGCTTGTGCCGCAAGTTGCGGGCTGGTGGCCGCGAGCACCGCGGCGATGAGCAGTCTGTGCATGGTGGTGGCTCTCTCAGAAATCGTACAAACGGGCCGGGTTGGCGGCGAGGATCCTGTTGCGCAGGGTCTCGTCGGGAATCCAATCGGCCAGCATGTCCGCGAGGTCTCCGTCATTGGGCATGAACGGCACGTTCGGATGCGGCCAGTCGGTTCCCCACACGCAGCGGTCGGGCGCGGCTTCCGCCAGCGCGCGCGCGAACGGCGTGACGTCCGAAAACTTCGGGACCTGCTTCGAGATGCGATATGGCCCGATCAGCTTGAACCAGCAGCGCTCGTGGCGCGTCAGCCGCAGCAGCGTCTGGAAACCGGGCGCCTGCATTCCATGCGCGGTCTCGATGTGGCCGAAGTGGTCGATGACGATGTCCACCGGCAGCTTCACCATCTTCCGGTCGATCTCGGGCATGGTGTTGGTATCGAGGAAGAACTGGATATGCCAGCCGCGCGCCTTGATGCGCTCGGCGAGGCGCGGCGCGGCGTCGAACGCCACGACGGCGCCCTTCGACTTGAGATTGATCCGCGCGCCGCGCACGCCCGCCTGGTGCATGTCCTCCAGCTGGGAGTCGGTGGTGTTCGGCTCGTCGATGACCGCGACGCCGCGGAACGCGAACTTGCACGAGCGCAGGGCATCGAGCGTGCAGCGGTTGTCGGTGCCGTAGACGCTCGGGTGCACGATCACCGCGCGCTCGCAGCCGATCGCGCGCAGCATCCGCACGTAATCGTCGACCGACGCTTCCGGCGGCACGTAGCCGCTGCCGGGCGCGAACGGATACTGTTGCTGCGGCCCGAACACATGCGCATGGCAATCGCAGGCGCCGGCGGGGAATTTAACGCGCGGGCGGCGGGTGTCCGCAATCGGGCCGGGAATGGTCGGGGCGGCGGGAACGAATGAGGTCGTATTGGGCATGATTTTTCTGATGATGGCGCGATTAGCGGTCAATTACCGATCAGTTTGTTCCAGCCGCGAGAGCGCGGCAAGCTCTTTCCACACTCCGGTTGTTTCGAAGGGATTTTTTCCGCACGACAACGACCAACGCGTGCGAACCGGCATAAAATGCGGGGAAACCTCGGGGTCCCCTATTATTGCGGTAAGCTGAACAGTTACGGAGAAACCAATGGCCGCCGTAATGGAAAAAGAAATGTTCGACATCCGCCTGCTGGACCCGATCTCGACCGCTGAGCTGCAGCGCCGCTGGGCTGCCGCGCGCGCACACATGCGCGCCGCGGGCATCGATGTCCTGGTGACGCAAAGCACCAATGCCCAGTCCGGCGGCGGCTATGTACGCTGGTTCATTGATCAGACCAATGTCGGCTCCAATCCCCTCACCACCCTATTCCCCGCCGACGGCCTGATGACCGTGGTCCACCAGGGCCCCTGGGGCAAGGAACGCAAGTTCGACGGCAAGACCGCGCCCAACCGCGGCATCGGCAAGCGCGTGTTCACGCCGAGCTACCCTTCGCTGCAGTACACCGGCCACTATGACGCCGATATCGTCGCGCGCGAAACCCTCAAGGACGGACACAAGACCGTCGGCCTGGTGTGCCCCGCGACCATGTATCACAGCTTCGGTGCGCGGCTGGAAGAACTGCTGAAGGGCGTGAAGGTGGTCGATGCCACCGATATCATCGACAAGGTCAAGTCCGTAAAAAGCGCCGAAGAAATCGAGATCGTGCGTCGCTGCTGCGCCATGCAGGATGAGGTCATGCGCCGCGTCGCGGGGCACATCAAGCCCGGCATGAAGGACTTCGAGGTCTACGCCTACGCGCAATATCAGGGCCAGTTGCTCGGCAGTCAGAACGGCATTTTCCTCGGCTCCTCGGCCACGCCGCCCGAACCGGCAGCCTACAAACCGCGCTCGCAGATGGGCCGCGAGATCAGGAAAGGCGATGTGTTCATGCTGTTGGTGGAGAACAGCGGCCCCGGCGGCTACTACGCCGAGATCGCGCGACCCTTCTGCCTGGGCAAGGCACCGCAAGCCCTGAAAGAGCTGGTCGCGCTGGTCGTCGAAGCACAGCACAACACCGTTAAGCGCCTGAAGCCCGGCGCATCGCTCCCGGAAATCTGGGACGCGCACAACGCCTTCATGTGCGGCAAAGGCAAGCACGCGGAAGAGCGCCTGCACTCGCACGGCCAGGGCTACGACTTGGTCGAGCGCCCGCTGGTGCGCCACGACGAAACCCAGATGAAGGTCGAGGCGAACATGTATTTCGCCTGCCACCCCGAAGTCGCCACGCCGCAGGAATTCATGACCATCTGCGACAACTTCCTGGTGAAGGCGGACGGCACGCAGGAGCACCTGCACAAATTCCCGCAGGAGGTCATCGAAATCTGAAATGGCTTCCGGCGAAAACTTCGGCAAGAAGCTGCATCGTTCCATCGTTCCGGCGAACGCCGGAATCTAGTGATGCCGAGGTAGACGGCTCTAAGAAACGTCTGCAACGCACGAGTCGCCGTCGGAGCCGATCGCCTCCTCGACGAGCTCGATCAGATCCTTCACCTGCAGGCGCCCCTCGTTCCCCGTGGTTTTCACAGCGTCCCGGAACATCGTGACGTCCTTGGGGCAGCCGACGACGAAATATGTCACTCTCGGAATCTGCAGCGCTTCTTTGATCCGCTGCACGCTGGGACGCTCGGCGGCGCCTGCATCGGTCATCCAGATGCGCCCGCCGCCGGCGCCGCAGCAGAAGCTGTTGGACCGGTTCCGACCCATCTCGATCAGCGTCAGACCGAGAGCTTGCAGAATCGCCCGCGGCGCATCGGTCACTTCAGTGTACCGGGAGAGATAACACGGATCATGGTAGGTCACGACGGCATCGAGCCGCCGCCTCACCGGCAGCCTCCCGGTTTCGAGCAACTCCCGGATGACCTCGGTGTAGTGGCGCACGCTGTAGGTCGCGCCGAACGCAGGGTACTCAAACTTGATGGTGTTGTACGAGTGGGGATCGGTGGTGACGATCTCCTTGAACTGCGCCCTCGCGAGAGCGGCCACGTTATGACCCGCCAGCAGCTGATACAGGCCTTCTTCGCCAACCCGGCGAACATCGTTGCCTGAGTTCCGCTCCGCCTCGTACAGAATGCCGAAGCGGAGACCCGCCTTGCGAAAGATCCGCGCCACGCTGCGGGTGATCTCCTGCAGGCTCGGATCGTACGACGCATAGTCCCCTACAAACCAGAGAAAATCGACCGGCTCCGTCCTCGCGTCCGTTACCTTGAATGGAAGCCCCTGGGTCCACTTCGCCCGGTTGTGCCCGGGCTCGCCGAAGGAGTTGCCGTAGTGTGCGAGCTTCTCCAGTACGTCCTGGAGATTGCGGTCCAGTATCCCCTCCTCGATGAGCGTGCGGCGCATCTGAACGATGAGCGGGACATGCTCGATTCCGACAGGACACGCCTCCACGCAGGCAAGGCAGGTCGTGCAGGCCCAGAGCGTCTCGCCCTTGATCAGACCTCCTGCGACGGCGCCGTGGACTTGCCGTACGCGCGTTTCGTGGAGCCAGCTCCGTCCTCCCAGGGTCGCCTCCGCGTGTTCTCTGAGATCGAGGATCAAATCCCGCGGCGACAGCGGCCATCCTCCCGCGCGCGCCGGGCAGGCGATGTGGCAGCGCCCGCACTTGGTGCAGGCATCCAGATCCATCAGCTCTTTCCAGGTGAAATCGGCCAGGCCCCGATACCCCATGGCGGCGGCGCCGTCAGCGATACCCGGAAGGCGCTTGCCGGCGAGCTCGTCGCGGAACAGCAAGTTGGCCATATCGACCAGCATGTGGATCGCCTTCGAGTAAGGAATGTAGGCGACGAATGCAAGGGCAAGCACTGCGTGAAGCCACCAGATGTAGAGGTGAAGCCGGCTCGCGGTGGCTGGGGAGAGCCCCAGGGCGTCAATGCCGTTGGCGAGTTGCCACCCCACCACCGACCACACCTCGAACGGGGGCCGGTCGGCGCAAATTCTGAGCCCCTCGATCAGAAATCCTGTGGCGCCGATGACGAAGAGCCCCCATAGAAAGACCTGGTCGTCTCGCACGTAACCGAGGCGGCTATACTCGCCGGGATTGCGGTCGGGGCGCGAGTAATCGAGCTGGGCGAGTCCGAAGCGCCACCGCCGCGTCGCCATCATGCCAAGACCGACCAGCAGACCCACACCCATCAGGTCGAGGATCAGCGAATTCCAGAGGTAGAACGTTCCCTTCCAGAACTGGAGCGCCGGGGTGATGGGCCTGAGAAAATCGTGGTCCACCATGATGATGAGCGTGCCGATGAACAGCCCGGCAAACGCCCAGAAGATGAGCGCATGGGCCCATCCTGCATAGGAGTCCCGCTTCCTCAGCGTAACCTGGCCTCCGATGGTCCAGGCCGCGCCGAGGATCCGCCGCCACATGAGGTCAAATCGATTGGCGGGCCTGCCCGCACAATATTTCCTGATCCGCAGCCACAACCCGTAGGCGAAGACGCCCACGGCGACGACGGAGATGAGATAAAACGCTACGACGAGAAGCGCGGGAAAGTGCCGGAAGACTTCTCTTGCCGGGACGAGTGCGTGATCCATGCTGGCTCGCTACCCGCAGACCTGCCGAGTCCTCAAAACGATACGACCTTTCTCGGCTCGAACGGCGGCCACCATTTGGCGATACCCAGGTCCTCTGCGATCGCATTCGCCGCGTTGTATCCTGGCGCGCCATGAGCGTGTCCTCCCGGGTGAGCGGACGCGCCGCACAGATAGAGCCGGTCGATGAACGTGCGGTACCGTGACATACCCGGCCACGGCCTGTTGTACCCCAGCTGCTCTGGACAGATCTTCCCCTGGCAGATGTCTCCGCTGATCATGTCCGGCAGATACTCCTCGATATCCTTTGGCGTGTAAGCGAAACGACCGAGGATATTGTCCTTGGTCATGTTCGGCGCGTATTCCCTGAACTTGTCCATCACCTTATCAGCGGTTTCATTAGCGACCTCGACCCACCGCCCCGCCCCGCCGTCGGCCAGGTCGAACGGAGCCAGTATCCCCGCGTACGCGGTATGACAGCCGGGGGGCGCCTGAGACGGGTCATGTGTGGTGATGATGCCGGCAGTCATCCCAACGATATCGGGGATCACTCCCGCGTAGGCCTGTTCTCCTCTCTTGCGGAGGTCTGCGGGAGACTCGAAACCTATGATGAAACGCCACGCATCGTTGATCGCCGGCTCCCGATCCGAGATCTTGAATATCGGTCTCTCCTTCAGCGCCAGGTGCAAGCGAAAGATCGACGTTTCGTTGAACTTGTATCCGGTCACCTTTTCTCGAATCTCGTCTGTCAGCTTGTCTTCGCCGACCATGAAGAGAAAGGTGTGCACGGGATTGATCGAACTCGCGACAAACCGATCCGCCCGCACTTCGCTGCCATCCCTGAGCGCGATCCCCTTCGCAACGCCTCCTTCCACGATGATCCGCTCCACGGGCTGGCTCGCGAATATGCTCCCACCGTGCTCTTCCACGATTCGCGCAAGCGCCTCCGGGAGTCTCCGGGTTCCACCCCGCACCAAAGCCGTTCTCCCGGCATACCAGTTCGCCATGGTTGCGAACACCAGCGCGGGGATCCCCTTACTCCTTACGTCATATTCGGCCGAGGCCGCGCCCCTCCAGACCGTGTACTGTGCCATCTCCGACTCGTACAGCTCGGCGGCGTATTCGCGTGGACTGTAGCCGAGCACCACGTCCGCGTATTCCTTTCCGCCCGGTTTTTTCCTTATTTCGGCTTCCCACTCATCCGCGGGCTTGGGTGCCGAGTACATTTCCGGCAAAATGAAGTCGAGATACCACTGCTGCCATTTCCTGGCGACTTTCCTGTAGGTCTCGGCGTCTTTGGTGGAGATGCGCCTTAGCGAGTTGTAATTCGCCTCCACGTCCTGGTAACAGAGGAAGTAGCTGTCGCGCCTGACGAAGGCCTCCTTGGGGTCCGGGAATACGTAGGACACGCCGTAACGCCCAAGGTCGAGGTCGCCGTGGACCGGGCTGTCGTGCAGCTTGCAATAGATCGTATGGATGTTGTGCCTGAAACCCGGAACCGTCAGCTCTTCCGTCGAAAACGCCCCTCCCACGTCTGGCCTCGACTCGAAGACGGCCACTCTGAGCCCGGCTCTGGCAAGGTAGGCCGCAGTGATCAGGCCGTTATGGCCGGCGCCGATGACGATGCCGTCGAAACGCGAAGGGTTCATTCTGTTCCTGTCACGTTTCTCGGCGGGGATCCTTGCCACCCCTGACTGCCCGAACTTCTCTGGTGAGCTGGGGCACGATCTCATTCAGGTCCCCCACCACCCCATAGTGGGCGACTTTGAATATCGGCGCGTCAGGATCCTTGTTGATCGCCACGATGGTCTTGGACTCCTTCATTCCGTGCAGATGCTCCACTGCTCCCGATATGCCGCACGCGATATAGAGCTTTGGTTTGACCGTATTTCCGGATAGCCCGACCTGGTGGCTGGTGCCGAACCAGCCCATGTCCACAAGGGGTCGCGAGCACGCTGGAACTCCGCCCAGCGCCTCGGCCAGTTCGGCTACGAGCGTGAAATTTTGCTTCTCCCCGATCCCTCTCCCCCCGGCCACGACGATGTCGGCTTTCGCGATGTCGATTCCGGTCGGCGCAGGCTCTATCGTTCTGAGCGGCTTGATTTTCGCATTCTCAACGGGCCCGACATCGATTCTTCTCACCGTGCCAGCCCTGCCCGCCGCCGGAGGCTCGGCTCCGCCGAGCTGAAGAGTGACGATTATCGGCCTGAAATCCATTACCACCCTTGCATTGATCCGCCCTCGGTACATGGGCCGCATGAAGGACAGCGCGTCGTTCTCGATTCTCACGTCGAAACAGTTGCTCGCCACGCCGACACCCAGCCTCGAGGCAAGCCTGGGAGCGAGATCCATTCCGATGAACGTATGCCCGAAAAGGACGACGCGGGGTTGCAGCTCCTCGACGAGCGTCTGCGCGATCTTCAGGTGGGCTTCGGGGTTGTAGTTCGCAAGAAGGGGCGAATCCGCGACGCAGACCTCATCGACATGGCGGCTGAGCTCGGCTGCCTTTGTCCCGATATCGTGGCCTGCGAGCAGGCACAGGAGCCTGCCACTGCAGTGTCGGGTGAGTTCTTCACCGATCGCAATCAGCCGCGTGTTCGCTGCTTCGGTCTGCCCCTTGCCTGCTTCACAGACGATGATGACATCGGCGCCGGCCATCTCAGACAACCCCCGCCTCCACAAGTTTGTGAACGAGCTTGCGCGCCGCCTCTTCCGCCGATCCGCGGATGAGCTCGCATCGCCCGCCGTCCTCCGGGTAGGAGAGTTTCATCACTCGCAGCGGAGCGTTTCCTTGCAGCCCCTCCGTTGGAATCGCGAGGGACTCGACAGTCACTTGCTCGATCTTGCGGGATCGGCTCCTGACGATCGCCATGACCGGGGTGTAGCGCAGCCGCCTGATGCCGAACTGAATGGTCAGAAGACACGGCAGGTCGACTTCTATTTCCTCCTTGAAGCCGCCGCCAAGTTCACGCATGACCGTCGCCACTTTCTCGCCAGGGCTCGCCCGGATTTCCGTGACGGCCGTGACCGCGGGTATTCCCAGAGCCTCCGCCAAGCCGATGCCAAATTGTCCTTGAAGATCGTCTTCGGCCTGAATGCCGGCGAATATCATGTCGTATTCCAGCTTCTTCACCACCTTCGCCGCGGCCATCACGTTCAAGACCGGATTGACTCCCCGCAAAGCTTCATCGACCACCTGGATGGCCTGGTCGACTCCTTTCGCATAGGCAATATGGAGCGCCTCCTTGGCCCGGCCGGGCCCGATGGTGATGGCGGTCACACTGCCCTTGTGAAGCGACCGCTGATAAAGTGCCTCCTCGATCGCATAAAGGTCGGCCTCGTTTACTTCGTGCGATAGTCCATCCTCGTCGATGCGATCCCCCGAGTGCGCAATCCGGGGCGTGACCACGGACGAAGGCACATGCTTGGCGAATGTCACGATCTTCACGGATGAACTTTTATCCCACTTCGACGCCCGGCACCGTCTCTGCAATCGTGGGCACGTCCGGCGCCAGCGGATATTGCCTTTTTCCTCCGTTTTCGTCCATGCGGTTTTCAGCAGGAGTTTGCCGTCCCTAAGTCCGACAAACTCTGGTCGTACTGTGTCATACGTAGCGCTTCCCTCCCCCTTGACCTTCCCCCATCAAGGGGGAAGGAGAACTTCCGCAGTTCTGTAACACAGTAGAACTAGGCGGCCCCCTTGAAAGGCACGCTCACCATGCTGACGCCAGCCTCGACGCTCACCAATTCGCTCACAAGGTGGTGCAGGCTGGCGATGCTGGACACCGCCAAGGTCACCCTCCGTGGCGATAACGCTTTACGTCACTCAGCCTTGACGCCCGCTTCGCGGATGATCCTGCCGTACTTGTCCAGCTCCCTGCGCAGGCGGGCCGCCAGCTCCTCCGGCGTGCCGGACAACGGCTCCGCGCCTTGGTTCGACAGCCTCTCTCTTAGCTCGGTGCGCCGGGTTGCCGTGTTGATCGCGGCGTTCAGCCGCTGGATGACGGCGCGCGGCGTGCCGGCCGGCGCGAAGATGCCGAACCAGCTCGCGAGTTCGTAGCCCTTCACGCCCGCCTCGTCCAGCGTCGGCAGCTGCGGCAGCAGCGCCGAGCGCTGCAGCGTGGTGACCGCGAGCGGGCGGATCCGGCCCGAGCGCACGTGCGGCAGCGACGTCGGCATGGAATCGAACAGCACGTCCACCTCGCCGGTGATCGTCGCGGTCATCGCCGGCGCCGCGCCCTTGTACGGCACGTGCGTCATCTTCACGTGCGTCAACGACATGAACAGCTCGGTCGCGAGGTGCGCTGTCGCGCCCAGCCCGGACGAGCCGAAATTGAGCCGCCCGGGTCGCGCCCTTGCGAGCGCGACCAGTTCCTTCACCGATTTCACGGGCACCGAGGGGTGCACGTCGAGCACGAACGTCAGCTGGGTGAACAGGCCGACCGGCGCGAAATCCCTGACCGGGTCGTACGGCAGCTTCGGATTCAGGTGCGGCGTGATGGCGAACCCGCCCGAGCTGCCGACCGTGATCGTGTAGCCGTCAGGCGCCGCGCGCGCGCCGAGTTCGGTGCCGATGACGCCGCCGGCGCCGCTGCGGTTTTCCACGACGACCGGCTGGCCGAGCAGCTCGTTCAACTGCTGCGCCAGCGCGCGCCCGACGATGTCGCTGCCACCGCCGGCGGGGAAAGACACGATCATGCGCACCGGCTTCACCGGGTACGGCTGCGCGGTCGAGGTTCCAGCCGCGACCGCGCAGCCAAGGATGTAGGCGGAGGGATGAACGATGAAGTAAATCCAGTTTCGTTTTGCCTTTTGCGGTTTACCTTCTGCCTTAATCTTCATTCCAATCTCCCGTCACCCCTCACTTCGTCACCGCGTCACTTCGTCACTGCCGTTTACAGCCGGCTGCCCCCCCGGGCAGCGCGTGGAAGCGGACCGGCAGGATGCCGCTTGCCGCCACTTTCCCGTCGTTCTGCTTCCGCAGCAGAACCAGCACCAGTGATAGGAAAATCGGAAAATCAATTCGCCCGTTGCCGGAGTTCGCTCCCTGATTGAGCCTGCCGCGAGCTCTGAGGCGGCTCCAAGGGCCCTGCTCAGGACTCAAGACCGAGTTTCAGGACGGGTTCGGGGGCCGTATCGTCGCCTATCAGCCGCGCCGCGACGAACCTTGAAGCAAATCATGCACTTGCCTGGCGAGCCATGTCAAGCGCGGGGCGCGCTTGTCGCACTCGCGCGCGTCGAGCCCAGCCGAATTTCACGACCGCATCGCGCAAGACATCACCCGCTGGTCGGAGGTGGTAAAGAAAGCGCGCACGGTAAACATGTCTTTCACTGTGATCCATCGCCTTTGATGAATGCGCCGAATTGCCGGTGCTGCGACATCTCATACTGCAGAGAGACCGGCGGGCTCTCGTAAAGTTGGTTGCTCCTCCATATTCTGGAAAGAGACTCGCGCTTGACCGCCTCCTTAGGACGATGTTACGTTGCTCACGATTCGCAAGGCGAATCGATTTGCGCGACGCGGCGCGTCCAGGCATCGCCCGACGGTCGTTTGTTCCAGCCATTATTTGAACACCGGCGCCACATGACCCGACGATTTTTCCCCGTTTGCCGATGGCGGCGCGCGCGCGCCGGGACGCCCGTCGCGGAAAGGCAACCACAGTGAGCACGAAGATCGACGGCATCGACGTACACGCCCACGGCGTCCCGGAGCAGTTTCTGCGTGAAGTGCAGCGCAGCCGCCTGGGCGGGGTCGAGGTCGCCGCCGCGGATGGCGGCTACATCGTGACCTTTCCGGGATGCAAGCCGCTGCGCCCGGCCGCCGGCATCATGCTCGACTTCAGCAAGCGCCTCGGCTGGCTCGACGCACAGGGCATGCAGCAGCAGTTGATCGGGCCCTGGCTCGACGTGCACGGCCAGGAGCTGCCGCCGGCCGACGGCCAGGAATGGGTGCGGCAGCTGAACGACGCCATGGCGGAGTCCATCGCCGGCTCCGGCCGCCGGCTGCTCGCCCACGCGACCCTGCATCTGGCCGACCCGCAGGCCGCCGGGCGAGAGCTCGAGCGTTGCGTCAAGAAGCTCGGCATGACGGGCTGCATGATCGCGACGGACCTGCCGCAGGGCGAGCTCTGCGAGAACCGCTACGACGCGCTGTGGGAAGCGGCGCAGTCGCTCAACGTTCCCGTCGTGCTGCACCCGTTGATGAACGGGCGGGCCGCCTGCATGTTCGAGCAGCTGCCGAGGTTCAAGAATCTCTACGGCCGCACCGTCGACACGACGATCGTCGCCACGCAGCTCATCCTCGCCGGCGTGTTCGACCGCTTCCCGAAGCTGCGCCTCGTCCTGGTGCACGGCGGCGGCTTCCTGCCGTACCAGACCGGGCGCCTGGACCGCGAGTTCGGCAAGGACGGCAAGCTGCCCTCGGATCACGTCAAGCGCTTCTACTACGACACCGTCTTCATGTCGACGCCCGCGCTCCAGCTCCTGTTCAGCCTGGTCGGGACCGGGCAGGTCATGATCGGCTCGGACTACGCCGCCGGCCCCGTCGAGCGCCCGGGACCGAAGCTGACCGACGCCCTCGACGCCACCGGCGTGGACGCTGCGTCCCGGAAAACGATCGTGCGGACGACCGCCGAGTCCCTTTTCAGGACGACAGGAGGCCGATAATGGCCCGCGCTTCCCTGGCATGCGCATGGCTCGCGCTGGCGATCGCCGCCACCTTGCCGGCCGCGCATGCGCAAACGGGTAATTGGCCCAACAAGACGGTACGGGTGATCGTCCCGCTCGCGCCCGGCGGCGGCAACGACATCATCGCGCGCCTGTTCGCGGCGCTGCTGACGGCGGAGTTCGGTCAGCAGTTCAT
The DNA here is from genome assembly GCA_016192825.1 of Betaproteobacteria bacterium. Classification (GTDB taxonomy): domain Bacteria; phylum Pseudomonadota; class Gammaproteobacteria; order Burkholderiales; family SG8-41; genus SG8-41. The sequence goes on along the minus strand of JACPTK010000070.1, from coordinate 11,913 downwards.
CGTCGACAACCGGTCCGGCGCCGGCGGCACCATCGGCGCGGAGATCGCGGCGCGCGCCAACCCGGACGGCTATACGCTCATCACGGTGCCGGCCAGCTACGCCGCCAACGCGGCGCTCTACAAGCTGGCCTACGATCCGGTCAAGGGCATCGCGCCCATCGGGATGATCACCACCGGGCCGTTGATACTCACCGTGCACCCGTCGGTGCAGGCAACCCATCTCAAGGAATTCATCGCGCTCGCACGCGCCAAGCCCGGCGCGCTCAACTTCGGCTCGTCGGGATCCGGCAGCTTCTCGCATCTGGCGGCCGAACTCTTCCGGCAGATGTCCCGGACCGAAATGGTGCACGTTCCGTACAAGAGCGCCGGTCCCGCGTTGGTCGACCTGCTCGGCGGGCAGATCCAGATGTTCTTCGGTTCCGGGCCATCGACGGGCGGGCATATCCGCGCCGGTCGGCTGCGCGGACTCGCCGTGACGACCGCGAAGCGCTCGCCCGCGCTGCCCGACCTGCCCGCGATCGGCGAACTGTTGCCCGGCTACTCGGCGGACTTCTGGTTCGGCATGTGGGCGCCGGCGGGCTCGCCCAAGGCAGTCATCTCGCGGCTCAATCAAACGCTGGCGCGCATCCTCAAGCAGCCCGACGTGCTGGAGCGGCTGCGCACCGACAGCCTGGAGCCCGTGGGCTCCACGCCGGAGGAGTTCGCGCGCGTGATCGCCCGCGACATCGCGACGTGGTCAAAGGTGGTCAGGGCCGGCAACATCAAGGTCGATTAGGTTCACAGCGGGAGGCACGACGTTGGCAACAGTTTCACTGACGGTAAACGGACAACGCGTCAGCGCCGAGGTCGAGGGGCGCACGCTACTCGTGCAATTGCTGCGCGAGCACCTGCGGCTCACCGGCACGCACGTGGGCTGCGACACCAGCCAGTGCGGCTGCTGCACGGTGCATCTCGACGGCAAGGGCGTGAAGTCGTGCACCGTGCTCGCGGCTTCGTGCGAGGGCGCGACCGTCACGACCATCGAGGGGCTCGCGCCGGAGGGCAAGCTCCATCCGATGCAGGAGGCGTTTCGCGAGCATCACGCGCTGCAATGCGGCTTCTGCACGCCCGGCATGATCATGTCGGCGGTGGACATGGTGCGGCGCAAGGGCAACGATCTCGACGAGCACACGGTGCGCGAGCAGCTCGAGGGCAACCTCTGCCGCTGCACCGGCTACCACAACATCGTCAAGGCGATCCAGGCCGGCGCCGCCGCCATGAAGCGTAAGGCGTGACGTGGTACCGCGTGACATGACGGAGCGTGACATCGCGAGGCGTGACGTGATACGGCGTATTTCCTGACGTCTACTTCTGGTTTTTCAAGACAGGCACCCATCACTCGTCACCAGCCACCATGTACGACTTCGACTACCACAGGCCCGGGAGCCTCGACGAAGCGGCCGCGATGATCGCCGGGAAGGACGACGTCAAGCTGCTGGCCGGCGGCATGAGCCTGATACCCGCGCTCAAGTTGCGCCTCGCCCGTTATTCGGACCTGGTGGATCTTGGCGCGATCGACGCGCTGAAAGGCATCCGGCGCGAGGGCAACACGCTCGTGATCGGCGCCATGACGCCGCACGCCGAGGTCGCCGCCTCCGCCGAGGTCGCGCGCGCGATTCCGGCGCTGGCGGCGCTCGCCGGCGGCATCGGCGATCCGCTGGTGCGCAATCGCGGCACGATCGGCGGCTCCATCGCCAACGCCGATCCCGCCGCCGACTATCCGGCCGGCGTGCTCGGCCTGGGCGCCACGATCGTGACCAGCCGGCGCGAGATCGCCGCCGACGATTTCTTCCTCGGGCTGTTCGAGACGGCGCTCAAGCCGGGCGAGATCATCACGGCGGTGCGGTTCCCGGTCCCGCAGGCGGCCGCCTACTGCAAGCATCCCCAGCCGGCTTCGCGCTTCGCACTGGCCGGGGTGTTCGTGGCGAAAATGGCCGGCGGCGTGCGCGTCGCGGTGACTGGCGCGGGACCTTCGGTGCTCCGCTTCGAGCAGGCGGAGGCGGCCCTTGCGAAGAAGTTCGACCCCTCCGCCCTCGAGGGCATCACGCTCGCTCCGGACGACCTCAACTCGGACATACACGCCAGCGCGGAATACCGCGCGAGCTGCGTGGTCGTCATGGCCAGGCGCGCCGTTCAACGGGCCAGCGAAGCGCGCGCGCGCTGAAAGGAAGCACGGTGTCCCACGCCGCCAGGAGCACCCGCATCGGCGAGCCGGTGCGGCGCAGGGAGGACCACCGTCTCATCACGGGCGCGGGCCGGTTCAGCGACGACGTCACCCTGCCGGGGCAGGCCTACGCCGTGATGCTGAGGTCGCCGCATGCGCATGCGCGCATCCGCGCCATAGACAGCCGCAACGCCTTGGCCCTGCCCGGTGTCATTGCCGTCCTCACCGGCGCGGACCTGCGTTCCGACGGTCTCAAGCCGATACCGTATAACCCGTTCACCCTGCATCCTGCGGACATCAGGATGTCCAACAGTGACGGTTCGCCGCCGTTTGTCGCGCCGTGTTATTCGATGGCGGTGGACCGGGCGCGCTATGTCGGCGAAATCGTAGCGGTGGTGATTGCGCAGACGACCCCTATCGCAAAGGACGCGGCGGAGGCGGTCGACGTCGATTACGAGGTCCTTCCGGCAGTCACCCGCACCGTCGCGGCGGCACAGCCCGACGCGCCGCGCCTGTGGGATGACGCCTCGTCCAATGTCTGCCTCGACGCGGATGTGGGCGCCAAGGACGCAACCGCGGCCGCGTTCGCCCGTGCGGCGCACGTCGTGAAGATCGAGACCTGGATACAGCGGGTCACCGGCGTCCCTATGGAGCCCCGGGCCGCGGTCGGCGAGTACGACGCGGCGACGCAGCGCTACACGCTGCACGCCGGCAGCGGGGGCGCAGTCCGGTTGAAGACCGACCTCGCGAAAATCCTCGGCGTCCCGGCGAAGAACGTTCGCGTGCTCATGGACGACGTCGGCGGCAATTTCGGCACGCGCGGGATGATCTACCCGGAGTTCGCCCTGGTGCCGTGGGCGGCGCGCCGCGCCGGGCGCCCGGTGAAGTGGACTTGCGAGCGGCATGAATCCTTTCTCAGCGATTTCCAGGGCCGCGACCTCGCCGTGACCGCGGAACTGGCCCTGGACGCCCAGGGCACCTTTCTCGCCCTGCGCGGCTCGAACATCGGCAATTCCGGCGGGCACCCTGGAAGCTTCACGCCGCTCCAGAAGGGCGTCGAGATCATGTCGAGCCTCTACCGCATGCCGGCCGCGCATTTCCGCGCCCGCTCCGTCGTCAGCAACACGGCACCCACTCGCCCGTACCGCAGTTCCGGCCGCCCGGAAGTCATGTACGTCATGGAGCGGCTCATCGATCTCGCCGCGAGCGAGTTCGGCTTCGACCGCGTCGAGCTGCGGCGCCGCAACCTGCTCAAGCAAGGCGAGCTGCCCTACACCAATCCGTTCGGCATGATCTACGACAGCGGCGATTATCACGATGCCATGGAAAAAGCGCTCAAGCTGGGCGACTGGGCGGGCTTTCCCGCGCGCCGTACCGAAGCGCGCCGCCGTGGCAGGCGCCGCGGAATCGGCATTGCCAATTACGTCGATACCGCGACCGGCGCCCCGCGCGAGCGGGCCGAGATCACGGTGCATCCCGACGGCCGCGTTGACCTCGTCATCGGGACGATTTCGAACGGCCAGGGGCACGAGACGAGCTTCGCGCAGCTGGTGAACGAGTGGCTGGGCGTGCCGATAGACAACGTCCGGCTGATCACCGGGGATACGGACATCGTCAAGGTCGGCGGCGGGACGCATTCCGGGCGCAGCATGCGCATGGGAAGCGTCGTCATCTGGAACTCCGCGCGTGAGATCATCGCCAAGGGCACGCGCATCGCGGCGCGCCTGCTGGAGAGCGACCCCAGCACCCTCCGCTTCGAGAACGGCCGTTTCCGGGTAGAGGGCGCCGATCGTTCCGCGAGCCTCTTCGAAGTCGCGGCGGCCGCCGCGCAACTGGGCGACCTGCCCGAGGACCTGCGCGGGCCGCTCGCCGCGTTCTCCGACGAGACCTTCAACATAGCAAGCTTCCCCTACGGCTGCCACGTGTGCGAGGTCGAGATCGACCCGGAGCTCGGAACGCTCGAGATCGCGCGCTATTCGGCGGTGGACGACGTCGGCCGCGCGGTGAACCCGATGATCATCCACGGGCAGGTACACGGCGGCATCGCGCAGGGCGTCGGGCAGGCGCTCATGGAGCAGTGCTACTACGACCCCGGCACCGGGCAACTCCTCACGGCGTCGTTCATGGACTATTCGATGCCGCGCGCGGACAACTTCCCGTTCTTCAGCACCGAGATCACCGAGGTGCCCTGCACCACGCACCCGCTCGGCATGCGCCCGGCGGGCGAAGGCGGCACGACCCCGGCCCTCGGGGTCTTCATCAACGCCGTCGTCGATGCGCTCGCCGACTACGGCGTGAGGCACGTCGAGATGCCCGCGACGCCGGAGCGCATCTGGCGCGCGATCCGCGACGCGCGCGCCGCTCCGCCCGCGGGCCGCGCGCGCTGAGAGGCGCAGCCCCGGGCCATTTCAACAAGGAGGAAATCGTGAGAACAGCGCCCACCGTGACGGCGGCCCTTCTGGTCCTGGCAGCGCTCGCCCTCGTATCGGGCGTGGCGGCCGCGCAGGCGTATCCGTCCAGGCCGATCCGGATGATCGTGCCCTGGCCACCAGGCGGCGGCACCGACGGGACCGGCCGCATCCTCGCCCAGGCGCTTACCGAGGAGCTGGGCACGCAGGTCATCGTGGACAACCGCGGCGGCGCGAGCGGCCGGATCGGCACCGAGCTGGGGGCGAGAGCTGCACCCGACGGCTATACCCTGGTGATGGGCACCGTGGCGCCGAACGCGATCCTCCCGGCATCCGGGGCGAAGCTGGCTTACGACACGGTGAGGGATTTCGCGCCGATCGGCCTGGTTGCCACCTCCGATTACGTCCTCGTCGTGCATCCGTCGCTGCCGGTGAAATCGGTCACTGACCTGATCGCGCTCGCCAAAAGCCGGCCGGGACAGGTCAACTTCGCGTCCGCCGGCAACGGTTCCATGGCGCAGCTGGCCGCCGAGCTTTTCAAGCTGCTCGCGCGCGTGGACATGGTGCACGTGCCGTACAAGGGCGGCGGTCCGGCAGTTACCGCGACTGTGGCCGGCGAAGTGTCGGTGTACTTCGGCAGCGGCCCGGGCGTGGTGCCGTTTACGAGCACGGGACGACTAAGAGCACTCGCCACCAGCGGCAAGAAACGCTCGAAGACATTTCCCGGACTACCGACGGTCGCCGAGACGCTGCCCGGTCACGAGGCAGTCCAGTGGTTCGCGCTCCTGGCGCCCGCCGGCACGCCGAAGAACGTCATCTCGAAGCTCCACGCCGCGACCGCCAAGGTGGTCGGCACGCCCAAGGTGGCGCAGCAACTCGCGGCCGTGGGATCCGACCCCGACGTGAGCACGCCGGAGGAACTCGCCAGGCACATCCAGGCGGAACTCGCCAAATGGCGAAAGGTGGTGAAGGCAAGCAAGCTGTCGTTCGACTGACCGAGCCACCTTGTTCCTGTCCGTTGCAGCCAGGGCCGCCCCGGCAAGCTTTGCGAATCCCTTCTAACCGGCAATGCCGGGAATACCGGGGATTTCGTCCGGCTCGGCGCGAGTGATTCGACAGGCCGTATTGCGCGCCTCCGCCGAACCTGAGATCGGATCCCAGGGCGGTCCATAGGGAATGGCGACGTCGATGTTGAAGGTGAGCGCGCCGTGATCCGGTCCCTGGATCTCCGGATACCACCAACCCATGCCGGTTGCGACGACGTCCTCCGGAACGTCCTCGGTAATCCAGGCCCTGAGCAACGCCCTTCCGGACGCGCCCGGCGTCGTGACCCAAACCCAGTCATCCCGGCGGATGTTGCGGCGCTCGGCGGTCTTCGGATGGATCCGCAGTTCCGGAGCGCCCTGGATCTTGCGCGCCCACGCGTGGTTTCTGAACCGGGAATGGTGATACGCCATGCTGCGAATTCCGGTAAGGAGCACGAGGTCGAATCCCGCCGGCGGTTGCGAGTAGCCGGGCGGAACGTGCCCGGGCAGCGGGTCGTGGCCGATCCTCTCCAGGCGCTCGGGGCACAATTCGATCTTCCCGCTCGGCGTTCTGAACCCCTTCTTGCGGTATTCCTCGTAACCCGTGGCGATGGGTCGATATCCCTTTGCGCAAAGCTCGTCGAAGGTGACGCCGCTCCCCTCGAGCTGGAAGTCGATGAAGTCCCGATGGCCCTTCCAGGGAAAAAGCTCGAAGTCCAGCAGCCCCTTGCTGCGCAGCGCGTTCACGAGCCCGGCTGCAATATCGACGTCGCTTCGCGCTTCGCCCTTGGGGGGCAGCGCCCGCTGCACCACCGCAAGACAGGGCGCGCTCTGGTCCACCGACACGTCCTCTTCCTCGAGCAGCGTCGTCTTCGGAAGCACGAAATCGGCCAGCTCCGCCGTCGGCGTGACGTGGTCCGTCGCCACGACCAGGAGATCCAGCTTCCGGAGCGCCGCGATCGTGTTCCGGATATCGGGATACGTGCACACGATGTTCACGCCGCTGACGTAGAGTCCCCTGACCGGGTAGGGACGTCCGGTCAACACGGCGCGCAGGAGCGACGGGTTGTGCGAGGACTTTGACCAGCTGTCGGGCCCGGACCAGAGCGGATACTGTTCCCCTCCGATGATCGTCCGCTCGATATCCCCGGGCAGCCGGAACGCGGGGTCGCCGATGATGCCGAAGTAGTCGCGGAATCCGCTCTGCTGCTTGGCGGGACGGTTGGTGCCTTCCCGGTCGAGATTGCCTGTGAGCGCAAGCAGCGCGTGAAACCCCATCGTGGTCCTGACGCCGTTTGCCTGCGCGTCGATTCCGTGTCCCAGAATGAGGCATCCGGGCTTCGTCGTGGCGAAAGTCCGCGCTGCTTTCGTGATGGCTTCGGCGGGCACGCCGGTAATCGCGGAGCCGACCGCGGGCGGATATTGCGCCGCCCGCTCCCGCAAGCGCTCGGCCCCGGTGCACCAGTTAGCGACGAACTCGTGGTCCTGCAGGCTCTCGCTGAAGATCACGTTGATCATCGACAGCGCCAGCGCGGCATCGGTGCCCGGCTTGACCTGCAACCACGGGTCCGCGGCCCTGGCGATCTGCGTGCGCCGGGGGTCCGCGACGATGAGCTGCGCGCCGGCTTTTCTGGCTTTCTTGATGTGCATCCATTGCACCACGCTCGAATCGGACGGGCTCTTCCCGATCACGAGAATGCAACGCGCTTTCGGCAGCTCGCTGCCCGGCTGCGCGCCGGCGCCGGTCAGCAGCGCGGCCGTGTAGCGGCAGCCCTGGCACAGGTCCTGGTTGATCATGTAATTCGGCGAGCCGATGCTGCGCAGGAGCTGCGTCATCGCGACACCGCGGCTCACGAAGTGATTGGACACGGCGCCCGCGATCGCGGTCGCGCCGTATTCGGCCTTGATGCGACCGATGCCCTCGGCGATGGCGTCGAACGCTTCTTCCCACGAGATTCGCCGCCACTTGCCCCCGCCGCGATCGCCGGCGCGGCGCACCGGGTGGAGCGGGCGATCCGCGTGCTCGCGCGCTGCGATGGGCGCGTTCACGCCCTTCACGCAGAACGCGCCGCGCGAGCCCGGGTGGTCCGGATTCCCGGTGATGCGCACGACGCGATCGCCGTCGACGTAAACGCGTGCGCCGCACCGGACCGAACATTCCCTGCAGGTCGTCGGAATGACCCGGGTCGTCATGGGCGGACTCCGGTCACGGCGGCCGCGTCACGGCCTCAATCCCGCATCCCGCCGGCCTCGCCCCGATCATCGTCGCGGCTCAATTGAGCTTGAAGCCCGTGGCCTTGATCACCGGCATGAGCCGGTCGTGCTCCTGGTTGACGAAGCGCTGCGCTTTCTCGGGGCTGGAGTCCAGCACCGGCTCGAACCCGGACTTGATCAGGGTCTTCTGAAAGCTTTCATCGGCGAGCGCCCTGCGCGAAACCTGCGAAATCCGCTCGACGACGGAGGGCGGCGTTCCGGCCGGCACAAACAGCCCGATGAACAGCTGCGCGATCATGTCCGGCAAAAACTCGATCGTGGCCGGTATGGCGGGAGCCGCCTTGAGGCGCGCCGGCGCATTCACCGACAGGATGCGCACCTTCCCGGCTTCGTGCAGGTTGAGCAACTGCGCGTTCACGTTCGGCGTCATCATCGGGATGTAGCCGCTCACGAGGTCGTTGACGGCCAAGCCCACGCCCTTGTACGGAACGTGCAGAATCTCGAGGCCGCCGGCGCGCTGCTTGAACATCTCGCCGGCGAGGTGCGTGATGGTCCCCGCCCCGGCCGACCCGTATGACAGCCGGCCCTTGTTCGCCCGGGCGTAGGCGATGAGCTCCTTCAGGTTGCGCGCGGGCAGCGACGGGTGAATCATGATCGACGTCGCCGTGATCGCAACGATGTCGATCGTCACGAAGTCCCTGACCGGGTTGTACGGCGGGCGGCTCATCACCGCTGGGTTGAGCACCTGCGTGCTGGTGTTGCCGACCAGGATCGCGTAGCCGTCGGGCTGACTGCGCGCGACTTCTCCCGCGCCGACGGTGCCGCCCGCGCCGGCGCGGTTGTCCACGACGATCGTGCCGAGCGACGGCCCCACCTTTCCCGACCACAGGCGGGCGACGATGTCCATCACGCCCCCAGGCGGGAAGGGAACGACCAGCCGGATCGGCCTCGCGGGGTATTGCGCCTGCGCGTGGGCCCCGAGCGGCGACAGCGCGGCCGCCGCGGTCAGTGCGTATGCCAGCAATTTGCGTCGGTTCATGTTTTCCTCCTCGGCCTGTTGTTAAAACCCGTCTGACGAAAAGAATTGGACAGGATTTTTACCGCAGACTCATCACGCCGCGGCCTTCGCCGCGCTCCGCAGGTGCGATTCCAGCTTGAACAGCCGCGCGGCGTTTTTCCAGAGTATTTGCTCGCGCTCCGCGCCGGTCAGCTTCGCGTCGTCCAGGACCTTCATGCGGATCTGGTGCAGCGTCGCCGGCACGCTCAGCCAGCGCCACGTCGCCGACCAGTCCGTGCCGAACAGGATGCGGTCGGCGCCGAGCTTGTCGATGGCGAAGCGCAGGTGCTGCGGGCTGGTCCCGACCACGTCGAAGTGGATGTTGACGTTGCGCATCGCCACCGTCATGGCGCTGTCGAAATAGCGCGTGATGCTCCGGCCCATCTTGGTCAGGATGACCGGCACCTTCGGAAAGCGCGCCGCAACCTCGTCGGCCCACAGCGGGTCGCCGTAGAACAGGCCGCCCGGGAACTGCGACCACGCGGTCGGAAACTGGATCGGCACCCCGTGCTTCTCCACCACGCGCATGATGCCGGACAGGTCCTTGGCAATCTTCTCCGGGTTCACGTGATCGGTGAGCGCCCGCACGAAGGTTTCGCCCACGCCCTTCATCCCCAGCGAGCCCAGGCAGCGCTCGAGCTCGGCCGGCGCCGCCTCGCGGGTCGGGCCGGGATCCTCGTGATAGCCCGCCGCCTCCTGGTCGTGGCCCACCCGCGCCAGCGCGACCATGCGCGCCGGGTGCCGCTTCGCCGCCGCCGCGACGAGGTCGTTCGACACGTAGCCCGCGCGCGCCTGTACCAGCGCGAAGTCGACTCCGTTGCGGTCCATGTCGGCGACGAGGTCATCGGTATTGTCGACCGGCGCCTCCGTATTGTTGCACTGGTAGAGGTCGGGGTAGCGCGTGCGGAACGCGATCGCGTCCTCCATCGTCCGGATGTGCTTGCTCAGGTCGCGAAACGACGGAAAGCTGTAGATGTGGACGTGCGTGTCGACGATCATGGGGGCCTCGAGGGACGAATCAACGACAAAAGTATACAAGGTTTTGCCGCTGCGATTTCGGAGCGCGCCGCGGTCCGCCCGTCGCGAAAAGCCAATGAAAAGGATTCAACAAGACCTGCGGGAATTTTCATGATCGAAACGTCCGCGCGCCAGCTCAAGGACCCGTCGCAGGACATCCTGCACAACCGGGTATGCTCGGCGCTCGCGCAGCGGATGGCGACGGACATGAAGCTGCGTCGCGCGGACCGCAAGCTGGCCATCGCGACCGACCTGCTGCACAACATCAGCAAGGAAGAGCGTCCGATGGTCCTGACCGATGCCAAGGTCCTGAAACAGGCGTCCGACCTGGTGGCGCGCCTGCGCAAGGAGAATCCGTGGTGCCGGCGGGCAGCAAGTGGCGCGTGCTTGCCGCCAAGCGCTGGGGCGCGAAGCGCACCGTGGAAGAAGCACACGTCGTCTACTACGTGTTCCAGCGGCTGTTCGACGAGGCCCGCACGCAATCGGGCAAGGCGCTCGCCCGGCAGGAGTGGAGCAAGATCCGGCCGGAACTCATCAAGCTCATGGGTCTGAGGCCGGATGCCGATCCGGTGAAAGTGCTGGGCGTGCCCAAGGCCTTCCAGTAGCCAGCGGCTTTCCCCGCCATCACGCCCGCTTGCGCTGCCGCCGCGGCCGAGATGCGGCGAGCCCCAGCTCGCGGCGCTTCTTCTCGCGCCACTTCCCGAACGGCAGCAATGTCGGGTCGTTCGCGATACGCCTGCGCGTCGCCTCTCTGATCGCCTTGTCGGAGAGCGAGAAGTCGAGCGCCACGCGGTGGGGCTGCTGGACGTGCCAGGGCGTGTCGCAGAAGAACTCGAGCCGGTTGCCCTCGGGATCCAGGAAGTAGACCGACCAGGCGTTGCCGTGGTCCACGGGGTCGACCCCCTCCACCTTGTTGGCGACCGCGAGGTCGTGCATCGCCCTCACCTCCTTCAGCGAGGCGACGCGGTACGTGATCTGGTTGACCGTGGACCGCGTGCCCTGCTCGCGCCCGGAGACGAGCACGATCTGATGGTGGTCCTTCGGGTCCTTGCTGAGGAACGTGAGGCGGACGCGGCGCGGAGCGTCCCCCATCTCGCCCGCGTCCATTACCGAGAAGCCGAGGAGCCGGGTGTAGAAGTCGCGCATCCGGTCCATGTCGGTCACGAACAGGCCGATATGACTCAGTTCCCACTTGGGCAAGGCCGGCATGGCTTCCTCCGTTACCGCTATGGCGGGGTCGCCGGCAAGTATAACTTTGAGCGTCATCCGTCGCGCAACCCGCTCGTCACCCGGCACGTCGTAAAGTCACGGAGTTCGTTCTACTTCATCTCTCCTCCCTCCTCCCCCCTCCCTCATCCCTCATCCCTCGGATTGGGGACTAGTACTTTGATTAACAGAGAGTTAAAATACCCGGGGGCCCATATCCGGAGATCGCGAAGCGAATGGCAAAACGGTACGACGAAAGTTCAGTCAAGAAACTCCGGGGCATCGAGCCCGTCCAGCGGCTCCCGGGGATGTATACCCGGACCGCCGACCCCACCCACATCATCCAGGAAGCGATCGGCAACGCGGCGGACGAGGCGATCGGCGGCCACGCTCGACAAATTTCGCCTTCCTATTCCGTTCTGCACGATTTAGGAACGTGCGGAGTAGATAGAATAACCCACTGCTGTCCGGTTAAATCGAAAATTGGCATTTTTCTGCTCGCAAGTGATTGAAATTAATCATGGCGGCTTTTGACCCGACGTCGAAATCGGTGACACACTGAAATCGACATATTTGTACGCCGTGTCAATCACTTGCGATTAACCGATTTTCGATCAACCGGACACTACTGAGAATAACCAATACGTAAAGGGAACGTTCCACTTAATGGGTAAGAACCTCACTGGTAGGGTAAGGCCCTGGAGGTGCTCTCATGGGGCTTTACGACTACCGTCACATCATTGCCAACGAACGAACTTGCTACTGGTTCATCCATCGTTTGCG
>JACPTK010000073.1 GCA_016192825.1 Betaproteobacteria bacterium | reverse complement strand
GGCGAACAGCCCTTGTTGAACACCATCCCCTATCATCGAATCCACAAACCATTCCAGGGTGAATCATGAGTGTTGGACGAACGCTGAGCCCCCGTCACGTCAACGTCAAAAAAGTGTTGGACGAACGCTGAGCCACGCCCCGTGATTACTCACCCATTACCACGAAGTGACATCATCCAGCGCCGGCTCCTTGACGCCCGGTTTCGGCAGCAGCCCGTCGATCTTCAGGGGGTTGTCGGCACGCTCCAGTTCATCCTTGTGGATGCGAATCTCGGTCTTGCGCCTTGGCAGGTAATGGTTTGCCGGCCGGGTGCCCCATTCGGGCATCAGCGCATACCCGCCCTGCTCGCGTATCGCCTTGGACACGACCGATTCCGGATCGTGAATGTCGCCGTAGAGGCGCGCGCTGGTCGGACAGGCCATCACGCACGCCGGCTTGCGCTCGGCTTCAAGCAATGACTGGTCGTAGATGCGGTCCACGCACAGCGTGCATTTCTTCATGACCTTCTGATGCTCGTCGACTTCGCGCACCCCGTACGGGCAGGCCCAGGCGCAATACTTGCAGCCGATGCACTTGTCGTAGTCCACCAGCACGATGCCGTCCTCGGCGCGCTTGTAGCTCGCGCCGGTCGGGCACACCGGGACGCAGGGCGGGTCCTCGCAATGCAGGCAGGACTTCGGGAAATGCACGGTCTGGGTGTCCGGATATTCGCCGACCTCGAAGGTCTGCACCCGGTTGAAGAATGTCCCGGTGGGGTCGCGGTCGTAGGGACGGTCGTCGCACAGGAATCCCGCCGCCCCGGAGGTATTCCACTCCTTGCAGCTCGTGACGCAGGCATGGCAGCCGACGCAGACGTTGAGGTCGATGACCAGGGCGAGCTGGGTCATTTGAATTCCCCCTTGCCGGCGACGAACGCCTGCCACAGGCGCCGCGCCGCGCTGGTCCCCGGCGCGGGCTTGACCCGGTCGAACTGCGGCCAGCTCTCCTGCGGCTCGCCCGGCGCCGCCGGGTAGATCCGCACCCGCACGTCGTACCAGCCGGCCTGTCCGGTCACCGGATCGGAGTTGGAAATCCGCCCGCCATCGCCTGCTACGGGCAATTCGTCCGCAATCAGATGATTCAGCAGGAAGCCTTTTTTCGATTCATTTGCATCAGGCGAAAGGTGCCACGCACCTTTCGCCTTTCCGATCGCGTTCCACGTCCACACCGTGCCCGGCTCCACCGCTTCGCTCGTGCGGCACAGGCAGCGCACGCGCCCGTGGGGCGACTCGACCCAGATCCAGCCGCCGTCTTCGACGTTCCGTGCGCGCGCGGTCCCGGGATTGACGAAGAGATAGTTGTGGGCATGGATCTGCCGCAGCCAGGCGTTCTGGGAATCCCACGAGTGGTACATCGCCATCGGCCGCTGGGTGATTGCGGCCAGCGGATACGTCGTGCTGTCGGTGACCTGCGACTCCAATGGCGCGTAATGGAACGGCAGCGGGTCGAAGTAGGTCTCGATGCGCCGCCGCAGGTGCGCCGGCGGCCGCTTGCGGTAGCGGCCCTTGCCCTGGGCCGCCAGCCGAAATTTCTGCAGCACCTCCGAGTAGATCTGGATGACGATCGGCTCGGCATAGCGGCGCAGGCGGGTGCGCTGCGCCCACTCGTGATAGCCCTGGTTCCAGTTGCGCATGTACTGGTACGACCGCGGCAGCCGGTGCTGGAACACGCAGTTGTTCCGCGCGTACATCTCCCACTGACGTGGATTGGGCTCGCCGTGCATGAATTTCTCGCCGCCCTTGCCGCGCCAGCCGGCGAGAAACCCGATGCCCGAGCCCGGCTCGGTCTCGAAATTGACGATGAAGTCGGGGTAGTCGCGGTACTTGCGCGAGCCGTCCGGGTTGACGAACGCCGGGAGCTTGAGCCGGCCCGCGAGCTCGATCAGCACCTCCTGGAACGGCTTGCACTCCCCTTTCGGCGGCACCACCGGGACGCGCACCGAATCGACCGGTCCGTCGAACTCCGAGATCGGGCGGTCGAGGATCGACATCACGTCGTGGCGCTCGAGATAGGTCGTGTCGGGCAGCACGAGATCCGCGAACGCGGTCATCTCCGACTGGAAGGCGTCGCAGACGACGATGAACGGGATCTTGTACTCGCCGGTCGCTTCGCGGTCGTTCAGCATGCGGCGCACCTCGACCGTGTTCATGGTCGAATTCCACGCCATGTTCGCCATGAAAATCATCAGCGTATCGATGCGGTAGGGATCGCCGCGCCAGGCGTTGGTGATGACGTTGTGCATGAGGCCGTGCACCGCCAGCGGGTACTCCCACGAGAACGCCTTGTCGATGCGCACTGGTGCGCCCTCGCCGTCGACGAACAGGTCGTCGGGCGTGCCGGGCCAGCCGAGCGCGAGCCCGCCCAGCGGCGTTCCGGGCTGCACGCCCTCGGGGCCCTTCGGCGTCTTCGCGAGCGGCGGAATGCCGCGCGGGAACGGCGCCTTGTGGCGAAAGCCGCCCGGGCGGTCGATGGTGCCAAGGAGCGACATCAGGATCGCCAGCGACCGCACGGTGTGGAAGCCGTTGGAATGCGCCGCCAGCCCCCGCATCGCGTGAAACGCCACCGGATTCCCGGTCACCGATTCGTGCTCGACGCCCCAGGAATCGGTCCACGCGATCGGCAGCTCGATTTTCTGGTCGCGCGCCGTGACCCCCATCTCGTGCGCCAGCCGCCGTATCGTCTGCGCCGGGATGCCGGTGATGCCTTCCGCCCACTCCGGGGTGTAGTCCTTGACCCGGTCCATGAGCAGCTGGAACGCGGGCTTGACCGCCACGCCGTCGGGCAGCCGGAATTCACCGAGCAGGTGCGGATCGGCGTCCGGCAGGTGGCATGTCACGGGCCGCTGCGTGTGCCGGTCCCACCACAGCTTGTGGCGCGGATATTCCGGAATCTCCTCGCTTTTCGTGCGGTCCAGCACCGGCAGGCCGTAATCGTCCGCCGCCGCGTCCAGGTTGATGAGGTAGCCGGCATTGGTGTAGCGCGCCAGAAATTCGCGGTCGTAGAGCCCGACGTGGATGATTTCGTGGCACAAGGCGAGCAGCAGCGCGCCGTCGGTGCCGGGCCGGATCGGCACCCACTCGTCCGCGATCGCCGAATAGCCGGTGCGCACCGGGTTCACCGAGATGAAGCGCCCGCCGTTGCGCTTGAACTTCGAGATCGCGATCTTGAGCGGATTCGAGTGATGGTCCTCCGCCGTGCCGATCATCACGAAAAGCTTCGCGCGCTCGAGGTCCGGGCCGCCGAATTCCCAGAACGAGCCGCCGATGGTGTAGATCATGCCCGCCGCCATGTTGACCGAGCAGAAGCCGCCGTGCGCGGCGTAGTTGGGCGTGCCGAACTGGCGCGCGAACAGACCCGTCAGCGCCTGCATCTGGTCGCGACCGGTAAACAGGGCGAATTGCTTCGGGTCGGTCGCGCGGATCTTCGCGAGGCGCTCTTCGATCAAGGAAAAGGCCTCGTCCCACGAAATCGCCTCGAATTCCGACTCGCCGCGTTCGGCGCCCGGCTTGCGCCTGAGGGGGCGCGTCAGCCGCGCCGGCGAGTACTGCTTCATGATGCCGGACGCGCCCTTGGCGCAGATCACGCCCTTGTTGAGCGGATGCTCGGGATTGCCTTCGATGTAGCGGACCTCGCCGTCCCTCAGCGTGACGCGGATGCCGCAGCGGCACGCGCACATGTAGCAGGTGGTATTGCGGGTTTCGGTGCGAGGCGCAACGGTGTCGGTGGATGGGGTGCTCATGCGGCGGAGGCGCGCGTCCGGGAACGAGCGCATCCACATGATTCTACGCGGACAATCCCGACCTTGCGTGCGGAATTACTTATGCCTGCATAAGCGAGCGGAAATCCGGCGCGCGCCGGTCAGCTCGCGCGGCCCATCCATTTGCTCACTCCCTTTCCAGCAGCCGCCGCGGCGTGACGCCGATCACGTGGCACACCGCCGCGAGCGCCGCCTCGGCATAGGCCTCACCCGCACCCGCATTCGAGCCACAGAAGACGCAGACGCTCTGCAATGTGCCGCTCCTGGGGAAAGGCATGTTTGTAGGACATCTGCATTCGGCCCCGCGTGAAACGGACGCGCGGCAACGGCCCGTGTTGCGCTCGCCGCGGATCATGGTTGTGGCCATGCCGGTGGTATAGAATTCCGGCGTCATTCGCTCCCAGGGGAGGCGCCATGGGGATCGGAACCATCATTGTGCTGGGCGTGCTGCTGGTGGTCGTGGTTTACGCCGTCATGCTCTACAACAACCTGGTCCAGGTGAAGCACAATGTCTCCAAGGCCTGGGCCAACATCGACGTGCTGCTCAAGCAGCGCCACGATGAGCTGCCCAAGCTGGTCGAAACCTGCAAGCAGTACATGAAATTCGAGCAGGAGACCCTCACCAAGGTGATGGAGGCGCGCTCCAAGGTGTTCACGGCCCGCGAGCAGCAGAACATTGCCGCGCTCGGCCCGGCGGAAGGCGCCCTGCGGGCCACGCTCGGCAACCTCTTCGCGCTGGCCGAGGCTTACCCCGATCTCAAGACCAACCAGACCTTCCAGCAGTTGCAAACCCGCATCTCCGGCCTGGAGAACGCCATCGCCGACCGGCGCGAGTTCTACAACGAATCGGTCAACATCAACAACGTGCGCATCGAGCAGTTCCCGGACTCCATCGTCGCCGGGATGTTCAATTTCAAGCCGGCGCAGCTGCTCGAGTTCACGGCGGAGGAAAAGGCCGACGTGGACGTTGGCAGGCTGTTCAAGTCCTGACCGCGGGCGTTCACGCCCGGCACGCTGAATGTTCGAGTCCCGGCTGCACCAGCCCGGATGGCTCTCGGGCGCCTTTCATTTCGTCATCATCGCCCTCGCGCTCCAGGCCGACACCGCGGAAGTCTGGCCGTACGCCCTGCTCGCCATGTCTGCGGTGAGCTTCTTCGCCTGGGCCGGCAACTACCGCCGCTACAGGCAGATTCACGACCTGCCCACTTCCAAGGTCGCTTCCGCCGCGCAAGGCTATGTCGAGCTGTTCGGCAAATCGGAGATGCTGCCCGGCGTGCCGGTCCAAAGTTGCCTGAGCAAGACGTCATGCTGCTGGTATGCCTACCAGATCGATGAAAGGGACTCGAAGGACAAGTGGCGCACCGTGGACAGCGGCAAGAGCACAGAGCAGTTCCTCCTGGTGGACGACACCGGCCAGTGCGTCATTTCACCTGACGGTGCGGAAATCCTCACCCAGGGCCACAACTCGTGGACGGAAGGCAACCGCCGGTACAGCGAATGGCTGTTGCTGCCGAAAGGGATTCTCTACGCCCTCGGCGAATTCAGCACGGCCGGGGCGGCGGCGGTAGCCGTGCGCGAGGAACGAGCCGACGTGGGCGCGCTTCTGGCCGAATGGAAGGACGACCCGAAGCGGTTGCACGAGCGCTTCGACCTAAACAAGGACGGCAAGGTCGACCTCAAGGAGTGGGAACTCGCCCGGCTGCAGGCGAAGCGCGAGGTGCGAAAGCGCCATTCCGAATTGCAGTCGCGCTCAGTGGAAGGGGTCCATCTGATGCGCAAGCCAGCCGACGGCCGTCTGTTCCTGGTCGCCAACGAGATGCCCGACAAGCTCGGGGCGCGCTACCGCAACTGGAGCTGGGTGCACCTCGTCATCTTCGTCGGCGCCCTCAGCGGGGGGCTGTTCATGCTTTGAGGCGCGCGGCGGGCATCGGAGACGCTCGTATAATGCCCGTCGGCGCTTCGCGATCTTCCATGAACAGCGATTACATCCTCGGACTGGACAGCAAGGGATTTCACCGCCTCCACTACCTCGATTGGGGCAGCCCGGATGCCGGGCGAATCGTCATCTGCGCGCACGGGCTGACGCGTAATTGCCGCGATTTCGACGTTCTCGCGCAGGCCTTGCTGCCGGACTTCCGCGTGGTCTGCCCGGATTTTGCGGGCCGCGGAAAGAGCGACTGGCTTGAGGCCAAGGAGGATTACGCCTATCCCCAGTACTGCGCCGATATGGCGGCGCTGATTGCGCGCGTCACGGCCGGCGACAAGCCGAGAACGATCTACTGGGTAGGCACCTCGATGGGCGGCATCATCGGCATGCTGCTCGCCTCGCGCGCCGGGTCGCCTATCCGGAAACTGGTGCTGAACGACGTCGGCACGATCATCCCCAGGGCGGCGCAGGAGCGCATTGCGGCCTATGTCGGCAAGACCCCGCGCTTCGGGTCCTTCGAGGAACTCGAGGCCATGGTGCGCGTGGTGCTGGCGCCGTTCGGCCCGCTTACCGACGCGCAATGGCGGCACCTCGCCGTGACCGGCGCGAAACAGCATGAAGACGGTTCCTGGGGCCTGTGCCACGACCCGGGCATCGGCATCCCGTTCCAGAAAGGGCCGCTCGCCGACGTGGATCTGTGGAAATTCTGGGACACGGTCGCCTGCCCCACCCTGCTGCTTCGCGGCGCGCAGTCCGATCTGCTGTCGAAGGACACGGCCCTCGCCATGACCCGGCGCGGTCCGAAGGCGGATCTGATCGAATTCGAGGGCATCGGCCACGCGCCGGCGCTGATGGCGGAGGACCAGGTCACGGCGGTGCGGGCGTTTCTGGATTCCCGTTGACCGTCCCCGGGCACGCCTTGCGCGAAACATGATTTACCATAGGGATATCGGTACAGGACAGGGACCGGCATCATGCAGTTGCTGCTGCGCTTGATACGCAAATTCGTCGCCTGGTTTGATTTCCTTCTGGTGACCGCGCTGGTGTACGTCCTGTCCTGGCTGCCATGGCGCGGCACTCACCCCGTGGCCCGCCTGTTCAAGCTTTGGTGCCGGACTTTCGTGCGCGCGCTCGACGTCGACCTGCGGGTGCATCAGAAACACCGCCGGCGGCTGCCGAAGCGCTACATCCTCATCGCCAATCACCCGTCGGCGTTCGAAGACATCGGCATCCCCGCGGTATTCGACGTGGTGTCGCTGGCGAAGCTTCAGGTCCAGGACTGGTTCATCGCGGGCCGGATCGCAAAGGCGGCCGGGACGCTGTTCGTGGACCGCGACGATCCCGAGTCGCGGCAGCAGATCATCGAGACGATGGTGGAAGCCGTCAACGCGGGCCGTAACATCGCCCTCTACCCGGAAGGCGGCTGCAAGGGGCGCCGGCTGTTCAAGGAGTTTAAATCCGGAGCCTTCGAGGTTTCGATGCGCACCGGAGTCCCGATCCTGCCGGTGTTCCTGCACTACGAGGCCCAGGACGATTTCGAGTGGCAACCGCCCTATCGGCTGCCGCACAAGCTCTGGCACATGGTGACCACCGTAAACAACCGCGCCAACTTCTACGTGCACGATCCGCTGGACCCCAAGGACTACCCGGACAAGTACGCCATGAAAGCAGCGGCGTACGAGTTGTATGTCCAGTGGGATGCCCGCTACCTGGATTAAGCCGCGCGGGGTGCGCCCGGGCGGAGCCGGGCAAAAAACTTAGTGGCTGCCGGGCCGACCTGAGATCGAAACCGCCTTGCGCACAAAGGCCTTCTTCTCGGCTGGGTCCTTGATCTCGTCGGCGATGAGAAGATAGAGCTCGGCCTCGTCGCGCGCCTTCGCTGCCGCGCGTTTGACCACCACCTTCGCGACCGCGCCGATGTGCTGCGCGAGCGCCGTTTCCGCCTTGTGCAGCGTCTCGGCGGAAAACTTCTGGGAAACGGTGAGCGCCGGCGCGCTGACCGGCTGGCTGACGGGCCGGCTCGAGGATTCCCCGCCCGAGAATTTCCGGACGAACGCCGCGCGCGCCTTCTCATCGGCAATCTCTCCCGCGACGGCTTCGACGAGCGCGGGAATGGACAGCGCTTTCTTGGCGGCGTTGCGTGCCACCACGGGCGCGATCGGGCCGATGTGCCGGGCCAGCTCCGCCTCGACGCGCTTCACCTGCTCGCGGTCGAGCGCGACGCCGGTCATTCCCGTTACGCCGCCCGCATCCGCGGGGCGCGCGATCACCGTCGGCTCGGACCCTGCGGTCAGTGGAATGGTGCGATCCGCCGGGACGGACGGCGCGCCTCCAATCAGCGTCCGCTTGAACTCCGCGACGCTCCGCGGCCGCTCGTCCTCGTGCGGCCTGAGCGCCCAATCCACCGCCGCCAGGAATTCGGACGTGTAGCCCCGCCCCTCGGCCGCCTTCGTGGCGGGCGGCAGGATGTCCTGGCGCACGCGGGCGGCGGCTTCCACTGGCTTGTTGCCGGTCAGCATCCAGTACAGCACGCCGCCGAAGGCGTAGAGGTCGCTCCACGGGCCCTGATTGCCGTGGGCGTGATACTGCTCGAGCGGCGCGTAGCCGGGCGAGACCACGGCGGTCAACTCCTGGTTGCCGCCGTGCAGCTGCCGTGCGGATCCGAAGTCGAGCAGTACCGGGCTGCCGTCGTCCCGGATGAAGATGTTGGCGGGCTTGATATCGCGGTGGAGATAGCCCGACTTGTGAATCACCTCCAGGCCGTCGAGCAGCGATCCGGAGAGCACCTGCAGCGTTTTTTGCGGCAACGGGCGGCGCGCGCCGATCCATTCCGAAAGCGGCTTGCCCTCGACGAACTCCATCACCATGTAGCCGGTGCGGTTTGCCTCGAAGAAGCGCATTACCCGGACGATGTTGGGATGTCGGAAGGAGGCCAGCGTGCGTGCCTCGTCCATGAAGCGCTGCAGCCCCCACTGGAACGACTCGGTCGTATCGCCCGACTTGGGCTGTACCGTGCTGTCCTCGTTGCGGGAAGCAAAGTCGCTTGGCAGGTACTCCTTGAGCGCCACCTTGAGATTGAGGTTGCCGTCGGTGGCGAGGTAGGTCAGGCCGAAGCCGCCGGTGCCCAGCACCGCGTCGATGCGGTACTCGTGCAGTGCGTAGCCGGCGGGCAGCGCGTGGGTCGCTTCCGACATGGCTAGAAACCCAACCCCTCACCGCCAAGAACGCCAAGTCGCCAGATATAAATCAAGAACCCATCACTAATCACGAATCACCAGTCACGATTCATCGGTCACGCCTCGCCAGTCACGCCGCATCAGTCACTTTTTCTCGATCAACTCGATCGCCTTCTCCAGGCTGCGGCGCATGCGGTTGAACGACTTCGCCAGCAGCGCCACCTCGTCGCCGCCTTTTTCGGCGAACTCGGGGATCTCCATGTTGCCGGTGGATATCTCGTTGGCGGACTCCGACATGCTCGTGATCGGCCGCACGATCAGCGCGCTCATCATGATGTTGAGAATGACGAACAGGACCACGAACACCACCGTGAGCGAACCCATGAAGGTTAAGAACGCCCGATTCGCGTTCCGGATCGGCAGCGCCATCGGCACCGAAACGATCTGCGCGCCGATGATTTCGTTGTGCTTCCAGCCGTAACCGTTGCTGGGCCCGTAGATCCTGACCATCGCGGGCGGCGCTTCGGCGGCCGTGGTATGGCAGGAGAGACAGGCCTTGTCCTTGATCTGGAACGGGCGCGCGAGATAAAGGGACGGGCCGGTGGGCGTCTCGCGCATGCCGGAGATCTCGTTCAGATCCGCCGAGTTGCGAAAAGCGTTGACGATATCGGTCTCCCATTCCACCGCCTTGTTGCGCGGATTGGTCGGATTGAGGGCGGCTTCCTTGTAGGAATAGTCCGAATATTTCTTCCGCAGCGAATTCATGATCTCCGTTGCCGAATACGCCGGCACGCTCTGCGGATGGAACTTCTCCGTATCGTAGGGCAGCAACGGGCGGATCTGGCTGACCGTGTAGCCGCGCATCGAGAGCGCCGCCTCCATCATCACGCCGGCGTTGCGCAACACCTCGTCGCGGGCGTTCCTGTGCAGCAGATCGTACGAAACGTAGCCGGTGACGCCCAGGCCGAGCGCGAACACCACCAGCAGCACCAGGTTGAATTTGAGCCGAAGTCCCATCGTTCCCCCTCCGCGAATCGGGCCGCGCTCAACGCGGTCCCGGGCGCGAAATCCCGGGAGACCGTGCGGCGCGCCGGTTGCATTCAGTTCTTGGAAATTCCGATCCGGACGCCTCCAGTATAGTCGTCCGGCGCAGGAAAGACCATTGCAATCAGGCGGCTAGCGCATGCCTTTGGATTTATTCGGATAAGCGAGTTCGACGACCTGCCCGGCACGGGCGCGCCGCTCGAAACGGAGGACGACGCGCTGGTGCCCGAGGAGCCGCGGGTCGCGTACCGCATGCTCCGATCAGTCACTTCCTGAAATTTTGGAACATCGCCTTGCGGAAACGCATGAATTCTTCCGGCGAGACGTGTCCGTCGCCGTTCGTATCGATCCGGTGGAATTCCTTGACTAACAACGGCCGCCCGACCACCTCCTCGCGGCTCAGATAGCCATCGCCGTTTCTGTCGGCTGACCGGAAGTCGGCTTCCGCCCTGCGCCTCGGCCCGTCGTGATCATCCGGATAGGGACGCTCGTCGCGCTCGCGCGGAGGGCGCTCGCGCCAGGTCTCGGGCGGGGGTCGGTGGTCCCCCCTCACGTCGCCCGGCCCTGCTCCCGCGAACCTCTGCCGCGAGCGCTCCTCGTTCGCGCGGCGCAACTCGGTTTCCCGCTCCATCGCCCGCCGCTCGGCCTCGCGTGCCCGTGCCTCCCGCTCCTCCAACCTGAGCCGCTCCGCCGCCCGCCTCTCCTTCGCCAGGCGTTCAGCCTCCTGCTGCTTGGCGGCACGCTGTTCCACGGCCAGCTCGTCAGCCGCACGCCGTTCCGCCTGGCGCTGCTTGTTCCATGCGCTCGCCGCAAAAACGACGACCAGGGCGAGCGCTCCGATCCCGACCCAGCGCCAGCCTGATTTCGGCTCCTGTGGCGGCCGCGTCACGCGCCGCGGCTCCGTCCTCGGCGTGGATTGAGCGGCGGCGGCCGTGCCAGCGGGCGCCACGGCAACGTCCCGACGCGCGATCGGGACCGTTTGAACGCCGGGGCGCGCCGTGACCGGCGCGGCGGCCGCCCCTTGCAGCGCGCGGCGCCATTCGTCCACGCTTTGCGGGCGCTGGTTTTCGTCGACCGCGAGCGCCCATTCCACCGCACGCAGGAACGGCTCGCTCACGCGCCCGCGCATCATCGCGAGCTTCCCGGTCACGGTGTCGGCTTTCATCCGGCTCACCGCATCCGGCGGGTTGTCCTGGGTGAGCGCGCAGTAGAGCACGCCCGCCATCGCGTAGATGTCCGACCAGGGCCCCTGGTTGCCATCGCCCGTATACTGCTCGAGGGGCGCGTAGCCGGGCGTGAGCACCGAAGTGAGGCTCTTGGTTGCACCGCCCACCGCCTGCCGTGAGGCGCCGAAGTCGATCAGCACCGGGCTGCCGCTTTCGCGCACGAAGATGTTGGAAGGCTTGATATCGCGGTGAAGAAAGCCCGCCGCGTGCACCGCCTGCAGACCGTCGAGCAACGGCATGAGGATGCCCTTCAGCTTTGCTTCGTCCGGCGACTGCCCGCGCTTCAGCATCTGGTTGAGAGATTCGCCCTTCTCGTAGTCCATCACCATGTAGCCGGTTCCGTTCGTCTCGAAATAACGGTTCACCCGGACGATATGGGGATGGCTGAACTTGGCGAGCGTGCGCGCCTCCAGGATGAAGCGCTCGAGGCCCCACTGGTAGTTGTACTTGAGCTCGGTCGTGATCGGCACGATGCTGCCGTCGAGCGCGCGCACCGCGAGGTCGGTCGGCAGGTACTCCTTGATCGCGACGTGCTTCTCGAGATGGGTGTCCCACCCGAGATAGGTCATGCCGAACCCGCCCGCGCCGAGCACCGACTCGAGACGGTACTCCAGGAGCATGGAAGTGAGCTGCAGCGCGTTGCGGTAGGTGGTCGTCTCCGTCATGACGAGTTGGCAGTCGGCAGCCGTCAGTTGGCAGTAGATAAGTGCTGAGTTCTGAGTGCTGAGAGTCGGCAGCCGTCAGTATGCAGCAACTTCAAACCGTCCACTGCAAACTGATCGTCCCTCATCCCGCATCTCGTATCCCGCATCGTATCGCCCTCATACCTCCTCGCTGTCCCGCAGCGCCTGTTCCATTGCTTCCAGCAGCGTGTCCGGGTCCTGCGCGCCGGAGATGCCGACCTTGCGGTTGAAGATGAAGAACGGCACCCCGCCGATGCCGGCGTTGCGGGCCTCGGCGTCGGCCTGCGCGATCAGCGCGCGGTCTTCCTCGCTGGCGAGGTAGCCGGCCGCCGCCTTGCGGTCCAGGCCTGCGCGCGCGGCGATGTCCGCCAGCGTTTCCCGGTCCACGAGACTGGCGCCCTCGATGAAGTGGGCGCGGAACAGCTCCTCGGCCATCTCGTCCTGCCTGCCCTCGCGCTCGGCGTAGATCATCAGCCGGTGCGCGTTGAGGGTATTGGGCTGGACCTCCATCTTCTCGTACGCGAACGGGATGCCGACCTGCCGGCCGGCCATCGTCACGCGCTCGTTGACGCCTTTGCCGCGCGCACCGAACTTGCGCGCGACGTAGTCCTCGCGCGGGATGCCGCTCTCGGGAAGGTCCGGGTTGAGCTGGAACGGGAGCCAGCGCACGGCCGGCTCGGGCCCATCGGGATGCCGCTCGCGGTAAAGGCCTATCGCCTTCTCCAGCTTGCGCTTCCCGATGAAGCACCAGGGTCAAACTACATCCGAGACTATGTCTATCCGCAGCGTCTTTTCGCTCATATGCTCACCCCAGATCGGGAGGTCGTGAGATCGGGAGATCGTGAGATCGGGAAGTCGGGAGATGGAACTACAGAAGATCGTCATCCCCTTCACGCCCTTCCGCCCTCACGGATTCCGTCGCTCTCCCGCCCTCCCGCTCTTCCGCACTCACGGATTTTCTCGCTCTCCCGCCCTCACGGCTTTTGTCCCCCTCCCGCCCTCGCGCTCTACCGCCCTCCCGGTTTCCAATCTTTGAACTGCTCCCGCAGTTTAGCCTTCAGCATCTTTCCCGTCGAGGTGCGCGGGATTTCCGCCACGAACTCGAACGCGTCCGGCAGCCAGAACTTCGCGAACTTCGGCGCGAGGTGCCCGCGCAACTCGTCCTGGGTGGCGGACTGTCCCGGCTTCAGCACCACCACCGCCAGCGGGCGCTCGCCCCACTTCGGGTCCGACACCGCGATCACCGCGGCCTCCGCCACCTTGGGGTGCCCCACCAGGGCGTTCTCCAGGTCCACCGAGCTGATCCATTCGCCCCCCGACTTGACCAGGTCCTTGATGCGGTCGGTGATCTTGATGTAGCCGCGCGCATCTATGGTGACGACGTCGCCGGTGCGGAACCACCCGTCCTCGCTCCACTTGTCCAATTCCGAGTCGAGATCGTGATAGCCCGCCGCGACCCACGGGCCGCGCACTTCGAGCTCGCCCATGGTCGTGCCGTTCCACGGCGCCTCGCCCTGGCCGGTCATCGCGCGCACTTCCACGAACGGCAGCGGCACGCCCTGTTTCGCGCGAAGCGCGTATTGTTCATCGGCCACGGCCGATTCCAATCCGCGCTTGAGGTAATTCACCGCTGCAACCGGAGTCGTCTCGGTCATTCCCCAGCCATGGATGACACGCAATCCGAACTTGTCGAAGGCGCGGATCATGGATTCGGGCGCCGCCGCGCCGCCCACCACCATGCGCATGCCGGCGGACAGCTTCCAGCGTGACGGCTCATGGTCGAGCGCCTGCAGGATGCCGGCCCAGATCGTGGGCACGCCCGCGGTGAGCGTCACCTGCTCGGACTGGTACAAATCGAGCAGGCTCGCCGCGCCGAGGTGCGGGCCGGGAAAGGCGAGCTTCGCCCCCACCATGACCGCGGTGAACGGAATGCCCCAGGCGTTGACGTGGAACATCGGCACCACCGGCGTCACCGTATCGCTGTTGCCGATGCCCATTACGTCGGGGAGCGCGGAAGCGAGCGAGTGCAGCACCAGCGCCCGGTGGGTGTACACCACCCCCTTGGGCCGGCCCGTCGTGCCGGAGGAATAGCACATGCCGGCAGGATCCTCCTCCTTCAGCCTGGGGAGCCTCACAGGCCGGGGACGCGATATCAGGGTTTCATAGTTCTCCAGTCCCGCCGGCACGGAGGATCTTGAAAGAGGGACCACAATAACTTTTTCAAAATTCGTGTTCGCACGGATTTTGTCGTAGAGCGGGAGCAAGACATCGTCCACGATCAGGAAACGGTCCTGCGCATGGTTGGCGATGTACGCAATATCGTCCGGGCTCAGCCGGAGGTTGAGCGTGTGCAGCACCCCGCCCATGCAGGGAATCGCGAAGTAAGCCTCCAGGTGCACATGGTGGTTCCACATGAGCGTCGCGACGCGCTCCCCCCGCTTCAAGCCGAGCTTCCGCAGCGCCGCGATGAGCGCCTGCGCACGGCTGTAGAAGTCCGCGTATTTGTAGCGGTGCAGCGACTTGTCCGGCATGCGCGATACGATCTCGGACTCGGGAAAAAGGCGCCCTGCGCGCTCGAAGATGTGCGCGAGGGTCAGCGGGAAGTCCATCATCGTTGCTTGCATGCCGCTATATTACCTCTCACTCTTTTTCTCTCTCTTTTTCTAAGGTATTCGAAAGTGACCACCTTTGAATACCAGTCCTCGCACCGCGAGCGCCCGAAGTTTGGGCGAGTTGGGCGTAATCGCTGTCGCACCACTGGAAACCCATACAAACTCTCGGGGCAGATTGTTCAGTGCCACCGCTGAATCTCTCAACCATTGTTTCAGCCACTCAAGCTTTTCGCGCATCACCGCGATCTGATCGTCTCGAGCAGGATGCACTTCCGCCCAATATACCTGCTGGCAACGGGTCTGCTCCACGCCAATAGCGTAATCCCACCTTCGAGCGTTCGGGTACGTTTCCGCCAGCGCGTTGTCAAGGTCCACGCTCCCGCGTAATGCACGCGGGCGCTGGGCCGCTATTCTCTGGCGATCCACCTCGCGCAACGCACGCAGTCCCGCGCGGAACGAATTGGCGATCTCAGGCGTCGCCTCCACCGCTTGCCGAAACGTCATTGCGGGCTGTTCGCGGCGACTCGACCGACGGCCTCATTTACGCGGCTGCTGAACTCGGACAGACCGCCCCATCCGTCCACACCCGGTTCGGCCGTCTCCGGATCGAGGCTGGAGATGTCCCGTGTTTGCTGCGAGTCGCTATCGAAGTGAAATGCTCGAATATCCTTGGTCAGTACGGCCTCCGCCACCTCATACAATCCCCCACTCCTGGGAACCTTGAATACTTCAAGAAGAGCTTCCGGCCGCGCGCGATAGCGCCTCAGGTAATTCAATGCCCAAGCGCATTCGAGCACCTGCGGCGAGTGTGTCGAAATGCATACCTTGTAGCCGCGACGAAGCAGCTCGAAAACCATCAGCATCACCACGGAAATGGCTCGCGAATGCAGCCCCATCTCTAGTTCTTCGATGACCACCCATTCAATCTTCCCGCGCTTCGCGACCTTGGTCGGCGGCATCAACCAATAAAACCCAAGCAAGAGCGGAACGAATTCGCGCTGTCCTGCCGACCACACCATATAGGGCAGTGATTCCGCCCCCGCTTCCGCTCCGAGTACCAAGCGCTTCTGCGACCGATACCTGTCCACCTTGAGCTGGAAACTCGCGAATACGTCGCGTTGTAGCAGTTCCCGAAAGGAACTCTTCAACCGCTTCGGTTGCGGGAAGAGACTATCGGTAGTGAATTCCCGTTCCACCAGCACACGCAGTTTTTCGCTGAAATCGCGAACGGCAAACGGGTCCCCCGGCGCGTAGTCGGTGAACGGGCGCGGCCAGCCATCCCGAAGCGCAAGGACCCTTTGCGCGGGAATAAAAAAAAGCTTTTCATCGCCCCGCTTTTTCATTCGATCAAACAGCCCTATCATGTCAATGGCGTTTCCGTTCCAGGTAACGGCACTGTTCTCATGCCAAATGGATTTCATCCCTTCGCCGAAGTACAGATCGAAGAACTTTGGCAGCTCGCGTTCCCAGTCCATCCCGTGACGACGCAGTTCGTGCTGCACGTAACCGGCGTCCACGAGCAGCTTGAGCAGTTGCAGCGTGATGCTCTTGCCCGTCGCCTGTGGTCCGACCAGCATCGTCAGGTCCCCGAATGTCAGTTGGGCCTGCCGGATCTGACCCAAGTTACTGATTTGCAGCGTCGTCATGTATTACCTTTGATTGAGCCGCTATCTTCGCACGGGCATTGGATATACACAGTGTAACGCCCAGCGGTCAAATCAGTTCCATCTGCCCTGGTTCTCCATTTTTCCCCCTAGTCCCTCGGGAGAGTCCCAGGTTCCTTTCTCTCGCCATTTGGGAGAGCCTCCGAATTCTCCCCTTTCGCTTTGGGAGAAGGTCAGGGTGAGGGGCTTCCGGGGCCTTCGGCAGGTTGTCGACCGGCAAGCAGTAATCGTCCTTGCACCACTCGCAGCGCTTGAGCACGGCGTTTGGTTTCTTCTTCAGCACGAGGTTCGGGTACCAAAACGTCGCATCTAGTGCAAGTATACATATACTATTGCTACGCGTTAGTGAGTTTTCGACCGGAGCGGGGATGTGGTATCTGCCTAATCCGCAACAAGAATTTTCCGCGCCGAAAACTCCAACGCCCGTGCTTCACGAATTCTGATTCGACTCGCGTAAACGGCGTGAATCGTGATCCGTGAGCCGTGAACCGAGTCCAATACCCGCGGATGGTGAATCGTTGGTCGTGTATCGGGTTTTGTAGCTAATCCTGTAAATCCTGTTAATCCTGTCTATTTGTTGTTTTTCCTTGGCGTTCTCGGCGCGCTTGGCAGTTCAGCTCTTAGTTTCGATTTTCCTTTGTGTCTTTCGTGTCCTTTGTGGTTCAGCTTTTTAGTCGTCGCGGGCCAGACGCCGCGAGTCGGCGGCGTCCATGTCAGCGAGCAGGCTCACACCGTGCGCCGCAAACCGTCGCGCCGCCGAGCGCGCGCGCTGGTCCTTCTCCTGTTCCAGCGACCACTGCGCATGGCGCGCGAGCAGTGCGAGTTCCATTGCCCGCCCCAGCGTCATGGCGAAGCGTCGCGCCCCGGCTTCGAGCTCGGCACCTCTTGCTTTCGCGATCCACGCCTCGGCCTGTTCTACCGCGCGCTCGACCTGCGCCGAGATTTTCACAAGGTCCGGCTCGCGCACTTCGCGCAGCACGATGCCGATCTCGCGCTTGAGCACCGCCAAGCCACCGACCGCCTCCAGCGCGCGCAGCGTTTCGAGCGAGAGCACGTTGGTCGTGCCTTCCCAGATCGGCAGCACCTGCGCATCGCGCAACAACATGGGCAGCCCCGTGTCTTCCACGTAACCGGCTCCGCCAAAGGACTCAATCACCTCCGACAGGATCTGCACGACCTGCTTGCCGGTGAGAAGCTTGACGATGGGGGTCAGCGCCCGCAGCAGCTTCCCCTGCCCTTCGCTCGCCCTGTCCGACTCCTCGCGTCCCATCAGCTCGGCCACGAAGAACGTGAGGTGCAGCGCGCCGAGAAATTCGGCTTCAAGGCCGGCCAGCGTGTCGAGGTGCAGCGGCTTCTCGGCGAGCGGCGCGCCGAACGCGATGCGCTTGTGCGCGTAATCGCGCGCGAGCGCGAGGCCGCGCCGCGCGTAGGCGCAGGCGCTCACCGAGTTCCAGGTGCGCGTGACATTGAGCATCGGCGCGATGTTCTTTACGCCGTCGCCAGTGCCCGCCACCAGCTGCGCCAGCGTGCCGTCGAGTGTCAGCTCCGCCGTCGGCACCTTGCGCGTGCCCATCTTGTGCTTCAGGCGGTTGACGAGAATGCCGTTGGGCCGGCCCTGTGCGTCGCGCGTCTCCAGGTAGAACAGGGCGAGCCCCTTGCCGCCCGGCGGGTTGCCTTCGGGCCGGGCGAGCGTCAGCGCCATCTGGGAGGTGCTCGCGGAGGTGAACCACTTGCGGCCGTAAAGCCGCCAGCGCTCGCCTTCCCGGCGCGCAATGGTCTCGGTCAGCCCCACATCCGAGCCGCCGGTCGCCTCGGTCATCCACTGACCGCTGGTCCAGAACTCTCGCGGGTCGCGGCTCGTGAGATGCGGCACGGCGCGCTCGATCAGCGCCCGGTTGCCGGCAGCGATCAGCGCCCGCGCCGCGCCGTCGGTCATCGCGAGCGGGCAGCTGTAGAGGTCGTTCGAGGGCGTGAAGAGATAGACCAGCGCGAACTGGTGGACGCGGGAGTACATGCCATGCCTGCGCTCATAGGCGGTGGCAACGAGCCCCTGCTCGGCGGCGATGCGCTCCGCCTCGCGCCACAGCGGCGTCACTTCGACGCGGTCGATCCGGTTGCCCCACGCGTCCCACTGCGTGAGCACCGGCTCATTCTCGCGGTCGGCGAGCTGGAAGCGGTAAAGCTTCCCGCCCGCCAGCTCGCCCATGGCGCTGAGTCCGGACTCGATCTCGGCCCGCACGTCGGCGGGAAGCACCCGCGCGAGGCACGAGCGCAGCGCGCGATCGGCCGTGTACTGGTTACCCAGCTCCGGCGGCGGCTGGACGAAGGCCATGCGCTATCTTAGCGCCTCTGCGACACGTAGGGATGAGGGATGCGGGATGCGGGATGAGGGCAATAAGTTTGCAGTGGGCAGTGGGCAGTGTGCAGTTTGCAGTTGCTGCATGCTGACGGCTGCTAACTGACGGCTGACTGGTCCTGCTTGATCTTCGGGATCCAGCGATCGACCCTCGAGCGGTACTCGTCGTATTCCAGCCCGAACGTTTTCTCGAGGCGGGGCTCCTCGTAGAACACGACGAACAAATGAAAAGCCGCTGCAATGCTCACCCCATATACGGCAACCTCGACTGCCTTGAAGAGGATCGCCCAGCCGAGGATTACGGTGAGGACTCCTACGTACATCGGATTTCGAACGTATTGATACAGTCCCCGCACAACCAGCTTCTTCGGAGCATCAATCGGCGCCGGCGTGCCGCGGCCAAATACTGCGAAGTCCCATACGCACCACAGGAATATCACCACACCGGCCAAGAAAGCTGCCGCCGCGAGCGGGGTCCAGGCAGAAAAAATGAACGTCTTATTGCGAACCAGCAGCCACGGAATGTAGCCGGCCACCGTCCCCGGCACCAACAGGATGAAAAGAAGGTTTTTTAGGAGCAGCCACACGTTACGCCGTGGATCGTGAATCGTAGGCCAAGAAACACGGGAGATCGGGAGATCGAAAATCTGAGAGATTATCAGATCGGAAGTTCGTGCTGGGTTTTCCCATCTCCCGCTCTCACGCCCTGACGCCCTCACGGAATCTGTCGCTCTCCCGCTCTCCCGCTCAGTGGAGAATGCTGGCCTCGCCCGGTTGTTGTGATTTGCCCGGGAACGGAACTTTTCTTTCGAGGAGGGTCCTGAATTCTTCCGCCGGCACGGGCCTGCTGAAAAAATATCCCTGGCACTCTTCGCATCCGGCGAGGTACAGGAACTGGCGCTGCTCGTCGGTCTCGACGCCCTCGGCGATCAGTTTGAGACCGAGGCTCCTCGCCATGGCGATGATCGCCATGATGATGGCTGCATCATCCGCGTCCCGGGGCACGCCGCGCACGAACGACTGATCGATCTTGAGATAGTCGATCGGGAAGCGCTTGAGGTGGGAGAGCGACGAGTAGCCGGTGCCGAAGTCGTCGATGGCGATCTTGACCCCCATGGCCTTGAGCTCATGCAGGATCGCGATCACCTCCTGCGCGTCGTGCATGACGGCGCTTTCAGTCAACTCGAGCTCGAGATGGCGAGATTCGAGGCCGGTCTCGCGGAGCAGGACTCCAATGCGGCTCGCCAGCCCTTCCTGCCGGAACTGGCGCGCGGAGATGTTGACGGCCATCGTGATCGGCGCGAGCCCGGCCTGCTCCCACGCCCGGGTCTGCGCGCACGCGCTCCGCAACGCCCACTCGCCGATCGGCGTCACCAATCCCGTTTCCTCGGCAAGCGGAATGAACCTGGAAGGCGGCATCAGGCCCTGCTGCGGGTGGTTCCAGCGAATCAGCGCCTCCGCACCGCAAATCCGGCCCGACGCGAAGTCCACCCGTGGCTGGTAATAGAGCACGAATTCGTCGCGCTCGAGCGCCCGCCGCAGGTCGTTCTCGAGGGATACCCGCTCCGTGACGCGGGCGTCCATTTCCGCGGTGAACATCTGGAACGCATTGCCTTCGTGCTCCTTGGCGCGGTGCATCGCGATTTCGGCGCGCTTGAGCAGCGTTTCCGCATCGGCGCCGTCCTGCGGAGACAACGCCACGCCGATGCTGGCGGTCACGAAAAGGTCTTGCCCTTGAACCTGAAACGGCGCGGTGAACACGTTCAGCATCCTCTGGATCTGGCCTGCGATCTCCGGGCCGATGGCCTGATCCACGAGGACCAGCGCGAATTCGTCCCCGCCGACCCGCGCGATCGTGTCCACTGCCCGGAATCGGGATTGCAGCCGGGCCGCCACCTCGCCGAGCAACTCGCTTCCAGACGGATAGCCGAGGCCGTCGTTGATGAGGCGGAACTTGTCGAGTCCGATCACGCATATCGCGACGCCCGCCTTGTGCCGCTCGCACCGCGCCAGCGCATGGGCAATGCGGTCCGAGAGGAGGTTGCGGTTGGCCAGTTTGGTGAGCGAGTCGTAGTTCGCCTGGCGCGCGAGCTCGTCCTGGTAGGACCGCGTCTCGGTAATGTCATTCAGCACGGTCACGTAATGCGCCACCGAGCCGGTCTCGTTTCTCACCGGCGCGACGTGGACTTCGGTCCAGTACATGCTGCCGTCCTTGCGATAGCTCCGCAGAACCGCGCGGGAGGGCCGTTCCGCGCGCACCGCCTCCACCAGCGCCTCGAGCTCGGGCTGGTCGCGGTCGCGCCCTTGCAGGAACAGCGGATTCCTGCCGAGAGCCTCCGCGCGCGAATAACCCGTAATGCGCTCGAACGCAGGATTGGCGTAAACAATGGGGCGCTTCGGCTGCTGATGATCGCTGATGAGCACTGCGTTGACGCTCGATTCAATCGCCCGCACCAGCAGCTTGAGCGCTTCCTGGGCTTCGACGATGAGCCGCAGGCCCCGTTCGATGAGGAGATAAAGCAGCCAGCCGAGGGCTGCCACGAAGCCGAGGCCCGCCAGCGTCTGCAGCCACACGGGTTCATCGACCTCGATGTCAAGGTACGATGCCATCGGAATGCCGTTCTGGACCATCACCCAGAGCGCAAGCACGCCGATGTAGATAATGCTGAGCTTGCGCGCGCCCGACTTGGCTAGGAAAATGCTGTTTTGGATATCCGTGATCATTTTTCACCCCCGGGGCACGCAGTGGTGGACTCGCCACGCGGCATCCCCCTTGCCCGAGCTGGTTGCGGATGACAAACACCCTAGTCCGGGCGCTGGTCCGGGTCAAGCGCTGCGGCCTTTGCGTCCTTCGCCCTTGAGGGCGTTCCCGGTGACGGAAGATCTTCCATTCAATTCCAGCCAGCGAAGAACGAACAGCCCCGCGATAATACCCGCCGCGACGCACGCGAGGTGCAGGGTCTCAAGGGATACGAGATGCAGCCAGGGAGAGGCCGGCGAGAATGGCGCAAACGGTTCCAAGTCCCCATGCATGATGCTGTCGATGGCGACGTGGCTGTAGGCGCCGATGAAGGCCCCGATGCCCGCCGCTTTCGTGGAGATCTTCGGCTGGTACCCAAGCCAGCGGGCCTGCTCGGGGCTCAACCACGCATTCCAGACCCGCAGCGCCCACTCTCCCACCGGGCGCCCCGCCCACCAGCTCACGAGAAAAACGGGCAACGCGCCGAGATACGTATGCAGGTAGGCGTGGATGGGCGCGCCGGTGAAGATAAAGAATCCGATCGGCTCCAGGTCGATCAGCCCCTGCGAGAACGCGAATACCGTGAAACTGAAGTGCCGCGGCGCCGCCGCCTTGACCAGGGCGCCGGGACCGAGGTGGAAGGGAGTTATTGGCACAGAATTTCAGTGACTGGTGACTCGTGACTGGTGACTAGAGCCCCCTCACTTTCTCTCTCCCCGAACCGGGGGAGAGAGAAGTATTACTCCCCCTCTCCCCGCAGGCGGGGGCAAGATCGGGGTGAAGCACGGCTCTCTCGAATCACGAGTCACGAATCACGGCTCACGAGCCAAGCTAGCCGCGTAGCGGCGTGAGGTCGAGCGGGCCGTCGAAAAATTTAGGTACCGACGCAAGGAACCAGTCGGCTTGCCCCTTGCTCCACCCGCCGTATTCACAGTTGCCGAGAAACTTCGCCTCGATTTCCGCGCGCGTGAGCGGCTCGTGTGCTCCGCCGCGGATGTGCGGCTGCCGCTCCTCGATGACACGGCCGTCTTTCATCGTCATGCGGACGTGACCGGTATAGGCCTTGGGATAAGGATTGCCGGGATCCACGATGTAACGCACTTTGGATGCGAGCGCGAGGATGCGCTCGTCCTTCGCCGTTTCCTCGGTGAAGGCCGCGAGCCCCGCCCCGCCGGTCACGAATGCAACCGCGATGTTGAACGGTGTGCTGAACTTGGCCGCGTAGGCGTTCGCCGGGCGGTGCTTGGAGGCGAGCGGCTCCCACAGCCGGTGCACGTAACCTTCCGCCGTCTCGCACAGGATTTCCTTCACGTCCTCGGCCCGCGCACCCTCCTTGCGCAGCCGCAGCGCGCAGTCGATGTAGGGCTGGTTCATGGTGCCGGTCGCATACGGCTTGAAGGTGATGCCTTCCATGAGCCACCGCTTTCCGAAATCCTCCGTGAGGATGCCGTAATCGCCCTCGACCGAGCGCGCGAAGCCGTGGAACAGGCCGTGGGTCCCCTCGAGCACCGTCCGGGGCCCCAGGAAACCCTGCGATGCGAGCCGCGCGGCCTGCACGCCCGCCTGCGCGGCCCACCCCGGATGCATGCGCTTGGTCCAGGCGCCTTCGGCGAGGTATTCGATGATGCCGCTCGCCATGCTTCCCGCGATGCCGATTGCGTCCACCATCGGCCGGCGGCCGAGCCCGAGCGTCCGCGCGGCGGCCAGCGCCGCCGCGGGGGCGCCCAGCACGCTGGTGGGATGAAACCCGGCCTTGTGGATCGCCTTCGGGATGACCATCGAGAGCCGGCACAGCGTCTCGACGCCCGCGACGATGCCGGCCAGCGCCGCGCGCCCGTCGCAGCCGAACCGCTCGCAGGTGGCGAGCACCGCGGGAACGACCACGGCGCTGGAGTGGACGGGACCGCCTTCGAACGTGTCGTCGAAGTCCTCGCCGTGCGCGGCGGTCCCGTTGATCAAGGCGGCGCTCTCGGCGCTGAACCCCGACGGGTGGCCGATCGCGGTGCAGGGTCCGCCGGTGTCCACGGCACCCGCCACCGCCTGCACGTAGTCCGTGCGCCGCGTCGCCACGCACAGCCCGACGATGTCGACCAGCAGCTCCTCGGCGCGCCGCCGAACCGCGGGCGGTATCGAATCCGCCCGCAGCTCAGCCGCGCGCCCGGCCAACGACTCCGCTACGGCGCTGGCCGCGGGCGCGTTCACGATCCGTCGCGGATCAGCGAACCAGCTTGAGCCCCGCTTCCTTGAGGATGCCCCGCATCGTGGCGGTGTAGTCCGCCACGAACTTGTTGAGGCCCGGCCCGATCAGGAATCCGTCCTCGTAGAGGTTGTCCTTGAGGAAACCCTGCCACTCCGACGATTTGTACATCTTGGTAAAGACGCCTTCCCAGTACGCCCTCACGTTAGCGGGCATGGCGGGCGGACCGACGAAACCGCGCGCCTGCGGCACTTCCGGCACGTCGAAGCCCTGTTCCTTCAGGGTCGCCACCTTGGGCATGCTCGGCAGGCGCTTGTTCATGAGCGTCGCCAGCACCCGCACCTTGCCGGCGCGGATCTGCTCCAGCGCTTCGGCAGGCTCCATGATCATCATGTCCACGTGGCCGCCCAGCAGCGCCGCGACACGCTCGCCACCGGATTTCATGGAGATGAACTGCCAGTCCGCCCCCGTATTCTTCATGAGCAGAAACCGGTAGCTGTTGTCGCGGCTGGCCAAGGAGCCCCCCGACTGCTTCATCTTCCCGGGATTCTGCTTGGCGGCATCGAGGAAGTCCTTCGTCGTCTTGAACGGCGAGTCCGCGCGCACCGCCATCACCGCAGGCTCCAGAACCAGCCTCGCAATGGGCGTCAGGTCGTCCATGGTGATCTTGGCCTGCTTGCGGATTTGCGGGTTGACGAACCAGATGCTGGTGAAAACGGCAACCAGGTGGGTATCCGCCTTCTTCTCCGCCAGGTACGACATCGCCACCAGGCCGCCGCCGCCGGTCTTGTTGAGCACCTGTATGTTCTGCGGCACGGCCTTCAGTTTCTCCAGCACGCCCTGCACGCTTCGCGCAAACACGTCGTTGCCCGCGCCCGGACCCGAATGCACCATGAACTCGATCGTGCGGTCGGGCGTAAACCCCTGCGCGGGCGCATCGGCGACGCCTGCGGATACCAGGATCGCCGCGACCAACCCTGCCGTTCTGATCTTCATACGACCTCCTCCTCGTTCAACTTCGACTGTGCGGCGCTCAGGCTTCCTGCTCGGTCGCCTTCAGGCGCCAGGAATTGAATTGCCGGAACATCGGCCCCGCGAGAATTGCCGCTGTAAACAATAACATCGTGGCTGCCAGCGGTCTAGAGTAGAGAATCGAGATGTCCCCGTTCGACATCATCAGCGACTGGCGAACGGCGTTCTCCATGAGGTCGCCCAGCACAAGCCCCAGTATCAGGGGCGCCGACGGGTAGTCGAGCCGCCGCATCGCGTATCCGAGCAAACCGAAGCCGCCGACCAGCCAGACGTCCATCAGCCGCTGGTCCACGCTGTAGACACCGACGATGGAAACGCCCAGGATGACGGGGTACAGCACGTAGCCCGGCAGCCGCAGGATCTGGGCGAACACGGGCACCAGCGGCAGGTTGAGGACCAGCAGCATCAGGTTGCCGATGTACATGCTCGCGACGAGTCCCCAGAACATCTGCGGATGGTCCTGGATCAGCAACGGCCCCGGCTTGAGCCCCCAGAGGATCAGCGCCGCGAGCAGTATCGCCGTCGTCCCGGAGCCGGGGATGCCCAGGGTGAGTAGCGGCACCAGCGCGCCGCCCGTCTCCGAATTGTTGGCCGCTTCCGGCGCGGCAACGCCCTCAACCGCGCCGGTGCCGAACCGCTCGGGGTGGCGCGAAACCGCTTTCTCGATCCCGTATGACACGAACGACGCGATCGTGGAGCCTGCCCCCGGCAATACGCCCACGAAAAATCCGACCAGCGAGCCATTGAA
Source organism: Betaproteobacteria bacterium (assembly GCA_016192825.1). Classification (GTDB taxonomy): domain Bacteria; phylum Pseudomonadota; class Gammaproteobacteria; order Burkholderiales; family SG8-41; genus SG8-41. The sequence goes on along the minus strand of JACPTK010000073.1, from coordinate 26,376 downwards.
AAAAGCGAAGCGGCAGTCCTTCATGTCCTGCCAGTTGGGCATGAGGTTGCGCAGGCCCTTCGGCACGGTGAAGTTCTGCCCGCTCGAACGCGCGCCGAGGTTGGCGAGCACCTCGCCAACAGCGAAGGTGCCGATCGCCACCACGACGAAGTTCACGCCGTCCATCAGCTCGATCCGGTCGAACGTGTAGCGCGCTATATCGGTGAAGAGGTCGATCCCGATCGTCGCGAGCCACAGGCCCGCGAACATCGACAGCAGCGCCTTGATCATGGACCGCCCCGCCAGCAGCACCACCATCGACAACCCCAGCGCCATCAACGCGAAATATTCGGGCGGCCCGAACCGCAGCGCGAATTCCGCGATCGGCGGCGCGATGAGCATCAGCAGCACGACGCCGACAGTGCCCGCGATGAACGACGATATCGCCGCGATGCCCAGCGCGGGACCGGCGCGCCCCTTGCGCGCCATCTCGAATCCGTCCAGACACGTCACGACCGAGGAGGACTCTCCCGGCACGTTGAGCAGGATCGACGTGGTGGAGCCGCCGTACTTGGCGCCGTAATAGATGCCGGACATCATGATGATCCCGGCGGTCGGGTTCATCTGCAGGGTGAGCGGCAACAGCAGCGCCACCGTTGCCGATGGCCCAAGGCCGGGCAGCACACCGACCACGGTGCCAAAGAACACGCCGACGAAGCACCAGAATAGATTCATCGGCTCCAGAGCGATCCCGAAGCCTTGCGCGAGGCCGGCAAGCACTTCCATGGGCGGCGCCTCCTAGAATCCCCAGGGGCCGGCGGGCAGCTGCACCCGCAGCAGCTTCACGAAAAGGACCCAGAATCCCGCTGCCGACGTAAGGCTGACGGTGACGGCAGCCGTCCACGATCGCTGGAACACGAACCGGATGAGGAATATCGTCAGCAGCGCGTAGCTGGCGACGAAACCTGCGGGCCGGATCAACGCCGCGGCAACCATCAAGGCGACCCAGCCGGCGAGCACCGGCGCTGCGCCCTTCCAGCTCGTCCGGCCGGCATCCTTTCCGTCCCTGGATGTGGCGACCTGCACCACGATCTGCGCCCCGGACAGGACAATCAGCGCGATTCCGATCCACAGCGGGAAGAAGCCCGGCCCGGGCCCGTCCTTGGTCAGGTACGGCCAGCGCCACGCGTCGGCCGCGACAAAGGCGCCGAGCGCAACCAGCAGCAATGCGCCGACCAGCTGGCTTTTGTCGACAGATTTCCACGCACCCACGGCAATCACGGCGTCCCCCGCCGTCCCTCCTCACAGGTCGTCAATGCAACCGATGAATGCTTGCGCCGTCCGCGCCATCGTTCTTGCAATGCATTTCGCGCGACGGCATACGTCACTGGCCAGTGTAGCAGAAGCGTCAGGCACCGCCCCGCCCGCGGTTCCTGCCGCGGTTATCCCGCCGCCTCGGCTTTCTCGACGAGCGTGAAGTCGAGATGGCCGTCGGTCATGTGGCGCGAGATGTGGTCGCGGGTCCGATTCGTCTCCATCCTGTCTATTCAAGCTCGTAGCCTGCTTGCGCGAGCACGCGCCGCGCCGAGGGTCCGGACAGGCGCGCGATGAATTCCCGCGCGGCGCCCGGCTCCGGCGCCCGCGCACCCAATCCGGCCGAATAGACCGTTTTCACCTGCAGCGCCGCCGGCAGCGGTCCGGCATATGCTACACCGGGATTGGCCAGGATTTCGGTGATCTGCGTAATGCCCACCTCGAGCAGCCCCCGGCTCTGCGCCAGCCCCTTGATGGCCGGTTTCCCGGAACCACGTCGCCGCTATGTTCTCAACCACGGCCTGCGCCGCGCCGGCGCTCAAAATCCGAATAACAGACACGTGTCGCGTTCTCCAGTGTCGTCAGGAAGCATCCGTAACCGCGTCGTGGATCGAGGGCCAGGGTGAACCGTGAACCGATGAAACCGGGGTGCAGCCGGTCGAGATTCCGGGAACCACGGATCACCGATCGCGGCTCACGCCGTTCAGAATGCTAGCACACGTGCGCTGGCTTTCACGCCGCGGTAAGCTCACGCAAATGAAGCAGGTTCATGCCGCCAGGCACGCTCCCGAAGCCCACCTCGTGAAGGGCTTTCTCGAGTCGAATGGAATCGCCGCCGTGGTGCGCGGCGAATATCTCACCAGCGGCTGGGGCGAACTGCCGGTGGACGTGTGCAGCGTGTGGATCGAGGACGACCGGCAGTACGATCGCGCGCAAGCGTTGCTGCTGGCTTTCCTGCGAGGCGATTTCGCGCGCGAGTTCCGCGGGCAAGGCTGGCGCTGCCCGAAGTGCGGCGAACAGCTGGAAGGCCAGTTCACGCAATGCTGGAAGTGCGGCACCCGGCGACCGGCGTAGCCGGGTCGCGAGGGATGAGGGATGAGGGATGAGGGATGAGGGATGAGGGATGAGGGATGAGGGATGAGACCGGACCTGTGGTTATCGCGGATGTTCACGGAATGGAACATTGAATGGATCTCGAACTCAAGGGACTGACCGCCCTGGTCACGGGCGCCTCGCGCGGCATTGGTCTTGCCATTGCGCAGGGGCTCGCGCACGAAGGCTGCAACTTGCACCTCGTGTCCCGCACTGCGGACGATCTCGCGACGGCCAGCGCGTCGATACGGGGCCGGCACAAGGTTTCGGTGGCGTGTCATGCGCTCGACATGAGCAAAAGCGAAAGCGCGCCCCTGCTCGCGCAGCGCTGCGGCAACGTGGATATTCTCATCAACAATGCCGGCAGCATCCCCGCGGGGCACCTCAAGGACCTGGACGAGGCGCAGTGGCGTGACGGGTGGGAGCTGAAGGTCTTCGGCTACATCAATCTCACGCGCGAGATCTACCGGCGGATGTGCGCGCGTCGCCGCGGCGTGATCGTCAACGTCATCGGCGTCGCCGGCGAGCGACTGCGCCAGGACTATATCGCCGGCGGCACCGGCAACGCCGCGTTGATGGCATTCACGAAGAATCTCGGCGGCGAGAGCGTGGACTGCGGCGTGCGCGTTGTGGGCGTGAATCCCGGGCAGGTCGAGACCGACCGGCTCCGGCAAAGGCTCGAACGCAAAGCACAGGCGGAATTGGGCGAAGCCAGCCGCTGGCGCGAACTGGTCGTCAGCCCGCCCTTCGGCCGGCTGGCCCGATCGGAGGAAGTCGCCGACACGGTGGTCTACCTTGCCTCCTCGCGCGCGTCCTACATCAGCGGCACCATCGTCACCGTGGACGGCGGCCGCGCCGTGCGCCACGCAACCTGATCCGTGATGCGTGATGGGTGACGGGTCAACCCCTCATCCCTCCGCCCTCCTCCCTCCTCCCTCTTCCCTCAAAAAATATCCCCCCGCTCGTACTGCTTCGGCCAGGGGGTCTTCGCCTTCAGCGCCTTCGCCGCGTGCAGCGGCCAGTACGGGTCGTTGAGGAGCGCGCGCGCCATGATGATGAGGTCGGCCTCGCCGCTCGCGAGTATCTGCTCCGCCATGTCGGGACTGGAGATCATTCCGACGGCGCCCGTGGCGATTCCCGTGCGGCTGCGGATCGCCGCGGAAAACGGCACCTGGTAGCCGGGATACGCCTTCACCTTCTGGCGCGGGTCAACGGCGCCGCTGGAGCAGTCGATCAGGTCCACCTGGCCGCCGGCCTTCAGCACCTGGGCGAGCCGCACGCTGGAATCGATGTCCCAGCCGCCGTCTATCCAGTCGCTGCAGGAAATACGCACGAAGAGCGGCTTGTCGTCCGGCCATTCGGTGCGCACGGCATCCACGACCTCCAGCAGGAAACGAACGCGGTTGTCAAAGCTGCCGCCGTACCGGTCGTTGCGCTGGTTCGTGACCGGCGACAGGAAGGTTGAGATCAGGTAGCCGTGCGCGCCGTGCAGCTCGACGACGTCGAATCCCGCCTCGCGGGCGCGCCGCGCGGCCGCGGCGAATAGCGCCACGGTGGCGGCTATCGCTTTTTCGTCCATTTCCTGCGGCACGGGATGGTCCTCGCCGAACGGGATCGCCGAGGGCGCGATGACTTGCCACCCACCCTGTGCCGGGGCAAGACCCTTGCCGCCCTCCCGCGGCCGCGCGGAGGAGCCCTTGCGGCCGGCGTGTCCCAGCTGGATTCCCGCCACCGCCCCCTGCGCCTTGACGAAGCGGACAATGCGCGCAAAGGCATCGCGCTGCTCGTCGTTCCACAGGCCGGTGCAATAGGGGGTGATGCGGCCTCGCGCTTCGACGTTCGTCGCTTCCGTCATCACGATGCCGGCGCCGCCCACCGCGCGGGACGCGAGATGCTGGAAATGCCAGTCGTTCGGAACGCCGTCCGTCGCCGAGTACTGGCACATCGGCGACACCATGATGCGGTTGCGCGCCGTGACCGACCGGAACGCGATCGGGCGGAAGAGATGCGACCCGGCCTGCTGCGCGCCCGCCTCCCGTGGTTGCGTCTTCTGGTCCAATTTCCCGTCCTTCAGGAATACGTCATCGGTTTGTCGAGATGTTACGGACTGACTGCAGAGAAATCCAGTGGGATTCCTCTTCCAGCGCCGCGATGACCTCGGGCACCCTCGTTTGCGGAAACGTCTCCGCCGACCCGACCACGCTGATAGAACCAAACGGGACGCCATCGGCATCGCGAACCGCAACGCCATAGGCATTCACGCCAGGCACGATCTCGCTCTGGCTGATGCCGTAGCCCCGGCTCTCCGATTGCCGGATCACCCGCTCCAGCGAGCGGATTCGGACCGCACCGAATCGGGCGACCCGCTTCAGATTCCGCGCAATCAGCGCGCGCGCCTCCTCTCGCGGCAAGGCAATCAATATGGCCACGCCACCCACGGAAACAATGAGCGGCCGCCGCGTACCGGCGTCGATGGTCAACGCCTTGATCGGCACATACCCGACGCGCGCCGTGCACACAAAATCGTCCCCGCTGCGCAGATAGAGCAAAGCCGTGCCGCCGATACGCTTCGCGACCCGGCTGAGCGCCGGGCCGCAGGCCGCGACAAACCGCGCGTACGCCGGAAGCGACTGCCCGAGCTCGAACAGCAGTGGCCCGGGGAAATAGCGACGGTTCACCGGATGCTGCTGCGCCAGCCGCTCTCGGACCAGGCAGGACACCAGCCGGTGCGTCGTTCCGCGGTCGAGGCCACACTGCACCGACAGGTCGAGCAGCCGCCAGCCGACCTCGCTGCGCACCGTTATTTCCTTCAACAGCAGCACCGCGCGCTCGACGCTCTGCGTGCCGGATCGCCGGCGCGATTTCACCATGTCATGCACCTTCGGCGGCAGGGACCGCTAGGACAGCCTGTCGTAATAAGTTCACATTGTAAAACACTGGGAGCGCCTTCGGCTCCCGGACTATTGCACCGGCGGCATCGCCCACAAATAATCATCCGAAAAAGGAGCATCGAGCATGAGCGACCATCAGACCGGCGCCGGCCGTCGCGGCCCATTGTCCGGGATCCGCGTTCTCGACCTGTCCCGGGTACTGGCCGGCCCCTTCTGCTCCCTGATTCTTGCCGATCTCGGCGCCGAAGTGATCAAGATCGAGGAGATCGGCACCGGGGACCAGACACGCACCATTCCGCCGTTCGTGAATGGGCAAAGCCACTATTTTCTCGCGATCAACCGCAACAAGCGCAGCGTGGCGCTGGATTCCCGCACGCCGGAAGGTCGCGACATCCTGCTCAAGCTGGCACAACACTGCGACGTTGTACTGGAAAACTTCCGTCCCGGCGTCATGGAGCGCCTCGGACTCGGGTACGACACGCTCAAGGCGCTCAATCCGGGAATCGTGGTGTGCTCGATCAGCGGCTTCGGCGCGAACAGCCCCATGCGCGACAAGCCGTCCTTCGACCTCGTCACCCAGGCACTGAGCGGCGTCATGAGCATCAATGGCTACCCCGACGGCCCGCCGACCAAGCTCGGAATCCCGCTGGGCGACATCGGCGGCGGCCTGTGGGCGGCGATCGGCGTGCTGGCCGCTCTCAATGAGCGCAGGACAACCGGCAGCGGGTCTCGAATCGATCTCAGCCTGCTGGAAGGCCTGATGGGGCTGCTCGGATACTTGGCCGAAATCTACCTGGTCACGGGGGAAAGCCCTGGGCGCATGGGAAACAGCCATCACAACATCGTGCCCTACGGCCTGATGCCAGTGAAGGACGGGTACATCGTGCTGGCGCTGCACGTCGGGGGATTCTGGCGCAACTTTTGCCATGCCATCGGGCGGGAGGACCTCATTTCGGATCCCCGCTTCCTCACCGTCAAGGACCGGTATGCGAACCGAGTCGAACTGGAGCGCCTGGTCGGGGAAATCATGAAGACCCGAACAGTAGCTGATTGGCAGGCGATTCTCGACGCGGCGGACGTGCCGCACGGCCCGGTCAACAGTATCGGCGACGCGCTGAACCAGCCGGCGGTGCGGGCGAGCGGTTTCGTCAGGGAAACGCATCACCCCACCGCGGGCGCGGTGAAGGTGGTTGGCAGCCCCCTGCGCTTCCCCGGCCGCTATGACAGATGCCCCCTGGATCCGCCGCCGCTGCTGGGAGAGCACACCCGGGAGGTGTTGCGCTCGCTGGCAGGAATGGAAGATTCCACAATCGAGAAACTGATCGCCGCTGGCATTGTGGCAACACCCGGTGACAAGGCCTCCACCCCCAGGAAAAAGGACACGCGATGAAGGAAAAAGTACACACGACGAAAAAGGAATATGGGCGCGCGACGGAAGTGGAACTCCGGCGATTGCGCGCGAAGATCGGCCAGAAGGTCACTATCAACGAGCCGCCCCATCTCACCGAAGTCACGCGCGACTCGGTCCGACACTGGGCGCACGCCACCGGAGACCGCAACCCGCTTTTCCTGGACGAATCGTACGCGCGCGCATCCCGGCACGGCGGACTGATTGCGCCACCGTGTCAGCTCTATGCCTTTAGCCGCATTTCCATCGGCTACCGCGGGGGGCTGCCCGGCGTGCACTCCTTCTTCGCCGGCTCGCACTGGCGCTGGCACGAGCCCGTGCGAGTGGGCGAGCGCATCGAGCCGGAAGTTACATTCAAGGATCTGATCGAGCTGCCCAGCCGCTTTGCAGGCCGCATGTTCAAGCAACTGTCGCTCATCCGGTTCCCGGCCGCGGATGGCCACGAGCTTGCCTCAGCGGAATCGTGGGGCATGCGCGTTGAGCGGGTCGCGGCGAGAAAGAAAGGCAAGTATAACAAGACCGAGCTGGCGAAACCCTACACGCGCGAGCAACTCGAGGAGATCGCGCACCTCTACTCGCGGGAAAAATGTCGCGGTAGCGATACGCTGTATTTCGAGGACGTGACCATCGGCTCATCCGTGCCCGAGATCGTGCGCGGACCGTACACCGCGACCACGGCGGTAGCGTTCGAGCAGGCGTGGGGTGGGCTGTTCATCAAGGCCCATGGCTATTGGTTCGACTACCTGCGGCGCCACCCGGCTGCGGGCATCCCCAATACCTACAACATCCCAGAGCCGCCGGAGGCGGTCCACTGGGATACTCCCCTGGCGCGCTCCGTCGGCGTGCCGGAAGCATACGACTACGGTCCCGAGCGAATCGCCTGGCTCGCGACGATGCTGACGAACTGGATCGGCGACGACGGCTTTCTCTCGGAACTCTATTGCGAGGTGCGACGCTTCAATCTGGTGGGCGACCTGACCTATTGCCGCGCAAGAGTTGCATCCCGCGAGCCGCAGGACGGCCGGACCGGGAAGGTGAAGCTCGACATTGAAGCCGTGAACCAGCGCGGCGAATCCACCGCCGCCGGTTGGGCAGTGGTCAAACTGCCGCGGCGAAACTGAGCATCAGGAGACGAGAACCGCGCGCGTCACTCTATGCGTATTCCCGCGGCCTTGACGATGCGGGAGAATTTTGCAATATCGCCGCGGATTAGCTTCCCGAAATCTGCGGGGGTTCCGCCGGCGGGTTCGGCTCCTTGCCTGACAAGCTGAGCCTTGAAATCGGCGGCCTGAAGGTGCTGAACCACGTCGCGGTTGATCCGAGCCACGATCGATTGGGGCGTCTTCCCGGGCACCAGCAGACCGAACCAGTTGGTGATGTCGTAGCCACGTACCCCTGATTCATCGATCGTCATTACCTGCGGCAACACCGAAGAGCGCTTCAGGCTTCCCACCGCGAGCGGTTTCAGCCTGCCCGAATTGATGTGCGGCAGACTCTGAACTACCGTATTGAACAGCAATTGCACCTGCCCGGACAGCAGGTCGATCATCGCCGGTCCCCCGCCTTTGTAGGGAACGTGGACCATGCGCACGTTGGTCATCATGGCCAGTAGCTCGCCTGCCAGATGCGGGGACGAGCCATTCCCCGTGGACGCGTAGATAATCTGTCCCGGCCTGGCCTTTGCGAGCGCAATCAACTCCTTAACGTTGGAGACGGGCAGAGAAGGATGCGCGACGAGAACGAATGGTACAGATGCCATCTGCGCGACCGGCAAAAGATCTTTGGCCGGGTCAAAATCCAGGCGGTAGATGGCGGCGTTGACCGCATAAGTTGCCGACACCATGAGGAACGTGTAGCCGTCGGGTGTGGCTCTCACGACGATTTCCGTACCGATCCTGCTGCCGGCGCCGGGCCGGTTGTCGACAATCACTTGCTGCCCAAGAGACTGTGTCAGCTTCTGCGCAATGAGTCGCGCAAGTATGTCAGTACCGCCGCCGGGCGAGAACGGCACGACGATCCGGACAGGACGAGCGGGATATGTCTGGGCCACAGTCGGCGCAGCAAGTAATCCTGCAAGCATGCCCAACGACAGGACCAGCAGCACGCGCAATTTCGATAATGAGAGCAGCGACACGATCCACCTCGCTTTCGTTCCGTTTTTATGCACCGATTATTTGCGTGCCACGTACGCGGCGCAAGCTTCGGCCGAGAATATCAGGATATGAAATTTTACAATGTGAACTAAAACCGGCGCAGGTGGTCGCCATGTCAACCGCCCCCCAGGGACGGGATCGCCATACATGTGCAAGAATTCAAGCGCCTCGCAACTCCTCCACCGAATGCACGCACTCCCCGTCGCGGCGGCGCAACGGCAGCGTGACGGAACGCGTCGCGCCAAACGTCGGAATGAAAGCGCTGTGCTTTCCCGCGCCGCCCAACACGATGAAGATAAGATCCTTCGGACGCTGGACCAGCGGCACGGGCGTGTCGGGCCCGGCGTTCGCCAAGCGCTCGGGAAACTTCACGCGCATGCGGCGTTCGATGTTTTCCTCGGAAAAGCGTCCGAGCGGAAGCCACGCGTGGTCCCAGAGGCAGCGTTTGGCTTCCGCTTTCGACCAGCCGCCCGCCGCCACGGTCGCGGCATGCTCGGGGCTAAAAGCGATCACCGGCTCTCCGGAGTAGGCAATATCGTTGGTGCCGGTCGTGGCCGCCGTACCGGCTATCATCCTGAGAACGCCCTCCGCCGTGGCGCTTTCATGATCGTTCACGTTGTGCGGTGCTTCAGCGCCGACCACGGTGACGGTGCTCGCGTCACGTGGAAAACCCCGCTCCACATGCAGCGGCTCCCATGGGCTTGCCTGCTCGTTCTCGGCAATGCAATAGCTGAATTTCGCCGGAGAGCCGAATGTCGCCATGTCACCGCTCCCCGGCACGGCGCCACCGATGTTCACCAATGCCAGGCGCACGGCGCGCCCGATCGTCGCGTTGCTGCGCCAGCCCGGGCCGAAAGCATTGTGCCCACAGTTGATCTCGAGTTCGCGCGCCACAGGCCCATTCACGATGACCAAGGGCGCACAGAGGTGGGTCGTGGCCTGGATCCCGTAGAGGTTGAACTCCTCATGACACATCGCCTCGATCGCCAGCACGACCAACGGGAAGTACCGCGGTTGACATCCCGCCATGACCGCGTTCGCCGCCAGGCGCCAGGGGGTCGCCTCGCCCCAGCGTGGCGGTATCAATCCCACCGGCTTGTCCCAGGGCCGATCGCAGTAAGCGAGCATTTTCTCAACGCGCCTGATGCTGGGCGGAATAACCGGAAGCCCATCGCTCCAGCCGCGCTCAAAATAGAGGTCGTTGAGCCTCTCGTAATCATCTTCCGCCTCGAAGCTCGCTTCGGGGTCACGCAGCAACGGTCCAAGCCCGTTCATCGCAGATACTCCCGCAACTGGTCGAGAAGTTGAGGGAGCGCGCCTTCGGCGCGCGCCTTGATTTCAGTCATCGGAACCCCGCCCAGAGGATGGGGAATGACGATGAGCGGCATTTCCGGAACTCCGAACACCTTTGCCTGGTTCCGCGCCAATCCGAGAAAAGCGTCGGAACACACCACTGCCGTTGCCGGGCCTCGGCGCCTCAGATCAGCCATGTCGTGGACACTCCACGACGTGCAGGCACCTCAGTCTGCCATTGCACTGACAACGAAATCCGCCTCTGCCGCGAGTTGATCGAGGATGGCGACGTCGGCACCATCAGCCGCGCTGCGCTTTCGCAGCGATACGACGGAGCTGACGGGCAATGCCGCGCGCAAGCCTTCAACGAGCAAGCTGAGCAAATGATCTGCGTTGGCTTTGCCGTTATCAAGGACGCCAAACCGAATGCCCGTGCCGGCGGCTTTGCGCCCGCGGGCGACCGCCGCACGCTGCCGCACCGGCGCAACCGGGATGATAAAGGTGTTCGTCTTGCTCATTCTTCCCTCTCCGTTTGTGAGTTGTCGTCGCCTCGGCCACGCGCCATTTTGCTCGCAACTTCGTTGGCCTGCGCCGTTCATGCAGCCTTAATGCCTGCCTCCGCGCCAAGACTGGCAACAATTGCGTCGGCCATGGCCTGGGTCCCGGCGGCGCCTCCCAGATCGTAAGTCACGTCGCGGCCGGCAGCGGTTACGCAGTCCACCGCATTCCGGATGGCCTGGCCCGCCTGGGTCTCCCCGGCGTGGTCCAGCAGGAGAGCCGCGGCAAGAATCAATCCGGCGGGGTTGGCCAGGTCCTTGCCCGCATGCCTGGGCAGAGTGCCGTGCCCAGCCTCGAACATGGCGACACCCTCTCCGTAGTCGGCTCCCGACTGCATTCCCACGCTGCCCGCCATGCCGGCGATCAGCCCGCTGAGGAAATTGCCGTAGAAGTTGGGGGTCAGCAGCATGTCCACCCGAGCGGGGTTTCGCATAAGGTGCAGGCAGACGGCGTCCAATAACTCATCGTTCAGGCCGATGTCCGGGTACGCCGCTGCCACCTCTCTCGCAGCCGCAAGGAACAGTCCGTCGGTGGTCTTGAAGTTGGTGGCAACATGGGCGACAGTGATGCAGGTCCGCCCAAGCCGACGCGCCAGATCGAAGGCAAAGCGGGAAACGCGAAGCGAAGCGGGACGAGTGATCACCCGGATGGCGATTCCTCCCTGGTCGCCAACAGCCTGGCTGGACTCGGCGGAAACATCTTCGGTGATCTCCCGCACGATAACGAGGTCCATACCGGGAAACCGGGACGGAACGCCGGGACCCGCCCGTCCACAGCGAACGCTGGCAAACAGGCCCAAACGCCGGCGCAGCATGATCGTGGGACTGCCGTAGGGCGTTCCCCCGGGGTTCGTCAACGGTCCCTTGAGCACCAGCCCGCTGCGGCGCGCACTGGCGAGCACCTCCTCCGGCACCGGTGTGCCCTGGCGGCCGTATGCCAGCTCACCCGCAGTCATCTCCTCCCAGTCCACCCGCACACCCGTCGCATCTACCACGCGGCGAGCGGCGCGGACGATCTCAGGCCCGATCCCGTCGCCCGGCAGTAGCGTTACAGCGATGCTCATGACCGCAGCCCTTTGTCGGCCGGAATCCTGGTAACCCGAAGCGTGCCGCGCATCACGTCTTGAACTTGTTCATCGGAAAACGCCGGCCTCGTGCAATGAGTTCAGGCGCTCCTTGGAATATCCCGGCCGCTCCTGCAATGACAGGCATCGCGTTCACCAAGCCGCGGCGCCAGTACGTCCGCCATTGACGCGGCAATGCCCTTGCCGCCGAAGCTGAACTTATTCAATATGAACGCCTGCGCGAGGTTCGGCTAGATTACTCCGCAACCGATATTTTGCAATGTGAACTCGAGATCACCGCTTACGGGCGGCATTCCAGCCACGCCCGTGGGATCCAGTCGCCAGCAAGCCGTGCACGTCGGGCTCGTCCTGCAGCGCCTCGTCGGTGAAGTCCGTCACCCCGCGCGTCCGCTAGAATTCCCGGATCGGCCAGCCCATTCGAAACAGGAACCGCCACCATGACCAAGCGCAAACCGATCCGCACCGACATCGCCTGGAGCACGCCGTCCACGATCACGATCAAGGGCTTCGACTTGTGCAAGGACATTCTGGGCACCCTCTCGCTCGGCGACATGGCGTTCCTCGAGCTGACCGATCGCCTGCCGACGACCCGCGAATCGGTCGTGTTCAACGCGATCGCCGTGACGCTGGTCGAGCACGGCCTGACGCCGAGCGCCATCACGACCCGCATGACCTACGTTGGCGCGCCGGAGGCGATGCAGGCCGCGGTCGCAGCCGGTCTGTGCGGGTTGGGAAGCGTCTTCGTCGGCAGCATGGAAACCGCGGCGCGCATGCTGCAGGAGGCGATTCCAGACCCCTCCAAAAAGGCGGATTTCGACGCGCTCGCGCGGCAGATCGTCGAGCGTTTCCACGGCCGCAAGCAGGCCGTTCCCGGCATCGGGCACCACCTGCACAAGCCGGTCGACCCGCGGGCGCCGCGGCTGTTCCAGATCGCCGCCGAGAACGGCTACGACGGGCCTTACGTCAGGCTCATGAAACGGGTGGCGCAGGAGGCGGAAGCGGTTTACGGGAAATCACTGCCGGTCAACGCGACTGGCGCAATCGGCGCAATCGCCAGCGAGCTGCAGCTGCCGTGGCGAATCATCCGCGGCATCGGCGTCATGGCGCGCGCCATCGGGCTGGTGGGACACATCCGCGAGGAAATGCGCGAGCCGATGGCGCGCGAGATCAAGGCGCGGGCGGAGGAGGAAGCTACCGCCCACCTTCGAAGCGGGAAGGCGTGATTAGTGATTGGTGAGTAGTGATTAGACCGTTCTGCATTTGCACGCCCTTGCCGAGGGTTTCATCCAATTACTAATCACAAATCACGTATTTCCTCAATTCTGCGGCTTGCGCCGCTCGAATGAAATCGCGCCGGCGGCGTTCAGCTCGCTGATTTCCGCGCCGCTGAAGCCGAGCTCGACGAGGATGCGCTCGGTGTGCTCGCCGATCTCCGGGATCGGGTCCATGCGCGCGTCCAAGCCGGAGACCGTGGCCGGCGGCAGCAGCGCTGGAATCTTTCCCACGGGCGAGCCGACCTCGCGCCACCGTCCCCGTGCCTTGAGCTGGGCGTGCTCCCACACTGCTTCCGGGGTATTCATGCGCGCGTTGGCGATTCCGGCTTCATCGAGCCTCGCGACCACTTGCTCGACCGTCAGTGTCGAAAACACTTTATTGATGAACGCCGCGACCTCCTCGCGGCGTTCATTGCGCTTGAAGTTCGTGTCGTAGCGCGCGTCGGCCGCCAGCCCGGGCTGGCCGAGCACCTTGTCGCAGAACACCGCCCACTCCCGCTCGTTCTGCAGCCCGAGCATCACGCTCCTGCCGTCTCCGGTCAGGTAGCGGCCGTACGGCACGATAGTGGCGTGATCCGGCCCGGTGCGCGGCGGCGCGGCGCCGCTGAAATGGGCGTAGTAAAGCGGGTAGCCCATCCACTCCCCCAGCGCCTCGAGCATCGTGACTTCGACGCGGCCGCCCTTGCCGGTTTTCTCCCGGCGGTAGAGCGCGGTCAGGATGCCGGAGTACGCGTACACCCCGGTCGCTATGTCGGCGATCGAGATGCCGACCTTGCTCGGGATCTCCGGCGTTCCGGTCACCGACAGCACGCCCGCTTCGCTCTGCACCAGCAGGTCGTACGCCTTCTTGCTGGCATACGGGCCGCTGTCTCCGTAACCCGAGACGTCGCACACGATCAGCCGCGGATGCGCTTCCAGCAACGTCTCCGCCGCCAGCCCCAGGCGGGCGGACGCTCCGGGCGCAAGGTTCTGGATGAAGACATCGGCGCGGCCGATCAGCTGTGAAAGAATCTCGTTCGCCTTGGGATGCTTGACGTCGAGCGTCAGGCTCTCCTTGCTGCGGTTCAGCCAGACGAAATGGGACGACATCCCCTTCACCGTGCGGTCGTAATCGCGCGCGAAGTCGCCCACTTTCGGGCGCTCGATCTTGATCACGCGCGCGCCCAGATCGGCGAGGTGGCGCGTGGCGAATGGCGCCGCCACCGCCTGCTCCAGCGACACGACCGTAATCCCATCGAGTGGTCTCATTTCTGCACGCGAAAAGGCGTGATGAGTGATTAGTGAATGGTGAATGGACCAGGCCGCAGGTCGCGGCCGCAAGATTGTGAATTCATCCAATCACTATTCACCAATCACCATTCACGCGGTTCAGAAGGAACGTGGCATGCCCAAAACGTGCTCGCCGATGTACGACAGGATCAGGTTGGTGGAAATCGGCGCCACCTGGTAGAGCCGCGTCTCGCGGAACTTGCGCTCGACGTCGTACTCCGCGGCGAAGCCGAAGCCGCCGTGCGTCTGGAGGCAGACGTTGGCCGCTTCCCACGAGGCGTCCGCCGCGAGCAGCTTGGCCATGTTGGCCTCCGCCCCGCACGGCTTGCCGGCATCGAACAGCGCCGCCGCCCGGTAGCGCATGAGGTCCGCCGCCTGCACGTTGACGTAGGCGCGCGCGATCGGGAACTGGACGCCCTGGTTCTTGCCGATCGGGCGGTCGAACACGATGCGCTCCTTCGCGTACATCGTCGCCCGGTCGGTGAACCAGTAGCCGTCGCCGATGCATTCCGCGGCAATCAGGATGCGCTCGGCATTGAGCCCGTCGAGGATGTACTTGAAGCCCTTCCCCTCCTCGCCGATCAGGTTCTCCGCAGGAATCTCCAGTTGGTCGAAGAACAGCTCGTTGGTCTCGTGATTCACCATGTTGCGGATCGGCTTCACCGTCATGCCCTTCTTCGCCGCCGCGCGCAGGTCCACGATGAAGATGGACATGCCCTCGGACTTCTTCTTCACGTCCGCCAGCGGCGTCGTGCGCGCGAGCAGGATCATGAGCTCGGAGTGCTGCACGCGGGAAGTCCACACCTTCTGCCCGTTGACCACGTAGCGGTCGCCCTTCTTTACCGCAATCGTCTTGATCTTGGTGGTGTCCGTGCCCGCCGTCGGCTCCGTGACCGCCATGGACTGGAGCCGCAGCTCGCCGGTCGCGATCTTCGGCAGGTACTGGCGCTTCTGCGCCTCCGAGCCGTGCCGCAGCAGCGTGCCCATGTTGTACATCTGGCCGTGGCACGCGCCGGAATTGCCGCCCGAGCGGTTGATTTCCTCCATGATGACGGAGGCCTCGGTCAGCGTGAGGCCGGAACCGCCGTATGGCTCGGGTATCAGCGCGGACAGCCACCCGGCCCTGGTGAGCGACTCGACGAACGCGTCCGGGTAGCCGCGCGCCTCGTCCACCTTCTGCCAGTACGCGCTGTCGAACTGCCGGCACAGCACGCGCACGCCCTCGCGCAATTCGCCGTGCTGGTCTTCGCCGGAAGCGGTCTTCATTGACCTGTCGCGGGAATGATGGAAAATACGTGAGATTATAGATGGAAACATCAAAACGGCCATTGGCCGTTTTGATGAATTCGAAGCGAGAGGGAGAAAACGATGTACGTTGCGAGCTCGAAACGCCTTACACTGGCCGGGGCGAAGAAGATGATGGAGTCGGCCACCGCCGGCGCCGAGCGTGCGGGATTCGCGGTGGCGGTTTCCATCGTGGACGCCGGGGGCCACGCGATCCTCGTCCAGCGCATGGACGGCGGGCGCTTTCATACCGTTCACTCCTCCACCACGAAAGCGGTATGCGCCGCCTCGAACAAGCGGCCCACGACCATGACGGGCGCGGCGGGGCAATCGCTCGACACGATGCACGCCCTCGGGCTCGCCCTCGCGGCGGGCGCCGAGCGCTGGACCGCGATGGAAGGCGGCTATCCGATCATCGTCGACGGCGAATGCATCGGCGGCGTCGGCGTCTCCGGCGCCAACTGGGAACTCGACGACCAGCTCGCGCGCGAGGCGGTGGAGGCAATCGGCGCCGGCTGGAAAATCGACAAGGCGTGAGTGGTGATTGGTGAGTAGTGAGTAGACTGAACCGTCGCCGTGTCGCACGCCCCGGCCTCGGTCCATTCACCATTCACCGATCACGCATCACGCATCACGCATCACGCAACTGACCTGACAAGGGGATAGGGTATCCATGGCATCCGGGCCGTTGAGAGTGGCCAGTATTGGAATGGGCTGGTGGTCGGACGTGCTGGCGGACGCCATCAAGCGCTCGGACCGGATCGAAATCGTTTCCTGCTACACGCGCTCGGACGACAAGCGCCAGGCCTTTGCCGCGAAATATGGCTGCAAGCCAGCTCGCTCGTACGAAGAGATATTGAATGACCGCGGCATCGATGCGGTCATCAACACGACGCCCAACAACGTGCATCTCGAGACGACGCGCGCCGCCGCCCGGGCCGGCAAGCACGTGTTCCTCGACAAGCCCATCGCGAATACGATCACCGACGCGCGGGCGCTCACCGACGCGTGCCGCGAGGCGGGCGTGGTGCTGGCGCTGGGCTACCAGCGGCGCAAGGAGAGCCACTTCCGCTGGATCCGCAAGCAGATCGACGACGGCGTGTTCGGCAAGCTCGTCAACGCCGAAGCCAATATCAGCCGCGACCGCCTCGGGCAGTTCGAGCTTGGCTCGTGGCGCTACACGGCGGAGGGCATGCCGGGGGGCGTGATGCTCCAGATCGGCATCCACTACACCGATGTCCTCGAGTACCTGATGGGCCCGGTCAAGGCCGTGAGCGGCAGCCTGGTCCAGCTCGTGCTCCCCGGGGAGAATCCCGACGTCGCGAGCCTGTTGCTGGAGCACGAGAACGGCGCGCGCTCCACGCTCAACGCCTGCTATGCTTCCGCCTCCGAGTACTACCTCATGAACATCTACGGCAAGGAGGCGACCGCCTATTACGACCTGCACCAGGGACTGCGCTGGCTCAAGCGCGGCACCAGCCAGGTCGTGCCGGTGCCGTGCGAGAAAAACGACACGATCCGCGAGGAGCTGGAGGAATTCGCGGACGCCGTGCGCGGAAAAGGAAAGCCGGAAATGGAGGGCGAAGCCTCGACCCGCTCGCTCGCCGTGCTGCGCGCGGGGTTAAAATCGGCGCGCGAGGGACGCCGCGTCGAAGTCGCGGAAATCCTGGCGAGCGACTGAACGGGTCGCGCCCAACCACCACGAGGAGGACACAACATGAAACATTCGCTTCGAATCCTGGCGGCGCTCGCCGCGCTGGCCGTCGCCGGCACCACGTTCGCACAGGGCGCGGCGGGCTATCCCAGTCGCCCCATCCGGCTGGTGGTGTCTTTCGCCCCGGGCGGCACCGCCGATACCGTCGGCCGCATCGTCGGCGAGGGGCTCGCCGCCCGCCTGGGGCAGCCGGTCGTCGCCGACAACCGCCCGGGCGCGAACAGCGCGGTGGCCTGCGAGATCGTGTCGCAGGCGAATCCCGACGGGTACACGATGGTCATCGTGGCCGCGGGCTTCGCCGTGAACCCGAGCCTGCGCAAGAAGCTGCCTTACGACAGCCTGCGCGATTTCGCGCCGGTCGGCCTCGCCGGCAGCGGCCCCTACCTGCTCACGGTGCACCCGTCGGTTCCCGCCAAGACGCTGGGCGAGTTCATCGCCTGGGCCAAGGCCCGGCCCGGGCAGGTGACCTACGCATCCACAGGGATCGGCAGCCCGCCGCACCTCGCCGCCGAGTTGCTTCGCTCGATGGCCGGCCTCGACCTCGTGCACGTCCCCTACAAGGGCGGCGGCCAGGTCATGCCCGATTTCCTGGCGGGCCGGGTGCCGATGTTCTTCGGCTCGATCTCGACGCTGGTGGCGCACATCCGGGCCGGCAAGCTGCGGGCGATCGCGATGACCACGCCCCAGCGCGCGCCGGCGATGCCGGAAGTGCCGACCTTCGACGAGTCGGGCCTGAAAGGCTACGACGTGACGGGCTGGTACGGGCTGCTGGTTCCCGGCAAGACGCCGCCGGCAATCGTGAACCGCCTGAACACCGAGCTGCGCCACGCCCTGGGCGACCCGCAGGTCAGGAAGCAGCTGGAGGCGCGCGGCATCACTCCGACTCCGGTGACGCCGGCGGAATTTGCGAAACTGATCCGGACGGAAATTCCCAAGTGGGCGAAATTGATGAAGGCCGCGGGCATTAAACCCCAGTGATGGGCGAGCGGATTCGCCTCCTGGTGGCCGATGGCGCCGCAGCGAAATTCACCCTGCGCGTGCGCGAATCGCCGGCGGCGCGAATCTTCAGCCTGATCCTTCCCGAGAGCGAGGCGGAAGCGGCGCTGCGGGCGTCGGCATCCGGGGCCGACGCAATTCTCTGCTATCAGGCCGGCATCGCCGCCCCGGTGATTCAGGCCGCGCCGTCGCTCCGGCTGATCCAGAAGCACGGTATCAACTGCCGGAACATCGATGTGGCGGCCGCCACCCAGCGCAAGGTCCGCGTGGCGACGCTGCCATTGATGCGCAGCGTGACCGTCGCCGAGCATGCATTGGCGCTGATGCTGGCGTGCGCGCGCAAGGTCATCCCCGGGCACCAGGCGGTCGCCGGGGCCGTCTACCGGGAAATGGGGCTGGAGCCCATCGTGACGTCGCAGCGGAACTATCGCGGCAACTGGCCCGGGATCCGCGGCGTCTCCGAGCTGTTCCAGGCCAGCGCCGGCATCGTAGGCATGGGCGACATTGGAATGGAGATCGCCAAACGCTGCCGCGCCTTTGGAATGAATGTCTGCTATTACCAACGCACGCCACACGCCTCGGATGTCGAGGCGTCGCTGGGCATCCGCTACCTGCCCCTCGACGCGCTCCTGTCCGCCTCCGACTACGTCGTGCTGGTGATCCCGCACACGCCCGAGTCCGAGGGATTGATCGGCGCACGCGAGCTGGCCCGGATGAAACCGTCCGCGACCCTCATCAACGTCGGCCGCGGCGGGTTGATCGACGAAGGCGCCCTTTTCGCCGCGCTGCAAGCGGGACGGATCGCGATGGCCGGGCTCGACGTCTACCGGAACGAGCCGTTGCCGGCCACGAGCCCGTTGCTGACGCTACCCAACGTGGTGTTGCTCCCCCACATGGGAGGCGGGTCGTACCGCGGCTGGGAGGTCGACATCCCCGCCGCGTTGCGGAACATCCAAAGCTTCTTCGCCGGCGGAAAAGCCGAAGGCATCGTCAACGCCTAGCAATGTGTCGGACTTTGGGTTCCGCACGGGTTCTCGGCGGGCGGGGTCATCATGATCGCCGATGCCGGCGGGCGACACACTGCTATAGGGAACGCCAGTTTACAGGCGGGGGCGGTCAACCTGAATGGGTGTGGTACGTTGGGTAGGTAGGGCATTTTGATGGTGAGGCAGGACTGATGAGCCGATCGTTCATCAAGGTAAGTCCGACAGGCTGCTAGCAGCCGCCCCGCTTCACGTTCCCGCGGCCAGCCACTCCTGCGCCGACTGCCGCGCCGCCCTCTCTTCCGGCGAGCCTTTCATGATGAGATTTCTCGGGACGTGACCGCTGCTCCGGTAGTTGCGATAGCAGTGATAGCGGATCGGGTGCGGGAAGCGCGACAGATCCAGCCCGTCATAGTAGGACTGCGGCACGGATCCCGGCGTGCGCGGGTCCATGCGGCCCTTCTCGTAGATCATCATGCGCTTGGAGATGCGCCACTCGCCGTCGCGCTTCTCGCACAGGTCGAGCGTGACGCTCCAGGTCTGAAAATCGAACTCGTAGCCGTCGAGCGTCCGCCCTTGGTGGAGCACCAGGTAGAACTCGTTGATGGCGCGGCGCCCGTTCAGCGTCACGCGCGGGTTGCTCATCATGTGGCGCTGGGTGTCGCCCGGCTGGTGCCCTTCCATCATGTTCTTCGATTGCTCGGCAAACTCGCGCGCCGTGCCGTCGAACCACGACGTCGTCAGCCGCGCGTCCGGATGGAAGCATTGCGGCAGGCGCACCCAGTCGCCCGTATCGCGGCAAATCATCGCGAGGGTGGACACTTCGATGATCTCGAACTTGTCGATGACGGCCTGTAGCCTTGCGTTGTCGGTCATTTCTCCGCTCCGATAGGGCTGCATGTTTCGCCGCGATCATATCAGGGCGGCCGGGTACGCTAGACTCGATGCCTTACGCAGGAAGCCTATCCACGATATGAGCACGCCCCGGAAGCGCACCGGCCAGCCGTTGCGCAGCGTCCCCAAAGGCGTCATGCACGTGCCGGTCACGCCGTTCATGGCCCACATGGCGGTCGATTACGACACCTTCGAGAAGCTGGTGGACTGGCACGTCAGGCAGAACCCCTCGTCGCTGTGTGTAGTCCTGCATATCGCCGAATCCGTCAGTCTGACTAGGGAAGAGCACAAGAAGCTCATCGAGATCTCGGTCAGCGTGACGAACGGCCGGGTACCGGTCATTGCGAATGTCAGCATGGCGGGCACGGACCAGGCGATCGACCTGGCGCGCCACGCGGAAAAAGCCGGCGCGGACGCGATCATCTGCCTCAGCCCGTACTACTGGCCGGTGCCGGAAGAGGCGCTGCACGACCACTTCATCAGAATCGCCAAAGCGACGCCCCTGCCCTTCATGATCTACAACTCGCCGATTTTCCAGGGCGTGAGCCTGTCGCCGAAATTCCTCGTCCGCCTGATGCACGAGCTGCCGAACTTCATCGGTGAAAAGGAAGCCAGCCACAATTTCGAGTACTTCATCGAGGCGCGGCGCGCGACGCAGGCGGTCCGGCCCGAGTTCGGCCTGCTGCTGGGCGTCGAGTACATCATCCCGTCGGTTTCGATGGGCGGCGTGGGCTCCATGTCGATCGCCGGCGGGGTGGCGCCGCGGCTGATGCAGAAGCTCTACGACCTGTGCGCCGCGGGAAAATTCTTCGAAGCCGCACCACTCCAGGACAAGGCCTCACACCTGTGGCAGCTGTTTAAGCCGGAATACCCGGCGGCGATCAAGGCGGCGATGGAGATGATGGGACGGCCGGTCGGCCCGGTGCGCGGGCCGATGCGCTCGCTCGATGCCGGGCAGAAGCAGAAGCTGCGCAAGGAGCTCGAAGGGATCGGCGTATTCGATGGCGGCGAGCCGACCGGCTGGTGACGTCTGTTGCAGTTACCAAGCGCACTCGCTAGCATCGGAACGGCCACCACAAGACCGGGCCCCATAGCCGACAGGAGAACTCGTTGGAAACCGCGACAAGACCCCCGACCTGGCCGCTGGACATCTACGAAGTGTTCAAGAAAGCCGGCATCCGCCAGGTCGCCTACGTGCCCGATGCGGGACATTCCCTGCTCATCAAAGCCTGCCATGCCGACAAGGCAATGAGAGCCGTCTGCCTCACCACGGAGGAGGAAGGTGTCGCGATGCTGGCCGGCGCATGGCTCGGCGGTGAGCGCGGCGCGCTGCTAATGCAGTCCTCCGGGGCCGGAAACTGCATCAACATGCTCGGCATGATCAACGAATGCCGATTCCCGCTGCTGATGATCCTCACCATGCGCGGCCACTGGGGGGAATTCAACCCGTGGCAGGTGCCAATGTCGCAGGCCACGGTGCCGGCATTGAGCGCCATCGGGGTCACGGTGCAGACGGTGGATCAGCCGGATGAAGCAGGGGAAACCGTCGCCGCCGCCGCCCGCCTGGCGTTCAGCACCGGCCGTGCCGTTGCCGTGCTGATCTCGCAGCGCGTGATCGGCTCGAAGGCCTTTGGCAAGTAGCCCAATACCGTGACTCGTGACTGGTGACACGTGACTCGATTCGCTCCTATAAACAATTTCTCTTGGCGCTCTTCGCGCATTGGCGGCTAACCTATGGCACATAGAAAACCGATACTCGACCGGCGCAAGGTTGTCGCCCAGATCCTCGAGCGGCGCGGCGACGCGCTGATCATGCCCGGCCTGGGCGCGCCGACGTGGGATTGCGCGGCCGCGGGCGATCATCCCCTGACGTTCTACTCGTGGGGCGGCATGGGAGGGTGCGCGATGATGGGGCTCGGCCTCGCGCTCGCCCAGCCGCGCCGGCGCGTGCTGGTGATCACCGGCGACGGCGAGCTGCTGATGGGACTCGGCTCTCTCGCGAGCATCGGCGTGCAAAAGCCCCGCAACCTGGCGGTCATCGTGATCGACAACGAGCATTACGGCGAGACCGGCATGCAGCCCACCCATACCCGCCATGGCGTTGATTTGCCCGCCATGGCGAGGGCTGCGGGGTTCCGTGCCGCGGGAACGGTCTACACCGCGCCGCAGCTCAAGGCGTGGATGCCGCGGTTCTATCGCCAGCCCGGCCCGATCTTCTGCTCGATCAAGGTGACGACAGCGGACGCGCCGCTCGTGCTGCCCGTGCGCGAAGGAACCGCGATCAAGCACCGCTTTCGCGAAGCCCTGCTCGGCGGCAGGGCTTACGAATGAAGCGTGAGCAGTGAATGGAGAGTAGTGAGCAGACTGAAAGTCGTTAATGACTCAAAGGTGCTTCCACTCACTGCTCACCACTCACCATTCACGCTACTCTCTGGGAGATGGCAATGGATATCCCAACCGGCACGCTGACCAAATACCGAATGTTCATCGGAGGCGAATGGGTTGACGCAGCCTCCAAGGAACATTTTGAGAGCGACAACCCGTTCACCGGCAAGCCGTGGGCGCTGATCCCGAAGGGGGGAGCGCAGGACGCGGACCGCGCGGTGCGCGCGGCGCACAAGGCGTTCACCTCGGGCGAGTGGCCGAAGCTGAACGCCTCGAAGCGTGGTGCGCTGCTGCGCAAGCTTGGCGATCTAATTGCCGACAAGGCGAAATTCCTCGCCGAGATCGAAGTGCGCGACAACGGCAAGCTCTACGCCGAGATGAGCGCGCAGACCGCCTACATGGCGCAGTGGTATTACTACTACGGCGGCCTTGCCGACAAGATCGAAGGGCACGTCATCCCCACCGACAAGCCCGACATGCTCAACTACACGCGCTACGAGCCGCTCGGCGTGGTCGCCGCCATCACGCCGTGGAACTCTCCCCTGCTCCTCACCGCGTGGAAGCTCGCGCCGGCGCTCGCGGCCGGCAACACCGTGGTGCTCAAGCCGTCCGAGTTCACGTCGGCCTCCGTGCTGGAATTCATGAAGCTCATCGAGCAGGCCGGATTCCCGCCCGGTGTCGTGAACGTCGTGACCGGCTTCGGGCCCGACGTCGGCACGCCGCTGGTCGAGCACCCGCTGGTCGCCAAGGTCGCGTTCACCGGCTCCGACAGAACCGGAACGCTGATCTACCAGACCGCCGCCAAGGGCCTCAAGCGCGTCAGCATGGAACTCGGCGGCAAGTCGCCCAACATCGTGTTCGACGACGCGCACATGGAGAACGCCATCAAGGGCGTGGTCTCGGGCATCTTCGCCGCCACCGGCCAGACCTGCATCGCCGGCTCGCGGCTGCTGGTGCAGCGGAGCATCCACGATGTTTTCGTCGAGAAACTCGTCGCCTTCGCGAAAACCGCGAAGATGGGCAATCCGATGAGCCTCGAGACCCAGGTCGGGCCGGTCACCAATCCGCCGCAATTCAAGAAGATCCTCGACTACATCGACATCGCCCGGGGCGAAGGCGCGAAGCCGGTGCTGGGTGGCGGCAGGGCGGCGCGCCCCGAGTGCGGCGACGGCTGGTTCGTCGAGCCCACCATCTTCACCGGCGTGAAGAACTCGATGCGCATCGCGCAGGAGGAGGTCTTCGGCCCGGTGCTCGCCGTGATCCCGTTCAAGGACGAGGAGGATGCGATCGCGATCGGCAACGACGTCGTCTACGGCCTTGCCGCCGGCGTGTGGACGCAGAGCATGCGCCGCTCGATCATGATGGCCGAGCGCCTGCAAGCCGGCACGGTGTGGGTCAACACCTACCGCGCGGTGTCCTACCTCTCCCCCTTCGGCGGCTACAAGCGCAGCGGCCTCGGACGCGAGAGCGGGCAGGAGATGATCAAGGACTACATGCAGGTCAAGAGCGTCTGGATATCCACCGCGACAGAGGTTCCTAATCCATTCATCCTGCGTTGAATCGTGATTCGTGAATCGTGATTCGAAATTCGGTCAATTGGTGACCGTGCGCCTCGAAGTGCGCGAGGCGGGGCACGTCGTTCATGTCACGGTCAACAACCCGGAGCGGCGCAACGTTCTCGGCATCGCGGGCAAGAAAGCGCTGACCGGGGTGTTCACGAAGCTGGCCAGGGACAGGGCGCTGCGGGTCGCGGTCCTGACGGGGGCCGGGGACCGCTCATTCATCGCCGGCGCGGATCTCGCCGAAATGAAGGACCTCGCGCCGAGGGGAGCAAAAGAGGAACACACCTGGACCCATCGCGCGTGCGAGGCGATCCGCGACCTGCCGGTGCCGGTCATCGCGCGCATCAACGGCTACTGCTTCGGCGCCGGAATGGAGCTGGCGGCTTCCTGCGACATGCGGATCGGCGTCACGAGCGCGAAATTCGGCATGCCCGAGGTGCGCTTCGGGATCCCGTCGGGAATGGAGGCGTGCCTCCTGCCGCAGCTCGTCGGCTGGGGCAAGACGCGCGAGCTGGTCTATACCGGCGATCACATCGACGCCGCCGAGGCCCTGCGTTGCGGATTCCTGGAGAAGCTGGTGGAGCCCGCCGCCCTCGACACGGGCGTCGAGCGGTGGGTTTCCTCGATACTGGCGGCCGGCCCGCTCGCGATCCGGCTGCAGAAGAAGCTGGTGCGCGACTGGGAGCGCATGACGATCGCGCAGGCGGTGCAAACCGGCATACGCGCCTGCGTCGCGGCGCGCCGCACCGATGAGCCCAAGCGGCTCATGCAGGCCTTTCTTGACCGCAAGAAAGGCGGAAGAGCGTGACCTGGCGATTCGTGACGTGGTGATTCGTGACAGGATGGGGCGTGACGTGGTAAAGCGTGCCTGGGTTTACGCACCATGAACGCATCATCACGTCACGCATTTCCACGTCGCGCCTTGTCACGTCACGCTTTATCAGGTCACGCTGTTCCATGTACTTGCTAGAGCACGACGCGAAGGAACTCCTCGCCGGTCGAGGCATTGCGGTTCCCGCCGGTGTCCTGATCGAAAGCGCGACTGCCCTGCACTCGGCGCCGCTTCCCGCCGGCCCCTGGGTGGTCAAGGGGCAAATCGCCGCGGGTGGGCGGGGCAAGGCCGGCATCATCCGCAAGGCGGCGACCCGGGCCGAGCTCGAGGCGCACGCGCGCGAGATCATCGGCGCCGAAGTGAAAAACCAGCGCGTCGGCTCCGTGCGCGTCGAGCAGCAGGTGAAGTCGGTGCGCGAAGCGTACGCGGGTTTTCTCCTCGATGCCGCCAGCGGCGGCGTGCGTGTCATCCTGTCGGCGAGCGGGGGCATGGAGATCGAGCAAGTTCCGCGCGAACGCATTCATGGCGAAATCGCCCGGCCGGATGCTCGATCGCTTTCAGACAGCGTGCATCGGCTCGCGCGGAACTTACCTTTCGAAACAGCGGCAGCCGCCCGCGACGCAGGCGAGAAGCTGGCGCGGGCGTTCCTCGAGCTCGAGGCGATGCTGATCGAGATCAATCCCCTGTTCGTGCTGGACGGCGGCCGCTGGATCGCCGGGGACGCCAAGTTCGTCACCGACGACAACGCCCTGCCCCGCCAGCCGGCGCTTCGCGCGCTGCTCGACTCGCGCTCGGGTGCCTACGCCGACGTCGCGCGCAAGGCCGCGCACGGCTTCGATTACGTCGTCGTCGATCCCGCCGGGGAGATCGGCCTCCTCACCACCGGCGCGGGGCTTTCGATGATGCTGATCGACGAGATGCGGGCGGCGGGCATGAAGCCCTACAACTTTCTCGACATCCGCACCGGGGGGCTCCGCGGCGAGACCACGCGCCTCACGCAGGTGCTGCAATGGATCAGCGAGGGCCGACGGGTGAAGGTGCTGCTAGTCAACATCTTCGCGGGGATCACCGAGCTGGGCGAGTTCTCGCGGCTGCTGGTCGAGGCGATCGCCGCCGCCCCGCAGCTGAAGGTGCCCGTCGTCGCGCGGCTGGTCGGCAACGGCCTGCCCGCCGCGCGCGAGGTGCTTGCTGCCGCCGGAATCGTTCTCCATACGGATCTCGATGCGGCGCTGGCCGAGGTGCGAAAGCATCTCAACAAGTGACTGGTGACTGGCCAAGGCTCAGCGTTTGTCCAACACTTAAGGCTCAGCGTTCGTCCAACACTTGAGATAGGGTAAGGGGTTTTGGAGTAGGTTGAACATGGCTAAAAAAGCTCCCTTGAACGTAAGCGTCGTGAGATGGTTCGACGAGT
>JACPTK010000072.1 GCA_016192825.1 Betaproteobacteria bacterium | reverse complement strand
GAGCAGATAGCCTGGTGGTGCCGCTGCCCGCACTCTGCGTGAATGACTTCGCTGTGATCGCCGCCGCATCCGTGCCCGCATTGACCGTGCCGCCTATATCCTGAGCGCTGTTAATGAGAATAGCGCCTAGGGCCGTCGTGCCGCCTACCACTCCGGTAAAGGCGATGTCGCCCGTGCCCGCTGTAAGGTCTAGCCCTTCGGTAAACTTGGTGGTCGCATTGATAGTGGAGTCAAACAGGATGTCTCCGCCGGTGCCCGTAGAGCCGCCCGTGCCGCCTGAGGTGTTAATGGTAGCCGTGGAGGCGAGCGTGATTGGGTCCTTAAACTGTACCTGGCCGCCCGCTCCTCCTGCGCCCGCTCCGTCTCCCACTCCGCCCTTGGCCGTATAGGTGCTGCTGAGCGTGATCGTTGGCGAGCCGTCGGTGGCATCTATGGTGATCGTGCCTGCCGCTCCGCCGACGCCTCCGCCGGTGACAAAGGCATCGCTGCCCGAGGTGGTAATGTTACCCACCGTCACATCGCCGCCCGTAAGAGAGACGTTGCCTCCGGCCTTGCCTACTGCGTCAGTGTCGCCCTTGGTGGTAAGAGCAGATAGCTTCGTGGTGCCGCTGCCCGCTGTCTGCGTAAAGCTCTTCGCCGTAATCGCCGCCGCATCCGAGCCCGCATTGACCGTGCCGCCTACGTCCTGCGCGCTGTTAATGGTGATAGTGCCCAGGGCCGTCGTGCCGCCCACTACTCCGGCAAAGGCGATATCGCCCGTGCCCGCAGTAAGCCCCAGGGTCTCGGTAAACTTGGTGCTCGCATTGATGGTGGAGTCAAAAAGGATGTCGCCGCCGGTGCCCGCAGCGCCGCCCTGAGCACCTGCACCCCCGGAGCTGTCAACGGTGGTATTGGAGACGAGTTTTACCGGGTCCTTAAACTGTACCGTGCCACCAGCGCCGCCTGCAATCGGATTGACGCCCGCCGAGGCCCCAGCGCCACCTGTGGCCGTATAAGCGCTGCTGAGCGTGATTAAAGGCGAGCCGTCGGTGGCATCTATGGTGATCGTGCCCGCCGCTCCGCCGATGTTATCGGCCCCAGCAAACCCGGCACTGCCCGAGGTGGTGATGTTCGCTACCGTCACGTCGCCGCCCGTAAGCGAGACGTTGCCGCCGGCCTTGCCCGCCCCAGCAGTGACTGTGCCGCCTGAGCTGTCGATGGTGCCGCTCACCAGGAGCGCAACGTCGGCGGTGATCGAGACCGCTCCGCCTACTGCGTCAGTGTCGCCCTTGGTGGTAAGAGCAGATAGCTTCGTGGTGCCGCTGCCCGCTGTCTGCGTAAAGCTCTTCGCCGTAATCGCCGCCGCATCCGAGCCCGCATTGACCGTGCCGCCTACGTCCTGCGCGCT
>JACPTK010000062.1 GCA_016192825.1 Betaproteobacteria bacterium | reverse complement strand
TGCTCCTCATCGAGCGGCTGGGACTGACTCTGCCTGAGCGCCTGCGCCCGCCCGCAATGCTGCAAATGTAGTGGCGACCGCAGAGCTTAACTGCTTGATTTACCGCAATTCACACCCGCGAACTGTGGAAGTTGGGCTAGTGATCCTCGATGCGCGGCACCTGCTCCTCAGCGGGCTCGCCGGTCTCCGGATCGATCCAGTCGGACACCCCGATCTCGTCCTCCGCCTCGCGCAGCGTCTCGCCCGGTTCCAGTCCCGCTTCGGCGTTGTATCGCATGTCGTTCACGGCATCGAGCAGTGTCGGGAACGGCCCGAAGAATTCGCCGCTGTCACGATCCTGCCAGTAGAAGCCGTCCGGGCGCTCGATCACCCGCGAGGCATCGTAGTCCAGTTGCGATTCCGGTATGACTTGTTTCATGGATGCGCTTTCACGTTGATGAAAAATACCATCGCCGCGCACCCTCCGGCCTTGATCTGGATCAATCGCCTGATGGAGCGGCCGGAACGGGGTGCCTGCGGTAGATCATCCGCGTTCCCGGCCACGCGGCAAGTTCACGAAGACCCGGCGGGGGGACCTCGTGGGCGCCGACCACGAGCGCGCCGCCCGGCCGCAGGCGGCCGGCGATCCGCGCCATCAGGGTTTCCTGGATGGCGGGCGCGTAATACGTGAGCACGACGTTGCGGCAGAGGACGAGATCGAAAGGCCCCTCGGGCATGCGCTCGCGCAGGTCCTGCTGCAGGAACTCGACGTCCCGAAACCGGTCACCGACGCGCCACGTCCCTTCCCGCTCCTCGAAGCCCGCCGAGCGGAGATCCTGGGGAAGTTCCTTGAGGCTGCTCGGCGCATATCGGCCCGCGCGGGCGCGCGCGAGCAGCTCTGCGTCGCCGTCCGTCGCAATAATCCGCAGGCCCACCCCGGGAAATCGCGGCTGGAGCCGGACCGCCCAGAACAACGCGAGCGTGTAGGCCTCCTCGCCCGACGCGCAACCCGCGCTCCAGGCATCGATTGCCGCGCGCGGCGCGGCGGCTGCGGCGAGCGCGGGGAGGACCATGCTCGCGAGGGCGTCGAAAACACCCCGGTCCCGGTAGAACCGGGAGATCGGTATGCCGCACAGCGCGTCGAGTTCCCGCCATTCCTCCGCGCGGGTTGCCAGATGGCGCCGGTAGGCGTCGAGATCCGCGAGGCCGAGCGACTTCAGCCGCTGCGCGATCCGCTTGCAGACCAGCCGCCGGACCTTGCGGTAGCCGGTCCAGCTGCGCTTCAGGCGCGGCAACGCCCACTGGAGGAAAGCGGTGCAGTCGCTGTCCCGCATGAAACCGGGCTTGGTGTCAAAAACGCCGCAAGTCAAACTCCATCTTGTTTTTGAGACAGGTTTTAAGAACGTCTGTTGCAGAGGTTTCTTACGGGAATTCAGGCTCCGGCGGGGGCGGCACTTCCGGCAAGGGTGGCGGGATTTCCGGCGCGAGCTCCGGCTGGGTCTCCGGTAGCGGCGGCGGAAATTCGGGCGGGGTTTCCGGCTCCAGCTCCGGGGGCGGCGCCGGGATCTCCGGTTGCGGGGGCCAGGACGCCGCGCGGCAGGTCGCAGCCCGCGGCACCATGCGTGGCTCCATTCCCCGTGTCATCGCGCGCTCGTACCCAATGCTCAAGGTACCGCTGAAAAATTCCGGATCCGTCGCCCCGGCGTACGCCGGGGTCCAGTGAAATCCAGCGCTTCCTGGATCCCGGCATTCTCCGGGATGACTTTTTCAGAACATCCCAATAATCGCGTCGCCCGCGTCTAACGTTCTTCCTGCTCGCCCTGCTGCGCCTCGCGCTCCAGCAGCCACCGGTCCGGCTCGCCTTCGGCCTCGGGCCAATCCCGCAGGGGATCCTGCACCGAGCCCTCGGCCGCCGCGCCCGCTTCGCGCCCCGCACCTTCAAGCCCGAAAAGACCCTGGTTCAAGGCCTGGAGATCCGGTTGCGGGGGAGGGACCGGCGATGCCGCCTTGCGCGGCTGTCCCGCCTTCGCCGCGCTGCGCCTGCGCGCTCTCACGTCACGCCGTTACTCGACCGTGACCGTATGGCGCTTCGACTTTTCGACCTTGGGCAGCGTCAACTCGAGCACGCCGTCCTTGAGGCTCGCCTTCGCCTTCGCGCTCTCGACTTCGGCCGGCAGCGCGACCGTCCGCGCAAACGAACCCCGGGAAATCTCGCAATGGTAAAAGTCGCCCTTTTCCTCTTTCTCTTCGTGCCGCGTCGTGGCCTTGATGGTGACGCTGGTATCGGTCGTCGAGATTTCGAGGTCCTTCCTTTCCACGCCGGGAAGCTCGGCGCGCACCAGGACGTCCTCGTCGCGCTCGATCACGTCGACCTTCGGCATGCGCAAATCGGGAAACGCCGGCCACTCCGCGCGCCACGGGCGCATCCACCCGCGCGGCGGAAAATCCCCGAAAACGCGCTCCATCATTCGTTCCATCTCGTCAAACGGGCGAAACGCGCGCGCCGCCGGCACTGCCTTCTGTATTTCCTTGCCTTTCTCCACAACGGCCAGTCTGTGCTTGGTCATGATCGGTTCTCCTGTGTCGTCTCGAACGAAAGTTCACCATGCGAGGGCCGCCTTTTGCGGCAGTCATCCGTGAAACAATACTGCCAGTCCGGTCGGAGCGGTTTGATCCACATCAACGACCCGCGGTGTCACGGCCGCCGCCGCTCCCGTTCCCCCCGGCGCGCCAGCGCCCGCAGCCGCTCGTAGAGCTCGCGCTCCTCGGCCGTGGTGCGCTCGGGAACGTGGACCTCGATTCGCAGGTTGATGTCGCCGCGCCCCCGCCCGCCGTATCGCGGCAGCCCTTTGCCGCGCAAGCGCAATACGGCGCCGGGCTGAACGCCGGGCGGGACCGTGACCTCCAGCGCCCCGTTCAGCGTCGGCACCCGCAGCTGGGTGCCCAGCACCGCGTCGGCGACGCCCAGCGACTCGGTGCGCCAGAGATCGGCGCCGGAGCGCACGAAGCGCGGGTCCGGCACGCTCGTCACGACCACGAACAGGTCGCCCGGCGGGCCGCCGGCATCGTCGCTGGGCAGGCCGTGGGCGGGGATCCGCAACGCCAGGCCTTCTTCAGCGCCCGCCGGAATCGCCACTTTGAGACTTTCCTCCCGCTCCACCCGGCCATCGCCGCGGCAATCGCGGCAGGGCTTCTCGACGATCGTCCCGCGCCCACCGCAGTCCGGGCAGATGGTGATTCTCTGGAAGCGGATGCTCGCCGCCCCCCGCCGCTCGCCGCGCGCGGTCGTCTTGCGGCCGGTGCCGTCGCAGGTTGCGCAACGGCGCGGCTTGGTGCCCGGCTCCGCGCCGCTGCCGGCGCAGCGCGGGCACGCGACGGGCCTCGTGTAGCGCACGGTCTCGTCGCCGCCGCGGAGGATGGCCTCGAGCGGCAACGCGAGCTCGACCTGCAGGTCGCGGCCGCGCGCGGGGCCGGCGCGGCGAGGCCGGAACAACCGCTCGAACAAGCCGCCCGCGCCCAGGCCGAAATCGGCGTCGAGGCCGGCCCCGCCGAAGATGTCGCCGAAGTCGATGCCGGCGAACAGGTCCTCGGGCGTGAAGCCCGCCACCCCCGCGAAACCGCGCGCGTCGTAATCGGCGCGTTTCTTCGGATCGGAAAGAACGGCGTAGGCCTCGGCGACCTCCTTGAACCGCTCCCCGGCGTCGGGTGACTTGTTGCGGTCCGGGTGGTACTTGAGCGCCAGCTCGCGGAACGCGTCCTTGATGCGCTTGCCGTCCGCGTCGCGCGGGACGCCCAGCACTTCGTAGTAATCGCGCTGCGCCGTGGCCATCGCATCCACTCCAGGAGTGCGCGGGACGGGGTGCCGTCGCATTCCTTGAAACCCGTCTGAAAAACAAGAAATGGACAGGATTTACACGATTAACAAGATC
This sequence comes from Betaproteobacteria bacterium, assembly GCA_016192825.1. Taxonomy (GTDB): domain Bacteria; phylum Pseudomonadota; class Gammaproteobacteria; order Burkholderiales; family SG8-41; genus SG8-41. The sequence continues at coordinate 36,634 of JACPTK010000062.1, read as the reverse complement.
AAGAACGAAAACAAACCAAGTCAATCCCGTTAATCCTGTCTAAATGAGTTTTGACTTGCGGTATTGCTTGAGACCGCTTCCTACTTCGTCGTCTCCTTGTACTCCGCGTCGACGACCCGGCCGCGCGGGCCGGCGCCGCTCGGGCGCGCCTCGCCGGGCTCCTCGACGCGCGGCGGCGGCTGCGGGCGCGGCTGCGCGCGGTAGGCGCCCGGAGTCTGGGAATAGATGATCGCGCCCCCCTGCTTGAGCGCCTTCTTCAGCGTCTCCGCCCGCTCTCCCGCGAGCTCAGCGTCCTTCTTCGCGAGCGCCTCGCGCGTGCCGCGGAGAGCGTCTTCGATCTGCCCTTTCACCTCGGCGGTCAGCCGGTCGGAGAACTCCGCGAGCATCTTGTCCGCCTCGTAGCAGAGCCCGTCGGCCTCGTTGAGCTTATCCGCGGCAGCGCGCCGCTTCTTGTCCTCCTCGGCGTAGCGCCCGGCCTCCTTCACCATGCGCTCCTTCTCGCTCTCGGCGAGCCGCGTGGAGCCGGTGATCGCGATCGAGGCCGATTTGCCGGTCGCGAGGTCCCTGGCGGTCACGTTGAGGATGCCGTTCGCGTCGATGTCGAACGTCACCTCGATCCTGGGCACGCCGCGCGGAGCCGGAGGAATGCCGCCGAGGTTGAATTCGCCGAGGCTCGTGTTGTCCGCGGCCATCGGCCGCTCGCCCTGGAATACGTGGACGGTGACGCTGGACTGCAGGTCGGCGGCGGTGGTGAAGATCTCCGAGCGCTTGACCGGGATCGGCGTGTTGCGCGCGATGAGCGCGGTCGCGACCCCGCCGAGGGTCTCCACGCCGAGCGTGAGCGGCGTCACGTCCACCAGCACGATCTCGCCCAGGCCCGCCTCGCCGGCGAGCACGCCGGCCTGGATCGCGGCGCCCGCCGCCACGCATTCCATCGGATCGACGCCCATTTCCGCCTTGCGCCCGAGCAGGTCCTCGAAATACTGCCGCACCACGGGCATGCGCGTGGGGCCGCCGACGAAAATGACGCGATCGATGTCCTTCGGGGTCACGCCCGCGTCGTGCAGCGCCTGCTCGACCGGGCCGCGGCAGCGCTCGATAACCGGGCGCACCACGCGCTCGAGCTCGCTGCGGGTGACGTCCAGTTCGAGGTGCTGCGGCGCGCCGGCCCTGGCTGCAATGAACGGCAGGGTGACGTGCGTGCTGGTGGCGGACGAGAGCTCGATCTTGGCGATCTCCCCCGCTTCCCGCAGCCGCGCGGCTGCCTGCCGATCGGAGCGCAGATCGATGCCGGACGCCGCCTTGAAGCGCTCGGCGAGGTGGTCGAGAATGCGCGCGTCCATGTCCGTGCCGCCGAGCTGGGTGTCGCCGCTCGTGGCCTTGACCTCGAACACGCCCTTGCCGAATTCCATGACGGTCACGTCGAGCGTGCCGCCGCCGAAGTCGATGACCGCGATGCGCAGCTCCTGGCCGAGGCGGTCGAGGCCGTAGGCGAGCGCCGCGGCGGTCGGCTCGTTCACGAGGCGCACGACCTCGAGGCCGGCGATGCGCGCCGCGTCCTTGGTGGCGCTCCTCTGGTTGTCGTCGAAGTAGGCCGGAACCGTGATCACCGCCTTGGCGACCGGCTCGCCGAGGAAGGCCTCGGCGTCGCGCTTGATCTTCTGCAGCAGGAACCCGGACAGCTGTTCCGGCGTGAATTCGCGCCCGCGCAGGCGTATCAGCTCGCGCCTGCCCATCCTGCGCTTGAACGCGGTCGCGGTGCCTTCCGGATTGACCGATGCCTGGCGGCGCGCCGGCTCCCCCACCAGCATCTGGCCGTCGGGGCTGATTGCGACGTAGCTCGGGAAGGCCTTGCCGCCCAGCGAAACGCCCTCGGCGCTGGGTATGATGACCGGCCGGCCGCCGCGCAGCACCGCCGCGGCCGAATTGGACGTTCCGAGATCGATGCCGATGATGGGCATGACGGCGCCGCTCCCGGATCACTCCATCGCCGGAGCGCCGGCCGCCTCCGGCTCCCGCGCGATCATGCAGTCGGTGGTGAGGATCAGCCCGGCGATCGAGGCGGCGTTCTGCAGCGCCGTGCGAGTGACCTTGCACGGGTCGAGCACGCCCATCTTCACCATGTCGCCGTATTCGTTGGTGAGCGCGTTGAAGCCGAAATCGCCCTCGCCTTCCACGACGCGGTTCAGCACGACGGAGGGTTCCTCGCCGGCGTTGGCGACGATCTGGCGCAGCGGCTCCTCCAGCGCGCGCAGCACGATCCGGATGCCGGCATCCTGGTCCGGATTTTCGCCGCGCAGGCTGCCGAGCTTCGCGCGGGCCCGCAGCAGGGCGACACCGCCGCCCGGCAGGACGCCCTCCTCGATGGCCGCGTGCGTCGCGTGCACCGCGTCATCCACCCGCGACTTCTTCTCCTTCATCTCGGTTTCAGTGGCCGCGCCCACCTTGACCACGGCGACGCCCCCGGCGAGCTTGGCCGCGCGCTCCTGCAGTTTCTCGCGGTCGTAGTCGCTGGTGGCGGCCTCGATCTGCCTGCGGATGTCGGCGACGCGCGCCTGGATCGCCGCGGGGTCGCCGCCGCCGCCGATGATGATCGTGTCGTCCTTGGACACCTCCACGCGCTTTGCATGGCCGAGGTCCGCCAGCTCCACGCGGTCGAGCTTGCGTCCCGCCTCTTCGCTGATCACGCGCCCCCCGGTGAGCACCGCCAGGTCCTCGAGCATGGCTTTGCGCCGGTCGCCGAATCCCGGCGCCTTGACCGCGCAGCTCTTCACCACGCCGCGCAGCATGTTGACGACCAGGGTGGCGAGCGCGTCACCTTCCACTTCCTCGGCCACGACCAGCAACGGCTTGCCGGCCTTCGCCACCAGCTCCAGCAGCGGCAGCAGCTCCGGTATCGAGTCGATTTTCTTGTCGTGGATCAGGATGTAGGCGTCCTCGAGGACGGCGGCCTGCTTCTCGGCGTTGTTGACGAAATACGGCGATAGGAAGCCGTGGTCGAACTGCATGCCTTCCACCACCTCCAGCTCGCTGGCGAGGCCGGAGGCCTCCTCGACCGTGATCACGCCTTCCTTACCGACTTTTTCCATGGCCCGGGCGATGATCTCGCCGATCGAGCGGTCGTTGTTGGCCGAGATCATCGCCACCTGGGTGATCTCGGTCGGGGTCACGCAGGGCTTGGCAAGGCGCTTCAGCTCTGCGGTCACCGCCTCCACCGTCTGGTCGATGCCGCGCTTCAAGTCCATCGGGTTCATGCCGGCCGCGACGTGCTTCATGCCCTCGGTCACGATGCCGTGCGCGAGCAGCATCGCGGTGGTGGTGCCGTCGCCGGCCACGTCCGAGGTCTTGCTGGCGACCTCGCGCACCATCTGCGCGCCCATGTTCTCGAAGCGGTCCGCGAGCTCGATCTCCTTCGCCACGATCACGCCGGAGTTGATGATCGTCGGCGGCCCGTAGTCGCGGTCCAGGATGACGGTGCGCGACTTCGGACCGAGCGTCACGCGGACCGCCTGCGCCATCGTGTTGATGCCGGCGAGGATCTTCGCGCGGACGTCTTCGCGGAACAGGATCTGTTTGGCGGTCATGGCGGAGCTCCGTCGGGCGTCGCGCCAGAGTTGCGGAGTCGCCTCTCAGGACGGCGCGGCATGGCGTAGCGTGCGAAGGCCACCGGTAGCGGCCGGCTACGGCGTGCCGCCGGCGGGCTGAACGAGGCTGTTCAGCCCGAGGCGGTCGCGCAGCTCGGACGGCGTGAGGTGCGTGTAATCCTTCGCCAGCTCCTTCAACTCGATCCCCGGGTGCAGGGCCTTGCGCAGCGATTCCCGCATCAGGCCGAGCAGCTGCGGGTCGGCGACCAGCACGATCGTGGCTTCGTGCCAGTTACGGGCGATCTGCTCGATCTGGCGGGCGATCTCGTGCCCGAAGCGCCGCTCGAGCTCCAGGCGATGCTGCTGGCGGCGCGCGTCGATCGGGTGCATGTCCCCGGCCTGGCGGTTGCTCACGCGCTCCGTCTTCACCCGGCCCGCCCCGCCCTTGCGCGCGGCCTCGACATCGGGATTGGCGAACGACAGCCGCTCGACCAGCTTGACCCGGTAACGGGGCGTGTCCGCTGCCTCGACGCCGTAGAAGCGCGCGACCTTGGCGTCAGCGACCACGACGCAGGTCCGGTTCGCCGTCATTTTCGCGTGGACGCCTCGCGCGACTGCTCGCGCGCGACGATCTTCGTGAGCTCGCCGAGCTCCTCGGCGAGGATCTCGAGCAGGTCGTCGATCGTGACGATGCCGACCAACTGCCCGTCGGCGCCCACGATCGGCAGCCGGCGCACGCCCTTGTAGCGCATGATCTCCATGGTCTCCAGCACGCCTTCGCTCTCGCGCGCCGTCACCACTTCCGGATCCATGATGTCGCCGACCGTGATGACGGCCGGATCGAGGCCCATGGCCGTGATCTCCATCATGATGTCGCGGTCGGTCACGAGCCCGATCGGGACGCGCTTGCCGCCATCCATGTCCTCCACCACCACGAGGCTGCCCACGTGATGCTGGCGCATCCGTTTCGCGGCGGCCGCCACGGTGGTCTCGCGCGTCGCGAACACCACTTCGCGGCTGCAGACTTGCCCGATGCTGTTTGCCATGATCGTTTTCCTTTTCTGCGTGTCCGGCCGGCGCTCAATGCTTCATCCCGCGTCTCCGACGGTCATGGTTTCATGATACGGACGAGCGTCGTGGGCCTGTTGATCTGGATCAACAAGGAGTTTGCCGGACCGCCGACCGGCAAACTCCTGGACGGGGAATTCCCTGCCGGAACGGGGGAAATTGGCCACGGAATCACACGGAATGACACGGACCGAACCCCGACCGGTCACTGGGCATCGAACATCCAGGAATTTCTGTGTGCTTCCGTGTGGTTCCGTGGCTGTAACGCTTCCTGAGACGCCTTCTAGAAAATGGAAAAGCGGCGGTAGCCCATCGCTTCGCGGACGCGGCGCAGGGCGAGCGCCTCGGCCGCGGCGCGCGGCGGCACGCCGCGCGATTTCGCCTCGCCGAGCACCGCTTCGGTGTTGGCGCGGACCCGCTCGGCAACGGCATCGAAGGCCGCCGCGCGGGTCGCGCCGGCGTATTCCATCGCGGCGCAGATCACGCCGCCGGCGTTGGCGATGAAGTCGGGCACGACCACGACCCCCCGCGCGGCCAGCGCCTGCTCGGCGCCGGGCGTGAACGGGATGTTGGCGCCCTGCAGCACGAGCCGCGCGCGCAACTGGCCGACGTTGTCCTCGCGCACCACGTCGGGCCGCGCCGCGGGAATCCAGATGTCGCATTCGACCCCGATCACGGCGTCGCGCCCGAGCTTCTCGCCTTGCGGGTAATCGCACACCCTGCCGCCACGCTCCTTCAGCCGCGCGAGCACCGCCGCGTCCAGTCCTTTCGGATCGACGATCGTGCCTGCGCTATCGGAGGCGGCGACGAGTTTCGCCCCGCGGCCCTCGAGAAATCGCGCGGCATGCTTGCCGACCGCGCCGAAACCCTGCACGGCGACGCGCGCGCCCGCCAGCGGGAAACCGGCGTGCGGCGCCGCGACCTCCGCGCAGTTGAGGATCCCCCAGCCGGTCGCGCCAAGCTCGTCGAGCGGAAGCCCGCCGAGGGCGGCCGGCAGCCCCGCCGCGCGCCCGATCTCGTCCTCGATCCACGCCATGCAGGTCTCGTCGGTGCCCATGTCGGGCCCGAAGATGTAATCGGACTCGTTGCGCAGCGCGTGCGCGAAGGCGCGGATCAGCGGCTCTTTTCGCTCGCGCGGCGCGCGCGGGTCGCCCCACAGCACCGATTTGCCGCCGCCGTGCGCCAGCCCGGCCGCGGCGTTCTTCATCGTCATTGCCCGCGCGAGCCGGAAGCATTCCTCGACGGTGACATCCGGCGCCATGCGCAGCCCGCCGATCGAAGGCCCGCACGCGACGTTGTCCAGCACCAGCACGCCCTTGAGTCCGAGGCCGGGCTCCCGGACCCGGATCACCTTGGCCGGCCCGAGATCGTCGCCGGCTGGAAAGACGTCCGTCATGCTTCCTCCGGCCTGGCCAGCCACCGCAATGCTTCGCGCAGCAGGGCGTCGTCGGCGCCGGTGAACACCAAGACGCCGCCGGTGCTCTCTTCCAGCGCGGCGCGCAGCGCCTCCGGATCGCGCGCGCGCACGACGCGGACCCGGACCGACGCCGGCAACTCGTCCGGCGCCTCGACGCTGGCGATCACGAGGTCGGCCTCCTCCGCCGCCGCGAGCAGTTCGGCCGCCAGCGCGCCGCGCGTGACGCGGAACGACCACTGCACGGGCGTGCGCCCCGCGATCGCGGCCAGCGTTGCCTGAGCTTCCTTCGCCAGCGCCCGCAGCGAGCGCTCCATGCTTTCCACGTCGAGCGCCCGTCTCGTCGCGGACGTGAAGCCCACCTCGCGCGCGAACGGCAGCCCGGCGAAATGCAGGAGGTCCTGGTCCTCGACGAACAGGCCGACGAGCTCCGCTTCCATCCTCCCGGCGAGCTCGGCGGCGGCCTCGAGCACCGCGCGGCGCTGCAGCGCGGGGTCCAGCCCCACGATGACGCGGCGGATCTTCATGCGCGCGGCCCGCCGCGGCGGGGCTTCTTCGCGCCGGCGGCGGCGCCGAACGCGCGGATGCGCTCGGCGAATTCGGAGAGCCGCTGCTCCACCCGGAAATTGAGCGTGCCGCCGGGGAACTGCCCCCCCGCGCCGCGGCTGCCCGCCGGCACGCCGGTCAGGATCTCGATGCCCTGGTCGACGGTTTCAACCGGGTATATCCGGAACCGTCCGGCGGCGACCGCCTCCACGACGTCGCGGCGCAGCATCAGGTGCTTCACGTTCGACGCCGGGATCAGCACGCCCTGCACGCCAGTGAGACCCCGCGCGCGGCAGATGTCGAAGAATCCCTCGATCTTCTCGTTCACGCCTCCGATCGCCTGCACCTCGCCGTGCTGGTTCACCGAACCGGTGACGGCGAGCGACTGCTTCAGCGGCGCGTCGGCGAGCGCGGAGAGCAGCGCGTACAGCTCCGCGGAGGAGGCGCTGTCGCCCTCGACGCCGCCGTAGCTCTGCTCGAAGACCAGGCTTGCGGCGAGCGACAGCGGCTTGTTCGCGGCGTAGCGCCCGGCGAGGAAGCCGGAGAGGATCAGCACGCCCTTGGAGTGGAGCGGGCCGCCCAGCTCCGCCTCGCGCTCGATGTCAACGACCTTGCCCGCGCCCAGGCGCACGCGCGCGGTGATGCGGTGCGGGACGCCGAAGGAGAAGCCGCCGAGCTGCACCACCGACAGCCCGTTCGCCTGCCCGGCGCGCTCGCCGCCGGTATCGATCAGCAGCGTGCCGCGGAGGATTTCCTCCTGCAGCCGGTCGCGCACGCGGTCCGCGCGCTCCGTGCGGGCGTCGATCGCGCGCTGCACGTCCTCGCCGGAGACCGCGCCGCGCGCGGCCGTTCCCGCCCAGTAATCCGATTCGCGCAGCAGATCGGAGATGTCGCGCAGCTGCACGGAGAGCTTCTCCGCGTCGCCGGCCTCGCGCGCGCCGTGCTCGATCACGCGCGCCACCGCGCGGCGGTCGAACGGCCGCAGCTTCTCGCGCCGCGCCAGCGTGGCGATCATGCGCGCGTAGAGGAGATCGCTGTCCGGCCTGCGCCCTATGTCCTCCTCGAAATCGACGGCGACCTTGAACAGCTCGGAGAACTCCGGATCGTACGCGTGCAGCAGGTAGTAGAGCAGGCGCTGACCGACCACCACCACCTTGACGTCGAGCGGAATCGGCTCGGGCTCGAGCGACACGGTGCTCACCAGGGACAACATCTGCCCCAGCGACTCGATGCGGATCTCGCGCGAGCGGAGCGCCCGCTTGAGCGCCTCCCAGGCGAACGGCTGCGTCAGCACCTTCAGCGCGTCGAGGATGAGGTAGCCGCCGTTGGCGCGGTGGAAGCTGCCCGCCTTGATGAGCGTGAAGTCGGTGACGAGCGCGCCCATCTGCGCGATGTGCTCGATGCGCCCGACCAGGTTGTCGTGCGTCGGATGGTCCTCGTAGACGATCGGCGCGCCGCCGTCGGCGGCGTGCCCGATCAGCGCGTTCACCTGGTAGCGGTGCAGAAACGATTCGCCGACTTCGGGCAGCGACAGGGGCACGCCGAACAGCGTCGGCTGCTCGCCGTCCTTGGGCTGCCGGAACACCTCGGCGTGGTCGAGCACGTCCTCCTGCACGCGGGCAAGATATTCCACCACCTGGGGCAGCGGCTGCCAGGCGGCTTTCAGCTCCTCGATGAGGCCGTTGACCGCCGTGCGCGTGACCTGCCGGTTCAGCTCGCGCAGCTTGCGCTGCGCCTCGCGCCGCCACTTCGGCACGTCGTGGATCGCGCGCTCGAGCTCCTCCTGGAAACCGGTGATGGCCCCTTCCAGGCGCTTCTGCTCCGTCTCCGGCAGCTTGCGAAACTCGTCCGGGCTCATGACGCCCTCCCCGTGCCGGGGGGCGAAGCCGAACCCGGCCGGCGTGCGCACCAGCGCGATGCCCTGGTCCTTGGCGCGCTCGCCGATCGCGCCGATCGCCTGGTCCTGCCGGTCGCTGAATTCCGTCTCGATGTCGCGCTGCCGCGAGCGGTATTCGTCGGACTCGAACGCCGCGGGGATGCCCGCGCGCAGGTCCTCCACCAGCCGCGCCATGTCCTGCTTGAATCCGGACGCCCGCCCGGCCGGCAGCTGCAGGGCGCGCGGCTTGTGCGGCGTCTCGAAATTGAAGACATAGCACCAGTCGGCCGGCGTCGCCTGGCGCGTCGCCTGCTCTTCCAGGTGACGGCGCACGATCGTGTGGCGGCCGAGGCCCTCGGGCCCCATCGCGAACAGGTTGTAGCCGTCGCGCCCGATGCCGACGCCGAACCGGATCGCGTCCACCGCGCGCGCCTGGCCCAGGACCTGCGCGAGGTCTTCCAGTTCGTCGGTCGTCTGGAACGGGAACCGCTCCGGATCGCAGCTGCGGCAGAGTTCCGAGGGCGCGAGCGTCCGGACCGGAATGGAGGGGGATTCGCTCATGATACGGGGAATTCTGCCCGGTACGCCGCGCCCGGGCTTGACTTGGATCAACCGGGGACGCGGGTCCGGCCGCGGGGCCGGCCTGCCGCCCCCGGCAGGGAGTTGAAAAAGGGGCGACGGATGGAGAGGGCGGGAGTGAGCGATGGAGGGGAATTGGACGGTGCGGAAATGGCGTGTCAGCCATTTCCGCAATACACGTATTCGCGCGTCAGCGGCAGCGCATCGGCCTCGGGGCGTCCGACCTGGCAGCCCAGCACCTGGTAGACGTTCATCCAGCCCCTGGCGAAGCCGTACGCGCAGCCGGCGAGATAGACCTCCCAGATGCGAACCCGCTTTTCGCCGGCCAGGCCCACCGCGCGCTCCCGGTTCGCCTCGAGGCGGTCGGCCCACTCGTGGCAGGTGCGGGCGTAATGGCGCCGCAGCGATTCGACGTCGGCCGCTTCCAGCCCGGCCACCGCCATTTCCTTCAACACCAGGGAGAGATGGGGCAGCTCGCCGTCCGGGAATACGTAGCGGTCGATGAACTCCCCCGCGCCGAGCCGCATCCAGCGGTTGTCCGGATCGCTGGTCGTGATCCCGTGGTTGAGCACCAGGCCGTCGTCCGTCAGGAGCGAGCGGATCTTGCCGAAATAAAGGGGCAGGTTCTTCAGGCCCACGTGCTCGAACATGCCGACGCTCGCGATCTTGTCGAAGCGGCCCGCGCCGGGCACGTCGCGGTAGTCGCACAGCTCGACGGTGCAGCGGTCTTGCAGTCCCTCGACCCGGATCCGCTCGCGCGCGTGCATGAGCTGGTTTTCGGACAGCGTGATCCCCGTGGCGATCGCGCCGTACTGCTTCGCCGCCCGCACGGCCAAGGCGCCCCAGCCGCAGCCGATGTCGAGAAAGCGCTCGCCCGGCTTCAACGCGAGCTTGTTCAGAATATGGTCCAGCTTCTGCGACTGGGCCGTCTCGAGCGAGTCGTCCGCGCGGCGGTAATAGGCGCAGGAATAGACGAGGTCGCTGTCCAGGAACAGGGAATAGAACTCGTTGGAGACGTCGTAGTGGTACTGGATCGCCTTGAGGTCGCGGTCGCGGCTGTGGCGGGCGAAGCGGTGAAAGCCGGCGCGCGTCGTCGCGGCGACGCTGCATGCGAGTTTTTCCGCCACCCGGAACACCTCGTGGATCGGTCCCTGGACCCGGATGTGCCCCTCGACGAAGGCCTCGCCGAGCTTGCAGAGATTGGGCGGCACGAAATACCGGAGCGCCGAGCGATTGGGAATGGCGATCCTGACCGTGGGGTTGGGAGCGAGGTCGAACCGGCGCCCGTTCCACAGTTCCACCCGCAGCGGAATGGCCGCATTCCTGCAGATGCGGTCGATCAGCTGTTCGAAGCGGCTTTCAAGGAACACGACCTCTCCTTTTTCCCGATCCGCGGCTAACTCAATTTAGGGCCTTCCCGTAACGATCATTTGATCTGTGTCAATTCTGCGGGCCTGGAGTCGATGTCGCAAGGGCACGCAAGGGGTCCGTGAACCCGGTTCCGAGCGCCTGCGCCACTTCCGGCCGCGTGACGGCGCCGTGACACACGTTGAGGCCGTTCCTGAGGTGCTCGTTCAGCCGCAACGCCTCCACCACGCCGCGGCCGGCCAGCTCCTTGACGAACGGCAGGGTGGCGCGGTTCAGCGCATAGGTCGAGGTCCGGGGCACGGCTCCCGGCATGTTGGCCACGCAGTAATGGACGATGCCGTCAATCACGTAAACGGGGTCCGCGTGCGTGGTGGGCCGCGACGTCTCGAAGCACCCGCCCTGGTCGATCGAGACGTCCACGATCACCGCCCCGCGGCGCATGCCCGCCAGCATGTCGCGCGTCACCAGCTTGGGCGCGAGCGCGCCCGGGACCAGCGCCGCGCCCACGACGGCGTCGGCTCCGGCAAGCTGCTCCTGGATCGTCCCGGGCGCCGAGATCATCGTTTTCAGGCGCGGCCCGAACTCGGAGGAGAGCCGCCACAGCGGCTCGGCCGACCGGCCCAGCATCGTGACTTCGGCGCCCATGCAGATGGCGATCCGCGCCGCATTGGAACCGACCACGCCCGAACCCAGCACCAGGATCCGCGCGGGCGCAACGCCGCCGGCACCCGCGATCAGCACGCCGCGCCCGCCGTGCGGTCGTTCCAGGTAATGGGCCGCGACCTGGATCGCCATGCGGCCCGCGATTTCCGACATCGGCGCGAGCAGCGGCAGCCCGCCCTCGGGCGAAGTCACCGTCTCGTAGGCGATCGCGATGGCGCCGCTCGCCACGAGCTCGCGCGCCAGCTTCGCATCCGGCGCGAGATGCAGGTAGGCGAACAGCGCCTGGCCGCGCCGCAGCCGCGCGCGTTCGCGTGCCAGGGGCTCCTTCACCTTGACGATCAGCTCCGCCTGCGCGAAAAGCGCTTCCGCCGCAGCCGCGATCGTCGCGCCCGCCGAGCGGTAATCCGCGTCGGTTGCGCCGATCCCGGCGCCGGCATCCCGCTCCACGACCACGCGATGGCCGAGCGCGGCGAGCTCGCCCACGCTCTCCGGCGTGAGGCCCACGCGATACTCGTGGGCCTTGATCTCCTTCGGCACTCCGATCAGCATTGCTGTCTGCCTTCGGCCAACCGCGTGATTCGTGACTCGTGACTCGTGACTCGACCTGCACTCCCCGCCCCGCGGGGCGAAAAGATTCCAGTCACGAGCCGCGAGTCACGAGTCACGGGCGTCAGCCTTTGATGCAGACCTTCGGCCGCAGGAACGCCACGCGCCGCGCGAGCCGGGCCTGCTCGGTCGCCTCGGCCACGAGATCGACGTCCTTGTAGGCGCCGGGCGCCTCTTCCGCCACGCCGCGCATCGAGCGCGTGCGGATCAGGATGCCTTTCGCCGCAAGCTCGTCCACGAGCTGCCGGCCGCGCCACTGCCTGAGCGCCTGGTGGCGGCTCATCGCCCGGCCGGCGCCGTGGCTCGCCGAGGAAAACGCGCGGTTCTCGCTCTCGGCCGCCCCGGCCAGGATCCAGGAGCCCGTGCCCATGCTGCCGCCGATCACCACCGGCTGTCCGACGGCACGGTAGCGCTCCGGCAGCGCCGGATGGCCCGGCCCGAACGCGCGCGTCGCGCCCTTGCGGTGCACGTGGAGCAGGCGCTTTACTCCGTCCACCACGTGGTGCTCCGCCTTGCAGGTGTTGTGCGAGACGTCGAACAGCGTCTCCAGCGCCGCGCGCGGCATCAGGCGCGTGAAGCACTTGCGCGTCAGGTGCGTGAGGATCTGCCGGTTGGCGAGCGCGCAGTTGATCGCCGCGTTCATCGCGCCGATATACTGCTGTCCTTCGGGCGTGTTGATCGGCGCGCAGGCGAGCTCGCGGTCGGGCAGCTGCAGCCCGAGGCGCGAGGCGGCTTTCGCGAGGCTCACCAGGTAATCGGTGCCGATCTGGTGTCCGAGGCCGCGGGAACCGCAGTGGATCGAAACGAGGATCTGTCCCTCCCGCAGCCCGTACGCGCCGGCGGCGGCCTCGTCGTGGATGCGGTCCACGACCTGCACCTCGAGATAGTGGTTGCCGGAGCCGAGCGTGCCCATCTCGCCGCGCTGGCGCTTCTTCGCGAGCGCGGACACGTTTTCGGGCACCGGATCGGATGCGCGACCGCGCTCCTCGATGAATTGCAGGTCGGTATCGCTGCCGTAACCGTGCCGCACCGCCCATTGCGCGCCTCCGGTCAGCACCCGGTCGATTTCGTCGGGGCCCAGCTTGAGCTCGCCTTCCTCCCCGAGGCCGGCGGGGATGCGCTCGGAGAGCTCGCGGGCGAGCGAGGGCAGTTCTCCCGCGACGTCCTTGAGATCGAGATTGGAGCGCAGGCAGCGGATGCCGCACGAGATGTCGAATCCCACGCCGCCGGCGGAAATGATCCCGCCCTGCTCCGGGTCGAACGCCGCGACGCCGCCGATCGGGAAGCCGTAGCCCCAGTGCGCGTCCGGCATGGTCATCGCGGGCCCGACCAGGCCGGGCAAGCGCGCGACGTTGGTGATCTGCTCGAGCACCTTGTCGTCCATCGTCGCGAGCAGCTCGCGGCTGCCGTAGAGCCGGACCTCGCCCCGGCGCTCGCCCGCCGCCTGCGGCACCGTCCAGCACCAGGGCTCGATCTGCTGCAGTCGCGAAAGGTCCACGTTACCCGCCCGAAAGGCGATGCCACCCGCTTGCACCGTCAAGGCCGCCAGTTTGAGTGTAGCGCGGGTCCGCCGTCTTGACGTACATCAAGCGAACGACCCCTGCCGCGCTTCCCCCGGCCGAATCCGCCGGAACTTGATGGGTGTCAAATGACCACAATGCCGGGCGGGTAGAATCGCGCCCGATGCCACCCTCACCGGCCGCAGAAAACCTCCACGCGTTGCCGGCCGCCGAAGTCCTCGCGCGTCTCGGGACCGATCCGCGGCGGGGCCTGTCCGCCGCGGAGGCGACAGCGCGCCTCGCCCGCTACGGCCGCAACGAGCTGCCGGCCGCCGCACCGACGCCGCGCTGGCGGCGCTTTCTCGAGCAGCTCGAAAGCCCGCTCGTGCTGCTGCTGATCGCGGCGGCCGCGATCGCGCTCGTGGTGTGGTGGTTCGAAGGCGGCGAGCACGCGCCGTACGAGGCGCTGACCATCCTCGCCATCGTGATCGCCAACGCGATCCTCGGCTTCGTCCAGGAGGAGCGCGCCGAGAATGCGGTTGCCGCACTGCGGAAAATGACCGCCGCGATGGCGCTGGTCGTGCGCGACGGCAGCCGCGCGAGCGTGCCGGCGGCCGAAGTCGTGCCCGGCGATCTGCTCGCGGTCGAGGAAGGCGCGAAAATCCCCGCCGACGCGCGGCTGATCCAGTCGGTTTCCCTGAAGACCGCGGAAGCGGCGCTCACCGGCGAGAGCGCGCCGGTGGAGAAGACGATCGACCCGGTCGCCGACGGCGCGGGGCTCGCCGACCGCCTGAGCATGATCTTCTCGGGCACGACGGCGGCCTACGGGCGCGGGCTCGCCGTCGTCACCGCGACCGGCGCCCACGCCGAGATCGGGCGCATCGCAACACTGCTCGCGACCGTCGAGAAAACAGCGACGCCCCTGCAGCGCCAGCTCGCCACCGTCGGCAAGGTCCTCGGCGCCGTCGTGATCGCGATTTCGGTCGTCATCGCCGCGACGATACTCGGGATGGGGCAAGTCTTCACGACCGCGGCACTGGTCAGCGTGCTGCTGTTCGCCATCGCGCTCGCCGTCGCCGCGGTGCCCGAGGGTCTCGCCGCGGTGACCACGGTCGTGCTCTCGCTCGGCACCCAGCGCATGGCGAAGCGCAACGCCATCGTGCGGACCCTCGCGGCGGTGGAGACGCTCGGCTCGGCGACGGTCATCTGCACCGACAAGACCGGCACCCTGACGAAGGACGAGATGACCGTGCGCGCGCTGGTGACCGCGAGCGGCCAGATCGATTTCACCGGCACCGGGTACGCGCCGGGCGGCGAGCCGCGGGCCGCGGGCCGGCGCCCGGAGGGGGCCCTGCGGCTGGAGGCAGAGTGGGCCCTGACGGCGGGGTGCCTCTGCAACAACGCCACGGTCACCGAGCGCGCGGGGCGCTGGGCCGTGCTCGGCGACCCCACCGAAGGCGCGCTCAAGGTGGCCGCGTCGAAAGCCGGTCTCGAGCCGGCGCGGCTCGAATCGCGCTTTCCCCGCGCGGGCGAGATCCCGTTCTCATCGGAACGCAAGCGCATGAGCACGGCCCACGCGGACGGCGGGCAGCCGGGCAGCGTCGTGCTGATGGCGAAGGGCGCGCCCGATCTGCTGCTCGCGCGCTGCACCCGCGAGCGCGTCGGCGACGCCGAGCGTCCGCTCGACGCCGCGCGGCGCGCCGGGATCCAGGCCGCGGTCGACCGGCTCGCCGGGGAGGCGCTGCGCCCGCTGGGGCTCGCGTGCCGGCGCCTGCCCCCGGCGGAGGCGGCTCGACTGCAGGAAACGGTCGAGACAGACCTGGTGTGGCTGGGCGTCGCCGGCATGATGGACCCGCCGCGCCCGGAAGCGGCGGACGCGGTGCGCACCGCGCACGGGGCGGGCGTGCGCGTCGTGATGATCACCGGCGACCATCCGCAGACCGCGATCGCCATCGCCCGCGAACTGGGAATCGCGCGCGCGGACGAGCGTGCGGTTCTCGGCACGGAGCTCGCGGGGATGACCGGGACCGATCTCGAGGCGACGGCGGCGCGCGCCAACGTCTACGCGCGGGTGAGCCCCGAGCACAAGCTCGCCCTGGTGCGGGCTCTCAAGTCCCGCGGCGAGACCGTCGCGATGACCGGCGACGGCGTCAACGACGCGCCGGCGCTCAAGGCCGCCGACATCGGCATCGCGATGGGCGTTGCCGGCACCGACGTGGCGCGGGAGGCCTCCGACATCGTGCTGGCGGACGACAATTTCGCCTCGATCGTCGCGGCGATCGAGGAAGGCCGGGCGATTTACGCCAACATCCAGAAGTTCCTGAGATACCTCCTGTCGGCGAACCTGGGCGAGGTGCTGGTGATGTTCTTTGGCGTCGTGCTGGCGGGGTTGCTCGGCCTCGCCGCCGGCGCCGGCGAGGCGTTCGTCCTGCCGCTGCTCGCGACGCAGATCCTGTGGATCAATCTCGTCACCGACTCGCTGCCCGCGCTCGCCGTCGGCGTCGATCCGCCGGACGCCGGGCTGATGCGGCGCGCGCCGCGGGACCCCGGCTCGGGCGTCATCACGCCGCGCATGTGGTACGGGATCGCCGCGGCAGCCACGGTGATGTGCGTCGGCACGCTCCTCGTGCTCGATGCCGGCCTGCCGGGCGGTCCGATCCACGGCAGCGGGCCGGTCGAATACGCGCGCACGCTCGCCTTCAACACCCTGGTCGTGTTCGAGCTCTACGACGTGTTCTGTGTCCGCTCCGACGAGCAGAGTGCGTGGCGGCCGTTATTCCGCAACGCCTGGCTCTGGCTCGCCGTTGCCGCCGGGCTGCTGCTCCAGGTCGCGGTGATCTACGTGCCGACGCTGCAGCGCGCGTTCGGCACGGTGCCGCTCGCCGCGGGCGACTGGCTGCTGTGCGCGGCGGTCGCCGGGACCATCGTGATCGCGCGCGAGGCGGGGAAAGCCTGGTGGCGCGCCGTGGACCGCCGGGCAGCCGCGGCGAGGTGATGCCAGCTGCCAGTTGTCAGTTGCCAGCTACCGGCTGCCAGCTACCAGCTACCAGCTACGAGCTGTGAGCTGTGAGCTGTGAGCTGCGACTTACGACTCACGAATCACGACTCACCAGTCACCGGTCACCAGTCACCAGTCACCAGTCACCAGTCACCGCTTTTAGTGCAGCGCGTGCGGCCGGTCGGCCGGCGCTTCGTCCACCCCGGGCTCGGCCAGACCGATGAGGTCTCCGGCCAGGGTCTCGATCAGCCGCTCGATCGTCACGAGCCCCACGAGCGCGCCGGATTCGTCGTGAACGATCGCCTCGCGCAGCCGGTTCCGGTGCATCCAGAACGCGGTTTCGAGCAGGTCGTCGGCCTCGTTCACGAAGCCGGGGTTCGCGCGCATCACGTCCTGCAGGGCGACTTGCGATGGATCCGCCCCGCACGCAACCACGCTTTGCGCGACCTCGTGCTCGGTCACGATGCCCACCGCGACCCGCTTGCCTTCGCGCTCGTCGACGACGACCACCACGGGCTCGTCAAAAGCCCGCATGCACTTCGCCGCGTCGCGAACGCTCGTGCTCTTCGCCGCGGTCGGAATCAACCGGTTGCAAATCGCGCCAACGCTCATGTCGCACCTCCCGCAAGCTGACGATCCCCGGATCGCCGTAACGGCGCATTTCCGGTCGACATAGTCTTGCAGATCGGAGGAATCGGGTACTGACCTGGATCAATGGGCTATCGGGCGTCGTGAATATCCCTGACGACACTGCCCGTCACCCCTTTCCCTCCATCCGTCGCTCCTCCCCTCTCTTTCTTGATGGCACTATCGCATTTTTTTCCCGGGGCGGTTTTGCCTAAGGGATGAGGGGCCGGGAGGGGAAATAAACTGCTGCAAAGGGTCTTTCAACCATTTGCCGAAGACTCGAATGGCGGCATTCAAACGTCCACGACGCAGCGTGCCTCCCACCCCCCGGGAGCGGGGCTCACGGAAAGCATGGTGAGCGTGGCACCCTTCACCTCCACGCCGCGCTCGAGCCCCGGCCGCCACGGCTCGCCCGCCGCGCCGCCGCGCCAGAGCACGCCGTCGCGCTCGATCCAGAAGCGGCTGAAGACGAGACCGCGCTCGTGCGACAGCGCGAGCAGGAGGTTCAGCCAGCGCACCAGCGCGAGTTCCGTATCCGCTTCCTCGAAGTCCAGGGCGATGGATTGATCCGGCCGCACGGAGGCGAGATCCGTCATGATGGCGAAGGTCGCCGCGGCGGCCGACTGGAACGCCTCCTCGAGCGTCGCGCCGCGGCCGACCACGCCGATGTCGGCGTCGTGCTCGAAATAAGCAGGGCCGGCGGGAGGGACGATGGGCGACGCGTTCATGGCAGGCCCGCGCCTCGCGGGCGTTTCACGGAGTAGCCCATCCTAGCAGCCTGTCGGGCTTGGCGTCATCAACGGTGGATGTGAACGCATGGGTAGTCGATCCTGAAATAGCGCGGAGCCGACAGGCTGTCTCGGCGAAAGCCCGACAAGCGGCTAGCCGCGCCGGCAGGCCCTCGCTTGATCTGCGTCAACCCCCACCGGGGCGGCCTGGGGTGTACTGCAAGAGACGGATTCTCCGGAGAAATGGCGTGCTGATCAAATACAAGGGCTTGCGGCGCGCGCTGGGCGCGACGCTCGTCGTAATCGGCGGCCTGCTGATGTGGCTTGCGCCCGAGGCTTGGTTTGGCGTCGTGCTGCTGACGGCCGGCGTCGCGCTTGAGATCGCCGGGATCACGCTTGAACACCGGAACGGCCGCAACCCGGAGGACCGTCATGCCGTGGAGCGATGAGCGCTACCCGGTCTCGATGAAAAACCTGCCGCCGCGGGTGCGCCACAAGGCGATCGAGATCGCGAACGCGCTGCTCGTAGCCGGCCGCCCCGAGGGCCAGGCGATCCGCATCGGCATCTGGTCCGCCAAGCGCTGGGGATCGGCGCATGCCGTCCGCCGCGCATCGCGGAACAGCGTGAATCGTGATTCGTGAGTCGTGATGCGACAGCCCAAGTTTGCAGGTTGCAGTAAGCAGTTTGCAGCTGCTGCCAACTGACGGCTGCCAACCGCAAGCCTCTGATCCCTCATCGCTACCATCGTGCCCATGCACAACGCGAACGCCACCGCCGTCATCGCGGCGCGCGGCCTCACCAAGGTCTATCGCATGGGAACGACCGAGGTGCACGCGCTGCGCGGGGTGGATCTCAGCGTGCGGGAGGGCGAGTTCATCGTGCTGCTCGGCCCCTCGGGCAGCGGCAAGAGCACGCTTCTCAACATCCTCGGCGGGCTCGATACGCCCACCGCGGGCGGCGTGCGCTTCCTCGAGCACGAGCTCGCCAGCGCGCAGGAGGCCGAATTGACGCGCTACCGGCGCGAGCACGTCGGCTTCGTGTTCCAGTTCTACAACCTGATCCCGAGCCTCACCGCGCGCGAGAACGTGGCGCTGGTGACGGAGATCGCGGAACGGCCGATGGCGCCGGACGAGGCGCTCGACTGGGTCGGCCTCGGCGAGCGGCTCGACCACTTTCCCTCGCAGCTCTCCGGCGGTGAGCAGCAGCGCGTGGCGATCGCGCGCGCGATCGCGAAGCGCCCGGACGTGCTGCTGTGCGACGAGCCGACCGGGGCGCTCGACTACGAGACCGGGAAGCTGGTGCTGGAGGTCATCGCCCGGATCAACGCCGATCTCGGGACGACCGCGATGGTGATCACCCACAACGCCGCGATCGCGGGCATGGCCGACCGCGTGCTCAGGCTGGGGAACGGGAAGATCGTCGGCGAGTCCCGTCCCGAGCACAAGCTCACCCCGTCGGAGATTTCATGGTAAGTATTTTTCACTGCCCTCCTTGTCAAGGAGGGGTGGCACCGGAGGTGACGGGGTGGTTGATGTCAGCACCCAACTCCCACCACCCCGCCGGCTTTGCCGGCACCCCTCCTCAGGCAGGAGGGGAACTGAGGCATCATGAAATCGATTGACCGGAAGCTGCTGCGGGACCTGTGGGCGCTCAAGTCCCAGGTGGTCTCGATCGCGCTCGTCATCGCCTGCGGCATCGGCGGCTTCATCGCGTCGTTCTCGACGCACGATTCGCTGGTGACGTCGCGCGAGCGCTACTACGACTCGGCGCGCTTTCCGCACGCGTTCGCCATGGCGAAGCGCGCGCCGCTCGCGCTGGTGGAGGGCATCCGCTCCATCCCGGGCGTCTCCGAGGTCGAGACGCGCGTCGTGCGCGACGCCCAGCTCTCGATCGAGGGCGTGGTGCCGCCGATGATCGCGCGGCTGATCGGCGTGGACTTCGCGCGCCCGCCGGCGATGAGCCGGCTGACGTTGAAGAGCGGGCGCTGGCCGGCGCCGGGTGCCGCCGGCGAGGCGGTGGTGAACCAGCGCTTTCTCGAGGCGCGGCGCCTGCGCCTGGGCGCGCAGGCGCAGGTGCTGATGAACGGCAAGCGCGAGCGCCTGACCATCGTCGGCACGGCGCTCTCGCCCGAGTACATCTACGCCACACGCGGCGGCGGCATGCCCGACGACGAGTGGTTCGGCGTGTTCTGGGTGGACGCCCGGGCGCTCGCCGCGGCCTTCAACATGGAGGGCGCGTTCAATTCCGTGCTGCTGCGCCTCGCGCACGGCGCCTCTTCGCCCGCCGCGGTGGACGCGCTCGACCGGCTGCTCGAGCCTTACGGCGGCTTCGGCGCGGTCGGGCGCGAGGACCAGATCTCGCACAAGATCGTGTCGCAGGAGATCAACCAGCAGCGCGTGTTCGGCCTGGTGCTGCCGTCGATCTTCCTGTTCGTGGCGGCGTTCATCCTGAACGTCGTGCTGCACCGGCAGGTGAACGCGCAACGCGGCGAGATTGCGGCGCTGAAGGCGCTCGGCTACGAGGACCGCGTGATCGCCTGGCACTACCTCAAGTTCGCCTCGGTCATCGTGCTCCTCGGCGCCGCGATCGGCATCGGCCTGGGCTGGCGGCTCGGGCGGGCGATGACCGGGCTCTACACCGATTTCTTCCACTTCCCCCAGTTCTACTTCCGCCTGCTGCCGTGGGTGGTGCTCGCGGGCAGCGGGGCCGCGCTCGCGGCCGCCTTCGGTGGCGCGCTCGCCGCGATCCGCGGCATCGTGACGCTGCGTGCGGCCGAGGCGCTGCGCCCGCCCGCGCCCGCCGAGTTCCGGCCGCTGATGATCGAGCGCCTCGGTTACGCGGCATTGCTCACGCCGGCGCAGCGCATGATCCTGCGCAACCTCGAGCGCAAGCCGGTGCGCGCGGTCCTCACCGTGGCCGGCATCGCCGGGTCCGTCGCCATCCTGCTCTCGGGCACGTTCTGGGTGGACGCCGTCGAGTACTTCATCGACGTGCAGTTCAACCAGGTGCAGCGCGCGAACGTCTTCGTCGGCTTCGCCGAGCCGGTGGCGCTCGCCGCGCGCCGCGAGCTCGAGCGCCTGCCGGGCGTGCTGCAGGCCGAGGCGTCGCGCGCGATCCCGGTGCGCCTCGTCGCGGGCCACCGCCACTACCGCACCGCATTGACCGGCATCGCCGGCGACGCGACCCTCCAGCGCATACTCGACAGGGATCTCCGCGAATCGAAGCCGGCGCCGGGCGGGGTGTTGCTCACGACGCGTCTCGCCGCGCGCCTCGGCGTCGCGCCGGGCGACACGCTCGTCGCCGAGATGCTGGAAGGCAAGCGCGTCAAGGCGGAGCTGCGCGTCGCGGACACGGTGCGCGAGCTCGCCGGCATGAACGCCTACCTGCCGCTCGAGGCATTGAACCGCCTCGCGCGCGAGGGGCCGGTGATCTCGGCCGCGGGCCTGCGGGTCGAGCGCGGCGAGGAGCCCGGGCTGCTCGAGCGGTTGAAGGAAATTCCGGCGGCGGCAGTGGTGATCGTCACCCGCACGCTGCTCGAGACCTTCCGCGCGACGAGCGCCAAGAACATCCTGTTCTTCACGGCCATCCTCACCGCCTTCGCGGCGACCATCGCCGTCGGCGTGGTGTACAACAACGCCCGCATCCAGTTGGCCGAGCGCGCCTGGGAGCTGGCGAGCCTGCGCGTGCTGGGGTTCACGCGCGGCGAAGTGTCGGTGCTGCTGCTCGGCGAGCTGGCCGCCGAGATCGCGGCAGCCATCCCGCTCGGCTTCGTCGCCGGCTACTGGCTCTGCTGGTTCATGATCTCGCTGATGCAGCACAGCGAGGTGATGGAATTTCCGCTCGTGATCCTGCCCGACACCTACCTCTACGCCGGCGCGGTCGTGGCAGCAGCGGGTGTCGTGAGCGCGTTGATCGTGAGGAACCGGATTGATAATCTCGATCTCGTGGCCGTTCTCAAAACGCGTGAATAACCAGCACTGCGTGAAAGTCCAGAAAATGGACAGGATTTGCGGGATTAACAGGATTAGAACGAGCAACAACCCTGCAGGACAGGGTTTGGTTGAATCGTGTAAATCCTGTTAATCCTGTCTATTGGGTTTTTGAGTCGAGGACATGAGACTACGCAACAAGATCGCGCTGGGCGTTAGCCTCGCCGCCGTCGCGGCGCTCGCGGTTTGGGCGCTGCAGGCGCCGCCGGTGTCCGCCGAGCTGGCCGAGGTGAAGCGCGGTGTGTTCGAGCAGACGGTCTCGGACGACGGCAAGACGCGGGTGCGCGAGCGCTACACCGTGCACGCGCCGCTCGCCGGGCGGCTCGAGCGCATCCGCCTCAAGGCGGGCGACCCCGTGGAGCGGGGGCAGGTCGTGGCGCTGCTCGCGCCGGTGGCGCCCGCGCTGCTCGACGCGCGCACCGTGCGCGAGCTGCGGGCGCGCGTCGGCGCGGCCGAGGCGCAGCAGCTGCGCGCCAGGGCCGAGGTCGCGCGCATCCTGGCGCAGCGCGACCAGGCGAAAGCCGACTTCGACCGCCAGGTGAAGCTGTTCAAGGACGGCTTTATCTCCGCGACCGCGCGCGAGCAGGCCGAGCTCGCGCTGCGCACCGCGGAGCGCACCGTCGAGGCGGCGCGGTTCGCCGAGGACGCCACGGGGCATGAGTTGAACCAGGCGCGGGCGGCGCTCGCCCGCTACCAAAGCGGCGACGCCGGCGCGAACTGGGAAGTCACCTCGCCGGTGAAGGGCTCGGTGCTGAAGGTCATCCAGGAAAGCGAGGGCGCCGTCGCGCTCGGCGCCGCGCTCCTCGAACTCGCCGATGCCCGCAGCGTCGAGGCGGTGGTGGACGTCCTTTCGCAGGAATCGGTGGCGATCCGGCCCGGCATGCCGGCGCGCATCGAGCTCGGGCGGGGTGTCGCGCCGCTCGCCGCGCGCGTGCGCCTCGTCGAGCCGGCGGGCTTCACCAAGATTTCCGCGCTCGGCGTCGAGGAGCAGCGCGTGAACGTGGTGCTCGACTTCGCCGAGCCGCTGGACAAGGTGCAGACCCTCGGCGACGGCTTCCGGGTCGACGCGACCATCGTCACGCACCGCGTGGCCGATGCAATCAAGGTGCCGGTCGGCGCCCTCTTCCGGGACGGCGAGGGCTGGGCGGTGTTCGTGGCCGACGGCGGGCGGGCAGTCAAGCGCGCGGTGACGGCAACGCAGCGCAACGGCGCCGAGGCGATGGTGGAGGCCGGCCTCAAGCCGGGCGAGCACGTGGTCATCTACCCGCCCGATTCGCTGCGGGACGGCTCCCGCATCCGCGCGCGCTGACGCCGTGACTCGCGATTCGCGAATTGTGGATTGAATTCCTCTCCTGTCGGAGGAGGGGCGGCGCCGGCGGCGCCGGCTTGGTGTCGGGAATTTCCCTCCGACTTGAGAGGGATGCCTTCGGACCAGGCGGGGTGGTGGGAGGATTTCATCCTTCATCCTTCATCCTTCCTCCTTCCTCCTTCCTCCTTCCTCCTTTCTCCTTCATTCTTGATTCTTTACGATCCCCTCGCGGGGACCGTGTGACTTTCTTTGCTCCCCCAAAGAAAGTCACCAAAGAAAGGGGATCCCCGGTTCGCCGCCGCTATTTCGTAAACTCGCAGCGGTCCCCTGCGCTACTCGACCGGCCCGGCGGTCTGCGCAACTCGCGCCAGGACGTTGTTCTATTGTTGCTTCGGGCGTGTGGTGCCTGGGCTACGGCCGGTGTGATCGAAGCTCACACAGTGCTCGCCCGAATTCCCGGGCCGGTTTGCGTTGCTCGGCGGCGAACAGGGGCCCCAAGGACTTCCGCGAAAACAATAGTACACGCACGCGGCATCCAAACGCTGGAGCCTTCCGAGCGCCAATACGCGCAATAACGTGTTGGAAAAGGTCTCGAACTGCATCACCGCGATTCGGTGGCTAGGCGGTCCGAAAGGTCCATGAACAAACCGCCTATGCAGCTTCCGAGTAAACGCTCCTTCCCTCGCCCATGTACGACTCGTACACGTGCTCGAAGAGCGCATCGCACTTTGCCTTGTATAACTCCTTGGAATACGTTCGCGGCAGGCCGTCGTCCAGAACATCCTCAATTGCGAGGCGCACTCCGGCGCGAGCTTGGAGCTTCTGACGCCAGCCGATAACGAGAAGCTTATTAAGCCGATTGAGCAACTGTCGCGCCACCTTCTTGACTTCGTCGCGCTCCTCTGCCGACAGATCTGGCCCTGGCCGGGTCAGTATGTCGAAGACGGTCAGTTCCTCCTCGCTCAGGTGCTCGCGCACATGCCGGTCCTGCTCTTCGGTCAGCGCGCGTGAAAGCGTGACGAGGTCGCGGAAGATCTCCTCGATGTTCCGGCTGCCGTTGTTGTACTCGTCGATCAATTCTTGAAATTTCTCCAGGTAGTCGGCCCGCGTGCGGTTAAGCCGAACCATCCGTTCGAGCTGCGCCCGGACTGCGGCCCTGAGCCGTTCCAAATCACTGCTGGTCGGCTTCTTCTTGTCGAAGCGCTTCGCGAGTTTCTCGAAGTCAATCTTCGAAAGGTCGATGCCCTGGAAACCAGCAACCTTGTCCTTAATCTTGAATGGTTCCGCCCCGATCGAGCGGTCGAGCAACTCCTGGATGCCCCGCATGACGTGCGAGATGTCGGGCGGGTCGGTGCGGTTGCGGATGTAATCCGACAGCGCGCGGATGGAGCCGCAACGCGTAGCAAACTCGACCGCGACCGGATCAGGCTTCACTGCGCCGTAGAGCGCGTCTACCAGGCGGGCCCGCGACAGGAAATCGCGCTTCATCGGTTCCGGCGCGAGCAGCCGGTTGGCGCCGTCCTCCACCGCCTGCGCGCGCTCGAATTTCTCCGCCGAAGCACCCTCGATCTTGGCCAGGTCCACGCCGCGCGCCTTGCAGAAGGCTGTCGCGTCCGCCACGGCCTGGCGCAGCTCGGCCACCAACGCCTTCTTGTCCTTCACCGGCATCTCGCGCCCGCGGCCCTTGGCGTAGATGGCGAGGGCACGCTCCAGAGAGGCAAACACGTTGGCGTAATCCACGATGGCCCCGCTGTGCTTGCCGGGGTACACACGATTGGCGCGCGCTATTGTCTGCATCAGCGTGTGGTTGCGCATCGGCTTGTCGAGGTACACCGTCGAGCAGCTCGGTGCGTCGAACCCGGTGAGCCACATGGCGCAGAGGAACACGAGGCGCAGCGGGTCCTCGGGGTCCTTGAACCTCTCGTCCAGGCCCGGCTCGGACTCGTTCATGCGCTTGCGGTGCGGCACGATGTCAAGGCCGAGCTTCTTCATCTGCTCGACCTCGTTCTGCCCGGGGGAGACCACGACCGCCATGTCCGGCATGTCGAGCCCCGGCCAGTGCTTGCGCACCTTGTCGTACATCCTGAGCGCGGTCGCCTTGTCGATGGACACCACCATGGCTTTGCCCTGGAAGCCCCGGCCGGTGAAATGCCTCGCGATGTCCTTGGCAACGGTGTCCAGCCGGTCGTCGCGAGTGATCAAGTGGTATTGGCGCGACAGCTCCTTCTCCAGCCGCGCCTCCTGCTGGTCGTCGAGCTGCGCTGCTTCGATCAGCTCGTAGAGCTCGTCGTTCAGGTCCGGGTTGACGAGCTGCAGCTCCGGGGTGCGGTTCTCGTAGTAGAGCGGCACCGTCGCCCCGTCCTCGATGGACTGCTGGAAGTCGTAGATCGAGACGTAGTCGCCGAAGACGTCCTTGGTCTTCTCCTCGCCCGCGATGAGCGGCGTGCCGGTGAAGGCGAGGAACAGCGCTTTCGGCAGCGCCGCGCGCATGTTCATCGCCAGCGTGTCGTACTGGCTGCGGTGCGCCTCGTCGGTCAGCACGATCACGTCCGCCCGGTCGCACAGCACCTCGGGCGTCTGGAATTTGTGGATCAGAGTGAAGACGTAGCGGTGGTTCTCGGCGAGCAGCTTACGCAGCTCTGCACCGCTTTGCGCGTGGCAGGCGTCGCCCTCCGCGTCGCTTACCGCGCCGCAGGCCTTGAAGGTCTTGGCGATCTGGTCGTCCAGCTCGACGCGGTCGGTCACCACGACGAACGTCCAGTTGCCCGGCACCTTGCGCAGGATCTTCTGCGCGAAGAACACCATCGAGAAGCTCTTGCCGCTGCCCTGCGTCTGCCAGAACACCCCGCCGCGGCCGTGCCCGCTCGTCCGGGCCCCCAGCGCCGCGGCAATGGCGTTGTTTACCCCGAGATACTGGTGGTTCTGCGCCATCGCCTTCACCAGGCCCGACTTGTGCTCCGAGTAGAGCGAGAAGTTCTCTGCGATGTCCAGGAGCCGCGCGGGCGCGCAGGTGCCCCGCAGCATTACTTCCAGCGACACCCGGCGTGGCTCATCCTCGCGCTCGATCCGCTTCCACTCGCCGAACCGCTCCCAGTCCGCCGTAATCATCCCGACCCGGCTGTCCGTGCCGTTCGAGGCGATCAGGAACGCGTTGCTCCAAAAGAGCTGTGGAATGCCGTTCTGCGCGTGCTTGTAGCTGGTGAGGTTCTCGTCGAAGGCATTGCGTGCGGGAACTCCGGGCTTCTTCAGCTCGATAACCACCCACGGCAGACCGTTTACGAACCCGATCAGATCCGGCCGGCACGTATAGAGCTGCCCGGTGACAGTCATTTGGGAAGCGAGCAGGAAATCGTTCGCGGCGGGGTTCTCCCAATCCACCACCCGCACCCGTTCCTCCCTCACCCCGCCCCGCTCCCGGTCCGGCACCTGCACCTTCACGCCGTCCTTCAGCAGCGCCCACACCTCCCGGTTCGCGCCCGCTAGCGTCATCGCCGACCGGTCGCGCGTCAGCTCGTCCACCCCGCTCGCGATGGCCTCAGGGGGCAGTTTCGTATTCAGATTCTCCAGCGCCGCGCGCAATCGCGGCACCAGTACCACTTCGCCCGATGTCTCGCGCCCTAAATAGACTCCCTCTCCCTTGATGGGAGAGGGCTGGGGAGAGGGTGACTGGAAGTTTTCCTCCATCGCCGACACCGTCCGCCAACCAAGCTCCGAGAACAAGCCGATTGCCGGCTGCTCGACGAGCTGATCCTCGGTGTAGGCGTGCGGGCTCATTCGGCAATCCAGTGCTCGACCGGCCAAGCGAGGAATTCCTCGACTGCGATGCCGTCGCCGCCGACGAGGAGCCTGCGCGCGGGCTTGAACGCTGCCGCAAACGCCTCCATTCCAGGCAGCGCCTCCGTGCTGCGGCCGCTCTTCACTTCGATCGCCGTCACGCGGCGTCCCGCGCGCGCCACGAAATCCACCTCGCGGTTGCGTTCGCGCCAGTAGTAAAGCTCGCAAGCCCCCGACGCCGCGGCGTTCGCCAGGTGCGCGCCGACCGCCGACTCGACGAGCCGGCCCCGGAACTCGCGGTCCGCGCGCGCCTCCTCCACGGTGACTCCCGACTGCGCGGTCATGAGGGCGGTGTTCAGCACCTGGAGCTTGGGAATCGAGCCGCGGCTGCGCGCGGCGCGGCCGGCGAATTTTTGAAGGCCCGTCAGCATGCCCGCCCCGGCGAGGAGATCGAGATAGTGCGCGAGCGTCGTCGAATTGCCGGCGTCCTGCAACTGGCCGAGCATTTTCGTGTACGAGAGGATCTGCCCCGAGTGGCGGCAGCCGACCTCGAACAGGCGCCGCAGCAGCGCCGGCTTGTCCACGCGCGTGAGCAGCAGCACGTCGCGCGAGATCGTGGTCTCGATCAGCGAATCCACGACGTAACGCGCCCAGCGCGCGGGCTCGCTGATCAGCGGCGCCGCCCCCGGGTAGCCGCCGTAGAAGAGATACTGCTCGAACGAGAAGCCGAAAGCTTCCCGCATTTCCGAGTACGACCAGTGCGGCAGGCGCAGCACCTCGAACCGCCCCGCGAGGCTCTCGGTCAGCCCGCGCTGGATGAGGAGCGGCGCCGATCCGAGCACCACGACCTTGAGCGGGCGTTTCGCGCGCGCGTCCTCGTCCCACAGGCGCTTCACGGTCTCCGACCAGCCGGAGACCTTCTGGATCTCGTCGAGCACCAGAACCACGCCGCGACTGCCCGCCTCGCGCGCCTTTGCCCGCGCCAGCTCCCACTGCTCCGCGATCCAGCCGCGCTCGCGCAGCGTCGGCTCGTCCGCGCTCGCGTAGTGGAACGGCGCGCCGAAGGACTCCGCGACCCCGCGCGCGAGCGTCGTCTTCCCCGTCTGGCGGGGTCCCGCGACGACCTGGATGAAGCGGCGCGGCTCGGCGAGGCGCCGCTTCAGCACCCCGGCCTGCGCGCGCACGAAATCCGTCATCCAGACATTTTACTCAATATCGTGAGTATTTTTACTCAAGGCCAGGAACAATTCGGTAATGCTTTGTTTTATTGAAATTTCCAGACGCCCCGCTGCAGGTCGAGCATCGGTCAGTGAATGGCCGCCAATCGGCTCTCTCCTTGCGACTTTTCAAGCGTTTGCTGAAAACCCGCTATTCAGTGAAATTCGAAAAACGAGCGATGCGGCATGCCGTTCACGAACCCGACGAGGTCCGGCCGGCACGTATAGAGCTGCCCGGTGACCGTCATCTGCGAGACCAGCAGGAAATCGTTCGCGGCGGGATTCTCCCAATCCACCACCCGCACCCGTTCCTCTCTCACCCCACCCCGCTCCCGGTCCGGCACCTGCACCTTCACGCCATCTTTCAGAAGCCCCCACACCTCCCGGTTCGCCCCCGCCAACGTCATCGCCGACCGGTCGCGCGTCAGCTCATCTACCGCGCTCGCAATCGCTTCAGCGGGATAACGTGGATTCAGCTTCTCCAGCGCCGCGCGTAATCGCGGCGCCAGCACCACTTCGCCCGAAGCCTCGCGCCCGAGCGTGCCGCTTGCACCGAATGCTTCCTCCATCGCCGACACCGTTTGCCAGCCAAGCTCTGCGAACAGCCCAATGGCGGGTTGCTCGACGAGCCGGTCTTCGGTGTAGGCGTGCGCCGTCATCGGAGGACGTAGCGTCGGTCAATCATTGGTCAAGTTACGCGTCAAGATCTACGTCAACGTGTCCACTCGGCGCATCGAGCCGCTGATGAACTCTTTCAGTTCATTCCTGATTTGTACGTCTCTCGTCTGGATGGCGCTCTTCAAGTTCTCCAGACTCACGCCATCCGGGGCTGTCATGGCGTCTGTCAATGACAGCGCAGATTGCCACTCTTGACGAAGAAACTTTCCCTGCTTGAATTCGTGTACTTCTTGCAGAAAGTTCCACATTGGCTGATCGCTCTTGGAAATATTGAACGACTTGTCAAGCAGCGAACAATTACCAAGCGCGTTCACAAAAGCGTATGCGTCCCATCGGCCATCAAATCCGTCCAGCTTGAGCGCGAGTTTTTCTTCCTCAGTACCGGTGAACGCAGCAAGCTTCTCTTCCATGATGTTGTCGATCAAACGCTGCCACCAAGCATCGGCGATCGTGTGATCTACTTCCAGTTTTCCTGTTCTCTTCCTGCCAGTTCTCATAGGCAACGAAG
Source organism: Betaproteobacteria bacterium (assembly GCA_016192825.1). Lineage (GTDB taxonomy): Bacteria > Pseudomonadota > Gammaproteobacteria > Burkholderiales > SG8-41 > SG8-41. The sequence goes on along the minus strand of JACPTK010000062.1, from coordinate 7,602 downwards.
AGTATTTCCACCTTGCGTCATCGAGGCGATGCCAGACCCATAGGAGTTGATAATAGGCGTGGACGCGCCTTCGATCTCTCACCAGTAGGTTCTCTACCTGTTGGTTCGCCTTAGTAGCCACGCGATCCATCAATCGTGTGACACCCTGATCAACTACGCCAAGAAATGAGCTAGCCGAACAACTCTTGAGTTCGGTATGGAAGGTATTGAGATCGGTCGCAAAGTTCTGGAAATTGAACGCAGCTGCGTCACCCCACACCCCGGCCCACTCTGATCCAAAAATCCACCGATCTACGAACTCGCCTACTCGTTGACGGAGATGCTTTTCGAGGTCATCGCGCCCGACCATCTTGAGACCAGAGATCGTGTCGAATTGCTCATTAACCAAACGGTACCAACTCAAGACGACGATAATCGCGTTGAAGGAGCCATAGTTCTCAAGCAACTCTCTGTCCCTGACCAATTCAGCTCCGCGCTCAAGATTTGGCTTCAGGCGCTTCCATTGGCTCGCGGTACTACTTGCGAGCGAGCGAACAATGTCCCCCTTGAGGAGGTCCTTTGAATCGAGCAACTGTCCGTTTCGGTTTTCGACCGCCCACACAAAGGAGATCAACCTGACAATCTCGTCCATCTCCAACTTGAACCCTCGATCCGCGAGTGCAGACCTAAGTTCTTCCAGGCACTGGCCAGCCGGCATCCCGTCTGTTTCTTTGGGCGACCATCCCACTTTCAGCCACGCGAGAGTGATTTCCTCCCTTGTGAGAGTTCTTCCGGCAGTATTAAGTCGAGTAAAAATGTTGACGATCGCGTCGCTGTAGTCGTCCTTGTTCCACTGCGGTGTCAGTTGAAACGATTCGATTTGAAGAGCGTGGACGAAGCTGTTGTTCTTGATGTTCTCAACTACCTTCATGAATTGCGCCAGCGGGCGCAGAAGCTCGATCTGGATTGTCTCTGGTACCCGATGCTCCTGAAGCACTGGCTTTAGCAATTCTTCGTACTCATCTTCGGATAGGTCCTTTTGAGCCAGATCCCACACGCGCGACAGGCGTATGAATCGGCCTGCGTTGTCCCACGCATTCAATAGTGGGTACACGTAGTTGACCGGGCGGTTGTCGATTGATTGGCCGGAGACCTTGTCGAGTACCACCCATTCAAGAATCTTTCCGGCTTCAAGTTTGCGAACCTTTCTCGCCTTCGATTGCAGCTCAGCAGCAAATTTCTGTACATCAATACACAGTGAACCCGTAGACCAATGGTTGCTCGGCCGAACTCGACGATCTTGCAAATCGAACGCCCACTCCGAGTCGTAGAGACGAAAACCCCACTGGTCACCGCCGAGCGCAAGAATCAAGCTTTGGATCCGTTGTTGCCCGTCCAAGACCATGTGGTATGTGGCAGGTTGTCCGAGGGGAGACGTTGTGGTTCCCGCATCTTCGGTCGTGCGGTCTACCAACTGCCAGAAGGGGCGGTGCGGAATACCTTCATCGCTCTCAAAGCAATCAGGCTTCACCTCCCATACCAATAGCGACCCAAAGGGCCAGCCTCGAAAAAGCGAGTCGATTAGGAGAGTGACTTGCCTCGGAGTCCACACAAACGGCCGCTGCAGATCGGGCACGACGTATGTGGCATTGACGGTAGCCCTCTTTATGATTTCCGAGAGCGTCTCGCGTTTTGAGTCGTACTTGATGCTCATGGCCTCCCCCAACCTTGGTCTTGCGCGGTTCTTGCTTGGAATTGCTTATTGTGAAATCTTTAGCTTCGTTACCCGGTATTCGGAATTTCGCAGACTTCGTACCGCGTGCATCAGGCTCACCTTGCTGAAAAACGGCAATTCCAATGGGCCTTTCACCCTGCTCATTACTGCTATGCACACTTCATAGTCACTTGCCGCTGGCCGGTCCTTCGGACTCGCAAGCTTGAATCCCTGCGGAAGAAGCTTGTTCACTTCCACCCGGAACGCGGAATCATGCAGAAAACAGTTTCCAGATACGAGCGCCTGCGAAAAGAGATGGCTTAAAAGACTTGATCCACCATACGTCTTGACGTGAATAATTTCTCGCTTGCTTGAATACAAGTCACAGAACTCGACCCTACTGCGTCCACCGCCGATCATTACCTCTTTCCGATCCATAAGCGCGTAAGCAGCGTTGCCAGCCGCGACTACCTTTAAATACTTGGGCTCCGTGTTGGTGCCGTAAGGCGGTAGTTGAATCTTGGAGTTCGGCACCGAGTCGTAAAAGTCATTTACCTCCTGAACGAAATTCGTTTCAAGGTTGTACCAGTCGCCATCATTGAGAATGTATTTCTTCTTGGTGAGGTCGATTTCCGCATTCAGGCACCGGTACACGTTCCAGGTTGACGGATCTCTATCGTCCTCCCAATAAACGAATATCTTCTTGTGCTTCAACTGGTCCGCGGTGAGGTTAGCGTCGATCCTCGCAACCTTGCGCCATGCCTCGATATCCAGGTCCTGGTAGAGCACCGCCCCGGCCTTTTTTGTGTCTTCCGCTCGATACTTGAAAGCGAATCCACGAATCTCCTCCCAAACGACGAGCTCGGGGATCGCCAGCCAAATCTTCGCGAAGTCCTCCTTCACTACCTTCGCCACGAGCGCTGCATCAAGTGCTTCGACTACTTGTTTGTCTCTCTCCTCTCTTATCTTTCCGAGCCATGGATATCGCTTCTTATAGCTTGTACTCTTGAAGGCCGCGTACAGTCTCTTCGCGATGTGTTCAAAAGCATCTACGGTCACCGTTGTGTAAATAGTGACGGAATCGCGACCTGATACCGTCTCTTGGTCCTCGTCCTTTCCCTTGGGTAACTTTGCCGTTACCGATCTAAGTAGATCGATGTCGTCATTGAACTCAAAACTGGAAAGCGCTATCTCTCTTGTAGCCTGTTCACGCGAGCGCAACGACACGTGGCCAACGTTGGTCTTGTCAATCGACTTCATGCCACTCGGATCGCCAAGATTGAGCGACACGATCAAACCAAAATTCCTCTCGTAAGCCAACTCGTCGATGATGTGCCGCGCGTACCCGAATGTGAAGCAGAACCACCGGCCTTCATGTTCAAGAATGAAAATGGCCTTCGAACTCTGGTTCCAGATTCCTTTTGAATCGAATCCCTGTACACCATCGAAGATGGATACCCAGCCAGGTCTGCTTTGAAAGCCTCCTTTGTAGATGAGAGTCCCGATCTCCTTGGCACCAGAAGTGATGGCAATGACCTTGAAGTCCTTGACGCTGAAAAAGTCCTCTATCTTTGAGTAGCCATCCTTAATAAGAAAGACGGTTACTTTGAATTTCTTCGCATCAGCTTTAGAAGTCATGAGCGCCGCTTCCCGACCTAGGCAGACAATGCCGGTCTCGCTAGCAGACGCGGCAACAGCAGATCGCGCGTCCGGCGAAGGTTGGCGATTTGGGAAGCCAACATAGAAACTTCGATTAGTGGCGAAGCTATTCGCACCAGCAGTTTGGCCCGCAAGGCGACGACTTTCGGCAATGCAAGATGCTCCTCTTGCGCAAATTTCTTGGACTGAAAGTTACCGATGCCATTGGTCGCAACGTTTTGATAGCGCTCCATCCGCTTGCTCTCGCGGAGGTGGCGCAGGTGGAGATAAGCTAGAGGGCCAAGCTTGGATTCGCGAAATCGAAATACTTTGCAAAAACTTGCGGCGACTGCGTCGCGGCCCAGCCGACGCAAGACGTGCTCGTCCATCAGCAACGGTGTACCAATGCAGCGACTTTTCGCATTTACGGAATTCTCGACAATTACGTCTCCTACTTCGAGCATTCGCGATTTTAGGCTTGAGGCCTTAATGTAGCGGATAGGAACGCGAAGCTCTGCTCCGTAGGCAACCTCGTTGAAATCAGTGCCGCGGACTATTCCGACTTCCGCCGCCTCTTCTTTGGTAGGCACATCAGAGCCCCAGTCACCACCTTTCATGGAAACCAGCAATTTGTGAAATGGAATTGCCTCCCAATCTTGAGGAACACAGCGATTGGGTGGCATCGAAAGATCAACCTTGTCACCGCCAGGAAGACGGAAGTCAATAAACCACTGGCGGTGGAGCGCGCGCGCCATTTCCTCCAATATCCGGATTCTCTGCTGATTGTTTGCGATCAGCTCATCGTACACAGACAACGTCGACGCTATACGTCTTTGGGCGGCTAGCGATGGCAGTACCAGTGGCTCGCGCTCTGAAAAAATTGTCCATTGGAAGCGCGACACACCAGTATGTTGGGTGTGATAAGCATGCATAAAGCCAGCACCATAGAGATACTGGAGATACCAGAACATGAATTCCGGGTCACATACGTCGTTTCGGAAGCGGATGAACCGGCTAAAGCTCGCACAGGTAATAGGCAAAGCGGATCTATCGAATAACTGTGGACGCAGAATTACTGTGCGCCCTGTAATTTGTCCTTTTGTGCCGCCTGCCGCTTCTATCAACACATCCCATGGTCGGAGTGTCTTCCGGTCCGCGATTCGCTTTATGACGTGGCGGCGAGGAACCGAGTCCAATACGCCGAAGCGAGCGTCCTCAAAATCCGTCCCACGAATCGCCAGCATTTCGACGGAGTCGTCGAACGATTCGCCCTTCCCCCATTCCCCATCCTTGGAAATTTCGATGAGGTCTTTAAGGACGCACGTATTCATGCCCCCAGCAGCTCGGCCACATTGTTTGCAATCGTCACCTCGAGATCGTGTGCCCGGGTATTGAGAGTTTCGAGTTCCTCATTGAGGGCTCGGAGCTTTTCCTTGAACTCCTCGTCGCTAACTTCTTCGCCCGGTGCGACTCCTACATAACGACCTGGGCTTAGTGACCAGCCTTGCGCTTCGATCTCCGCGAGAGTGGCAACTTTGCAAAGACCCAAAACATCGTCGTATTTTGGTTTTTTGCCGAAAATCTCCGTGAGCTTCGTTTTTGCCTCTTCGCCGCCGAGGGCAAAGTCAAGTTGTTCATCTCTGTAAAGGCGCACGATGTTGGCGAGGAAGCCAATTTGCCCCTCGGTCCAGTCCCGCTGAGCGCTGTCGATCTGGCGGTACATATGCCGCGCATCCAGAAATAGCACCTTATTCGCTCTTGGCAGCTTCTTTTTCGCGCGATCGAGGAACCACAGCGTGCACGGCCCAGAAACTGTGTAGAACATGTTTGGCCCAACGGCGACCAAAGCGTCGACGGCTTGAACTTGGAGGAGTTGTTTACGCAATTCCTCCTCTGAAGCACGCGCATCGGGAGCGGAGTTCGCCATAACGAAGCCGGCGCGGCCTTTGTCGTTGAGCGAGGAATAGAAGAGCTGGATCCAGAGGTAGTTGGCGTTGTCAGCGTTTGGCAGGCCGAAGGGAAAGCGCCGGCCCGGGCCGACGGCGTCCTTGAGGCGCTCCTTGTCCACGGCGTTGACGTTGAACGGCGGATTGGCGAGGGCGAAGTCGAAGGCGCCCACGGCCTTGTGCGGGTCGTCGTAGTAGCTGTTGACGTCGCCGCCGTGGCGGATCTCTCCTTCCAACCCGTGCACGGCGAGGTTCATTCGGGCGAGGCGCCCGGTCTCGTCGGTCTTCTCGACGCCGAAGATGGAGAGCTCCGACGAGGGATTCTTCTTGTGCTCGGCGACGAAGCGCGCGGACTGGACGAACATGCCCCCTGAGCCGCAGGCGGGGTCGAGGATGCGGCCGTGGAAGGGCTCGAGAATCTCGACCATGAGGCGCACGATCGGCGCCGGGGTGTAGAACTCGCCGCCCTTCTGCCCCTCGGTGCGGGCGAATTCGCCGAGGAAGTATTCGTAGATGCGCCCGAAGGCGTCGAAGTCGAGGGTGACGGGAATCTCGGAGATGGTCTTCAGCAATTCCTTCAGCAGGGTGCTGTTGAAGATCTGGTAGTTGCGCGGCAGCACGCCCGCGAGCTGCGGGTTGTGCTTCTCGATGTCAGCCATCGCCTCATTGACGGCGCGGCCGATGTTGCTGCCCTCCGGGCGTTGCAGCAGGTAATCGAATCGCGCGTTGGGGGTGAGAAACAAAACACCCTCGGCGTGGTAGGCCTTCGGATCGTCAATGCGTGACGTACCGCGGCGCGATGAAGCGCCGCCCCTCTCAAGCTTCGCCCGCCGCTGCGCGAAGCGCGCTTCGGCAAACCGCAGGAAGATCAGCCCCAGGACGGGCGCTGAATATTGCGCCGCCTTGAGGCCGGAGTTGGCGCGGAACTGGTCTGCCGCGTCCCACAGACGCTTCTCCAGCGCGTGGTTGGCGTCATCTTTTTGTGTCGGAGCGACCCAGCGCATTTATCCCCTTCCCCCTCGTTCTTTTATGGGCAAATTGTAGTCCTGCTGGCGCGCACCACCAATGGCACGGTTTTTGATCTTGGGGCCCCTGTTCGCCGCCGAGATTCTATGGTCGTTGTCAAGTACCACCTCCGATGAGCAGCGGATTGAAGGGCTGATGGTGCTTGTAAACAGCGAACGCGACACGGAGCATTTTTCTCGCAAGCACTACGGTCGCCGCGGTCTTGCTCAATCCTTTGGCAAGCTGCGCATCGTAGTAAGGCCGCCAAGGCTTCCTTTGCGCAGCCGATCGCGCGCAGTTAAAGAGCAGACGCCGCGCCTCAGCGGGACCGCGTTTGCTCAGCCGGCGCCGGCCCTCTTTCTGGCCCGAGTCCTCGGGCCGCGGATCGAGACCAGTTGCGGCGACCACCGCATCGCTCGTGGCATACGGCAGCCGCGTGAAGCGATGGCCCAGGAATGTACTCGTGAGCACACCAATGCCCGGGATCGTCGCAATGTGCCCAGCCGCCTCACGCGCAGCCGGTATCTGCTGCACGGTGCGTTGCATCAGCAGGTCGAGGCTCGCAATCACCCGATCAATATGCCCGATCAGTCGGCAAGCTTCGCTCTGTAGCGCGGGCAGGCTACGCAGGCTTTGCCGGATGCTGTCCTTCGCCTGTACGAGCTTTGCCCGTCGGCCGATCAGCCGTGCCAGCAGGCGTTGCGCATCGGTCGGCGGCACATAGGCGTGGAGCTCCTGGTGCTCGCGTGCGATGTAACGCGCGATAACCTCCGCGTCGATCCGATCGGTCTTGCCACGCCGGCGAATACCCTGACCGTAGCGGCGCAGATCGCGTGCATTGACGATAAACACCTGCAAACCAGCTTGATGCGCCAAGTCCGCCAACAGCTCGTGATAGCTGCCCGTCGATTCCATGGCCAGCCGGCTACCCCGCGGCACCGTACGCAGCCAGGCCTGAATGGCGTTACGCTCGTTGGCGATCCGGTGCGGCTTAAACGAGCCTGCGCTACACGCAACCATCACAGTACGGCTATCGACGTCGGCACCCAAATTGAGTATCGATTGCATGGCGACTCCCTCCGGTGTTAGCGTTGAACCGTCGGGGTGGATACCCACCATCGTTAGCTTGCGTCCAAATCGGCGGTCGCTCTCGAGCGCCGCTAGATTCCTCATTGACGTTGGTGAGTGGGTAGGGGACATCTCAGCGGGTCTGTCCGAAATCAGCGTTCGGCAGATGGCAGCACAAGTCCCTCCACCCCGGCGCCTGCTTTTTACGCCAATCACAGGCGCCGCGTGAAGCATACAAGCAGCGCAGACCAG
>JACPTK010000084.1 GCA_016192825.1 Betaproteobacteria bacterium | reverse complement strand
CCGCACGAGGCTTCGCGCCGCCGATTGCTCGGACAACGCGCTCGATTGGCTACCTGTTGAACGGGTAATTCACAGGGTAAACTCCTTTCAGTTCACAAGATCAGCCAGGCTTGGCCTGGCACACCCAAGGCCGCCAAGAAAACCGAATAGACAGGATTAACAGGATTTACAAGATTAGAACCAACGACCGATCAACAATCGAGTCTTTGGCAAACGACGGTTGTGGCTATCCTGGCATTAGTCGTCGCGGTGTGGTTCGGAACCGTTCATCCGACATGGCACTTTCAACCGAGCCGCGCAATGGCATTCTGTGGCACGTTTCTCATTGGGTGGGCAGCTCTCTTTGAGCTTGGTGGCCCAGGACTCGCTTCATGGGACGGCGAAACGTTGAGCGAGATCGTTCACCCCCGAATCTTCCAGGCCCTCTTTATTCCTGGAACGTTCGCCCTGCTATGTGCGGCATTGCTTTAGTGTTGATGTGTGCGCCAAACTTCATTTCGCACGGACCGCCCTTCCGCGGTGTCCTATGATCTTGTTTCTCTCGGCATCTCGGCGGTTCGATGATTGATTTGTATTTCTTGGCGTCCTTGGCGTCTTGGCGGCTAATGTCAGGTTTTCTTCGTGCCTTTGCGCCTTTGCGGCTAATGTGAAGTTATGGCGACAAGGAAATCAACACCCGACACCGGCCGGCTCGCCCGCGTGATCGCGGAGGACCGGCGCGCCCGGGCGGCGCGCGAGAAAGGCTACCGGGAGCAGGCGCTCAAGCTCTACCCATGGGTGTGCGGCCGGTGCGCGCGGGAATTCACGCATGCGAACCTGCAGCTGCTCGAGGTCCATCATCGGGACAGCAATCACGACAACAATCCGCCCGACGGCAGCAACTGGGAGCTGCTGTGCACCTACTGCCACGAAGCCGAGCACCGTAAGTATCTCGACAGCGCCGGGCGCGGGGGGGAGGCGGCAGGGGGCGGGAAAGGTTCCCAAGCCACCTATCGGCCATTCGAGAATCTCGGAGCGCTTCTGAAGCCCAAGCCCGAGAAGGACCGTGAGTCGTGAGCCGATACTCCCGAGAGATCGTGAGATCGAAGGTCCGGGAGATCGAAGGTCCGGGAGATCGGGAGGTCGGGAGATCGAAGGACCGGGAGATCGGGAGGTCGGGAAATCGGGAGATGGGAAGAACTTCAAAGCGAAAACCGGCGGTTGCTTTCCCTCTCCCGCCCTCCCGCTCTCTCGCCCTCCCGGTTTTTGTCGCCCTCCCGCTCTCACGTGTTCTTGCGAGAGGTGTCATTGAGCGAGATTGAATCCGTCCTCGACTTCTGGTTCGGCGCCTGCGGCGCCGACGGCGCGCTCGATCCCGCCAAGAAGCGGATGTGGTTCGGCGACGGGCACAAATACGACGCCGAGATCCGCCGGCAGTTCGGCGCGCTGCGCGAGCGCGCCGCGCGTGGCGAGGTGGAGCACGCCTGGACCGCGACGCCGCGCGGGCGGCTCGCGCTCATCGTCGTGCTCGACCAGTTCTCGCGCCACATCCATCGCGGCACCGCGGCCGCCTACGAGCAGGACGCGGAAGCGCAGCAGCTCGTCGTCAACGGCCTGGGGCAGCACGTGGACCATGAGCTGATTCCCGCCCAACGCGCATTCTTCTACATGCCGCTGGAGCACGCGGAAGACCTCGAGCTGCAGCGGCTGGGCGTGCGCTGCTTCGACGGGCTCGCGCGCGCGGTCGCGCCGGACTGGCGCAAGGACTACGAGAGCTTTCTCGACTACGCCCGCCGGCACGAGGGCATCATCGAGCGCTTCGGCCGTTTTCCCCACCGCAATGCGGCGCTCTGCCGCGCCCCGACCCCGGAGGAAATCGAGTTCCTGGAACAGCCCGGCTCTTCTTTTTGACCAGCGTGATGCCTCATACGCAATAAGTGATGCGAGCCGGGTGGCGGCGTCCCCGCCACCTTCCCCCATCCCCGCCGCTATCGGTTATCACCGATCACCTATCGCTTTTCACGCGTTTCAGCTCGCCTCCCATCCCCCACAGGGTTGTAATACAATGGCCCTATAGGGGGATCGTCAGAATCCTCCATCATCCACTAAAGGAGGGGTCGGTCATGTTCAAACGTACGCTTGCCTTACTGCTGGCGGGCCTTGCAATGGCCTGGGGTGCCGCGGCGTGGTCACAGGTGAAGGAGATTCCCTGGGGCACCGCGGCCGTCGGATCGTCCGGACACAAGGCGCTCGTCAGCCTGGCGGAGGTGCTGAACCGCGAGATGAAGGACTACCGCATTACCGTGCAGCCGGCGACGGGCGCCATCATTACCATGAAGGGATACGCCACCGGCAAGTTCGAGGGCTACTACGGCGCCGATATCGGTTTCTACGAGTACGCCAACGACATCAATCGCTTCAAAGGCTTCAAGGCGAGCGTCAAGCGCCCGCTGGTGCAGTCCTTGTGGACGTACACCATCGAGGTCGGCACCGCGGTCCATTCGCGCGACCGGGCCAAGTTCAAGGGATGGAGCGATCTGGCCGGCAAGTCCCTGTTTACCGGGCTGCTGCCTTGGGACGTGCGCGCCCACCTCGAGCGCGCGTATGGCACGCTCGGCGTGAAGCACAACTACCGCCAGGTTGACCTGTCCGCCGCCGGGTCGCTGCTTCAATCGGGTGGGCTCGAAGGGTTCATCATCTATACCGCCGGCGAAACCGCACCGGCAGGCTGGATCACTGAGGCATCGCTGGCGGCAGACTGGGCCGCCCTCAACCCCAGCCCCGCCGAGCTCGCCGCCCTGAAGAAGGCCGGTTTCGCCACGATCGAGGTGAAACCCGATGTATTCAAGAAGGACGTTCACGCCGACAAGGTTGTGCTGCTGCCGTTCTATTACGGCTTCCACGTCGGCCTCGAAGTGCCCGAGAATGACATGTACAGGATGCTCGTGGCGATCGAGAAGAACGCCGCCGAGCTGGCCAAGATCGATGCGAGCTTCGCGCAGATCGCGAAGGACATGCCCGGCTTCCAGCGTCGCGGCGTTGCCTCGTCGGTGGATTTCGTTCCGGTCCATCCGGGGCTCGCGAAATACATGCGCGAGAAGGGTGTCTGGGACTCGAAGTGGGACGCCCGCGTCGCGAAAAAGTAGGACTGGCTTCGTGAATCGAAGGGGGGAGCGAGCGCGGGCGCATGCCCGTGCGCGTTTCCCCGTGCCTGCCCGGTTCTTTCTCCGGACATGACCTCCGCTCCCGCGCCTGCCTCCCGGCCGCGCGTCGTGGCCGATTGGCTGTACTGGCTGACGGCGGTCTTCTTCTTCGTCTATCTCTTCGTCTATTACTGGACCGGCGCGGGCGGGCCGGTGTTGCTTGCGATCACGCTGGTCCCGGTCACCTTCATCCTGTTCACGCTGGACGAGATGCGCAAGAACGAGCTCTACCCGCGGTTGCCGGCGATCGCCAGCTCCCTGATCGCCACGGTCTACATCGCGGTCTCGATCGCCGTCGCCGTCTACATGCACGTGGAATACTTCGAGATCGGCACGGTGCGGGCCGGGATCTGGAGCACGGCCGATCTCACCATGGGCGCGCTGATGGCGGTGCTGATCATGGAGTACGCGCGCAAGCGCTACCTGGCGCTGTTCATCCTGAACGTAATCCTGATCCTGTACGCGGTGTACGGCTCGGTGGTGCCCGGCATGTTCTTCCATCCCGGGCTCGAATGGCAGCGCATCGTGAGCGCGATGAGCGTTGAAATGTCGACTGGCGTGTTTTCCAACCTGCCGCAGCTCGCTCTGACGCTGATCGGCTCGTTCATTCTCGTCCTTTCCGCGCTGCGCGCTTTCGGCTGCGTGGACTCGATCCTCAAGGGCGCCTCGCAAATCGCCGCGCGCTCGCCGCACGCCCTGCCGCAGTCCGCCGTGCTCGGCTCGATGGCCGTCGCCAGCGTGAGCGGCAGCAGCGCGGCCAACGCCATCACGACGGGCTCGGCGACCATTCCCGCCATGATCGGCGCCGGCATGCCGCGGGTGACCGCGGCCGCCATCGAGACCGCCTCTTCACTCGGCGGGCAATTGATGCCGCCGGTCATGGGCATCTCGGCCTTCCTGATGGCGGAGTTTCTCGGGCGCAGCTATTTCGACGTGGTCGCGCGCGGCTACGCACCGGCGCTGGTCTACTTCGCCGGCGTCGCCGTGTCGGTCTACCTGCTGGCGACGCGCTACCGCGCGCGCCTCGACGCCGTCACCGCCGAAACCATGTTCTGGACCGACTGGATGAACATTGCCGCTTTCGTCGCCGTCGTCGGCGGGTTGATCGGCCTGATGGCTATGCTGCATCTGGCCCCGATGTTCGCCGCGCTCTACGTCTTTCTCGCCGTCGGCGGCGTCCTGATCGCCGCGCACCTGGTATCAGTCGCTCGGGCGCACGGCTGGTCGTGGCGTGCGCTCCTCGCCCCGCTCGGACGTTTCGTGGACAGCTTCGCCAGCATGACCTCGGACCTGACGCTGCTGCTCGCGACGCTTTCGATCATGACCGGGGCGCTGGTCATTACCGGCGTGCCGACGAAGATCGGCGCCATTCTCATCGAGGCCGCCGGGATCAACCTCGTCGCCATGGTGAGCGTCGCCTTCTTTTTCGGCGCGCTGCTCGGAACCGGGCTCCCGCCGGCGCCGACCTACATCATCACCGCCCTCGTGATCGCGCCCCCAATGATCAAGGTCGGCGTGGACCCGTGGGTCGTGCACTTCTTCGCCTTCTTCCTCGCCGTTTGGGGCGAGCTCACTCCGCCCACCTCGGTGGTCGCCGCGGTGACGGCGAAGATTGCGGATGCGCCCTTCCTGAGAACGTTGTTTCACGCGATAACGATCTGTGTCTCCCTGTTCGTGCTGATGGCGGGCGTTTTCACGCGCCCGGAGCTCGTGCTGGAGCCCGGGATTGCGCAGATCGGTGCAATGCTCCTGATGATGGCTGCGACGATCGGGATCAGCTTCAGCATCCAGGCCCAGTTCGCCGACAGCCGCGCGATCGACCTGCTGCTGCGGCTCGCGCTCGCCGGCATCGCGCTGGTGGTGGTGTTCCACCCGGACCGCCTGCTCGCGACGCTCGCCTGCGTGCCCATCGGCCTGTTTGTCGGCTACTGGATCCTGCGGCGCCGGAACGCCCCGGTGGTCGCGCGCGCCGGCGCCGTCTGACCGCCCGTTCCGAAGCTGTCTCAAAAATCAAATGAAACCACGGATACACGCAGATAAACACAGATAAAGTCAACAGCACAAGAACAATGGACAGGATTAACAGGATTAACAAGATTCAAACAGAAGAGTTGTAATTATCTTGGCTGTTGCTCGATCTAAATGAGCGCCTGTTCGATACGTCTTGCTTCCCGGGACGATGCCGGGGCCATCAACGACATCCAGAACCATTACGTCGTCCGCTCGACCGCGACCTTCCTCACCGAGCCGCTCACGCTCGAGCAGCGCCTGGCCTGGCTCGACGGGCGCTCGCCGCTCCATCCGGTCAACGTTGCGCAGGTCGGCGGCGCCGTCGTCGGCTGGGGATCGCTCGAGGTGTTTCGGGCCCGGCCGGCGTACCGGCACACGGCCGAGCTCTCCGTCTACATCCACCCCGATTGGCACCGGCGCGGGATCGGCCGCGCCATCGTCAACGAGCTCCTCGCCCGGGCCCGCGCGCTCGGCCACCATGCGCTCGTCGGGGGGTGCTGCAGCGAGACGACCGCCGCGATTGCGCTGCTCGAGGCGTCGGGATTTTCCCGCGTCGCGCACTTCCGGGAGGTCGGCCGCAAGTTCGACCGGTGGCTCGACGTCGTCTTCCTGCAGCGCCTGCTTTGATGGAATCCCCCCGGGGGACTCGGCGCGTTTGGCGCGGCCGAACATCGTTTGCTATGCTCTCAGGAATCCTGCCGCAACACGCAAGGGGGATTCCATGAAGTACCGCAAGCACGAAGCCCGGGAATACGCGAAAACGGTCCTGAAGGGCGTGTGGACGGCGCTGCCGACCACCTTCACGCAGGACGACCGTCTCGACGAGGCCGGCAATGCGGCCAACCTCGAGCACTGCATCTCGCGGCTGAAGCTCGAGGGCCACTACTGCATCGGCAACGTCGGCGAGTTCTGGGCGATGACCAACGAGGAGCGCATGCGCCTCGTCGAGATCAACGCCGACGTCGCGAAGGGCCGCATCCCGCTGATCGCCGGCTGCCACCACCAGAACCCGTACGAGGCGGTGAAGCTCGCGCAGCACGCGCAGTCCGCCGGCATGGATTTCGTGATCATCCTGACGCCTTACGTCGCCGCGCGCGGCGACGACGCCGTCTACGACTACTACAAGTTCATCGCGGACAAGGTCGACATCGGCATCGTGCTGTTCAACACGGAAGCGACCTACCCCATCTCGCCGAAGCTCGCGAAGCGCCTTGCCGGACTGTCGAACATCTGCGGCTTCAAGCAGGGCGTCAGCAAGCCGCAGCCCACCACCGCGTTGCGCGACGCGATCGGCCACGAAGTGGAAGTGAGCGTCGCGGACGAAGCGCCCTTCCTCTACAACCTGAGCGTGGCGGGCGACCGCTGGCTCCTCAACTACTGCCCCCACCTCTACCAGGTGCCCGGCTACCTGCCGGTCAACGACTACACCCGTGCCGCGCTGGCCGGTGACATGAACAAGGCCACCGAGATCTGCCGCAGCCTCAATCCCCTGCGCTCGGTCCTCGCAAAATGGATTCCCGGCTACGGCGGCGGCGGGCGCATGGCGATCGCGGAGCAGAAGTTCTGGATGGAGTGCGTCGGCATGGTCGGCGGTCCGGTGCGCGTGCCCTGCGCCGAAATGACCGGCGAGGCGAAAGCGCAGATGCGCGCCGATCTCGAGGCGACCGGGCTGCCAGCCAAGGCCCGCGCCGCCGGGCTGCTCAAGCGCGCGGCCTGAGGATTTTGCCGGAGTGACCTCCGGCAAAATCCTTAATGGAAAAACACCCCGGCGTTCTCCCGAATCTTGGGAGCGGCGTGGGAATTAAAACCTCCTTTCCCCATCAGTCCCTCGGCTCGCACCACCTCTTGATTTCGAAGCGAGCGAAAGCAAGATGGGTCCCCATTCCGGGCGCGACGATCCCGATCTTGTCTGGATGAGGTCCCGTTAAGGAATTTGTCGGCACTGGGGCCGACAAATTCCTAGGGCTTCATCTTCTGCAGGAACCACTCGGACGGCAGTTCCCGGCCGATGCCTTTCGCGCGCGCCAGCTCGTAGACCCGCGGCGCGACCGCCGCGAACTGCAGGCCGATCCCGACGTTGTTCTTGAACACCATGATGTCCTCGGGCCGCGAGCGGCCCGGCGCCTTGCCCGCGATGACCTCGGAGAGGTCGTGGATGTCGTCCCACTGGAGAATGCCGGCCTCGACCGGGCACCACAGGTCGCCGTGGCGCTGCAGGCGCGCGGTCTCCTTTGAGTGCGAGATCACCCGCGCGGCGCGGCGCACCGTCTCGTCGTCCAGCTCGCGCCGCTGGGTCTTCGCATCGCCGCTCACGATCGACACCACGAAGGCGCCCTTCGCGATCCACGCGCCGTCGACGATGGGCTGGCTGGTGTTGGTCGCGGCCACCACCAGGTCGGCGCCCTCCACCGCCTCGCGCGCGCTGCCCGTCGCCTCGGCTGCCAGCCCGAGATCCTGGCGGGCGCGCTCCGCGAAGATGCCGCAGCGCTCCGGGTTGGGGCTATGAATGCGCACACGCCCGAGCTTGCGCACCGCGCTCATCGCCATCAGGTGCATCCACGCCTGGCCGCCCGTGCCGAGCAAGCCCAGCGTCGTCGCGTCCGGCCGCGCCAGCAGGCGCGCGCCGAGCGCGCTGGTGCAGGCGACGCGGACGAGCTGCAGGTAGCCGTCATGCAGGAGCGCCACCGGCTCGAGCGTCTGCGCGCTGAACACCATGATCAGCCCGCAATAGGTTTCCCCGGGGCCGCGCGCGACCTTGGTGCGGCGGGTGACCCCGCCGACCGCGGCCTCGCTGACGACATCGGAGGTGAGCCGCAACGTCGCGTAGCGGCCGTCGAGCAGCGCCCCCTCCGTCGTCTTGAGGCAATAGGACAGGCCCGGCTCGGCGAGCGGCATGTAGAGCTGGGTGCGCGGGCGCGAATACGTCCGGCCCGCGGCCTGCGCGCGGTACGCTTCCTCCAGCGCGTCCATGCACGGACCGATCTCGAGCACCCGTTTCACGTCGTCGTTGTTGAGCAGCAGCATTTATCCCCCGTCCCTGCGCAGCAGCACATCGAGGGTCTGCGAGCGGAACTCGCGCTGGTGCAGCACGTAGATGACGCCCAGCGTCACCGCGATCATCAGCGCCGGGTGCAGGAACCAGGACAGCGCCGCCACGCCGAAATAATAGCCGCGCAGCCCCTGGTTGAAGTTGCGGTTGGCGAAAGCCATGATCACCGTGATGCGATCGATGTGGCTGGCGTATTCCCCCGCGTCCTGGGGCGGCTTGCGCGTCGCGCCGACCAGGATCGAGCAGAAGCCGAACTGGCGGATCGACCAGGAAAATTTGAAGAACGCGTAGACGAAGATCAGGAGCAGCACCAGGATCTTGATTTCCCACAGCCGCCGCGACACCTGCAGCGCGAATGGCAGCTGCGCCACCACGCTCGCCGCCTGCTCGGCGTAGCCCATGAGCGCTACCAGCGCGCCGAGGATCAGCATGGTGGTCGAGGCGAAGAACTGCGAGCTGCGCGTCAGGATGCGCAGCACGTTGACGTCCACCATGCGGTTGTCACGCTCCACCATGCGCGCGATCCACTCGCGCAGGAAGTGGTCCATCTCCCGGCCGAGCCGCGGCCGCGCCGTGCCGCTGTAATCCGAGTACCACTGGTAGGCGGCCCAAAGCCCCACGAGCAGCGCCAGCGCCGCGACATCCATCCACGTGAGCGGCAGCATCTCGATGATGCGCTCGAGCGGGGTCATGGCGGTTGCCTATCAGCTCCCAGCTATCAGCTCCGAGCCGGCAGCTTCCTGCTTCCTGCTGCGAACTGGCAGCTGGCAGCTGGTAGCTGGTAGCTGGCGGCTGAGTGCTGGCGGCTCATAGGAACAACGTGAGCACGCCGGTGTAGCCGTAGAGCCGGTTGTGCGAGATCTCCCCGTTGCAGAAGAACCCCACCAGCGGGAACTCGCCAAGCGCATCGCGGACCATCTTGAGCTCCTCGGAGTTGGGGCCGAACAGGCTCGCCCCCCGCCCCACGCAGGAGTAATAGATGCCCCCGCGCGGTCGCGAGAACAGCCCCTGCCGTATGCTCTCCAGCATCCGCGCCATGTCCTCGTTCGCGGTCCTGGTGTCGCGCCGGCAGAACAGGAGGCTCGATCCCTGCTGCAGCAGCTCCGCAATGGCGATCAGGCGGTTGGAGGGATCGATGCCCACCAGGTTGCGCACCACGTAGTCGCCGGTATCGCTGCCCGCGATCGGCAGCCCCGCGAAGACCTGGCCGCCGATGCGGTTGAGATCACGGGCGAGCCCCTCGCCGACGTCCTCCTTGAACACGTCGAGCGCGGGACGGCCGTCCAGGCTGACGATGACGTTCTGCTGGCAGGCGGTCACCTCGTGCTGGGTTCCGAGCGGCGAGCAGCCCTGCGTGAGGCGGGTGGCGACGGTGACGCTGTCGGAAAACGACACGCCCGAGAGTCCGCCTTCCACCAGGCCGTCCGCGATCTGCAGGTTCTGCCGGCGCGAGCTGGTGAGCCCGCCCACCAGGAAGCCGCTTTCCACCTTGCCGGCCAGCTTGTTCACCAGCTCGGCGACATCGCGGTTGTAGGGATCGGCGTGCACGATCGCGAAATTCGGCGCCGCGCCGCCGCACTTGAGCGCGACGTTGTCCACGTCGGCCGCGCTCGACACGCCCGAAAACACCCGGAAGGTGTCCGGCTCGAAGTCGCCCACCATCGCCGCGATGGCGGGCTCGTCCAGGTATTCGCGCCCGCTGGCGCAGACGCCGAGGCCGACCGTGCCGACCCAGTGCGGCACGCCGGTCCGGCCCTTGAACAGCGCCAGGATGTCGCCCAGGTGATCGGCGAGCAGGTCGGTCGCGTAGAGAAAGCCGAGGCTGGCCGGCCCCTGTCCCAGTTGCGCGATGCAGGAGTCCGCGGCTTCCCGCCAGCTCTTGCCGGCCTCGTGCCCGTAGCGGAATGCCGGCATCTCAACCCCGGTGACTGGTGATTGGTGATTGATGAATGGTGATTGGAGTGAATTCCAGGCGTGCGCATCTGGCGGCGGCTCAGCATTCACTATTCACTATTCACTGTTCACCATTCACAGTCTCTTGACCCACCCCGGCAGCGCCTCGAAACGCTTCGTCCAGGCCGTCACGGCGGGATGATTCTCGAGCTTGAAGCCGCCTTCGGGCGACACCGACACGTAGGGATAGCAGGCAACGTCCCCGACCGTCGGCCGCCCCAGGGCGAGCCATTCGTTGTTCTTCAGGCGCCCCTCGAGCAGCGCGAGGCCGGCGTTGCCGTACCCCTGGTACTCCTCGTAGCTGCCGACCTTGCGTATGCCGGTCTTCACGCCGCGCGCCCATTGCAGGCCGTAGTGCAGCTCGTTCTGCGCCAGTTCCAGCCACTGCGCCACCTCCGCCATCCCCGCGGGGTCGGTCGGCAGCCACGTATCGCCGCCGTGCTTGCGGGCAACGTAAACCAGGCAGGCGGTCGAGCCCCACAACACGCGCCCCCCGTCCTCCAGCACCGGCACCTGCCCGCGCGGATTGAGCTTCAGGAACGGCTCCTTCTTGTGCTCGCCGCCGGGGAAGTCGACCATCGATTTCTCGTAGGGCACGTTCAGCATGGAGAGCAGCAGGCGCACCTTGTAGGCGTTGCCGGAGTTCTGGGTCATGTACAGCTTCATCGAACCTCCTAGGAATCTGTCGGGCTTACGAACGACAGATTCCTGAATCGTAGCACGGGCCGCGCGCACCGGGCCGCACAATCGCGCGCGCCGGCGCCGGGCCGGGGCGACGACGGGGAAACGCGGCTTGAATCGCGCTGCGGATCCGGCGACGCACCCGCAGCGCGGGCGTCAGCGCGACTGCTGCGCCAAAGTGTCGCGCACTAGGTTCTTCGCCTCGACGCGCGCGAAGTCCATGAACGCGCGGGCGGCAACGGACAGCTGCTTACCGACGGGGTAGACGAAATGCCAGTGACTCTCGAGGGGGAATCCTTCGACGTCCAGGCAGACCAGCTGCGTCTGTTCCGGTTCCAACCCCAAGGTGTAGCGGGAGAGAATGGACACGCCGAGTCCGCCAAGAATTGCCTCCCGGACCGCTTCATCGGTGCTCAGTTCCATACGTATTTTCGGGGTGAGCCCATGCTGCTCGAACAGCTTCAGGGTGACCATTCGCGTTCCCGATCCCGGTTCGCGGATCAGAAACGGCTCGTCGGCGAGGCGCGCAAATGCAATGTTCTTCTCACCTGTCAACGCATGGTCGTTGCGAGCAAGAACCACCAGCGGATTGGGCAGAATGGCCTGGACCACGACTTCCTGCTGGTCGGGCGGGTCCGCGAACATGTACAAATCGTCCTCGTTGTTCCTCAACCGTTGAATGAGGGCGCTTCGGTTGTGGATCTGCAATGATGTCTCGACCCCCGGATAGCGCTGGATGAAAGCCCCAAGCAGTCGAGGGGCGAAATACTTCGCCGTCGACGTCGCAGCCAGTTGAAGATGTCCGGAATCCAGGCCGCGCAACTCCGTCAGCTTTTCTTCGAGGCTCGAGAGGGCGCGAAACACTTCATGACAGCCCGCGTAAACCTGCTGGCCCGCGTCCGTCAGGTAGATCCGCTTGCCGACCTGTTCAAATAACGGAAAGCCAACCGTTTCGCGCAGCTTCTTGATCTGAACAGAAACCGTCGGCTGCGCCAGGTGCAGTTCCTCCGCGGCGCGGGCAAAACATCCCAGTCGTGCGCTCGCTTCGAATACGCGCAGTTGCGGCAGTGTTCCGTGTTTCAGGTAACGTCGGATACTCAGTTGCGGCATGGCGATACCTCCTTGAATCCGTTGCCATTGCCGCCATGCCGTCAATGCACAGCGGCCTTCACCTCGAAGTGAAGGCCGCTTTTCGCGAACGAACCTTCACCGTTCGGCAAAGGTCTCGCTCGCATCGTCTCCTGCGATGCCCACGCGACCGGGGGGATAACCCGTAATGACGACCGCGTGGTAGCAGCCAACCGGCTGCCGAAGCTACTCCCCTCTGGAGGGGCGCCTGGCTTTCGCCAAGCCACCGATTACGTATAGCACATCGAATCTGATCCTTCAAGGCAGCTGATCATTATGAATCGTAATGAAACACATTAAGAATTATTTGAAAGCTTTTCCTTTCGTAATGGGAACCATGATAACTCTCAAATTTCCTTTCGCGCCGCACCGCCTCATAGTTCGGGCAGGAAGACGAGAATCCAAGGAGGTTGGTATGCAGGACAGGGAACCCCATAGCAAGCCGATCGAGGAAGTCGTCGGTGAATTTCAGACGGACCTCGACCGGGGCCTCACCCAGCAAGAGGCTCAGGACCGTCTCCGGAAACTCGGCGCCAATGAACTCACGGAGAAACCCCGGCCGGGCTTTCTCTCGCTGCTGTGGGATCAGTTCAACAACTACCTCGTCATCATCCTGATCGTCGCGGCGCTCATCTCGCTGGCGCTGGGCGAGTGGGTAGACTCCATAGCCATCATGATCATCGTCGCGCTGAACGCCGTGGTCGGGGTCATACAGGAGTCGAAGGCGGAACAGGCCCTCGCGGCCCTGAAGAAAATGTCCGCCCCTAACGCCCAGGTCATCCGTGACGGGCACCAGATCACGGTCCCGGGCCGGGAGCTCGTTCCGGGCGATATCGTTGTTCTAGAGGCGGGCAACTACGTTCCCGCCGACATGCGCCTCGTGACGGCCGTCAATCTCAAGGTCGAGGAAGCCTCGCTTACCGGCGAATCGGTACCCGTGGAGAAGAACGCCGCAGCGGTGCTGGACAAGGAAATACCGCTGGGCGACCGCAAGAACTCCGCTTTCATGAGCACGATGGTGACCTATGGTCGCGGCACGGGCCTCGTCACGGGCACGGGGATGGGCACGCAGATCGGGCTCATTGCGGAGATGATTCAGTCCTTCGAGGAGGAGGACACGCCGCTGCAGCAGAAGCTGGAGCATCTCGGGAAGGTGCTCGGCACGATCATCCTCGCGATCTGTGCGTTCGTTTTCGTCTACGGCCTCATCCGGGATACGAAGTTGACGGATGTCTTCACGATCGGCTTCTTCAACTATCTGCAGGCCGAGCAGAAGGACATCATCAATCTCTTCATGACCGCGGTAAGTCTCGCCATCGCGGCCGTCCCCGAAGGTCTGCCGGCAATCGTGACCATCTGTCTTGCGCTGGGAATGCAGCAGATGGTCAGGCGCCATGCCCTGATCCGGAAGCTTCCCGCCGTGGAAACGCTGGGCTGCGCCACGGTCATTTGTTCCGACAAGACCGGGACGCTGACGCAAAACGCGATGACCGTTGTCCAGGGGTGGACCGGGGGCAAGAGATTCCGGGCAACAGGCGAAGGATACAACCCGAGCGGGCAGTTCTCCGTGGACGGCAAGCCCTTTGATCCGCGCGCTGATGCGGACGCTACGGTGCTTCTGCACGGGTCGTTGGTCTGCAACGATGCGAAGCTGGAGGAAAGAAACGACGAAGCGGGCAAGCGGTCGTGGCAGATCATCGGTGATCCCACGGAAGGCGCCATGGTCGTCGTAGCCGCGAAAGGCGGGTTCCGGCGAGGCGACCTCGAAAAGGCTTTGCCCCGGATTCAGGAAATTCCCTTCGATTCGGAGCGCAAGCGGATGGCCACGATCCACAGTCCTGATGGCGCTCAGGATCAAGCCACATCCGCGGGCTTCCGCTATCCGCGGTTTTTCGCCTTCGTCAAGGGGGCGCCCGATGTCATCCTGGATCTTTGCAGCCACATCCAGGAGGCCGGACAGGCCGTCGCGCTGACGGAGGAGAAACGCAAGGAGGTGCTTGCGCAAAACCTTGACATGGCGAGAAACGCGCTCCGGGTGCTGGGAGTCGCATATCGCCCCCTTGAAGAGGCCCCCGAAAGCTGCACTCCCGAGAATATCGAGAAGGAGCTCACCTTTGTCGGGCTCCTGGGCATGATCGACCCGGCGCGTCCGGAAGTGATGGAGGCGGTGAAAGTGGCGAAGGGCGCCGGGCTGAAGAGCGTCATGGTAACCGGCGATCACAAGGAAACCGCCGAGGCGATCGCCCGCGATATCGGCTTGCTGACCAAGGGCGGTTTGGTCCTTACCGGGCCGGAGATCGAAAAGCTGAGCGACGAGGAATTGGCTGCCAAGGCCGACAGGCTGGAGGTATGTTGCCGGGTTTCGCCTACGCATAAGACCCGGATCGTCGATGCCATGAAGGCGCGCGATCACGTCGTGGCGATGACGGGTGATGGTGTGAACGACGCCCCGGCGCTGAAGCGGGCGAACATCGGCGTGGCCATGGGCATCACGGGAACGGACGTGTCCAAGCAGACGGCGGACATGGTCCTCACCGATGACAATTTTGCCAGCATCGTGGCGGCTATAGAGCAGGGGCGGATCATCTACTCCAACATCCGCAAGTTCGTGTACTTCCTGCTCGCCTGCAACGCCGGAGAAATCCTCATCATCTTCGGCTCGATGCTGTTCGGGCTGCCCATCCCCTTGAGGCCGGTTCAGCTCCTGTGGTTGAACCTGGTGAGCGACGGCGCTCCGGCCCTGGCCCTGGGGATGGAGAAGGGCGACCCCGACATCATGAAGCATCAGCCGCGGCCACCAAAGGAGCCGGTCATCAATCGCGACATGGCGATCGGCATCAGTGTCGTTGCCGTGGTCGACGCTATAGCCATATTGCTGGCGTTCTACTTTGGCTTGCAGCGCTATCCGGGCCACCTCGAGGCGGCCCAGACCATCGCCTTCGTGACCCTGTGCACTTCCGAGCTCATCCGGGCCTACACGGCGCGGTCGGAGTACCACAGCGTCTTCTACATCGGCGTGTTTTCGAACAAGTGGATGAACTGGGCGGTTTTCGCGTCATTCTTGCTGGTCCTGGCGGTGGTGTACGTGCCGTTCCTCAGGCCGTTCTTCGATACCGTGCCGCTCACTCTGGACGACTGGATCTTCATGTTCCCCTTCTTCTTCGCCTCGCCGATCGCCATGGAACTGGTCAAGGTTTACTTCCGGAGCAGGACCGCCAGGCAGCCGGACGAAGCGCAGGTTCAACCGTCCGGTGACACGGGCGCCGGACTGGCGCAGCCGCGTGCGGCCTACGCCTCCGGCTCGGCCCAGTTCGCGGGGGGCAACACCCTGCGCAGGGTGCTCATCCCGGTCGACGGCTCCCGCAACTGCCAGTTCGCGGTGAAGCATGTCATCAAGCAATTCATGAGCAACACGGCGATGGAGATTCATCTATTGAACGTCCAGCGGCCCTTCAACCGGCACATCGCGAACGCCGTCAGCAGCAAGAACCGCCAGGACTACCATCGCGACGAGGCCGAAACCGCGCTGCGCCCGATCCGCAAGGTGCTCGACGGCCACGGCATCCCCTACTCGGTGCACGCCGAGGTGGGAGAAAGGGCGAGATGCATCGCCGACACGGCCCGCCGGCTGCGCTGCGACCAGATCGTGATGAGCGCGGCGCGCAAGAACTCGCTGACCCGCTTCGTCGAGGACTCGGTGACCAACCGCGTCCTCGAGCTGACGCCGGTGCCGGTCGAGGTGATCGCCGGTGACACCGTGTCGAACTACGAGCGCTACGGTATACCGGCCGCGATCACCGCGCTGCTGGGCCTGCTGCTGGCGGTGGCTGCCGACTGATGCAGGCTCGTTCAGCCTGCTCGCGTGCCCGTTGGAGGCTAATAAGGGCCGTCATCCCGTATTTCATTCGAAATTCGCAGGCGGTTTTGCTGTGAGCAGCCTGTCGGAATGCCAAGTCCGACAGGCTGCTAGCGCCCGCCGCCGCTTGCGAGCACCGCAAGAAGCGCTTCGAGCCCCATCGCCTCGACTCCAGGAGCGAGCGCGTAACGAGCGGCGCCCGGGTGCACCACGCAGAGCCGATGAAGTCCGAGATCGGCCATGGCGACGGTCATCGATTTCGTCAGCCGCGGAGCGTCGGCGTATTTGACCTCCACGCCGATGCGCTGTCCGCCGCGCGATAGCAGCAGATCAAGCTCGGCGCCGGCCTGCGTCGCCCAATAGCAGGCATGCCGCGACCCGGCGCGAAGTATTGCCTGCTCGATGACGAAGCCCTCCCAGGAAGCGCCGAGCTTGGGATGCCGCTCGAGCGCGCGCCGGTCCGCGATGCCGATCAGCGCGTGCAGAAGACCGGTATCGCGCAAGTACACTTTCGGGGACTTCACCTGGCGCTCGCGACATTGGCATGCCAGGGCTGCAGTACCCGCACCATCATCGCCCCTTCGAGGATATCGAGATGATGGCGGACCGTCGTATGGGCAAGGCCAAGCGAACGGCCGATCTCCGAGGCGCTCCAGACGCCGCCGTGGTAATGCGCGAGCATCAACACGGGGAAGAGGGATGGCAGACGCTGGATCTCGTCCACCACCACCAGCCCCTTCAGCGACGCGAGCGCCGTCGCCGCCTGCTCGAGCCGCATCGCGTCGGCCGGGTCCTCCAGGTCAAAATACGAGACGCGCTCGCCCGCGAGGTCGCGGGCAAGGGTCGTCTTGCCGCATTGCCGCGGCCCGAGCAGCGCGGCCCGCAGCGACGCAAGCAGCCGGTTACGAGGGATCGAGGTAAGGTTCATCCAGCTTGCGCTCGGCGCGCCACGCGATTACCATCCTCAGCAGGCGCGGTCCGGCCAGATGTCCGTCGTCCCGCAATGTCTCGGGCTTCCGGCAACACTGCGGCGATGGGCGCCACTCAACGTCGACAGATCGTGGCAGATGCGATCGTTTTTCTGATCCCCCTCATAGCCCATTCGCGCCGAACGCCAGCCCTCCATGTCGCCCGCGATTGCGTTCTTTCAGGAGAAAACATGATGATTTCAACAGTAATGCGCTGGTGCGCCGCGCTGGCGGTGGTTGTTGTTGCAGCCGGCGCGGCATGGGCTCAGGGCGCGCCGGCGAAGGTCACCATCGCGATCTTCGGACCACCCTCGCTGGGCTCCTTCCTGCCGCCGGTCATCAAGGCGAGGAAGTTCGACATCGGGAACGGGCTCGACCTCTCGTTCGTCGAGCGGCCTCCGGATGCCTACGCGGTGCAGTTCAACTCGGGGGAATTCCAGGTGGGCGGAAGCGCCTCCGCCCTGATTCTCGCCAATGCGCGCAACCGCGGCGTGCGGGTGGTCTACCTCTTCAATCTGTTCGACTTCTGGGGCGCGCTGGTTACTTCCAACAACGAGGTGCGGACGCTGAAGGATCTCGTCGGCAAGGAGATTGCCGCGGCGCGCGGTACGACCAACTTCGTCATGATCGACTGGTTCGCCCGGCGTCAGGGCTTCGATCTCAGCAAGGCCGCCGTGTTGAACACCGCGCCGGCCGGTCTGATGAGCTACGCGATGGCCGGGCGAGCCGACGCGGTTCATCTTTGGGAGCCGGGGTACACGCAGCTCGTCACCAAGAAGCCCACGGTGCGCACGCTCGATCTCGACATCAAGCGACAGTGGAAGCGGTTCGCCGGTAGCGAAGCGATGCCGTATCTGGGAGTTGCCGCCCACGAGGGCTGGATCAAGCAGAATCCGAAACTCGTCGAGCCGCTCTACCGCACGTACAAGGCCGCCGCCGAGTGGGTGCTCAAGAACCCGGGCGGGGCTGCCGACCTGATCCTGCCCAAGGGCAGCAATGACGCCCGGCTGGCGATCAAACTTCTCATCGAAAGCAACGACCGGCTCGCTCTCAACGTCGTCGGCGCGGCCGAGATCCGCAAGGAGATCGAGTCCGTTTTCGAGGCGGGACTGTCGATCAAGAACCTCGACAAGCTGCCGGATCCCGGGGTGATCTACTCCTTGCCGCTGAAGTAGAGCCACAACCATTTCCGATTCGAGAGCCTTCGCGCTGACGTCCGCCATATTCGATCCCGCGGGCCTGCGATTCCTGAGGCTGGGTCCAGCAACCCGCGCGATGTGCGACGGGCGATAGGAGAGAGGCGCGTTATGCCGTACGCCGAGAGCTCCGGCGCAAAGATCCATTATGAAGTGTTTGACGCGGTCGCCCCGTGGGAGGCCCGTCGCGAGACCATCATCTTCCATCATGGCATCGGAGCGGATCCCGGTATCTGGACGGCGTGGCTGCCGATCCTGATAGAGCGCTACCGGATCGTGCGTTTCGACATGCGCGGTTACGGCCGCTCCCACATTCCACCGCCCGGCTTCCATTGGACACTCGACCTTCTGTCGAATGACGTTCTGGCAGTTGCCGACGCGGTCGAAGCGCGGCGACCGCATCTCGTCGGCGAATCCATCGGCGGCACGATCGCGCTGAACTGTGCGATCAAGCACCCGTCGCGCGTTGCCACGGTTACCGTCAGCAACGGCGGCCACGTCGGAGCCTCGATTGAGCGGGTGCAGGCATGGCAGCGCGCGATCGACGAACACGGCATCAAGGCGTGGTCCGATCAGTTCATGTTGGACCGTTTTCACGACGGGGCCCTCGACGAACGCGGGCGCTCGTGGTACGCGGCCAGACAGGAAAGCTGGAATCGCGACTCGATTCTCAATGCGCTCGGGGTCCTCGTGGGAACCGACCTGCGGCCGCAGCTACCGGGCGTGGAGTGTCCGGTGCTGCTGCTGCACCCCGATGCCAGTCCGTTCATCCCGGTCGACGTCATGGTGGATCTCTACCATCGCCTAGCCAACGCCCGGCTGCAGATCTTCGCGAACGCACGCCACGGGCTGCCGTTCTCCCACGCGAAGACGTGCGCCCGGATCCTGCGCGAGTTCCTCGATGCGGTTACCGCCGCCCGGTGACCGCTGACAGTAGAGTTGCACCCAGAGAATCGGAGAACGGATATGCTTCGGCACCTTTCGCTCAACAAGGAAACCATCATCGCCATGGCGGCGCTCGCGCTTGCCTGGCAACTCGCCTCGATGCTGTTCCCGCCTTTTCTGTTCCCGCCGGTCCCGGCGATCGTCGAGCAGTTCTTCAACATCTTTCGCAGCGAATCGTTGCTGCTGAATGCCGTAGCCACTCTGGCGCGCATTCTCGGCGGCCTCGTTGGCGCATTCGCCCTCGGTACGATGCTGGCGTTGGTGATGGCGAAATGGGAAAAGGCGCACCGGCATCTATACCCGGTGCTGCATTTCAACCAGGGCATACCGGCGCTCTCGTGGGTGGTGATCTCGATCATCTGGTTCAGGAACACAGAATTCCGCATCTGGTTCATCATGGTCGCGACCACGCTTCCGGCTTTCACTTTCCAGATTCTCGATGCCTACCGTTCGATTTCGAAAGATCTGCTGGAAATGTCGCTGTCGTTCCGGCCGTCGCGTTACGACCTGTTCCGCACGCTGATTCTGCCGACCGTAGTGCCGGGGATACTCACCGCATGGAAGGTAAATCTCGGTAACGCCTCGCGCGTGGTCGTCGTCGCCGAGCTGGTGGGCGCGACCAGCGGGATCGGCTACCAGCTGCTGCTGATGCAACAGTTGTTCAATATGGCCGGTGCGCTGGCGTGGACCTTGATGCTGGTGCTGTTCGTGCTGGTTGTTCAGCGTCTCATCACCCTGATCGAAGACCACGTGCTGACCTACCGCGCGGCAGCGGAGCGCGGCATATGAGCGAGCCGATAATCAGTTTCCGTCAGGTCAGCAAGTGCTTTACCGGAAAGGACGCCCGCGCGGCGGGACAGTTTGCGGTAAAGGACCTCAGCTTCGATGTCACCGCGGGAGAACTCGTAGCTGTGGTCGGCAAAACCGGCTGCGGCAAGTCGACCATGTTCAACCTGCTCGCCGGCCTGCTCGCGCCGACGTCGGGCGAGGTGCGCGTCGAAGGCCGCGATCCGTTCCGGGATTTCGCCTGGTTTCGCGGCAGGATAGCCGTGGTGTTCCAGGGCGACCGCCTGATGCCGTGGCGCAGCGCTGTCCGGAACGTCGCTTACGGACTGGAACTGCATGGCAAGCCGAAAAGCGAGAGGCTGGACGTCGCGCGCGACTGGCTGCACCGGCTCGGCCTGCAAGGCCACGAGAACGACTACCCCCACGCGCTCTCCGGCGGCATGCGCCAACGCGTGTCGATCGCACGTGCGTTTGCGGTGAATCCCGACATCCTGCTGTGCGACGAACCGTTCTCCGCACTCGATGAACTGACCAGCGAAGGCTTGCGCCGCGAGTTCGTCAAGCTGGTACGCGAGAACAACAAGACCAGCATCTTCATTACGCACTCGATCAACGAGGCCTTGCAGCTCGGCAGCCGCATCTTGGTGTTTCGTCCGCCCGCGTACATCGCACTGGAAGTACACACCGCGCAAGCGACGAACGATGATGAGCGCGCACAGCTCAAGCAATCGATACTTGCGGTCATGACCGGCGAGGCCGCGGCAACCGACGGCGAGCAACGAGCATGATCGGGGAACCCGTGCGGCGTAAGGAAGACTTGCGCCTCATCACCGGCAAGGGTTGTTTCAGCGACGACGTCAACCTGCCGGGACAGGCCTTTGCCGTGATGGTCCGATCGCCGCATGCGCACGCGCGCATTCGTGCAATCGATATCCAGAAAGCGCTGGCGGTTCCTGGTGTCCTTGCCGTCCTGACCGGGCGTGACATGCTCGCCGACGACTTGCAGCCCGTCCCGCACAAGCCGTTTTCCCCCCATCCCGCGGAGATCCGTCTGGTCAACAAGGACGGGACTCCGATCTTCGCCGCGCCACACTACCCACTGGCCCCCGACAAGGCGCGCCACGTCGGCGAAGCGGTAGCGATGGTGATTGCGACGACGGTCGCGGGGGCAAAGGACGGGGCGGGGCTCGTCGACGTCGATTACGAGATCCTGCCCGCGGTCGCCAATACGGTCGCGGCGGCGCAACCCGCCGCGCCGCGCGTGTGGGACAACGCATCGTCGAATATCTGCCTGGATGCGGAAGTGGGCAATCGCGAAGCCACCGAGGCCGCCTTTGCCGGTGCCGCACATGTCGCGAAGCTCGATACCTGGGTGCAGCGGGTCACGGGCGTTCCCATGGAACCCCGCGCCGCGGTCTGCGCGTACGACGCTGCGAGCCGGCAATACACCCTTTACACCGGCAGCAGCGGTGCGGTGCGCGTGAAGGACGACCTTGCGACGATGCTCAACGTTCCCGCCGGGACCGTGCGGGTTGTCACGCGCGACGTCGGCGGCCACTTCGGGACTCGCGGAATGATCTATCCCGAGTTCGGCCTGGTCGCGTGGGCGGCGCGGCGCGTCGGGCGTCCCGTCAAATGGACCTGCGAGCGGCAAGAGGCATTCGTCAGCGACTACCAGGGGCGCGACCTCGCGGTGGAAGCGGAGCTCGCCCTCGACGCGGACGGCAATTTTCTCGCAATGCGCGGCTCGAACATCGGCAACGCCGGGGCGCATACCACGAATTTCTCGCCGTTGCAGAAAGGCGTCGAGATCATGTCGAGCATCTATCGCATGCCTGCCGCGCATTTTCGTGCGCGTGCCGTCGTCAGCAACACGACGCCGACACGGCCCTATCGAAGCGCGGGCCGGCCGGAAGTCATGTTCGTCATGGAGCGGCTCATCGATCTGGCCGCCCGCGAGTGCGGCTTCGACCGCGTCGAACTTCGGCGGCGCAACCTGGTGACGGAAGCGGAGATGCCTTACACCAATCCGTTCGGGATGGTCTACGACAGCGGCGCCTATCACGAGGTCATGGAAAAAGCGCTCAGGCTCGGCGACTGGGCGGGCTTTGCCGCGCGTCGAGCCGAGGCACGCAAGCGCGGCAAGTGTCGCGGCATCGGGGTCGCTAATTACGTCGACACTGCGACCGGCGTTCCCCGCGAGCGGGCCGAGGTCACGGTGCATCCCGAAGGCCGGGTGGATGTCGTCATCGGGACGGTCTCGACCGGCCAGGGACACGAGACGAGCTTCGCTCAGTTGGTGACCGAGTGGCTGGGTGTGCCTATAGAAGGCGTCCGGATCGTTGCCGGGGACACGGACATCGTGAAGGTCGGCGGCGGCACGCATTCCGGCCGGGGGATGCGCCTTGCCAGCATCGTTATCTGGAACTCGTCGAAGCAGATCATCGAGAAGGGCGCGCGGCTCGCCGCACGGCTGTTGGAGTGCGAGCCGAGCGGTATTGAATTCAAGGACGGCCGTTTCATCCGGCGGAAAACGGAGCGCTCGGCCGGCCTGTTCGACGTCGCAGCCGCGGCACAGGCGCTTGACGATCTGCCTGACGATCTGCGCGGCCCACTCACGGCCTGCTCCGACGAAACGGTGAACCTCGCGAGCTTTCCGTATGGCGCGCATGTCTGTGAAGTGGAGATCGATCCCGAACTGGGAACGGTGGAGATCGTGCGGTATGCGGCGGTGGATGACGTGGGTCGTGCAGTGAATCCGCTGATCATCGATGGTCAGGTTCATGGCGGCATCGCCCAAGGCGCAGGACAAGCGCTGCTCGAGCAGTGCTTCTACGAGTCCGGCACCGGTCAACTGCTCTCGGGCTCGTTCATGGATTATGCGATGCCCCGGGCGGATTGTTTTCCGTTCTTCGCGACGGAGATCAGCGAGGTGCCCTGTACCACGCACCCGCTCGGCATGCGCCCCGCCGGCGAGGGTGGCACGACTCCGGCCCTCGGCGTTGTCATCAATGCGGTCGTCGATGCGCTGGCCGACTATGGCGTGAAGCACGTCGAGATGCCGGCAACCCCGGAGCGCATCTGGCGCGCGATCCGTGGCGAGCGGCCGGCGGCGAGGTCGGTTCCTGCGAATCGATAATGATGTGGCTCTGCTCTGGCTCTATATGCGCTTGTCGCTGTATTGGCTGTATCACTTGCTCATGTCGAGCATGAGCGCATTGACCCGCTTGACAAACCCTGCGGGGTCTTCCAGCGTACCGCCTGGCGCGAGCAGGCGCATCCTTCAAGGCAGGGAACAACATCGCCGCGGCAGACTTATAATGACAGTCGGTGTTGTGGAATAGACCTACTGACCTGAACTCCATGACCGCCATCCACCTCGCCCCGGCGGGCGCCCGGACCGACGTGCTGCTGCGCGAGCACGATCGGGGGCTCGCGGCGCCCGAGACATGCGCTGCTGCTAAGCTCGTGTCCTGGCCCGAGAGATAGGCATTATCATTCGCCGGGCCCTGCGTGCCGTTGTCAGAGGTTGAGGGAATGCCATCAACCCCAATGCCGATTCCGCCAGGTGCGGATAGGGCTACTGCTTCCCCGGTGATGCTGTAAGGCGCAAGCCCCCCGTTCTGGTCCACCGCTGCCACTGTAATCACGTTAGAGCAGATGGCCGGCGAGTAGGTGGCGGTGTTCTGGGCGCTTTTTCCGGCCGCAGCAATAATCCCGGCGATCACCGTCCCGTGCCAGCGGCTGTTGGTGACCGGGCAACCCTCGAATGGCCCGCCCGAGGTAGAGGCCTCCCCGCTCGTCACCCAATCGCCCGGGTCGCTTGCATCCGCATCCCGCCCGTCACCATCATTTGCCCGGGTCGTGTCGGATACAAAGTCGTAGCCGGGAAGGATCCGTCCAGCGAGATCAGCGTGCGGCAGCACCCCGGTATCGAGCACGGCGACTGTGACCGGTGTCGAGCCGGTGGTGAT
>JACPTK010000081.1 GCA_016192825.1 Betaproteobacteria bacterium | reverse complement strand
TTGAACTCCAAAATTGCCACCGTCCAGAAGCGCGCCTGTGGCTACCGCAATCCGAACAACTTCAAGATCGCCGTCTATTTCCACTGTGGCGGTCTCAACCTGTACCCGGCTAACGTGATCCATACGAAAGCCGGATGAATCTTCAAAAAAAATGGGGCGATTTTGCTTTTAGCAGCCTGTCGGACCATCAAAGTCCGACAGGCTGCTAGGCGCGCATGGAGACGCGCAGCATCCAGGTTCCCCTGCGCGACGGCGTGATGGGCGCCCACCTCGCCCTTCCGGACCGCACGCCCGTCGGCGCGGTCATCGCGATCATGGAGATCTGGGGCGTCAACGACACCATGCGGCGCCACGCCGCCGAGTTCGCGGAAGCCGGATTTGTTTGCCTCGTCCCGGACCTTTTCTGGCGGCAGGAGCCCGGCGTCGAACTCTACGACTCGAGGCCGGAGGACGTGAAGAGGGCGTTCGACCTGTATTACGACTTCGACTACGACCTCGGCGTCCGCGACATGGAGGACACGCGGAACTACCTGGCGCGCCTGCCCGAGTGCAGCGGCAAGGTCGGCGCGGTGGGCTACTGCCTGGGCGGCAAGCTCTGCTACCTGATGTGCTGCCGCACCGACATCGATGGCGCGGTCGCCTATTACGGTACCTACATCGAGCACCACATCCGCGAGGTCGGCAATCTCCACCGGCCCTTCATGCTGCACATGGCGATGCAGGATCGCTGGGTGCAGGCCGAGGTGAACGATCTTCTGGAGCGGAGGCTCTCGCCCAACCCGCTGGTCACGATCCACAAATATCCGGACGCGGACCATGCGTTCGCGCGCCACGGCGGCCGGACCTACAGGAAGGCCGAGGCCGACCGGGCGCTGGCGCTGACGGTGGAATTTTTCAGGCGGCATCTTGCTTGATAAAGGCGTGACGTGATACTGCGTGACCTGGTACGGCGTGACGTGATGCTTCGTGACATGATAAGGCGTGTTTGATCGAGAACGATGGTTGCCAGCGCTTCGCCATGTCACGCCTCACCATGTCACGCCTCACCATGTCACGCCACACCATGTCACGCCTCACCATGTCACGCTTCACCATGTCACGCTTCATCCAGAAGGAGAGTCCGTGGCACACCCCCTGACCATAGACACGCACGCCCACTATTTCCCCGAGCCCTACCTCAAGCTGATCGCCGACCACGGCAAGCGCTGCGGCACGACGGTCGTGACCGACGCGTCGGGCGCGCAGTTCATCCAGGTCGGGCTGCTGCTGCGCACCGGGCCGATCACGCAGCACTTCTACGACCTCGACGACCGCATCAGGACGATGGACCGGACCGGCGTGCGCATGCACGCGCTGTCGCTCACCCAGCCGATGGTCTACTGGGCGGATGACGAGCTGGGCCTGAACCTCTGCATCGCCTTCAACGACGCGGTGAGCGAGGCGCACCGCAGGCACCCGGAGCGCTTCATCGGCTTCGCCTGCCTGCCGCTGCAGAACCCCAATCTCGCGCTCGAGGAGCTCGAGCGCGTGTCCCGGCTTCCCGGCATCCGCGGCATCTACATGGCGACCGCGGTGCGCGACCGCGAGCTTTCCGACCGCAGCTTCTTCCCGATCTACGAGCGCGCCGCCGACCTGGGCCTGCCGGTCTTCCTGCACCCGATAATGATCAACAACGAGCGGTTGAAGCAGTACTACCTCATCAACCTGCTCGGCAATCCCTTCGAGACGGCGATCGCGGCCTCGCATCTCATCTTCGGCGGCGTGATGGACGCCTTTCCGAAGCTCGAGGTGAGCCTGCCGCACGCCGGCGGCGCGCTGCCGATCCTGCGCGGGCGGCTCGACCGCGGCTTCGAGATCCGGGGGGAATGCAAGGTCATTCCGCGGCCGCCGAGCGAGTATTTGCGCCGTTTCACCTACGACACCATCGCCTACTCGGAACCGATCATGGATTACCTCGTCGGCCTGGTCGGCGCGGAGCGCATCATGATGGGCAGCGACTACTGCTTCGACATCGCCTACAACGACCCGGTCGCGGTGGTGAAGGGGATGAAGTCGTTGAACGACCAGCAGCGGCAGCAGATCCTGTGGGGCAACGCCGCGAAGCTGCTTCGCCTGGAATGAGGCGTGACGTGGTGCGGCGTGACATGATGATTCGTGACATGGAATGGCGTGACATGATGTTGCGCGCTTCTCGCCCGGTTTTCAGTACGTAAACACGCATTGTCACGTCACGAAGTACCACGTCACGGGTTATCACGTCACGCAATATCAGGTCACGTCTTTTCAAGCAGGTGCTCGACGCACGCCCACTCGGCCGGCGTGACCGGGGTGATCGACAGCCGGTTGCCGCGCTTCAACACCTGCATGTTCTTGAGCGCTTTCTGGGCGCGCAGCTCGGCGAGGGTCACAACACGCGTTTTCCTGACGAATTTCACGTCCACGTTGAACCAGCGCGGGTTGTCCCGGGGCGCGCCGGCATCGTAGTACCGGCTCTTCCGGTCGAACTGCGTTTCGTCGGGATAGGCGGGCCGGCAAATCTCGGCGATGCCGGCGATGCCGGGCTCCTCGCAGCTCGAATGGTGGAAAAAAGCGCGATCGCCCGCACGCATCGCATCGCGCATGAGATTGCGCGCCTGGTAGTTGCGCACTCCGGTCCACGCGGTGACCCTGTCCCGCGCCAGGTCGTCCACGCTGTAGGCGGAGGGCTCGGACTTGAAAAGCCAGTAATTCATCTGAAGTGCGTCGCCGGGATAAAAAAATGCGGCGCAAGCCGCATTTTTTAAGGGGACCCCCGCCTGTGCCGTCAGGCCAGCATCTTGAACCAACGGTCCAAGGTCGGTCGCCTTCCGAGGCCTTCAGGCGCTTCCGTGTAGGATGCGCACACCGGCGCTGCTTGAGTCGGCGTCCTGATTTAACGATGTTGGTTTAGAAACTAAAGCCTTTAACGAACACCGCAGGGGAAGCTCAGAACAATTTGCTCTGATCGTGCATCGCCTGATCGAGCATTGTCTCCATGTTTTCCATTCTACGCTTTAGCTCCCCCATGTCAAAGCCGCCGACCTTGGTGGAGAGCAACTCGTGCGCGATGTTGAGGGCCGCCATGATGGCGATGCGCTCGAGCCCGATCACTTTGCCGTTGTCGCGGATCTCGTTCATCTTGCGGTTGAGGTAGTCCACGGCCTCGAGCAGGCCCTTTTGCTCGTTTTCCGGACACGCGACGCGAAATTCGCGCCCCATGACGTTGATCTGCAGGCCCTTTGGATCCGCGCTCATGCGTCTTCTTCGGGAATCTGACTGAGCAGATTCTCCAGGCGATGGGTCGCGGTGCCGATTTTCTCGGTGAGCTGCTTGTTGTCGTTGATGGCGGAAGCGAGTTGCTGGCGCAGTTGCTGGTTGTCGATGCGCAGCCGCTGGCACAGCTCGACGAACTGGCTCAACTTCTGCTCGAGCGACTTCAGGTCCGCTTCCATCCGGCACACTATAGTTTCAAAAATCCTGTTAGGTCAACTGCTAACGACCATTTTTGAATGTTGTTTGGCATTAAGGCCGCCGCCTGGTTTCGGGCCGCGTTCAACCCCTATGCCCGACCCCGTCCCGCCCGGGCAATACCCATGAGCGGCGGCCTTAATATCCTGACGCGGCGTGGAAATCCCTCGGCCGCCGGCGGCCCGCCCGGCGCTTGCGGCACTGCGGCACCGCAGTTGAGCCATCTGCAGCCGGGGCCTACAATCGCATGCGTGCGGGCGGCGCGCTATCCGTGAGCCAACGCCGGCCCGCACTCGATACCGGGTGCCCGACCGCGCAATCCCGCGGCGGGTGAAACGGGAAACAGGAGGAAATCCGGAGCGATTGATCCGGATTTCCTGAAGCCTGTGCTGCCCCCGCAACGGTAAGCGAGCGTGGTTCCGCCATTTCGCCACTGAGCGCCGACAGCGCTTGGGAAGGCGGCGGAGCAAGTTCTCGCGAGCCCGTAGACCGGCCCGGTCCGAACGTTGAGGTGATGTCGCGGGGTTGCGACTGGCTCGGCTCAATAGATCCGTGTCCGGCAAGCCCCGTGCGCGTCTCCTCGTTGATATTGCTGCATGCGGCGGGCATGCGTGAGGAGAAATCATGCTTTTCAGGAAGGGAATTGCCGCCGTGCTGTCGGCCACGGCGTGCGTTGCATTTGCCGCCGACAGACCCGTTACCTACGCCCCCTCTGTTGTCGTCACCGCGACTCGTTTCGAGGAGCGCCCCGGCCGGTATCCGATCGGCGTACAGGTGCTCACCGAGGAGGACATCAAACACAGCACCGCGGCCACCGTGCCCGAGCTGTTGCGCATGCTCTCCGGTATCCGGACCCGCGATCTGTCTGCATCGCCCAACCTTCAGGTTGATATGCGCGGCTTCGGCATCTTCGGCGACCAGAATACCTTGGTGCTGCTCGACGGCCAGCGCATCAGCGAAAACGAGCAAACCACGGTCAATTGGGCTGCGATCCCGCTTGACGCCATCGAGCGCATCGAGGTCCTGCGCGGCGGCGGCGCGGTGCTCTACGGCGGCGGGGCGACTGGCGGCACGATCAACATCATCACCAAGTCGCCACGGCGCGGCGAGCGTTCCGCGACGCTTCATGGCGGGACCGGCACTCATTCCACCCGGGAAGCGCGCGCCGGACTGAATCTCGGCGGGGAGGGCGTGGGAATACGCGCAAACGCAGGCCGCTATGAAAGCGATAACTTCCGCGACAACAACCGCACGCGCATCGACAACGCTCAGGCGGACGTGCGCTGGTGGAACGCCGCGGGCTCGCTTTCGCTCAAGTTTGGCGCGGACGATCAGAGGCAGGGCCTGCCGGGCGCGATCACCGAGGCGCAGATCTCGATGAATCCGCGCCAGGCCGCTACGCCCGGCGACTTCAGCGCGTTGCGCAGCGGTTACCTCAATCTGGGCGGGGAGACCCGCCTTGCCGCGGGGGTGCTTGCCGCCAACCTCGGCTACCGCGAGAAGGACACCGATGCCTCATTCTTCGTCGGCACGCCGTTCCGCAACAACGTGGAAGCGCGGGTCAACGTCTGGTCGTTCACGCCGCGGTTCAAGCTGCCGTACCGCGCGGGCGGCTGGGAGAACAGCCTCATTCTCGGCTTCGATTACGACGATTGGAAATTCGATGCGACCGCGGGTCCCGCGATCATCGGCCGGCCGCATTCGACTCAGCGCAGTGCCGCGCTCTATGCTCAGCATACGACTGCATTCTCGCCCGACACGTCGCTCGCGCTCGGGCTGCGCGAGCAGCGCGTGAACTACGCCGTCAATGACCCGACCAACCTCCTTGCCGCGGACAGCCGCAAGCACACCCTCCACGCCTGGGGGATCGCCGTCCGGCAGCGGCTCGTTGCGGAGTACTTCGCCTACGGCAAGGCCGGCCACAGCTTTCGGGTGCCCAACGTGAACGACAACTACAGCCTGTTCACCGCGACCGTCGCTCTCCTCGAACCACAAACTTCGGATGATTACGAGGTCGGCTTGGACATCCGGGCCGGTCCTGGGCGATACCGCCTTGCGTTCTACCAGAGCGAGATCAACAACGAGATCTTCTTCGACCCGATCACGTTCACGAACAGGAACCTGCCGCCTACGCGCCGCTCCGGCTTCGAAGCCGAGGGCCGGTGGCGTTTCGCCGACGGATTGGATTTCTACGTGAATTACACCTACGCCCTCGCGGAGTTCCGCTCCGGCAACTTCGGCGGCATCAGCATAGCCGGCAACAGCGTGCCGCTCGTGCCGCGGCACGCCGCCAACGGCGGAGTGGGGTGGGCATTTGCCGCGGGCAGCCGGCTCGACGTGTCGTTGCGCTACGTTGGAGAGCAGACCTTCGACGCCGACGAAACGAACACCTTCGGTCGAAAAATGCCCGCCTACACCGTAGTGGATCTCAAGCTTACGCAAGCGACCGGGGGATGGCTGCTTGCCGCGGGCGTGAAGAACCTCTTCAACGAGAAGTATTTCAGCTACGGCGTGTTCACCGGCTTCCCCACATACGCCGCGCTGCCGGCGCCGGAGCGCTCGGTGTTCGTGTCGGCGCGATACCAGTTCAAGTAGCATCGTGGAGTCATAGGGGCTGTCACCTGAAAGAAAACGGCGGCGCAGCAGGGCACCGCCGTTTTTCTTTTGGGCCGGGGTTTGTTATTGTTCCGCGGTCATGACCAATACCGCGCTCTACCTGCGGCTGCTGCGCCACGTCGCGCCGCACTGGCGGGTGTTCGCGCTCGGTTGCCTCGGCATGATGGTGGTCGCTGCGACCGAGCCCGCGCTTCCGGCGCTGATGAAGCCGCTGATCGAGGGCACGTTCATCGACAAGGACCCCGCGCTCATCCGCTGGATGCCGGTCGTGATCGTGGCGCTGTTCGCCATCCGCGGCGCCGCCGCTTTCGTCGCGGCCTATTCGCTGGGCTGGGTCGGCAGCCGCCTGGTGACCGACCTGCGCAACGCAATGTTCGCGAGACTGCTCGCGCTGCCGGCGCGGTTCTACGACGAGCAGCCGTCGGGCGGCCTCATCTCCAAGCTCACGTTCGACGTGACGCAGGTGACGGCGGCGGCGACCAGCGCGCTCACCATCGTCTTTCGCGACACGCTCGCCATCGCCGGCCTGCTGGCGTACCTGCTGTGGCTCAACTGGAAGCTGACGCTGTTCGCGCTCGTAATGGGGCCGCTGATTGTCGCCGTGGTGCGCGTGCTGAGCGTGCGGCTTCGCAGTTCGAGCCGCGAGGTGCAAAGCGCGATGGGCTCCATCACCCAGGTGATCGACGAGACGATCAGCGGTCACAAGGTGGTGAAGCTCTTCGGCGGCCAGGATTACGAGAAGCGGCGCTTCGACCAGGAGGCAAACCGCGTGCGGCGCCACCTGATGAAGCAGGTCTCGGCGGTGGCGGCGAGCGCGCCGATCGTGCAGCTGATCGCGGCGGTCGCGCTCGCGGTCATCGTCTGGTACGCGATGCTGCAATCGACCGCGGCGCAGCTGTCGGTCGGCGAATTCGCCGCGTTCGTCGCGGGGATGCTCATGCTGACCGCGCCCCTGAAGCGCGTGACCGACATCAACGAATACCTGCAGAAGGGGCTGGCCGCCGCCGAGAGCGTGTTCCGGCTGATCGACGAGGGGGCGGAGCCCGACCGCGGCACGACCGCCATCGGCCGCGCACGGGGGGAGCTGCGCTTCGAGAACGTGAGCTTCTGGTACGGGGAACCGGATCGCCCGGCGCTGGACGCGATCCAGCTCGTCGTCGCGCCGGGAGAGACGGTGGCGCTGGTTGGCGCCTCGGGCGCGGGCAAGACCACGCTCGCCAACCTGGTGCCGCGCTTCTATCACCCGACGCAAGGGCGCGTGCTGCTCGACGGCCACGACCTGGAGACGTTGACGCTCGCGAGCCTGCGGGCGAACATCGCGCTGGTGAGCCAGGACGTGGTGCTGTTCAACGACACGGCCGCCGCCAACATCGCCTATGGCATGATGAATGGCGCGCCCGAGCGCGACATCATCGCCGCCGCCGGGGCGGCGCATGCGATGGAGTTCATCCGGGAGATGCCACAGGGGTTCGCGACACTGGTCGGCGAGAACGGCCTGAAGCTCTCGGGCGGGCAGCGCCAGCGCCTGGCGATCGCGCGGGCGCTGCTCAAGAACGCGCCGGTGCTGGTGCTCGACGAGGCGACCTCCGCGCTCGACACCGAATCGGAGCGCCACGTGCAGGCGGCGCTGGAAGCGCTGATGCGGGGGCGCACGACCCTCGTCATCGCCCACCGGCTCTCCACGGTGGAGAAGGCCGACCGCATCGTGGTGCTCGACCGCGGGCGCATCGCGGAAACCGGCACCCATCGCGAACTGCTGGCGCGCGGCGGCATCTACGACAAGCTCTACCGCATACAATTTGCTCCTGAAGCCCCGGTGACCGGTAATCCCTCGACAGTGAGCTGAGCGAGGCGGGATCCGAGATGCGAGATGCGAGATACGAGTCGCGGGAAGCGAGAAGCGAGATGCTGGTCTTATCCCGCGTCGCGCATCCCGCATCGTGCATGCTGCTTACCGCTTGCCATTTACCGTTCACCCGCGTCCTGCGCTAGCGATGGCCCATCTCTCCGTCGTCACGCCGGTCTACCGCGCCGAGGGCTGCCTCGAGGAGCTTTATCGCAGGCTGGTCGCCGCGCTTTCCGGCGTCACGCAGGACTTCGAGATCCTCATGGTCGAGGACTGCGGCGGCGACCGCTCCTGGGAAATCATCCAGGCGCTCGCGCGCCGGGACCCGCGCGTGAAGGGCATCCAGTTCAGCCGCAACTTCGGCCAGCATTACGGCATCACCGCGGGGCTCGATCATTGCGACGGCGACTGGGTGGTGGTGATGGACTGCGACCTGCAGGA
Source organism: Betaproteobacteria bacterium (assembly GCA_016192825.1). Lineage (GTDB taxonomy): Bacteria > Pseudomonadota > Gammaproteobacteria > Burkholderiales > SG8-41 > SG8-41. Next base: position 4,184 of record JACPTK010000081.1, on the reverse strand, counting down.
CCGGCCCGAGGAGATCCCGCGGCTCTACGCCAAGGCCCGGGAAGGCTACGAGGTCGTGATCGCGCGGCGCACCCGCAGCGGCAGCCCGCCCTCGAGGAGCGTCACGTCGTGGCTGTTCTACAAGCTGTTCAGCTGGCTCGCCGACATGGAATACGACGGGCAGGCGGGCAACTACCGCATGATCTCCCGCAAGGTCGTTGCGCGCACGCGGCAGATGCGGGAGCAGTTGCGCTTTTTCGGCGCGCTGCTCCACTGGATGGGCTTTCCGACGGCGACCGTCGACGTCGAGCAGGACGAGCGGCACGCCGGCCGCTCGACCTACACGGCGGCGAAGCTGTGGCGGCTCGCTTCGGAGACGATCGTCGCCTATTCCGACAAGCCGCTGCGGCTCGCGATCCGCCTCGGATTCGCGATCTCGCTTTTCGCGTTCTGCTACGGGCTCTACATCCTGTGGCACGCCCTGGTTTACGGCTCGGCGATCAGCGGCTGGGCGAGCCTCATCGTCTCGATCTATTTCATGGGCGGCATCATCATCGCCATACTCGGCACGCTCGGCATCTACCTGGGCAAGACCTACGACGAGGCGAAAAAGCGGCCGCTCTACATCGTGATGCACACCACCTTTCATGACGGGCCCGGGGCTGATTGAGCGCACGCCGTGGGATTGCGCCGCGCTGGGCTGCGACGCCTTCGAGCTCGCTGACGCCGGCGCGGAAGCGATGGCGCAGGTGGGCGCCCCGGGCCATTACACCGTGCGGGTCGATCCGCTCGCATCCAAGGAGAGCCTGCACCGGAACGGTTTTTATTACTGCGACACGCTGATCGAGCCGTACTGCCCGGCCGGGCAGCTGAAGCTCACGCCGCATGCCGCTGCCGCCTTCGACCTGCCGCCGCCGCTGGAGCCGTTGCTCGCGATCTGCCGCGAGGCGTTCCAGCACGATCGCTTCCATCGCGACTTCAACGTCGATCGCCGTCTCGCCGATCTGCGCTACGCGAACTGGCTGAAGACGCTCCACGCCGCGGGCAAGGTCTACGGCCTCGTGTGGGAGGGCGGAGCGGCGGGATTCATCGCGCACGAAGCGGGAAAACTGGTGCTGCACGCCCTCGGCGCGAAGCATCGCGGGCGCGGCATCGCCAAGCACCTGTGGAGCGCCGTCTGCGCGGACCTGGCGCGCGGCGGGGCGCGCGAGCTCTCGAGCTCGATCTCGGTCGCCAATGTGCCGGCGCTCAATCTCTATGCCACACTCGGCTTTCGCTTCCGCAAACCGCTCGACGTCTATCACCGGGTGATCCCATGAGTTACGTTTACGTGGCGTGCACCATCCTGCTGATGGTCTATGCCCAGATCGTCATCAAATGGCAGGTGTCGGGCGCCGGCGCGTTTCCCGACGCCGCCGCCGACAAGCTGTGGTTCCTGGCGAGGCTCCTTGTCGACCCCTGGATCGTGTCCGCGCTGGCGGCGATGCTGCTCGCGGCGCTGGCCTGGATGGCGGCGATGACCAAGCTCGATCTGTCGCACGCCTATCCCTTCACCAGCCTCGCCTTCGTGCTGGTGATGATCGCCTCGGCATTTTTCTTCCACGAGCCGGTGACCGGGCCCAAGATCGCCGGCATCGCGTTGATCTGCCTCGGCATCGTGATCGGGAGCCAGGGTTGAGGTTGTGCTTGCGCTGTGGTGCCGGCTTCAGCCCGTCGGCGCTTTCCACCCCCGCGCCTTCCGCCACTCCTCCTGGTGGTGCCGGGACCGACTGGCTTTGCCCGCGGTGCGGGTTCGAGCCGCAGCTGACGGCGGGCTTCCCCGCGTTCGCGCCCGAACTGGCGCGCGCGGAGGCGGGATACGATCCCGCGCTCTTTTCCACGCTCGCCGGGCTGGAGTCGCGCAATTTCTGGTTCCGCGCCCGCAACCGGCTCATCGTCTGGGCGCTCGGCCGCTTTTTTCCCGGCGCGAGGCGTTTTCTCGAGGCCGGATGCGGAACGGGTTTCGTGCTGTCTGGCATCGCGGCGGCGTTTCCCGCGCTCGAGCTCACGGGCAGCGAAGTCGCCGCCGAGGGGCTCGGATTCGCGGCGCGGCGGGCGCCGGGCGCGCGGTTCATCCAGATGGACGCGCGGCGCATCCCGTACCGCGAGGAGTTCGATGCCGCCGGCGCGTTCGACGTGATCGAGCACATCGAGGACGATCGCGCGGTGCTGCGCGCGCTGCACGGCGCGCTGGTTCCCGGCGGCGGGCTGCTGCTCACGGCGCCCCAGCATCCCTTCCTGTGGAGCGAGTACGACGTGCGCGCCCGGCACGTGCGGCGTTACCGGGCCGCGGAGCTGCAGGCGAAAGTGACGGAGGCGGGCTTCGAGATCGTTAAAATGACATCCTTCGTGACCCTGCTGCTGCCGCTCATGTTTGCCTCGCGTCTCGCCCAGCGCGCCCCCGGCGATGACTACGATCCGCTCGCCGAGCTGAGGATCGCGCCGTGGCTCAACTGGACGCTGGAGAAGGTGCTCGACGCCGAACGTCTTCTGATCAAGGCCGGCGTCAGCCTGCCCATGGGCGGTTCGCTTTTGCTGGTGGCGCGCCGGCCCAGGGGCGGGTGATGAGTGACAGGTGACGAGTAATGGGACCCATTGATCATCCCGCTGCGTGGACGGGTGTCGGTCGTCAAGCGCTTATCACCCATCACCCATCACCCATCACGGACTTTTAATGAAGATCCCGTTCAACCGGCCGTTCACGATCGGCGCCGAGCTGGAGAACATCGCGGCCGCGGTGCGGGACGGCCATCTGGCGGGCGACGGCCGGTTTACCCGCCAGTGCCACCAGTGGCTCGAGCGCAACCTCGGCGCGAAAAAGGCGCTGCTGACGCACTCGTGCACGGCGGCGCTGGAAATGGCCGCGATCCTCTGCGACCTGAGAGCGGGGGACGAAGTGATCATGCCCTCGTTCACCTTCGTTTCCACCGCCAACGCGTTCGTCCTGCGGGGCGCGGTGCCGGTGTTCGTGGACATCCGCCCCGACACGCTCAACCTCGACGAGAAGCTGGTCGCGGCAGGGGTCACGTCCAGGACCCGCGCCATCGTGCCGGTGCACTACGCCGGCGTCGCCTGCGAAATGGACGCGCTGATGGCGCTCGCCCGCGACCGCGAGCTGGTGGTGGTGGAGGACGCGGCGCAGGGCCTACTCGCGCAATACAAGGGGCGCCGCCTCGGCGCGATCGGACACCTGGGCTGCCTGTCGTTTCACGAAACCAAGAACGTGATCAGCGGCGAGGGCGGGGCGTTGCTCGTCAACGATGCGCGCCTGGCGGAACGCGCGGAGATCATCCGCGAGAAAGGCACGAACCGCGCCCAGTTCTTCCGGGGCGAGGTGGACAAGTATACGTGGGTGGACATCGGCTCCTCCTATCTGCCGAGCGAGCTGGTGGGCGCCTTCCTGTGGGCGCAGCTCGAGCACGCCGGCGCGATCAACGACAGGCGCATGAAGCTCTGCGCCGCCTACCGCAAGGGGCTGGCGGCGCTCGCCCGGCACGGGGCGCTCGCGCTGCCGCAACCGGAGCCCGCGGGCGTCACGGGCAACGGCCACCTGTTCTACGTGCTGCTGAAGGACGCCGCGACGCGCGCGCGGCTCATCGCCCATTTGAAGACACGCGGCATCCATTCGGTGTTCCATTACGTGCCGCTGCATTCCTCGCCCGCCGGCCGGCGCTACGGGCGCGGCGCCGGGCCGCTGCCGGTCACGGAGGATGTCGCAGGCCGGCTGCTGCGCCTGCCGCTATACCACGAGCTCACCGAAGCGCAGGTCGGCATCATCGTCGCGGAGATCCACGCGTTCTTTGGATGATCGGGCGATCGGATGGACGACCCGCGAAGCACGGCGCGCCAAGCGGTCGAGGCATTCCGCTGACTGACGGCTAGCAGCCTGTCGGACTTGGCGTGATCAACGATCGGGGTGAATGCATGGGACATCGCTCCTGGTTATCTCCGAGCCGACAGGCTGCTAATGAGTGATTTATTGGCTCGTAACCATCATTCAGGTGCCCTGCATCCGGCGCATCCGCTTTACGTTCAGTCCTGCCTCACCATCAATATGCCCTACCTACCCAACCTACCACACCCATTCAGGTTGACCGCCCCCGCCTGTAAACTGGCGTTGCCTATAGCAGTGTGTCGCCCGCCGGCATCGGCGATCATGATGACCC
>JACPTK010000061.1 GCA_016192825.1 Betaproteobacteria bacterium | reverse complement strand
TCACTATGAGCGCGCGCACTGCGGCGGCGATTGCTTGCATGAGAGCCGGATGCGGGAAACCTGCACGTCCGGTTCGACGAGGGGGGAGGGGTAGTGTTACTTTGTGACACTACTTCCTCCTCTACTCTACCGGCTAATTTGGGGTTCTTGCTGTAAAATCCTGTTTTTATTGAATCATTCGGGTCGCCGACGTGATCACGATTGCACTGTCGAAGGGCCGTATTTATGACGAGACCGCGCCGCTGCTGAAAGCGGCGGGCATCGTCGCGCGCGACGATCCGGAGAAGTCGCGCAAGCTGATCCTGCGCACCAATCGCGCGGACGTGCGCCTCGTCATCGTGCGCGCGACCGACGTGCCGACCTACGTGCAGTACGGCGCGGCGGACCTCGGCGTCGCCGGCAAGGACGTGCTCGACGAGCACGGCGGACAGGGGCTCTACCAGCCGCTCGACCTGAAGATTGCGCGCTGCCGAATGGTGGTGGCGGCGCCGGCGGGCTTCGATTACCGGCGCGCGGTGCGGCAGGGCGCGCGCCTCAAGGTTGCCACCAAGTACGTGCAGACCGCGCGCGAGCACTTCGCCGCGAAGGGCGTGCACGTCGACCTCATCAAGCTCTATGGCTCGATGGAGCTCGCGCCGCTGACGGGGCTCGCCGACGCAATCGTCGACCTGGTGAGCACCGGCAGGACGCTCGAGGCGAACGATCTCAAAGAAGTCGAGGCGATCGCGCCCCTGAGCGCGCGGCTCATCGTCAACCAGACGGCGCTGAAGCTCAAGCGCGCCGCGATCCAGCCCCTGCTGGAGGCGTTCGCGCGGGCGACGCGATGACAACTGTCTCGCAACGCACGCGCGCTTCATCATGTTAGGCGCTCTAGCCATCCGGCGCCTGTCCACCACGCAGCCCGACTTCGACGCGCAGCTCGCGGGGCTGCTCGCGTTCGAGTCGGCGCAGGACCCGCAGGTCGACGCCACGGTTGCGGCGATCCTGGCCGACGTCCGGGCGCGCGGGGATGTCGCGCTGCTGGAGTACACGCGGCGCTTCGACGGGGTGACGGCGGACTCGGTCGCGGCGCTCGAGGTTCTGCGGGCCGACCTGAAGCAGGCGGCGAAGCGCATACCGAAAACGACTCGTGCCGCCCTCGAGGCCGCGGTGAAGCGGGTGCGCGCCTACCACAGGAAGCAGATCGCCTCCTCCTGGCGCTATCGCGACGCCGACGGCACCGAGCTCGGCCAGCGTGTGACCGCGCTCGACCGCGTCGGCCTCTACGTGCCGGGCGGACGCGCGGCGTATCCGTCGTCGGTGATCATGAACGCGGTGCCGGCGAAGTTGGCCGGCGTGCGGGAAATCATCATGGTGGCGCCGGCGCCCGGCGGCGAGAAAAACCCGCTCGTCCTCGCGGCGGCGGCGATCTGCGGCGTGGACCGGGTGTTCACCCTCGGCGGCGCCCAGGCGGTCGCCGCGCTCGCCTACGGTACCGCCACGATTCCCGCGGTGGACAAGATCGTCGGGCCGGGCAATGCCTACGTCGTGGCCGCCAAGCGGCGCGTGTTCGGCGTGGTCGGCATCGACATGGTGGCCGGGCCCTCGGAGGTGGTGGTGGTGTGCGACGGCAAGACCGACGCCGACTGGGTGGCGATGGATCTCTTCGCGCAGGCGGAGCACGACGAGCTGGCGCAGTCGATCCTGATCACGCCCGATGGCGGGTTCCTCGATGCCGTTGCGGCGAGCATGGCACGGCAACTGGCGGACATGCCGCGGCGGGAGCTGATCGCCGCCTCGCTTTCGCGGCGCGGCGCGCTGATCCGCGTGCGCGATCTCCGCGAGGCCTGCGCGCTGGTGAACCGCATCGCGCCGGAGCACCTCGAGCTGTCGGTCGAGCGTCCGGACGCGCTGCTGCCGAAGATCCGGCATGCCGGGGCGATCTTCCTCGGGCGCCACAGCTCGGAGGCGCTCGGCGACTATTGCGCCGGGCCGAATCACGTGCTGCCCACCTCCCGCACCGCGCGTTTCTCCTCGCCGCTCGGCGTCTACGACTTCCAGAAGCGCTCGAGCGTGATCCGCGTCTCGCGCAAGGCGGCGGGGAGGCTCGGCAAGGTGGCCGCCGAGCTCGCGCGCGGCGAGGGGCTGATGGCGCACGCTCGTTCCGCTGAGTTTCGCATGCAGGAAAACAGCCGCCAAGGCGCCAAGGCCGCCACGAAAAGCAAAACTGGAAAATAGATCCGCCAAAGTCGAAAGCCGCGGTGACAAAAACTCGACGTTACGTGTTCCGCAATCGGTGCGCTTTTGCGAGTCGCATGGCGGCCGCACCTGGATTTCATTATTGTTATTGAATTTCTTGGCGTTCTTGGGTGTGCCAGGCCAAGCCTGGCTGATCTTGTGAACTGAAAGGAGTTTACCCTGTGAATTACCCGTTCAACAGGTAGCCAATCGAGCGCGTTGTCCGAGCAATCGGCGGCGCGAAGCCTCGTGCGGCG
>JACPTK010000060.1 GCA_016192825.1 Betaproteobacteria bacterium | reverse complement strand
TCGGCTCGCGGTTTCGCTCCATGCTTCCTTCCCACGCTCGGTCGCCCTCACGCAGTTGCACTTCGCTTCGTTCACTGTGGCCAGCTTACGGGAGGACTTCCACCTCCAAGATCGCGCCCATGCTGGGCGCACAACAAAAAACCCCGCCGCGGCGGGGTTTGTGCCGTGAGCGTGAGTCGGACTACTTGTCCGATTTCGCCTTCCGTTCGTTCATGAAGAGGTAGACGAAGAATCCGACGATCATGCCGATGAAGATGATGCCGAAGAGCACCACGTAGACCATGTCCACGGTCTCCGCTGGCGCGCTTGGTGCTTCCATGTCCTTTAGGGCGGCCAGCAGGACCGGGGAACAGAACAGATAGAGGATGATTGCTGACAGAAATTTGTGCATAACGCTCCTTGGCGCAGTCGGTAAATTCCTGCGAAGTATCTTACGCCACGCTTACGGCAGCCTTACATGCAAGTCCACCATATGCTCGTCGGGAGGCCAGCAGAAGCCGATACCGGAGCGCTCCGAGCGTCCATATCATGAGAACCTCGCCGCGGCGCGCCGTCGCGCCGGCCCTTTCGTGCCCGGGCGTTGACCGCCCATAGTAAGATTTCGCGAACGAAGGCGCTGCGCCGTGGCCGCTCACGCCGCAGCAGCTCGACGGCCTGCTGGTGAGGGAAATCGATCGCTACCGGAAAGCGGCGCAGATCGCCAAGATCCCGCCGCAGTGATCAGGCGCGGACGGGGAGGGCGGCGAGGCGACGACGCGGGCGCGCGGCCGGAATCTTGCCGCTTTTCGATTCGGTGATGAACAAGGTCTTGCGGTCCTTGCCGCCGTAAGCGACGTTGGTCGTCATCTCGGCGGCGCACGACTTCACCTGGTAGAGCGGCTCGCCGCGCTTGCTGAACACCCACACCGTGCCCAGGCCGGGATGCGTCACCACGACGTTGCCGTCCTCATCGAGCGCAAGCCCGTCGGGGCCGGGGCTGAAGAGCTGGACGAACAGTCCCGCGCGCGTGACGACGCCCGAGCCGTCGAGCGGCAGGCGCCACACCGCGTTGGCACGCGTCACCGCAACGAACACCTCTGTCTAGCAGCCTGTCGGACTTTGATGGTCCGACAGGCTGCTAAAAGCAAAATCGCCCCATTTTTTTTGAATAACGTTTAATTCCACGGTCGATTCACCTCGGGAAACGCGTACGGATGGTGTTTCGGCAGGTTTTTGATGGCACTTTCGCATTTTTATCCGGGGCGGTTTTGCCTAAGGAGCTTGTCGGACCCAAGTCCGACAAGCTCCTAGCGCACGTTGAACACCAGCCCGTTCGGGTCCGGGATGTCGTTCATCAGGCACTCGAGCCGCCCGGCCGCGGTATAGCGGTACACGCACCCGCTCGGATCATGCAGGCCGGGCTGCCCCTGGTCGGTGAAGTAGAGGTCGCCGTTCTTCGCGAAGATGAGATCGTTGACGCCCTTGAAGCGCTGCTTCGACGGCCCCTCGATGAACGGCGTCACCTTCCCCTTGTCCGCGTCGAGCAGCAGGATGCCGTTGCGGTGGTCGGCGATAAAGATGCGCCCGTCGCGGTGGATTTTGAGGCCATTGGGCTCGCCGTCGCACTCCACCACCACGTCCCACTCGCCGCGCGGTGACACGCGGTAGACGCGCCCGAGGCGGATGTCCACGCAGTACAGGTTGCCGGCCAGGTCGAACGACAGGCCCTCCAGAAAGGGGCTCGCCTTCTTGCCCGCCCGGAGCTTGTCCGGCACAGCGGCGAACACCTCGGTCTCGATGATGCGCGGCGGCGGCCCGAAATACATGTCCTGCTCTCCTCTTGCGTGACTATACGACGCCCTCGCGGCGCAGCACGGCGATCTCGTCCTTGCTGTAGCCCGCCGCCTGCAGCACGGCGTCGGTGTGCTGGCCGAGGCGGGGCGGTGGCGCGGCGACGTCGGGCTGCCCGCTCGCGAGCTGAAAACCCACGCGCGGAACGGCGACGTTGCGCCCCACCCCGTCAACCTTTCCGAAGCGCTTGATGAGGCCGCGGCTCTCGACCTGCGGATGCGCCAGGATCTCCGGCACCGTGAATATGGGGCCGGCGGGCACGTTCGCGTCGTTGAAGAGCCGCTCCCACTCCGCGGCGCTCTTCGCCTGCAGTGCTTCCTCCAGCAGCACGCGCAGCTCGGCGCGGTGGCGCAGCCGCGCGTTGCGGTCGGCGAAGCGCGGGTCGGACTTCAGCGCCGGACGCCCGATCACGTCGCACAGCGCCTCGTACTGCTTCTGCTCGTTGTTGACGATGTTGAGGAACCCGTCGCCGGTGCGGTAGGTGCCGGACGGGCTCGCGCTGTGGCTCTCATTGCCCATGGGAACCGGCGCTTTCCCCGCGTTGAGATAATTGGAAACGGGCCACGCCGCCATGGTCGTGAGCGACGCGTCGAGCATCGAGACATCGATCATCTCGCCTTCGCCGGTCCTGTGCCTGCGCAACAGCGCCGCCGCCACGGCGAAGGCCGCCGTGACCGCCGCCATCGTGTCGCACGCCACGTAGCCCGCGCGCGTCGGCGCGGTCTTCTCGTCGCCGGTCAGGCTCATCAGCCCGCAGAAGCCCTGGATGATCTGGTCGTAGCTCGGCCGCTGCGCGAGCGGCCCCGCCTGCCCGAACCCCGATACCGCGCAGTAGACGACGCCGGGATTCACCGCCTTCAGCGCCGGGTAATCGAGGCCGAGCTTCGTCATCGTGCCGGGCCGGAAATTCTCCAGCACCACGTCGGCATCGCGGAGGAGCCGCTTGAACACGTCCTTGCCCCGCGGCTTCTTCAGGTCGAGCGTGAGCGACTTCTTGCCGGCGTTGAGGGCGAGGAACGAGGCGCCCATCAGTCTTTCGCCGAGCGCGGGATCGGCGCCCATCTTGCGCGCGAGGTCGCCCGTTCCCGGCACCTCGATCTTGATCACCTCGGCGCCGAGCATCGCGAGCTGGTGCGAGCACAGCGGGCCGGCGATGACGTTGGTGAGGTCGAGAACGCGTACGGAAGAAAAGGGCAGCGCCATGCGCGCGGCTATTGCGCGGTGATGCCCGTTTGCTTCACTATCTTCGTCCACTTCGCAAGGTTTGCCTTGCGGATTCCGTCGAATGCTTCCGGCGTGCGCTTGATGAGGTCCATGTCGTCGTCCAGCAGCTTGTTCTTCACGTCCGCCAGATCCATCGCGTGGCCGGCGGCAGCGTTGAGAGTGTTCTTCACCCGCGCGGGCAGCCCCGCCGGGCCAATGATGCCGTACCAGCTGACGAATTCGTAGCCGGGCACGCCCGACTCGGCGACGGTCGGCAGCTCCGGCATGATGCGCGAGCGTTTGCCACTGGTGACGGCCACGGCGCGCAGCCGGCCGGACTTGAGATGGGCGATCACTGGCACGAGCGGAGTGAACATGAGCTGCACGCGTCCTGCTATCAGGTCTGTTATAGCCTGGGCCGTGCCCTTGTACGGCACGTGGGTCATCTCGACGCCAGCCGATACGCGAAAGAGCTCGCCGGCGAGGTGCGATCCCGTGCCGTTTCCGGAGGACACGAAGTTGAGCGCGCCCGGCTTGGCCTTGGCCAAGTCGATAAGCTCCCGCACCGATTTCGCCGGCACATCGGGATGCACCGCGATGAGGGTGCGATATGCCACGAGCTGGGCGATACCGGAGAAATCCCCGATCGGGTCGTACGGGAGATTTTTCTTGAGCAGGCCCTGGATGGGATGGGTGCTCGAGATCATGAGGATAGTGTAGCCGTCGGCCGGAGATTTCGCCGTCAGAGCCGCCGCGAGATTGCCACCGGCGCCGGGCCGGTTGTCAATGACGACGGGCTGCCCGAGGCGGTCCGCGATCTTCAAGCCGAAGATGCGCGCCAGCGTGTCATTGCCGCCGCCGGGCGGAAATCCAACGATGAAACGGATGGGCTTTGTCGGGTACACGTCCGTGGGGGCGGCTGCTTGCGCGCCGCCCGCCGCCACCGCGATCGCGAGCGTGGCGAGGGTTGTCTTGCCGATTCGAAGGCTCATAGTTATCTCCTCGTTCTGTCTTTCATGCCGTCTGCCGGCCCTATGTGCGCGCAAACACCAGCACCCGGTCTCCGGCCACCTCCATAGCGGTGCCGAAACGCTCGGACTGCGCCTGTAATCGCGTGATCTCCGGGGCCTCCTGTTGCAGCGCGCATATCGTCACATCTTTGTCCGCGTTCTGGCGTACCAGCGAAAAGGCTGCCTCGACGACGCCGGTCCGGTCCACCTCGACGTGCGCGATCATACCCACCCAGCCATAATGCGCGCGCTTGTTGGTCTTGATGAAGCAGAAGGGGCCCAGTCCGTAGTACACCGGCTTGCCCCTGTAAACCTCCACTGCGAGACCGTAATGCGGGCCGTGGCCCATCACGATGTCGGCGCCGGCATCTATCGCGGCGTGGGCGATCTCGACCTGGTAATCGAGGATATCCTGCCCGTAGCCCCAGTGATGCGACGAGACCACGACGTCGGATTTTGCCTTGAGCGCGGCGATGTCCTGTCGGAAGGATTCCAGGTATTCGCGGTCGGTCCACGTTACGACTTTCGCCGGCGCACCCGGCCGGTTCGGGGGAATTTTGTTGTCTTTGTAGTACGGTGGCTGGTAGGCGGTGTACGCCTTCAGGGCCGCGACGCCCGGAAAGTAGGCCTGCGCCTCGTGATTATTCGGCCAGTACTGCGAGGTGCGCTGCACAAAGCCGAAGCGCAGCCCGCCGCGCTCAAGCACGATGGGGGCCCGCGCGGCCTCTTGGTTGCGGCCGGTGCCGGCGTGCGCTATTCCGAGCCGGTCTAGATGGTCGTTGGATGCAAGGATCGCCTCGCTGCCGTAGTTCTGGTTGTTGGCGTTACCGATAACGTGGATGCCGGCAAGCCGCAGCGCCTCGCCTGCGGCGGGATCCGCGTAGAAACCCTCGTAGCCGGACTGATCGTCGCGCGCCATAACTCGACGCTCGCGCGGGACGTAGAGGCAGCATTCGAGGTTGCCAAAGACGACGTCGGCTGCGTGCAGCGTGTCCGCGATCCGGCGAAACGGCACGGCCGGATCCTCCACCCCGAGCAGATTGATGTCTCCCGTGAGAACGATCTTCGCCGTCGTCATCTGTTTTCTCCGTTCGGGGCTGCCGTGCAATTCAGTTCAACTGTGCGGCTCGCCGCAGTTTTGTGAGGTTGCCGCCCTTCATTACCGAGCCCGGCAGCGGATGCCCGGCGATCTCCTCCGCCAGCCGCGCGCATTCGATCAGCCGTTCGAGGTCCACGCCCGTGCGGATGCCCATCTCCTCGCACATGAAGACCAGGTCTTCGGTGCACACATTGCCCGCCGCGCCCGCGTGGCCCGCGAATGGGCAGCCGCCAAGGCCCGCAACGCAGGCGTCAAACATGTCGACACCCATCTTCAGGCCCGCGTAGGCATTGGCAATGCCCATGCCCCGGGTGTCGTGCAGATGCAAGCTGATGCGGATGTCGGGATATTTTTCGCGGATCGCGCCGATCGTACGCCTTATCTGGAGCGGCGTCGCCCACGCCATCGTGTCTGCCAGGCTCAACTCCTTGATGCCCAGGCCATGCCGGGCGCCGATATCCAGGACCTCTCCGACCGTCGCCACGACCTTCGCAAGAGGAATGTCGCCCTCGAAATTGCAGCCAAAGGCGTTCGAGATCGAGCCCCGCTCGACGGGTATGCCATGCGCCTTGTAGCTGTCGAGCACTCGGTGCATGTACTGCGTCTGCTGTGCGAGCGTACGATTGTTGTTCCGGAGCAAGAATTGTTCGGACGGGTAGAGGGAAATCTTGCCCTCGAGCGTGAGCTTTCCAGTGGCGCGGGCACGCTCGAGCCCCTTTTCATTGAGCCACAATCCGGTATACGCCACGCCCGGCTCCATGTCGATGCCGGCCACGACCTCCTCCGCGTCGGCCATCCCCGGCACGCGCCTCGGGTCTACGAAGGAGACAACTTGAATGCGCTTGAGGCAGGTTTCGGACAGCGCGTTGATGAATTGGATCTTGCGTGCCGTGGCAATTAGCCCCTTCTCGATCTGAAAACCTTCGCGCGGCCCTTCCTCTGTGATCGAGATGGATTGTGGAAAATCAAGCATGACGGAACGACGCCAAAGCAGGGCGGTTTTGCACATATAATACATTAGAAATACAATAAAATCGACTTCTGTCATATTCCGAATTGACCGTAGTTGTCGATCTATACTATTGATAATAATGATATTTAATATTCGTTTCCAGGAAGAGCAGGTTTTGAACCCGTAGCGCTTGTCGCCATTCGTATGCCTAATGTATACAATTTCGCGAAGCATCAGCCGAGACATCTAGCATGAAAACCGTGTCACCACGCCGGCCCTCGCTTCAGGAAGTTGCGTACACGCGCCTGCGCGATGCGATCCGCGATGGCATGCTGGAGCCGAATGCGCGGCTGCGCGAAACCGAGATCGCGAGCTGGCTGAAGATGAGCCGCACGCCCGTGCGCGACGCGCTGCGCCGCCTCACCGTCGAAGGGCTCCTCGCTCCCAAGGAGAATCGCGGCGTGGTGGTCGCGGCCCTCGATTACCAAGCAGTGAGCGAGCTCTACTCCATGCGTGAGGCGCTGGACGGCACCGCGGCCGCCATGGCCGCGCGACGCGTGTCACCGGCCGAGGTGGCGGCGCTCCAGGACATCATCCAGGCGGAAACGTTGACGAAGAGTCCACGGCTACTCCAGCAGATCAACCGGCGCTTCCATAAGGCCCTGTACCAGAGCGCGCACAACCGGTTTCTGCTTCGCAGCGCAAGCACCATCGATGACGTCCTCTTCCTGCTTGACCAGGCGACCTACGAAGCCGCCTTCCGCACGACGACGTTGTCGAACCCCGACCGCCCGGAGACCGCGCACCGCGAGCACGTGCGCATCGTGAAAGCCATCGAAGAAGGCGATGAGCACCTCGCTGAGGAGGCTGCCCGCGCCCACGTGCGCAGCGCGCACCGCGAGCGGCTGCGCGTTATGCACGAGGCGGTCCGGCATGCCACCGAAGCGACCGGGACCCTAAAATAGCCGCTGCAAGCTTCGCAGCCCGCCCGCCGGCGGGCTGTCTTATTCGCATACAGAGGATCCGCGATGATCACTTCGACCGCCGCCCGACCCGACGACCCGCTGCTGGTTCAGATCGCCGACTACGTCGCCGCGCCGGTCGCGTTCTCGGCGAACGCATACGCGACCGCGCGCTGCTCCCTGCTCGACTCGATCGCGTGCGCGATCGAGGCGGTGCGGCATCGCGACTGCCTGAGCCTGCTCGGGCCCCATGTTCCCGGCACCGTCGTGCCCAACGGGTCGCGGGTGCCGGGCACGAGCCATCGCCTCGACCCGGTGAAGGCCGCATTCGACACCGGCACGGCGATCCGCTGGCTCGACTACAACGATTCCTGGTTCGCCCTCGAGGCGGGTCATCCCTCGGACAACCTGGGCGCGATCCTGGCGGTCGCCGATCACCTCGGCCAAGGCCCGCAGCCGGAACTCGACGTAAAGTCGGTGCTCGACGCACTGATCAAAGCCTACGAGATCCAGTGCGTGCTGACGCTGGAGAACAGCTTTCTCGCGCACGGGCTCGACGCGACCGTGCTCCTCGCGGTCGCCTCCGCCGCGGTGGCGACGCAATTGCTCGGCGGCACGAAGCAGCAGATCGTTGCCGCGGTCTCGAACGCGTGGCTCGACGGCGCCAATCCCCGCGCCTACCGGCTCGGCGCGAATACCGGGCCGCGCAAGTCGTGGGCATCCGGCGACGCGACCGCCCGCGGCGTGCGGCACGCACTGTTCGCGCTGCGAGGAGAGCCCGGCTATCCCGCCGCGCTGTCCGCCCCGAAATACGGCTTCGTGGACTCGATCATGCGCGGCAAGCCGATCGTGGCGCCGCGGCCGTTCGGCTCCTACATCATCGAGAACATCCTGTTCAAGGTGCCCTTTCCCACCGAGTTTCACGCGCAAACCGCCAGCGAATGCGCCGCGCGCCTGCACCCGATGGTCAAGGGGCGCCTGGACGAGATCAAGGCGATACGCATCCGCACGCACATGCGCACGATCCACACCATCGACAAGAAGGGCCCGCTGCGCAACGCGGCCGACCGCGATCACTGCCTGCAGTACATACTGGCCGTGGTCCTCAAGCGCGGGAAAATCACTTCCGAGGACTACGAGGACGACGCCGCGCGAGATCCGCAGCTCGACCGGTTGCGTGAAAAAATGTCGGTGGCCGAGGACGAGTCCTTCACGCGGGACTTTTACGACCCCGAAAAGCGCGCGAATCCCAATGCGATCCAGGCGGAGTTCAACGACGGCTCCCGCCTGCCCGAGGTTCGCGTGGATTTCCCGCTGGGGCATCCGCGCCGCCGCGCCGAGGGGCTGCCGCTGGTCGTGGAAAAGTTCCGCCATGCCGTGGGCGCCGCGTTTCCTGGCCGCCGCAGCGAGCGGATTCTGGAGGCGGTCGCCGAGCCGGGGGCGTTCGAGGCGATGCGCCTGCGTTCCTTCATGGATTTGCTGGCGCGCTAGCGCCCGCCGCCGATTCTACCGAGGAGTCCAGCATGAACATCCGCGAACAGCACGCTCACGCCGCGACGACCCGCAGCCGACAGATCGCGCACTACGCCGCGGGCGCGCGCGATCGCGCGTTTCCGCCGGAGGTGGCGCAGGCCGCCGTCACGGCGCTGATCGATTACATCGGCGTCGCGGTCGGCGCGGTGAACGACGCGCCGGTCCGGCCGGTGCGGCGCGTGGCCGAATCCTGGGGCGCGCGCGGCAACGCGCTCATCTTCCTCGGGGCGCGCACGACGCCCGCGCTCGCGGCCCTGGTCAACGGCACCATGGCGCACGCGATGGACTACGACGACGCCCACCAGATGGGCGCGGGCCATGTCAGCTGTCCCTGCTGGTCGGCGGCGCTCGCGCTCGCCGCCCAGCTCGGATCGAGCGAGAAAGACACGCTGGCGGCCTTCATCACCGGTTTCGAGGTCGTGGCCAGGCTCGGCGGCGGCGGACCGCGGGGGGTCGGGCGCAACCTGCACCGCCGCGGCTTTCATCCGACTGCCGTCCTCGGGCGCATGGGCGCCGCCGTCGTGGCGTCCGTGCTGATGCGTCTCGATCCGCAGCAGATCGAATACGCGCTGGGCATTGCGGCGACGACGGCCGGCGGCCTGGTCGGATCGTTCGGCACGCACGCCAAGCCGTTCCACGGCGGGAAAGCAGCCATGGACGGCATCCTCGCGGCGGAACTCGCCGCGGCGGGCTTCGAAGCCGCGACGCAACTGCTCGAAACCGAAAAGGGGTTGCTGGATTGCCTCATCCAGGATCGTGCCGTGGAGGTCCCGCCGCTGGATTTCGACGCGCGCTGGGAGCTGCTGCGCAACGGCTTCAAGCCGTATGCCAGCTGCCGCGCGACGCACGCCTCGGTGCAGACCGCCCGCAAGCTCGCGCCGCAAGTTGCGCGGGAAAAGATCGCCCGGGTGCATGCGAAAGTCCATCCGAACGTAATGGTCGTGTCCGGCAAGATGAATCCGCGCACGCCGCTCGAGTGCAAATTCAGCGCGGCCTTCTGCATCGCGCTCGGGCTGCGCGGCTACCCCCTGGTCGCCTCCGATTTCACCGAGGCGACCCTGAAGGACCCCGCGGTGACGGGGCTGCTGCCGCTAATCGAACTCGAGGTGGTCCCGGACCAGCCCCAGTACGAAGCGCACATGGACGTCTACGTCGAGGGCGGGCGCTGCCTGCACGCGGACACGGCCATCGTGCTGGGGCACGCCGACAATCCCATGAGCGCGGCGGACTTTCGCACCAAGTTCGAGGGGCTGGTCGAGCCGATCCTGGGCAAGAAACGCGCCGGAGACCTGCACGCGCTGCTCGGCAATTTCACCGCGGCGGGCAGCCTGCGCCGGCTCGAGTCGATGCTGGGTCCGAAACACTAACCGCAGGTACACGCAGATAAGATCCCGAACATCGCGATGCAATAGACAGGATTTAGGAATCTCTGCGCAAGTTTCCGCGCAGAGATTCCTTAGGAGTCACAACTTAATCTGACGGCGCATGGGCGAATTGCAGATGCGCTCGGACCAGTATATCGCCGCGCACCGTGCCCGCACGCAACAGGCCACCGAGGCGGCCCCGCCGCGGCGAGCCATGCCCAGGGACTTCAAGCTCGATCTGCGTGCGCCCCTCAAGGGGCAGATCATCTTCATCCGCCGCACCGACGAGCGCGGGCAGGTGCACCTGCTCGGCCAACGCTTTAGCGTGAGCCCGGACTGGCTCCACCGCCTGGTGCGCTGCAAAGTCGATTTCGACCATCATTGCATCCGCTGCTTTGCCCTGAGGCGTCGTGTTCCCACCGAACAGCCGTTACTGACTAGCATTCCTTACCAGCGACTGGACAAACCCTTCCAAGGTGAACTATGAGTGTTGGGCGAACGCTGAGCCGCGCCCGCTCACCGGTCACGAGCCATGGTTCTCACACCGCCGCGGCCAGCTTCGCACCGATGATCCGGTCGTAGCTGCTCTCCGGCTTGAGCAGGTCCCAGCTCGTCATCCAGTCGTGCAGGTGCTCGTACTCCTCGCGCGTGTACGGGCGCGGGGCGACGTAGCGGAACCGCGGCAGGTAAAAATCGGCCTCGGTGAGCGTCATGACGTCCGCCGGCACCTCGCGGATCATGTATTTGAGATAGGGCCGGATATCCTGGTTGATCTTTTTCACCGCCTTGGTAACGGCGCGGGTGATCGCCGCGTACATCTCAGGGTCCACGTCCGGGGTAGCCACCTCCGCGCCTTCGTAGAAGGCCTCGCAGATGATCTTGAGTCCTTTCTTCGCAGCGACAGTGATCCACGGCTCCATCACCGCGGCGGCCTCCACCTTGCCTTCGTCCAGGAACCGCAGGCGCTGCTTCGGCCCGCCCACGTGCACTGCGCGCACTTCGTTCTTGTTGATGGCGGAGCCGCCGAGCATGGCGAGCGTGATGTAATGCGAGCCGGCATGGAAATTCACGGCAACCGTCTTGCCGCACAGGTCCTGCGGGACGTTATACGGTGAATCGGCGCGCACCACGATCGCCTGCGTGGCGACCGCCGCGCGCTTGCTGATCACCCTGACGTTCTTCGCGCTGTCCTGGGTGCGGCGGATCTGCCCCCACTCGCAGGCGCGGTACATGCAGAACTCGCCCTTCTCGATGCCTTCGTGCCAGCCGTAGGACTTCACCAGCCGGTGGTCCTCGATCGGCTTGATGGGAACTTCCTTGTCACGGTCCCGGCCGGAGCCGGCCGGCACGAGATCGACGTCGTAGCCTTCCTCGGCGAAGTAGCCTTCCTCCCCGGCGACGTGGTACGGCAGGGAGAAAACGGCGTTGTTCACCTCGATGCGGGTCTTCTTCAGCGTCATGGCCTCCTCCTGTTGAAGTCAGACCTAGGAGTTTGTCGGACTTAGGGCCGACAAACTCCTGATGCAAAACCGCCTGCGCAAAAATTCGCAGGCGGTTTTGCTGTTGGCAGCCTGTCGGAACGCCAGGTCCGACAGGCTGCTAGCGCGATTGCCCCTGGATCAGCTTGGGCTGCGAGGGATGGAAAACGTAGCCCTCCACCTGCGCGTTGGCCAGACAGCCCTCGTACTCCTTGTAGGCCGTGCGGGACTCCGCGACCAGCACCCGGTCGGCGGAAAGCCGCTGCCACCGCCACCGGCGGTCCTGGTCCATGTAAAAGCGCCATATGTAATTCATCTGCGTAGCCTCCTTCTCTCTGCTGGCCTTCGACGCCGGCGGGCCGAAGCCCGCTTCAGGCCTGTCACCAACGCGCGTCCGCAGGTGACATCGGAACGGCCTGCGCGTCCCGGTCGCGGCTGACGGCGACGCGCCACGGAAGCCGGTCCGTGGTTATCGATGCGAGATCAGATGATTCTCCGCGCCCCGGGTTGCCTGTCGGCGGAGAGCCGTGTTTCCATCAGCTGCCCATATTATAGGCTCCTGGGTGGAACGTTGCCGCTCTTTCGTGCCGGATCCGGCGGCTTGTTGATCGCACCCGCTTTTGCCATACTGCCTGCCGCGAATGAACCTCCAACTCAGCATCGGCATGGCGTCGAACCCGCGGACGTGGCCGATTTTCGACGGCCGCGTCAGGCCCGACGGCATCGATCTCATCCCGAGCCGCGTGCATCCTTCGGAGCTGTTCTGGCGCCAGCTGAAGTTCGCGGACTTCGACGTGTCCGAGATGTCGTTCTCTTCGCTCATCATGGCGAAATCCCGGGGCGACGAGCGCTGGATCGGCGTGCCGGTCTTCACCACCCGCAAGTTCTACCACGCGGCGATCCTGGTGCGGCGGAAAGCCGGCATCGCCTCGCCGGCCGACCTCAAGGGCAAGCGGGTCGGTGTGCCGGAATACCAGCAGACCGCCGCGCTGTGGGCGCGCGGCGTGCTGCAGGACGAATTCGGCGTCGAGCCCCGGCACATGGAATTCTGGATGGAGCGCGGCGCGTCCCGCAGCCACGCCGGCGCGGTCGGGTTCACCGCTCCGCCCGGCGTGACGATCCGCACCGTCCCGCCCGAGAAGAACCTCGGCGGCATGATGCTCGCGGGCGAGCTCGACGCGCTGCTCCACTACATCGTGGACGCCAACCTGGTCGATCGCAGCAGCGCCGACCTGTGGAACCACCCGGACGTCGGCACGCTCTTCCCCGACCCGTGGGCCGAGAGCATCCGCTACTACCGCAAGACCGGCATCTTCCCCATCAATCACGGCATGGTCATCAAGCGCGCGATCGCCGAGAAGCACCCGTGGGCGGTGCTCAACCTGATGAAGGCGTTCGATCGCGCGAACGACATCGCGAACCGCGAGCGCGTGGAGCACGCGGAATACCACGTCGCCACCGGCCTGCTGCCGCGCGAGGCGGGGGAGGCGCTGCGCACGCCGGTGGTGCGCCACGGCATCCGCGCGAACCGCACGACGCTGGAAACCGCGGCGCGCTATTCCCGCGAGCAGGGCCTGACGCCGCGGGTGGTCCCGCTGGAGGACGTCTTCGCCGCGAGCGCGATGGAACAGTGACGGCGTGAAGCCTTTCGGCCCGCCGCAGCGGGCCGCGTCACTCGCTAAGCCAGTATGTCGTGCGCCTGTTCCTGGCGCAGCATTTCGTAGACGAAATCCTCCAGCTCCGGACCGAGCGCGTCGCGGGCGGAAATCATCCCCACCGGCCGCTCGTCCTCGACGACCGGCACGTGGCGGAAGCCGCCCTCGAACATGATGTGCAGGGCCTCCGGAAACGGCCGGTCGGGGTGTATCGTCGTCGGGTTCCGGGTCATGACCTCCGAGAGCCGGGTGGCGCGGGTATCGCGCCCCTCCGCCAGGACGCGAAAGAGCGCGTCGCGCTCGGTGAAGACCCCGACCAGCTTGCCCTCTTCCACCACCATCACGGCGCCCACCGTCTTCTGCTTCATGAGCCGGGCGGCATCGCCGACCGTCATGGCCTCGTGAGCCGTCACGAGTTCCTGCTCCGCGATGATCGCTCTGATCGAACGGTTCGACATGGCAGACCTCCTGCTTCAGTTGCGGCTCACGCCGGAACGGGTTCCTCCCGGGCGGCGCCGGCTTCCGGCATCTTCGGCTTCGCCGGGGCGGCCGCCCTGGCCTGCATCTTGCGCTCCTCGGCCTCCTTCAGTTCCTTTTCCATCTGCTCCACGCGGCGGATCCAGGCGAGACGCTCTTGATAATCAAAGCACATGACGCACTCCTTTCATATCAAGTAATCTGCGGTTCTCCCTTGCTACTGCTTGGAGTTGCCGGTTCATGCTACGCCCGGACGGGAGTAATATCAACGAGCCGGGCGGCGGTTGACGGGCGCCAGCTGGCGACTGACAGCTGGCAAAGGCCGGAACGAATCGCGAACGCGCCGCTCCCGTGTCTCCCTTATAATTTCCTCATGCTGGTCCTGAGCAACGACGAAATCACGCGCCTGCTGACGATGCAGGACACCATGGCCGCGCTCGAGCCGATGTACCGCGATTACGCCGACTCGCGCGCCCTGCTCTCGCCGCGCTTCGACAACATGTCGCCGACCCCGCATGCCGGCGCCTACTACGCCTTCAAGCACATGGGGGGCGCGTGGCCGGCGCAGGGCGTGCAGGCGCTGCGCATCAACTCGGACATCTGCACGCACCCCGTGATCGCCGGCAAGCCGCGCCGCGTCAAGCAGCCGATGGCGGACGGCCGCTGGGTCGGGCTGGTGCTGCTGTTCAGCACCGAGACCGGGAAGCTGCTTGCGATGTTCCCGGACGGCGTGATGCAGCGCATGCGCGTCGGCGCGGCGAGCGGCCTCGCGCTCAAGCACCTTGCGCGCGAGGACGTCTCCACGCTCGCCTTGATCGGCACCGGCTGGCAGGCGGGCTCGCAGCTCATGGCCGCGCGCGCGGTGCGGAACTTCAGGGAGGTGCGCGTCTACAGCCCGCGGCGGGAGAGCCGCGAGGCGTTCGTCGCCGAATATGCGGACGTCCGGGCCGTGGATTCAGTCGAAGCCTGCGTCGCGGGCGCCGACGTGATACTCGCAGCCACGTCGTCCATGGTTCCGGTCATCGACCCGAAGTGGCTCGAGCCCGGCGTGCACGTGGGCTGCATCAAGTCGCAGGAAATCGACGGCGCGGTGCTCGACCGCTGCGACCGCGTGTTCGTCCACAATCGCAAGCAGGCGAAGCAGTACAACAACGTATTGCCGGGCACGCCCAACGTGAAGGAGGAGCACGAGGAGGGCTGGTGGAAGGATCCCGTGCGCCGGGAGCGCTACCCGGACCTCGGCGAGCTGCTTTCGGAGCGCGCGCCGGGGCGGGAGCGCGCGGACGAGATCACCTGCTTCGCGAACAACGTCGGCATGGGCCTGCAATTCGCCGCGGCCGGCGCCCTCGCGCTGCGCAAGGCCCGCGAACGAGGCGTGGGCAAGGAACTGCCGGACGATTGGTTTACCGAGAACGTGCATCCCTGAGGGATGAGGGATGAGGGATGAGGGCGGCGGGACCAGGCTCCGGTGACCCGTGACCGGTGTTCGGAACGACCGACAACTCACGATCGACGCCGCTCGATTGCGCCCGTCGCGATGAAAGTAGCTCCGGGCGAGAGCCTTGCCACTGGCATTTGCCGTCAGCGATAATCGCCGTCGAGCGGGCGTTGTCGCCAACAATAATTATTCAGGAGCGCAGGTTGGGAACCGGGGGCGCGCCGTCCTCCGGAAACGTTCACTGCGGCAAGCCGGGGACCCGTTATGTTCAATCTGGACGTGGAGTTGAAATTCTGGGAGCTGCTGTTTGCTCTTGGCGCCGCGGCCGTGATCGTTGTTGGCGCGCTGGTGGTCACTTTCAGCGTGAAGCGCCGCCGCGCGCGCCCTCCGCTATACGTTGAAGCCGGCGGTGTCGTTCTTTCAGTGGGCGAAGAGCGCCTGCTGGAAACGATTGCGCGTGCCGACGGGCAAGACCGGAACCTGTTTGATCTTGCGCGGACCCTGAACGCGGACCAGATTGCCGTGTATTCCGTCGCCCGTGAGTTGAAGCGGAAGGACTTGATTATCGAGGTGGCTGATCTGTCTGCCGGCAGTCCCCGATTCGAGCTGTCGCCAACCGGTCACGAAGCGGCGCTGGCGCGGAACTACATCAAGTTGTTGTAGCAGCCACAACAGACCACCCGTCGCACACCGGTCGTTGACGACCTGCTTGCCGCTCTACTCCTGCCCTGCATTGCGGGGCTCCTCATCGGTATCCGGAGAATTATTCGCCAGGCGACATGGTGGAGAGGTTGCCGGCGCAATTCCGCCCGAAGGATCGAGGGTTCGCTGCGGGCCGATAGGTGGCCGCGCCGAGCACTGAGTGCAGATCAAATTCAAGCTGTTACAGTTGATCTAATCTTGTTAATCTTGTTAATCCTGTCTATTCCTGCCCTTTGGCCTGTCTTGGTCGCGGTTTGATCTCGGTCAATATCCCCCTCCCCGGGCTGCGGAGAATGACCGGAACGCGCCGCGACGCGGCGCAAGGAGAGTTGTTATGACGAAGTTGGAACGTCCCGCTGCAATCCCCGTCGCGACCGACGTCCTGCCGCGCGGATTCGCGGTCCTGCAGGACCCGACGCTCAACAAGGGGACCGCGTTCACCGAGCGCGAGCGCGACGCACTGGGCCTGCGCGGCCTGCTGCCGCCGCACGTTTTCTCCCAGGACGAGCAGGCCGACCGCGTGCTGAAGTACATCCGGCAGCTTCCCAACGACCTCGAGAAGCACATCGCGCTGAACGCCCTGCACGACCGCAACGAGGCGCTGTTCTTCCGCGTCATCTGCGACAACATCGACGAGATCCAGCCGCTCATCTACACGCCGACCGTCGGGCTCGCCTGTCAGAAGTACGGGCTCATCTTCCAGCGCCCGCGCGGGTTGTTCATCGGCTCCAACGACCGCGGGCGCGTCGCGGAAGTGCTGCAGAACTGGCCGTACCCCGCCGGCCTCATCGTGGTGACCGACGGCGAGCGCATCCTGGGCCTGGGCGACCTCGGCGCGAACGGCATGGGCATACCCGTGGGCAAGCTCTCGCTCTACGCCGCCTGCGCCGGGATCCATCCCAACCTGTGCCTGCCGGTGATGCTCGACGTCGGCACCAACAACGGCGAGCTGCTCACCGATCCCTACTACGTCGGCCTGCGCCAGCGCCGCGTGCGCGGCGAGGCCTACGACGAGCTGGTGGACGAGTTCATCACCGCCGCCCGCAGGATTTTCCCCGAGGTGGTGATCCAGTTCGAGGATTTCGCCAACCACAACGCGTTCCGCCTGCTCGCCCGCTACCGCGACCGCATCCCGGTCTTCAACGACGACATCCAGGGCACGGCGGCGGTCGCGCTCGCCGGCATCTTCTCGGCGCTGCGCATCACCGGCGGCGAGCTCACCGCGCAGAAAATCCTGTTCCTCGGCGCCGGCGAGGCGGCGACCGGCATCGCCAACCTGGTGGTTTCCGCGATGGCGGCGCAGGGACTCGCCGAGCAGGAGGCGCTGAGGCGCTGCTGGCTGACCGACTCGCGCGGCCTCGTCGTGAAGGGCCGCGCCGATCTCGCCGAGCACAAGCAGCGCTACGCGCACGATCACGCGCCGGTAGGGGACTTCCTCGCCGCGATCCAGGCGCTCAAGCCCACCGCGATCATCGGGGTCGCGGCGGTCGGCGGCACTTTCACGCGCGAAGTGCTGGAGGAGATGGCGCGCCTCAACGAGCGGCCGATCGTGTTCGCGCTCTCCAACCCGACCTCCAAGTCCGAGTGCACCGCCGAGGAGGCCTACCGCCACACCGGCGGGCGGGCGCTGTTCGCCTGCGGCAGCCCGTTCGACCCGGTCACCCTCGGCGGCAAGACTTTCGTGCCGCGCCAGGGCAACAATTCCTACATCTTCCCGGGCGTGGGGCTGGGCGCGATCGCGAGCCGCGCGCGCAAGATCACGGACGAGATGTTCATGGGCGCGGCGCACGCGCTCGCGCACTGCGTCACCGAGTCGGACCTCGAGCAGGGCAGCCTCTATCCCGCGCTGCCACGCATCCGCGAAGTCTCGGCCGGCATCGGCGCCAAGGTGGCGCAGATCGCCTACCGGCGCGGCCTCGCGACCGGGCCGGTGCCGCAGGACATCGCGGCCGACGTCAAGTCGCGGATGTACGATCCGGTCTACCCCAGCTGCGTCTGACGCCGCCGCGCCGGCCAGCTTGCGGCCGCGTTTCACCTGCCCCCCCTCACCCCGCCCTCTCCCCCGCCTGGGGGAGAGGGGATCTTTTCCCTTCTCCCCCATCCCTTCTCCTTCCGGGAATTTTTCGCTTCATCTCGGCGTATAACTGCGGTCAAATACGGTTTCTGGATCTCGACACAGCTCCAGGTCTTTCAAAAACCCGTGATGAATAGCGGCCGGAAAAGCCCTCTCCCCGCGCGCCGACCGGGACTCGCGCTTTTCGCGCTCGTTCTCGCCGGATGCGCCACGCTCGGGGGCGACGTCGAGGACGCCAAGCGCTCCTGGCATGGGGCGCGCTACGAGGAGGTGGTCCTGCGATGGGGCGAACCCGCCCGCCACGCGACCCTCGCGGACGGCCGGGACAACTACACGTGGGTGAGCGAAGGAACGTCCGGCGTTTTCCCGGGCTCTGTCATCGTCTTCGGCGGCTCCGGAGGGGCGGGCGTTGGCGCGGTGTTCGGACTGCCGGGCATGGGCGGCGGCGAGCCGCAGCGCTGCGAGCGCACCCTCACCTTCAAGGATGGCCGCGTCGTCGAGCAGACCTGGCTGGGGCAGACGGCGTTCTGCAGCCAGTTCAGGAAGGAATGACGCGGCGTCCGGCGCCGGATCACCGCGCGCCCTGTTTTCCCGAACCGCTTCGGCCCCGTCCCTGGTTGTTCCGGGGCATCGGTCACAACCCCCGCACGGCGGGCGCGGTTAGAATGGCGCAACGACAATGCCATGGCGCCCACCGCGCAGATGACCGAAACCGCATCGACGCCCGCGCTGGCCAGCGTGATCGTCCTGAAAATCCACGAGTTCACCCGTAGGCCGGTCGCGGAGCAGGCCCGGCTCAAGGCGCGGCTCGAGGAGCTCGTCGCGGCTGCGATCCGGCCGCTGGCTGCCGCCGACCGCGCCGTGCTCGACACGCCGGACGGGGCCGCGGTCGTGGTGCTCGGCGGACCGCGGGCCGCCCTTGAGCTCGCGGAGCGCGCGCAGGTGGCCGCTGCGGACCTTCCGCTCTGCATCGGGGCCAACCACGGCCCGGTCAGGCCCGCCTCCGACGCGTCGCGCGGGACCGGGCTCGTCGGCGACGGGCTGGCCGAAAGCATGACGCTGGCGGGCGTCGCGACGCCGGGCCGCTTCCTCGCGTCGCGCGCGTTCCACGACGCCCTGGAAGCCCACGCGCCTGGCCGCGCGGCGGACCTCGGCCCGGCGGGCGTGTTCACCGATCCCAACGTGCGCGCGCACGAGCTCTACGTGCTCGACCCGCGCGCCTCTCGCGCGCGCCGCCTCCGACTGGCGATCACCGGCGCGCTTTCCGTCGCCGTGATCATCGGCCTGGGCATCGCGGCCCGGATCTATCTCAACGAGGCGGCGGCGCGCCCCGCGGTCATCGTGTTCGAGATCAAGCCCCGGGGCGACATCGTCATCGACGGCGAGGTGATGGGAAGAAGCCCCCCGCTCACGCAGCTCGAGGTGAGTCCCGGCCCCCATACGATCGAGGTCCGCAACAGCGCTAACCCCCCGCTCACGCTCGACGTGAATCTCGAGCCGGAGCAAAAAATGACGATCCGTCACGCGTTCGCAGCTCCCAAGCCGGCGGCCCCCCGGAGCAAGAGCGCCGGCGATTATCTGCGCGACTGGCGCAGGCAGCTTGGCCTATGAAAAGACAAGCGATAGCCACGAGTCACGAACCACGAGTCACGAGTCACGCGGTATCCAGCAGATGACCGCACCAACGCTTACCCAACTGGGCCGCTACCGCATCGTCGCCGAACTCGGGCGCGGCGCGATGGGGGTCGTGTACCGGGCCGAGGACGTCCCGCTCAACCGCACGGTCGCGATCAAGACCATCATCATGTCGTCGGACGCGGCCGAGCGCGCCGAGTACGAGGCGCGCTTCAACCAGGAAGCGAGGGCCGCCGGCGGACTCAATCATCCCAACCTCATCACGATCCACGACGTCGGCCGCGAGGGCGACATCGCGTACATGGCGATGGAGCTGCTCGAGGGCGTCGAGCTGCGCGAGCTGATGCGGCGCGGCCGGCTGCCGCTGCCGCTCGCCCTCGACGTCGTGGCGCAGGCGGCGGAGGGCCTCGCCTACGCGCACGAGCGCGGCGTGGTCCACCGCGACATCAAGCCCGGCAACATCATGGTCGTGCGCGGCCGGCACGCGAAGATCATGGATTTCGGGATCGCGCGCGTGAGGGCATCGGACATCAAGACGCAGACCGGGGCCATACTCGGCTCCCCCAAGTACATGTCGCCGGAGCAGGTGGCGGGACAGCCCGTGGACCACCGCTCCGACATCTTCTCGCTCGGCGTCGTGCTCTACGAGGCGTCGGCCGGCGCGCCGCCGTTCAGCGGGCCGGAAGTGAGCCGGATCATGTACCAGATCGCGAACGCGGCGCACAGTCCGCCGAGCGCGCTCAATCCCGCGCTGCCGGCGATGCTCGACCTGATCGTGGCCCGGGCGCTGGAAAAGACGACCGACGCGCGCTACCAGAGCGCGGGGGAGCTCGCCGCCGACCTGCGTGCGTGCCTCGCGGGCATGGGCGCCGGGCAAAGCGCGCAGCCCGCGCCGGACGAGGCAACCGTACGGCTCGACGCGGGTATCGCGTCCACGGCGAAGCTCGACGTGGAGATCGCGTCGACGCAGGCTGCCGGACATGCCGCAACCGCGATCGTGCGGTCCGGCGGGGCGGGCTCCACGACCGACTCGGGAACCTTTCTTCCGGTCTCGCGTCGGTTCGACTCCGCGGCGGCCATGCAGCGGCTCGCGCAACAGGCGGCGGCCGGCGCGAACGCCGCGCTGGCGCCCTCACCCGGCACTCAGGCCGTCCTGCTGCGCGTGTGGCGCGACCCGGGCTGGTTGACCGTCGCCGCGGCCGTCGCCCTCGCCGTCCTCGTCGCCGTCGCCATCGCGCTCGCCTGAGCCGGCGAACCGGGGAAAACCGGCGCGCCGCCGCACGCCGCCTCTTATTTCGTGACGGGCCCGGTCGCAACTTGCCCGGCAGTGCGGCGGAGCCACCACAGTCACCGCGATCATCGTCGTGCCGGTGGTCTGCAGCGTCGCCTGGCAGCCCGACAGCACCAGTACGCTACGGTGTTGATTTTCCATTCAGCGCACGCGCAGCTTTTCGATGACCGCGGGGTCGGGATCGACGCCGAGCCCCGGGCCCTGCGGCACCGCCAGACAGCCGTCCCGGTCCGGCAGGATCGCGCCGTGCATCGGGTTCATCGCGAAGTCGGCGTCGTAGCGCTCCACCAGGCCGCCGTCCGGCATCGCGGCGATGCAGTGGATGGACGCGATCAGGCCGGGGCCGAAATACGCGGAATGCGGCACGACCGCGACGCCGTGCGCGTCGGCGAGCGCCATCACCTTGCGCATCTGGGTGACCCCGCCCACCTTGGTGACGCTCGGCTGCGCGTAGGTGAGCGCGCCGGCCTCGAGCAGGCCCTTGAACTCGGGCAGCATCGCGTTCTCGCCCGCCGCGGTCGGGATGCCGCCTTCGACCCGCACGCGCGCGAGACCGGCGTGGTCCTCGGGCGGCCAGACCGGCTCTTCCAGCCAGGTAAGATTGAAGGGCACCAGCCGCCGCGCCATCCGGATCGCCTCCGCAACGGTCCACGGGCAGTTGCAGTCCACCATGATCGGGACGTCGGGACCGGCCGCCTCGCGCGCGGCCTGGATCGGCGGCACGGTGATTTCGTGCAGCTTGATATGACGGTAGCCGCGCTTCAGCGCGCGCTCGACGTATTGCGTGACCGCGGCGGGCTCGCCGTAGCGCAGCAGGCTCGCGTAGGCGGGCAACGCCTTGCGCGGCGCCCCGCCGAGCAGGCGGTAGAGCGGCAGCCCCGCCAGCTTGCCGGCGATGTCCCACAGCGCGATATCGATGGCCGACAGCGCGTACATCGCGGGCCCGTTGCGGCCGACGCCGGCGAGATTGCGCTGCAGCTCGTCCGCCAGCGCGCCGATCGCGGTCGGATCGCGCCCGACGCACATCGGGCCGATGAACGAATCGAACGCCGCTTTCGTCGCGGTGAAGATGCGGTGCCCGAAGCCTTCGCCCCAGCCGGTGACGCCGGCATCGGTCTCGACCCGCACCAGCAGCGTGTCCATGCTGGTGCGCGGGCGGCCGCCCTGCTTCGGCATCACCGGGCCTTCGATCAGCATCGGCATGTTGACGACGAGCGTTTCGACTTTAGTGATCTTCATTGTGAATTCAAGCGCGAACCCGCATCCGGAATGCAGTTCCGGGCAACGGGGCCGACGCGGCCCGTCATTCCCACAGCCAGACGAGATCGGTCACGATATGGCCGGCGATGAACGGCCATAGATTCCGGATCCACGAATACAGGACCGCGACAACGACCCCGAGCACGAGCGTCGCGACCAGCTCGCCAAGCCCATTCTCCCAGTGTATGGCCGAAAACAGCATCGCGGACACGGCGACGAATCTCGCCACGTCGCCCCGGCCTGGCTCCGCCGCGACGAAGTAGAGGAACGGCAGGCCGCGGAACATGACCTCTTCGACGAAGCCGGCGGTCACCGCGGCGTAAACCAGGAACACGGGTTTCAGGCCTGGCGCGCGGCCGATGGCCTGATCATAGCCGAATTCCGACGGCGGCAGCCACGCGGCGGACGGCGCCGCCAGCCGTGCGCCGTGGTAGGTCGCGACGAACACGAGCGCGACGAAAACGAACAGCGCCAGCACGCGCCGCATATCGTAGCCCGCGCCGAAGCCCCGGATCCCCGCGCGGCTCAGCGGAATCCCGCCCAAACGCACCAGCATCCAGATCCCGAGCGCCGGCGCGACGACGAATTGCAGCGCGTCGAGGGCCCAGAACAGCCCCACGCTGCGGCGGTACGCCGCTTCCAGCCAGAAGCCGTTCAGCAGCAGGAGCGCGACTGTCGGCGCCGCCGCAAGCAGGATCCAGCGTCGAGTCGAATCACGATCCACGAATCACGATCCACGCCGTTTTCACCGGGCGAGTGGATCGGGCCTCAACTGGAACCGCACCACCTTCGGCCGGTTCTCCTTGCCGCCCTCGGAATGGAATACCGTCCGGGTGGAGTAGGTCGACCACATCGACCTGCCTTTCCAGCCGGCGCGGGGATCGTCGATGCGCCCTTCCCCCCACTTGGCGAAGAAACCCATGATGTAAGGCACGCGCAGGGTGACGAACTTGCCGTTGACGAGCGCGAAGTACGCGTCGCTCATGTTGCCGGTGGCGATCGGCACGTTCGCGCCGAGCCCGAGCGTGTTGTACTGGTCGACCCAGGTGTAGTAGCTCGCCTCGGCGCTGCCGTCGTCCTCGACGCCCCGGAACTGCGGCCCGGGGAAGCGGTAGAGCGTCCAGCCCTCGGGGCAGTGCTTGCCGGTCGCCTTCGGCCCGTTCAGCGGCCCCTTGCACCTGCTGCGGTCGAACTTGCCGAGGTGCCCGCTCGCGAGGGACGCCCAGTACACGCCGTTGCGGTCGATGTCGCCGCCGCGCGGCCCGTAGCCCGGGAACGGCGGCTCGTAGACTTCCGTGAGCGCCGTGTGCGTCGGATCCGGCCCCGGGGCGACCCGCACCACGCGGCCGGGATATCCCAGTTGGGTTCCCCAGATCGAGCCGTCCCTGGGATTGACGGCCACGCTGTAGAGGTTCGCCGCCACCCGCGTATCCTTCGTCGGGTCGGTTGTCTGGTTGGGTTCGACGTACGCGTCGCGCCTGCCGTTGCCGTTGGTGTCGAGCACGAACGGCGACCAGCCTTGCGACCGCACCTCGTCGCCGGTCTCCTCGAACCGCTTCCGGTTCAGCCAGCCGAACGCGCCGGGGCCGGAAACGCCGCTCGAAACCCACAGCGTGTTGTTGGCGTCCTCGGCGAAGATCACGTGGTGCGTCGGGAAACACGTGCTGATCAGGGTGAACTTGCCGGTCGCGGGATCGTAGATGGAAAGGTGCCGCGAGGCGCCGTTTAACGGGAACACCTTCGCCGAGGGGTGGCTCGATCCCTTCTTGCAGAAATCCGGGTTGGCCGGATGGCGCACGCGCGCCGCCGCCCAGACCCGGCCCTTCTCGTCCATCATCTGGTTGTGAATGCTGGTCTGGCTGTCCCAGATCGGGTTGGGTCCCCAGTAGGGAGAAGGCGCCATCGGGTTTTTCACCGAGGACGGCGTCTTCGGGTCGCGCACCGGGTGCCTGATCTGAGTCGCGGTATGCGTGTTTGGATCGAGCACCGGGAAGAAATCCGTGCTCTCCTCGGGCGCCCCGTAGAGCTTGCCGTGGGCGTTGACCGTGGGCTTGCGCCGGTCGGTCGAGATGAGATCGTGCATGTAGCCCGTGGGCGTGCTCCAGTCCCACAGCGTCAGCACGATGTTGCGCTCGATTCCCTGCGGCCGCGCCGGCCGGTCGAATGGCAGCTCGCCGGCGGCGACGCGGTCGGTCCAGTCAGCCCAGTTGGCAAGCGCCCGCTCGCGATCGAAGCGGTTGAGGACGTTGATCATCTGGGTCATCGCCTGTCCGGACGCGATGCGCCGCGCCCACGCCTCGGTGGACTTCATGTGGGCGAAATCCCCGGGCATCGTGCGCGTGCCCTTGGTGCCGAGCGCGTGGCACGACATGCAGCCGCTGGTCTTGATCTGGTTGAGCCATTCGGGCTGGCCTTTCATCTTCCCCAGCGGAAATTCGCTCTTCGCGGGAATCCTGAGCATGGAATACCAGTAGATGGCCGGATAGTATTCCGCCGCGGTGGCCGCGTCCGGCGCCGGCGTCGCGTCGAGATTGAGGAGCCTGCCCGGCGTGGTCCGCACCTTGGGCGAATCCACCAGCCCGTAGCCGCGCACCCACACGCTGTAATTCGCGTTGGGAAGCCCGGGCATGACGTAGCGCCCGCGATCGTCGGTCACGACGATTTTCGCGAACTTCGTAGGCAGATCGGTCGTTTCCGCGATCACCCAGACGCCGGCTTCCCCCCCCCTCGCGCCCGCGACCACGCCGCCGAGATCGCTTTCGCCGATGTGGATCGACTCGTCGGCCCGCTGCCGCGAGCCCGTCTGCGCCGCGCAGGCGGCCAGCAACGCGGCCATGCCGGCCGCCGCGATCCAGTAAATACCCTGTCTCGTGTTCATGTCGCCGTCCTCTTTGTGAGTGACTCGTGACTCGTGACTGGTGACCAGTGGCTGTCGGGCAGTCCATTCACCTGCTTCTGGCTTTTTGGCAGAGGAGGCTATCGCCCGAGTCGCCTCCTCCCGCCGTCCTCCTCGGCGACGGTCTCGCGGCGCATACGTTACCCCGATGCCGCGCGTGAGTCCATCGCGCGCGGAGGGATGAGGGGTGAGGAAAAAAAGAGATGGAACTGAGAGTGCTGGGTCCCGGTTTCGCCGCCGAGGTGCGCGGCGTCGCGCTCGCGGACGTGGCGGCGCGCGACGACGCCTTCCAGGTCACGCCGCACCCTGTCACGCATCCCCACGTCACGAATCATCACGTCACGCTTCACCTTGTCACGGTTTTCCCGACCAGCGCTTCGATCACCGGCGCGATCGTCTCCGGCACCGCGCCGCCGAAGCGCTCGCGCAGGCCCATCCGGCTGATTTCCCTGAACCAGGCGCGGGTCGCGCGCGTCATGCGCGACGAGGACTTGAGCGCGCGCAGGAGCGCCAGCACGTCCGCCATCTCGTGCATCCGGCGCTCGGCGTGCACCGCCGTGCTGCCGACGAAGCGGTTGATGACCTGGGAAAACGGCCGCTCGTCGACCCAGCGGGAAATATCCGCCTCCAGGGCGCCGCGGATGCCGCAACGCTCGGCCGCCTCCATCGACTCGAGCAGCAGGCCCGTGAGCCCCTTCATGAAGACGCTGCGAATGAGCTTCATCGCGCTCGCCGCCCCGGGCGCGCCCTCGATCACCTGCACGTTCGCGCCGTAGGGCGCAAGCGCGTCGCGAAACGGCGCCGCGCCCGGCCCGCTCGCGAGCATGAGGACCCGGACGCCCTCGAGCGGCACCGGCCCCAGGATCGCCGCATCGGCGAACGCGGCCTTTCCCCCGATCAATGCGGCGGCCTTTTCCATCGCCCCGACCGCGGCCGCGCTCGCGTCCACGTAAACGTGATCGGGGCGCAGGTAACGCCGCGCGGAGCGCAGCGCCGCGAGCGCGTTCTTGCCCGGCGTGACCGCGATGATGATGTCCGCGCGCCGGCACAATTCGCGCGGCGATTTCACCAGCTCGACGCCCGCGTCCATCGCCCGCGCGCAGACCGGATCTCCCGCCGCTGCGCGCGCGCCTGAGCGGCTGTAGGCGGCCAGGCCCGTCAGCCCGGCGCGCGTCAGCCCTTTCGCGAAGTGGTATCCGGCCTCGCCGAAGCCCATGAAGCCGACGCGCGGTTTCTTCGCCTCCATCATCACGCATCACTTGTTCTTGACTCCGGCTTCGCGGATGACTTTCTCCCAGCGCGCGTACTCGCTGCGGATGAATTCCGCGGTCTGGTCCGGCGTCATCGATTGCGGTTCCCCGCCGGTCGCGCGCAGGCGGGACTGGACATCCGCCGGCGACATGACTTTCGCGGTCGCCGCATACAGCCGCTCGACGATCGCGCGCGGCGTGCCGGCCGGCGCGAGCAGCGCGTACCAGTTCACGGCGACTAGCCCCGGGACGCCCGCTTCCGCCGCGGTCGGCACCGCCGGCATCGCGGCCGAGCGCTTGGCGTCGAGCACCGCCAGCCCGCGCATCCGCCCATCTTTCACGTACGCCGCGCCGCTCGAGACGACCGTGATGACCATGTCCACGTCGCCGCTCATCGCCCCGACCAGCCCCAGCGTCGCGCTTTTGTAGGGCACGTGCGTGAACTTGATCTTGGCGATCGACTGCAGGGACTCGGCGGCGAGATGGTTGGCCGAGCCGACGCCGCCGGAACCGTAGGCGATCTTGCCGGGGGAGTTGCGCGCAAGCGCCACCAGCTCGCGCAGGCTCTTCACCGGCACCGAGGGATGGACGAACAGCCCGTTGGGAATGGTGGAGAGCAGCATGACGGGGGCGAAGCTCTTGACCGGGTCGTAGCCGACCCTGGGGAGGATGAACGGGTTCGTCACCAGCGTGATGGCGCCCAGCAGCAGCGTGTAGCCATCCGCCGGCGCCCTGGCCGCGGCCTCGAAGCCGATGCTGCCGGCGGCGCCCAGGCGCTGCTCGACGTACACCTGCTGCCCCAGCTCGGGCGACAGCAGCTGCGCGACCATCCGGGCCATCAGGTCCGACCCGCCGGCAAAGCCCGTGATGACGCGCACCGGCTTCGCCGGGTACTGCTGCGCGCTCGCCGTTCCCGCTGCGAGCGCCAGCAGGAAAAGCGTGATTAGTGATTGGTGAGTAGTGAATGGACTGAACCGCTTGGTGCTCATTTTTCCTCCTTTTCCCTTGTGCCTTGCCTTCGTGGGTCGTGGGTTGTTAATTGTGGATTATGGGTTATGGATCGTGACTTGTGAGTCGAATCACAAATCACGAATCACGATTCACGCCTCATCAGCTTCGGCTTCGACCATCGCCCACACCCTTTTCAGCGGCCCGCGGGACTTGAGCAGCTCGGTGCCGGTGGCGGCCGCCAGCTCGTCGTCGATCCATACCGCCTTGTTGATGCTGGCGCTGATGCAGGCGCGGCGCGCGTTCTCCTCGAACAGGAAGGCGCTCGCGACCGCCTCTTCCACGCTGGTCCCGGTGACCGCCGCGCCGTGCGCGTACAGCAACGCCACGCGATGAGGGCCGAGCGCCTTGGCCAGCGCTTCGCCGCGCTGCTTGTTGGTCACGAGACGCGGATCGGGGTACACCGGCACGCCGTCGTGAAACAGCGTGCCTACCATGTGTATCGGCTTCAGGGCCAGCCCGCTGGTCGTGAACGCCGTCGAATGCATGCCGTGGTAATGGATCACGCTGTTTACGTCGGGTCGCGCGCGCAGGATCTCGAGGTGGATCGGGTACTCGCCCGGCAGCTCGCCCCGGCCGGCGTGCTTGCGCCCGTCCATGTCCACCCGCAGCATGTCGTCGGCCTCGGCCTTGAGCCCGAGCATGTGCCGGGTGAGCAGGAAGCGGTCGCTGCCGGGCACGCGCACGCTGAGGTGGCCGAAGCCCTCGATGAATCCCCGCCGGTGGAGAAAGCGCCAGCCCTTCAGCGCGTTGGCGAGCACGGCGTCATCGGCACCCATGCGAAACTCCTCGTTGCCAAAGGCGAGCAAATAAACGAACTCCCCTCCTCGGGCGGCTGATCTTTACCCATAAGTTTGCCCGCTGGACACCGTAGGGGGAGAGCGCGCGAGCGAGGTGATGACGATTTGGTACATCTCGGTGAGATCATCAAGGCGCTGCAATCCCAGCCACAACGTTTGTGTTCCGGGCTCGCC
>JACPTK010000059.1 GCA_016192825.1 Betaproteobacteria bacterium | reverse complement strand
GAGCGCGCGCACTGCGGCGGCGATTGCTTGCATGAGAGCCGGATGCGGGAAACCTGCACGTCCGGTTCGACGAGGGGGGAGGGGTAGTGTTACTTTGTGACACTACTTCCTCCTCTACTCTACCGTCTTGGCGGCTAATTTCGGGTTGTAGTGGAATCTGACACCGCACGGCTGTTCTTCGCCGTCTGGCCCGCGCCGGAGATTCAGCGCGCGCTGGGGGACCTCGCCCAGGCGTTACGGCGTGACTGCGGCGGCCGGGCGCTTCCGGCGCGCAACATCCATCTCACGCTCGTTTTTCTCGGCAACGTCGGGCGTGATCGCCTCTCGAGAATCGAGGAGATTGCCGCCGCAGTGACAGCCCCGTGCTTCGACCTAAGCTTGGAACGCGTCGAGTACTGGCGTCACAACCGAATCGTGTGGGCGGGGGTCGAGCGCTGTCCCGAGGCATTGGCCGCACTGGTGGCGCGGCTCGCACAGGCCCTGACTCCGGAGGGCTTCCGATTCGATGAGCGCCCTTACGTTCCCCACATCACCCTTCTGAGGGATGCTCGCCGGCCGCCGCGGGTGGCCACGGTGCCCGCCATCGCCTGGCCCGTCGCAATGTTTGCCCTGGTGGAGTCGGTGCCGCGCGAGCGCGGGCGGGTTTACGAGGTCGTGCGGGAATGGCCGCTCACCGCGTAGAATAGGCAGATTGGAATCGAAGAAAGTGGAAACGATCCGTTCCATGAGTCGCGCCGACCACATCGCGGCGTTGCGCGTAGCCAGCACCACGCTGGCGGGCGGCGACCGGCTGCTCCTGGCGGAGTGGAGCGACGCCGACTGGAACAAGCTGCTCGACTGCACCACCCCGCGGCAGTTTCGCGCGAGCGAGGTCGTGATACAGCGCGGCGCCAAGGAGCGCGTTCTCTATTTCGTCGTCGCGGGCTCGCTCGAGGTCGGCGTCACCCAGGTGGACGGCGTGAGCATCTCGACGATCGCCAGGATCGCCACCGGCAGCGTGATCGGCGAGCAATCATTCTTCGACGGCCAGCCGCGCTCGGCCAACGTCTGGGGCGTCTCCGACGGCGAGCTGCTGCAGCTGCAATTCGAAGATTTCCACCGGTTCAGCCACGAGGAGCCGGCGCTCGCGCGGGATCTGCTGTTCGCGCTGGCGCGGGTCCTGTCCTCGCGGCTGCGCAACACCACCTTCCGCGTGCGGCGCTGAAACCGGACAATAGCCGCCAAGGCGCCAAGGCCGCCAAGACCGCCA
Organism: Betaproteobacteria bacterium; assembly: GCA_016192825.1. Taxonomy (GTDB): domain Bacteria; phylum Pseudomonadota; class Gammaproteobacteria; order Burkholderiales; family SG8-41; genus SG8-41. The sequence continues at coordinate 1,317 of JACPTK010000059.1, read as the reverse complement.
AGAAATTCAAAAACTAGAATAACAACAGAAAGACCACCGAACGTGTTTCATTTCGATTTTTCGGTTCTAAGGAGAAGGTAATACTATGCAGTGGAAATTCGAGCTTTTGATGAAGCCCCCGGTGGTTCACCTGACCGAGGGCCCCGTGTGGGACGGCGAGCAGGTGCTTTTCACGCACATCCAGGCAAGCCGCATCCTTCGCTATGACCTGAGAACGAATGCGATCACGGAGTGGCGCGGCGGGACCAACCGCACCAACGGACTGGCGTTCGACACGAGGGGCCGCCTGTTCGGCTGCTGCTCGGGCGGGCGCTCGATCGTGCGCTTCGATCCGGATGGCCGTATCGTTACCATCGCCGATCGCGTGGACGGCAAGAAGTTGAACACGCCGAACGACCTCGCGATCGACCGCAAGGGCCGCGTCTGGTTCACCAACCCGGTGAACGAGGGCAACTGGGACAAGACCGAGGTCAAGGAACTCGACAACCAGTCCGTGCTGCGCGCCGATCCGCAGCCCGACGGGCGCTACACCGTCACGCGCGTCACCTTCGACACCACGCAACCCAACGGCATCCTGGTGTCCCAGGACCAGAATACGCTGTATGTTGCCGAAAGCAGTTACACCAAGGGCATTGCCCGCGAGCTGCGCGCCTATCCGATCCGCGAAGACGGCAGCCTCGGACCGTACACGACGCTGTTCACCTGGGGCGAGGATGCGAAAGGCGTGCATCGCGGAATCGACGGCATGTGTTTCGACCGCGACGGCAACATCGTCGCCACCAACGGCTGGGAGGTGAGCGGGCCGGGGCCGATGATCGCGGTGCTCTCGCCGACGGGCCGGGTGCTCGAAACGCATCCGGTGCCGGCAAACCGCCCGACCAATTGCTGCTTCGGCGGCCCGGACATGACGACCCTGTTCGTCACCACCGTGGAGGGGCACTTCTTCAAGGCCCAGACCGACCGCGTCGGTTGGTGCATGTATCCGTAGAAAAACCGGAAAATAGCCGCCAAGACGCCAAGGCCGCCAAGAAAAACGAATATCAAATTGAAAAAAAGAACGAGAGACTCAATGACATGCGGTACGTGCCACTAGGCTTCTCTCCAGATTGCCAAACAATCGAAATGAAACCCGTCCGGTGGTTTTTCTGTTGTTATTTTAGTTTTGAATTTCTTGGCGGTCTTGGGTGTGCCAGGCCAAGCCTGGCTGATCTTGTGAACTGAAAGGAGTTTACCCTGTGAATTACCCGTTCAACAGGTAGCCAATCGAGCGCGTTGTCCGAGCAATCGGCGGCGCGAAGCCTCGTGCGGCGAACATGT
>JACPTK010000058.1 GCA_016192825.1 Betaproteobacteria bacterium | reverse complement strand
GTCGCCACCGGAATTGGCTGGTGCCAGTCTCACTGAACTTCTGCAGCAAGGAGCCGTACAGGTCAAGATCGATGCCAAGTATCCACAAGCGATGGGTATCAGCTCGATCCTGGAGCGCACGGGTAGCCGTACATCTACTGGTGCTATTCGACGAGTATAGGTCGCGGTATAAGTCGCGCAAATTCCGCTGAAGTTCTCATAGGAAAATCGCGCCCCTGCATCATCGGCGTGTGCCGGGCGAGGGCCTCTGGAGCGTCGGGGCGCATCGCGGATATTTTATACGGGCGGGATGGCCTCGCCATCGCCGCGGCGGCGACACAGGATAGAATCGCGTTCTGTCGATCCGCGCTTGCCAAGAGGGGGGTCATGAGTCACTGGTTCGAGTATTTCCCCGGCCATCACATGTGGTCGCAGGGCGCGATGTTCGGCATCGAGATGCAGACGTGGGGCGCGGCCGCGCTCGGGGAGATCGACCAGATCGGACAGCGGCTGAAGGGCCACGTCGGGGACAATGAGCAGTGGTGGCGGGAGTGGACCGACATGGCGCGGCGCATCGAGGGCTTCGGCGAGGCAGCCGAGCGCGACGGCCGCCAGCTCACCGCGGGCGGCTACTACCTGAGGGCCGCCGTCTATTATTTCTGCGGGGAGCGCTTCATCGCGCCCTCGGAGCGCAAGTGGGAGACCTACCGCAACTGCCTGCGTTGCTTCCGCAAGGGCGTCGCGCGGCGCTATCCGAATATCGAGCGCGTGGAAGTTCCCTATGTGCACGATGAGGAAGGCACGACGCTGCCCGCGTGGCTGCTCAAGGCCGACGTGAAGGGGCCGGCACCGGCGGTGGTCATGTTCGACGGCCTCGACAATGCAAAAGAGCTCTCCGTGCTGTTCGGCGGCGTGGAAATCGGCAACCGCGGCATCCACGTGCTCGCGATCGACGGCCCGGGGCAGGGCGAGGCGCTGCGCCTGCAGGGCATCCCGAGCCGCTACGACTACGAGGTGCCGGCGCGCGCGGCCTACGACTACCTGTCGCGGCGCCCGGAGATCGACCCGAAGCGGGTCGGGGTGATGGGCTTCAGCATGGGCGGCTACTACGCGCCCCGCGCGGCCGCGATGGAGCCGCGCTTCGCGGCGTGCCTGGCGTGGGGCGGCCACTGGGACTATCACGAGTCGTGGGTGCGGCGGCGCAAGATCATGGAGGCGGGCGGCTCCAAAGTCTCCGCGCCGCAGTTCCAGCTGCCGTGGGTGCTGGGCATGCCGGACATGGATGCCTGCATGAGGAAGCTCCAGGACTACCGCCTGGCGGGCGTGGCCGGGCGCATCCGGTGCCCGTTCTACTGCCTTCACGGCGAGAACGACAACATTGTGCCGATCGAGTTTGCGCAGAAGCTGTTCGATGCGGTGGGCTCGCAGGACAAGACGCTGAAAGTGCTGACTGCGCATGAGGGCGGCAGCGAGCACTGCCAGGAGGATAATCGCCAGGTCGGCGCGAACCTCGTGGCCGACTGGCTTGCCGAGCGCTTGGGAGGCCGGCTTGCCTGATTCCGAACAACAAGGGAGTTTGAAGCCGATGCCGGACAGCCGCGCCATGATGACTACGGGAAAACGACGCCTGCTGCCTGCCGTGGCCTGCGCGCTCCTGATCGCCTGCCCGCTCGCTTCGCCCGTCGGGGCGGCGGAGGGGGCTGCCGGCGCCGATCCGGGATCGCAGCAGCGTCTCGATTCGACCGCCCGGCTGATCGCCGGCCTGCCACCGTCCCATCCGGATCATGCGGAGCTCGCCCGCAGCAGAGAGTGGCAGCAGCATAGCCGCGCAATCCAGTCTTCCTGGACCCGCGTCCGGGACGGGCAGATCGCCGCAATGACTGCCTGGCGCGAAGCCGAGCTTCCCGCGGGATGCCCGGTCGGCCGCACCCTGCTGTACCCGTTCAGCGGCCCCGACTTTCTAAATGCCCATGGGTTGTTTCCGGATTGCTCCACTCTCGTGCTGTTCGGCCTCGAGCGGATCGGCGAAGTGCCCGACGTCGGATCGATGTCGAGCCAGGAATTCACGCGCCTGCTCACGAACGCGCGCGGTTTCCTGATCAACCTGTTCGCGCGCAACTACTTCGTCACGGACACCATGCAAAAAGCCCTCCGGTCCACAGAGCAGTTGCGCGGGGTGGTGCCCGTGTTCATGGTCTTGATGGCGCTGTCCGGCGCCGAGGTGCTGCGGGTTGCGCCGCTCAAGCTGGAGCCCGCGCCGGGCGCGAAGCCCCCGGGCGAGGGTTTGCCCGCCGCCGGGGGCCGAAAGCGCGTGCTGAGGGGCGTTTCGATCGATTTCCGCAACGCGGGCTCGGCGCAGGTGCGGCGCCTGAACTACTTTTCGCTTGACGCGACGGACGCCGCCATCACGGCCTACCCGGAGTTCCTCGATTATTTGCGCTCGCTGGGGCCGACAACGACGCTGATCAAGTCAGCGTCCTACCTGCTGCACGGCAACGAATTCAGGCGCGTGCGCGAAGCCATCCTCGAAACGAGCCGGTTTCTCGTGCAGGATGACACCGGGCTGCCGTATGCCCGGCTGGTGAAGCGCGGCTGGCAGGTGCGCGTCTACGGCGTCTACAACGTTCCGATTCCACCTTTCGAGAACGCCTACCAGACGGCGCTGGCGGCCGCGTACGTGAAGCAGAAACCCAAGCCGTTGCCGTTCCGGTTCGGCTACCAGTTGAACCAGGTCGAGAATCGGTCGAATCTGATGGTTGCGCGCCTGCCCGACGGGCAGGGCCAGCCCGGAGGCGGGCCGGGCGCCCGCTGACGTGGCGCGCGGCGCTTGGGTGACGTTGCTTGCGTGCGCCCTCGGGGCCGCGCAGGCGGTCGCCGCGGCGAGCATGGAGCCCGAGGTGAAGAGCCGGAGTTTCGTCACGACCGACGGCGTGCGCCTGCACGTGCTGGAGGCCTGCCCGCGCGGCGCGGATGCCGCGCCGGCATCGCGGTCCCCGGTCATCGCTTTCGTGCCCGGCTGGTCGATGCCCGCCGCGATCTGGCGCGCGCAACTGCTCGAGCTCGGGGCCAGGCATTGCGTTGCCGCGCTCGATCCCCGCGGGCAGGGCGAGTCGGAAGTCGCCGCGGGCGGCTACACGATCGAAAGGCGGGCGGCGGATGTGCGTGAATTCGTCGCGCGTTACCCGCGCGTCGTGCTGGTGGGCTGGTCGCTCGGGGCGCTCGAGGCGCTGGAATACGTGGCTCGCTACGGTCACGGCGCGCTTGATGCCCTGGTTCTGGTGGACACCTCGGTCGGAGAGGACCCGGCGCCACCCTCCGGGGTGGATTTCGTCGACGCGCTCAAGCAGGACCGGCGCGCCGCCGTCGAGGAGTTCGTGCGAGGAAGTTTCAGCTCGCCGCGCGCCACGCCCGAGATTGCCGCGTTGATGGAGTCCGCGCTGCGCATGCCGCTCGAGGCGAGCCTTTCCCTCTTTCCCCGGGGGCGGCCCAGGAGCCACTGGCGCGGCATCGTGCGGGCGTTCCCGAAGCCGCTGCTGTATGTCGTCAGCGCGCAGTTCGCCGGCCAGGCGCAATCCCTGAAGCAGCACCGGCCGGCGACGCACGTGGCCGTCTTCGAGGACGCCGGCCACGCGCTGTTCGTGGACGAAGCGGCGAGGTTCAGCGCGCTGCTCGCACGGTTTGTCGAAGAAACGGCGGCCGCGGCGCACGCGCCGCGGCGCGATTGACGGAAACGCCTGCGTCGTTCGCGCCTGCTTCCCGGAGACGCCCAACGGCGCGGGTGGGTAAAATGGAGCGGTGAGCCACATGACCCCGACCTCCCTGCCGCGCGCGGTGGCGCGGTCGCTGCGTGCCGCGATTTTCGGGCTCGCCCTCACGCTGCTCGCCAGCTGCTCGCCGCAGGCGGCGCTGGTGAGCTCCCTGCTACCCGACGGCACCGTCTCTGTCCTGCTGAGCCACCTCGAGCGGGAAGAGGAGGGCAACCGCAAGCGCATTGCCGAGCTGGAGGCCCGCCAGGACTGGGACGGCCTTGCGAAATTCGCAGACGATAATCTGGCCAGGGACCGGCACAGCGCCGACTGGTGGTTCGTCGCGGGCTACGCGCACTCGCAGGCCGGCCGGCGCCAGCGGGCCATCGAATGTTACGGCGAGATGGTGCGGCTCGCGCCCGACGACATGCTGGGTTGGAGCCTGCTCGCGCAGTCGTATCGCGACACGCGGCAGCCGCTGCGCGCGGTGCAGACCTTGAACAATGCGCATCTGGTGCACAAAGGCACGGCTTCGACGTATTTTCTGCTCGGGGAAAGCTACGCCGAACTGGACCGCGATTTGCCGGCGGCAGCGGCTTACCGGGAAGCCGTGCAACTCAACGGCGAATTCGCGCAGGCGTGGTTCGGCCTGGGCCGGGCTTCCTCGCGGCTCGGCCGCAGGGACGAATACGAGAAGGCGTTGAAGGCGCTGGAGCGGCTCGATCCGGTGCTGGCGCAGAAGCTGGCTGGACTTCGTTCGCGTTGAATGGCAAACCCCTCACCGCAGAGCTCGCGGAGGAGATCGAACACCAGAAGCTGAATCGCCAATTATAAAATCCCAAGGCTTGCGTTATCCTCGCTTCAATTCGGGCGTCAGGTGCCGCGATATCGCCTGCAGCAATTCGACGAAGACCGCGGGGTAGCCGCCGTGACTCGGTGCCGCAGGGCGGCCGAGTGCGGGAACGGCGGCCCCCAAGGCGTGCGTTATCCTCGCTTCAATTCGGGCGTCAGGTGCCGCGATATCGCAGGGCGGCCGAGTGCGGGAACAGCGGCCCCCAAGGCGTGCGTTATCCTCGCTTCAATTCGGGCGTCAGGTGCCGCGATATCGCCTGCAGCAATTCGACGAAGACCTTGGGGTTGCCGGCGACGATATTGCCTGTTTCCAGATAGCGATTCTCTCCGGCGAGATCGCTCACCAGCCCGCCGGCCTCGGTGATGAGCAGCGCGCCGGCGGCCATGTCCCAGGGCGAAAGGCCGAATTCCCAGAAGCCGTCGAGCCGCCCCGCCGCGACGTAGGCGAGGTCGAGCGTGGCGGCGCCCGCCCGGCGCACCCCCGCCGCGCCTTTCATCATGTCGCGCAGGATCACGACGTAGGTCTCGATGTGCTCCAGCTGGCGGAACGGGAATCCCGTTCCGATCAGGCTCGACCGCAGATGCGCGCGCTTGCTGACGCGGATGCGCTGGTCGTTCAGGTACGCGCCCCGGCCGCGCGTGGCGGTGAAGAGATCGTTGCGGGAGGGATCGTAGATCACCGCCTGCGTGACCACGCCGCGGTGCCTCAGCGCGATCGCGACCGCGTACTGCGGAAAGCCGTGGATGAAATTCGTGGTGCCGTCGAGCGGATCGACGATCCACTGGTATTCCGATTCGCCGGAAGCACCGCTTTCTTCTGCTAGAATCGCATGGGCCGGGTAGGCTTCGCGCAGGACGCGGATGATTGCCTGCTCCGCCTCGCGATCCACTTCCGACACGAAATCGTTCACTGCCTTTTCCTGGAAGGCGACGATATCGAGATTGCGGGTCGCGCGGTTGATGATGTTGCCGGCGCGGCGCGCGGCTTTCACCGCGATGTTGAGCATCGGATGCATGATCGGCGGCGCTGGAGAATGGAATTGAGGCTGGCGGAAGGGGCGCTCGGATGGTGTATTTTAAGCGATCGCCGCCGATAATCCCACGAATTATCGGCCGCGCGACGATGGCCGATTCGTGCGATCTGCATGTCTGATCGAATGCTTTATTCAACGTGAGCGCGGCCGATCCGCTGAAGAATATCCGCGTCGTGCTGTGCGAGACGGCGCATCCGGGCAACATCGGCGCCGCGGCCCGCGCGCTGAAGACGATGGGCCTTTCGTGCCTGGTTCTGGTCGCGCCGGAGCGCTTCCCCGATCCGCAGGCCGAGTGGCTTGCAACGGGCGCGGGCGACGTGCTGCGCGGCGCGCGGGTGTGCGCGAGCCTTGACGAAGCGCTGGCGGGTTCGGCGTTCACGATTGCCTGCACGGCGCGTGCCCGCGGGATCGCGGTGCCGATGGTGAATGTGCGGGAAGCTGCGGCGCGGGTCGTCGAGGTCGCGCGGCGGCAAACCGCGGCCCTGGTCTTCGGCAACGAGACCTACGGACTGACGGCCGCGGAGGTGGGCCGGTGCCAGCTCCTCGCGACCATACCCGCCGACCCGGGTTATACCTCGCTCAACCTGGCGGCAGCCGTCCAGATATTTACCTACGAGCTGCGGCTGGCTGCGCAGGGCGGAGAGGTCCCGGGCGGCAAGCCGCGCGCGCTCGCGACCCACGAGGAAGTCGAGCGCTTCTACGAGCATCTCGAGCGCGCCATGATCGAGCAGGGCTTTCTCGATCCCAAGCACCCGAGGAAGCTGATGCCGCGCATGCGGCGGCTGTTCGGCCGTGCCCGCCTCGAGAAGGAGGAGGTCAGTATTCTTCGCGGCGTGATCAAGGCGTTGTCTGCGCCGAAGTCCCGTTAAATCCAGACGCTGCGCGCAGATTTAACTCCGCGCGTTCGATTGGGATGCATTGCCTGCACCCCTCAACGCGCGGTTGGCGGCGTTTGCTTGGCCATGCGCGTTGAACGGCGAATTCCGTCCGTTCGAACGCGCGTAGGCGGATCGGCCGGGGCGCGCCGACCCGCTCCGGTCCGAACTCCGCCGGTAAATAGTTGACTAAATCACTAGGACATCGTACGCTGCGCACCCTTATCCTTGATTTGTAAACGATGTTTAAACGCCTGAAAGAGGAAATCGCGGTCGTTTTCGATCGCGATCCGGCCGCGCGCAGCACCTGGGAGGTGGTGACCTGCTATCCCGGCTTCCACGCGATGCTGTTTCACCGCGTCGCGCACGGCTTGTGGAATGCCGGCCTGAAATGGCTGGCGCGGCTGGTTTCCCATTTCTCGCGCTGGCTGACCGGCATCGAAATTCACCCCGGCGCCACCATCGGGCGGCGCTTTTTCATCGACCACGGCATGGGCATCGTGATCGGCGAGACCGCCGAGATCGGCGACGACTGCACGCTCTACCACGGCGTCACGCTCGGCGGCACTTCGTGGAACAAGGGCAAGCGCCACCCGACGCTCGGCAAGGGCGTGGTGGTGGGCGCGGGGGCGAAGATCCTGGGCCCGATCACGATCGGCGATGGCGCGCGCATCGGTTCCAACGCGGTGGTGGTGAAGGAAGTGCCGCCGGGCGCGACCGCGATCGGGATTCCCGCGCGCATCATCGAAGCGCAGGAGACGCAGCAGAACGGGCGCTTCGCGGCATACGCCGTGGTCAGGGACCTCAGCGACCCCTTGGCGAAGGCGATCCACGAGTTGATCGGGCACTGCGCCGACACCGACCAGCGCATCGAGCAGATCCTGGCGGAGCTGAAACGGCTTGGGGGGCGTATCGACGAGCAACAGGCGCACAAGCTTGACGCTGGTTCGCTCAATAAAATGGTTGACTAAATTTGTCAAGCTATTCATACTTGACAAAATTAGTAATGTAATCAGAAGTTGTTCATGTTATTGATTTGAATATATTTTAAGAGGTGGCCCATGAGACTGACGACGAAGGGGCGCTTTGCGGTAACGGCCATGATCGACCTCGGGATGCATCACGGCGATGGCCCGGTGACGCTCGCCGAGATCAGCGGGCGGCAGGGAATTTCGCTGTCTTATCTCGAGCAGCTCTTCGGCAAGCTGCGGCGGCATCGCCTGGTGGAGAGTGTGCGCGGCCCCGGCGGCGGCTACTGCCTCGCAAAGGACATGGGCCAGATGTCGGTGGCCGACATCATCCTCGCCGTGGACGAGCTGATCGACGCCACCCAGTGCGGCGGCAAGGAGAATTGCCACGATGACCAGAAATGCCTCACGCACGATCTGTGGGCGGCGCTGAATGAGCGCATTTTCGATTATCTCGGCGCGGTGAGCCTGCGCCAGCTGGTCGAAAACCAGAAGGCGAAGGAAACGGCGCAGGAAGCCGGCGTCGCCCAGGTCCACGACATGCGCGAAACGGCGGGCAAGCGCAGCACCACGGTGTCGGCATAGCGTATCCCGCAGCGCGTATCACGCATCACTGCTGCAATGGAACACGTCTACTTCGATCACAACGCGACCACGCCTCTCGACGACCAGGTGTTCGAGGCGATGCTGCCGTACCTGCGCGGCCGCTACGGCAATGCCTCCAGCCGGCACGAGCTTGGCACGGTGGCGCGCCGGGCGGTGGACGCGGCGCGGGCGCAGGTGGCGGCGCTGGTCAACGCGCAGCCCTCGCAGGTGATCTTCGTCTCCGGCGGCACCGAGGCGAACAACCTGTTCATCAAGGGCGCGGCCGGGTACCTGAAGCCCGCGCAGATCGCGGTGAGCGCGATCGAGCATCCCTGCGTGGCGAAGCCGGCGCAGGAACTCGCCCGCCAGGGCTGGAAGCTGCGCAAGCTGGCCGTCAGCCGCGGCGGCGAAATCGACCTTGCGGACGTGGACGCCGCGCTGCGGGAACCGACCGGCGTCGTTTCCGTGATGCTCGCTAACAACGAGACTGGCGTCATCCAGGACGTAGCGTCCGTGGCCGCGCGGGCGCGCGCGGCCAAAGCGTGGATGCACACCGACGCGGTGCAGGCGCTCGGCAAGATGCCGGTGGATTTCGCCGCCCTCGGCGTGCACGCGATGACCGTATCGGCGCACAAGATCTACGGGCCCAAGGGCGCCGGGGCGCTCGTCATCGACAAGCGGCTGCAGCTGCGTCCCCTCATTCACGGCGGCGGCCACGAGCAGGGGCTGCGCTCCGGCACCGAAAACGTGCCGGCGATCGTCGGCTTCGGCGCGGCGTGCGAGCTGGCGGCGGGCCGGTTGGAAGCGCTCGCCGGACGGCAGCAGGCGGTGCGCGCCCGGCTCGAGCAGGGATTGCGTGACATGGGCGCGGTGATTTTCGGCGAAGATGCACCGCGCATTCCCAACACGTCGTACTTCGCGTTCAAGGGCATCATGGGAGAAACCCTGGTGATCGAGCTCGACAAGGCAGGCTACGCGGTCGCCCCGGGCGCCGCCTGCTCGAGCGCGAATCCCGAGCCCTCGGCGACCCTCAGCGCGATGGGCGTGAGCGCGGAGCTCGCGGTTGGCGCGGTGCGTTTCTCGCTGGGCGCGGGAAACGCGATGCCGAAGGTTGACGAGTTCCTGAAAGCCCTCAAGGCCGTGGTGACCCGCTTGCGCAGCTTGACGGCGATGGCGGTCTGACTTGAGTGCTGAGTGCTGAGTGCTGAGTGCTGAGTGCTGAGTGCTGAGTGCTGAGTGACGAGAAACGAGAGACGAGAGGCATGCTATGGCGATACAACTGACGGAAAGCGCGGCGAAGCAGATCCAGAAGCAGCTCGCGAAACGCGGCAAGGGCATCGGGCTGCGCGTGGGCGTGAAGAACACCGGCTGCTCGGGCTACGCCTACACCTACGGCTACGCCGACGACGTGCGGGACGGCGACCGGCTGTTCGAGACGCACGACGTGAAGCTCGTGGTGGACGCGAAGAGCCTGGAATTCATCGATGGTTCGACGCTCGATTACGTGAAGGAAGGGCTCAAGCAGGTGTTCAAGTTCGTCAACCCCAACGTGGACGCGACCTGCGGCTGCGGCGAGAGCTTTTCCGTGAAGGAAAAAGCATAGAACCGGAAATGAGCCGCCAAGACGCCAAGGCCGCCAAGAAAATCAAAATTATTGAAAAGCGGAAAACGGGCAATCGGCGGCGTTGCGGAACGAGAGCGATGAGGTTAAGTGCTTTTGATTTTGGATATGGTTTCCTTGGCGCTCTTGGCGCCTTGGCGGCTATTTTGAGGTTTTGACGATGAGCAGCGTGCTCGAAAACCTGGTCAACCAGCCCTACCGGCACGGCTTCGTGACCGACATCGAGTCGGACACCGCGCCCAAGGGATTGAGCGAGGACACGATCCGGCTCATCTCTTCGAAGAAGAACGAGCCGGAGTGGCTGCTGGAATTCCGGCTCAAGGCCTACCGCCACTGGCTCACCATGGCCGAGCCCGCTTGGCCGAACGTGAAGTACCCGAAGATCGATTTCCAGGAGATCATCTACTACTCCGCGCCCAGGCCGAAGAAGCTCGCGAGCATGGACGAGGTGGACCCCGAGCTGCTGAAGACCTTCGAGAAGCTGGGCGTGCCGATGAACGAGCGGGCCAAGCTCGCCGGCGTGGCGGTGGACGTGATCTTCGACTCGGTATCGGTCGCGACCACCTACAAGCAGAAATTGGCAGAAGTGGGCATCCTCTTCTGCTCGATTTCGGAAGCGGTGCGCGAGCATCCCGAGCTCGTGCGCAAGCACATCGGCAGCGTGGTGCCACCCGGCGACAACTACTACGCGGCGCTCAATTCCGCGGTCTTCACCGACGGCTCGTTCTGCTACATCCCAAAGGGCGTCAAGTGCCCGATGGAGCTTTCCACCTATTTCCGCATCAATACGCAGGAGTCGGGGCAATTCGAGCGCACGCTGATCGTCGCAGAGGAGGGCGCCACCGTCTCCTATCTCGAGGGCTGCACGGCGCCCAAGTTCGACAGCAACCAGCTGCATGCGGCGGTGGTGGAGCTGGTCGCGCTCGATAACGCCGAGATCAAGTACTCGACCGTGCAGAACTGGTACGCGGGCGACGAGAACGGCGTGGGCGGCATCTACAACTTCGTCACCAAGCGCGGGCTGTGCAAGGGCGTCAACTCCAAGATCTCCTGGACGCAGGTCGAGACCGGCTCGGCGATCACCTGGAAGTATCCGTCCTGCGTGCTGCTCGGCGACAATTCGATCGGGGAGTTCTATTCGGTGGCCCTCACCAACCACCACCAGCAGGCCGACACCGGGACCAAGATGGTGCACATCGGGAAGAACACCCGCAGCCGCATCATCAGCAAGGGCATCTCGGCCGGGCAATCGAACAACAGCTACCGGGGGCTCGTGAAGATCGGGCCGCGCGCGGAGAACGCGCGCAACTTCTCGCAGTGCGACTCGATGCTGGTCGGCTCGAAGTGCGGCGCCAACACCTTCCCCTACATCCAGGTGCAGAACAACGGCGCCACGGTCGAGCACGAAGCGACCACCTCCAGGATCGGCGAGGAGCAGCTGTTCTATTTCGCGAGCCGCGGCATCGGCGCGGAAGAGGCGGTCTCCATGATCATCAACGGCTTCTGCCGCGACGTGTTCCAGCAGCTGCCGATGGAGTTCGCGGTCGAGGCGACCAAGCTGCTCGGGCTGAAGCTAGAAGGGAGCGTGGGATGATCCGCGCGGACGCCAAAGTGCTGCTCGAAGTGAAGGGGCTCCGCGCCAGGGTGAGCGGAGTCGAGATCCTCAAGGGCATCGACCTCAAGGTGGCGGCGGGCGAGGTGCACGCCATCATGGGCCGCAACGGCTCGGGCAAGAGCACGTTCGCCAAGGCGCTCGCCGGGCACCCCGCCTACGAAGTGAGTGGCGGCACGGCCAGGTTCGAGGGGCGCGACGTATTCGATATGGCGCCGGAGGAACGCGCCCGCGCGGGCCTGTTCCTCGGCTTCCAGTACCCGGTCGAGATCCCGGGCGTCTCGAACAGCGCCTTTCTCAGGCTCGCCTACAACACCGTGCAGGCGGCGCGCGGGCGCGAGGAGCTCGATCCACTGGAGTTCGATGACTACGCCCGCGAGAAGATGAAGCTGCTCGACATGGACCCGGCTTTCCTCGACCGCTCGGTGAACGAGGGGTTCTCGGGCGGCGAGAAGAAGCGCAACGAGATCCTGCAGATGGCGCTGCTCGAGCCGCGGGTCGCGATTCTCGATGAGACCGACTCGGGGCTCGACATCGATGCGCTGCGCGTGGTGGCGCACGGCGTCAACCGCCTGGCCACGCCCGGCAACGCCGTGGTGCTCGTCACGCACTACCAGCGCATGCTCGGTTACATCGTGCCCGACTACGTGCACGTGATGGAGGGCGGGCGCATCGTCAAGACGGGCGGGAAAGCGCTGGCCGAGGAGCTGGAAGCCCGCGGTTATGATTGGGTGAGGGCAGCGGCATGAGCGCGGTTGGCGCGAAGCACCCCTATATAGAATCGCTGTTGAGAGGTTATGAAATGCCGCGCAGCGGCATTTCATGGCTCAACGAGCGGCGCGCGCAGGCGCTCGAGCGCGCCAACGCGCTCACGGTGCCGACCACGCGCGACGAGGAGTGGCGGTTCACGGACATCACGCCGCTCACCCGGGTGCAGTTTCAGCCTGCCGCGGGCGCGCCGCGGCCGGCGATGGCGGACCTTTCCCGTTTCATCGTTCCGGAAGCGGCCGCCCGTCTCGTTTTCGTGGACGGCGCGTTCGCGCCCGCGCTTTCGGTGACCGCCGGGCTGCCGCAAGGCGTTGTCGTTTCCCCGCTTGCCGCCGCGCTCGACGCCCATGCGTGGGAGATCGAGCCGCACCTCGCGCGTCACGCGGAATACGAACGCGAGGTGTTCATCGCGCTCAACACCGCTCACCTGCGCGACGGCGCCTTTGTCCGGATCGCCCGGAACCGCAGCCACCCGGCACCGGTGCAGATCATCCACGTCTCGACGCGAAAGGAGGCGGCCGCCTATCCGAGGTGCCTGGTCATCGCGGAGGCCGGCGCCGAATGCACGCTGATCGAGGATTACGCGGGGCTCGGCGACGCCGTGTATTTCAACGATGCCGTGACGGAAATCGTCGCCGGCGAGGGCGCCTGCGTGCGGCACGTGAGGCTGCAGCGCGAATCGGGCGGCGCGTTCCATATCGCCACCTGCGCGGCGAGCCTCGCGCGGAATGCGCGCTACGTATCGCACACGATAACGCTCGGCGCGCGGCTGTCCCGTTTCAACCTGAACGTGGTGCAGCAGGGCGAGGGCGCGGAAATCGAAATGGACGGGCTGGCGCTCATTTCGGGCCGCCAGCTCGCCGACACGCATTCGCTGATGGACCATGCGCGCCCGAGCGGCCGCTGTCAGCAGGCGCACCGGTGCATCGTCGGCGGCGCGGCGCACGCGGTGTTCAACGGCAAGATCGTGGTGCGGCCCGGGGCGCAGCTCACCGACTCGGCCCAGCAGAGCCGCAACCTTCTGCTGTCGGACCGCGCGCGCGTGGACACCAAGCCGCAGCTCGAGATCTTCGCCGACGACGTGAAGTGCGCGCACGGCGCGACGGTGGGCCAGCTCGATCCGGAGCAGGTGTTCTATCTCCGGAGCCGCGGTCTGTCCACGGAACGCGCCCGCAGCCTCCTCACCTATGCGTTCGCCGCCGAGTTGATAGACCGGATCCCGGTGCCCTCGCTGGTGGAGCGGTTGGAGGAAACGGTGCTTGCGCAGACCCAGGGAAACGAACGGGCATGAACGCGCTCCATAGCAGCCTCAAGCGCGCCCAGAGCGACGGCCTCGCGCGCATCCGCGACGACTTTCCGATCCTCAAGCTCAGGGTCAACGGAAGGCCGCTCGTGTTCCTCGACAACGCGGCTTCGAGCCAGATGCCGCAGCCGGTGATCGACCGCTGGGTGCGCTACCAGACCAGCCAGCACGCCAACATCCACCGCGCCGTGCACCACCTGTCGGAGGTCGCGACGGCGGAATACGAGGGCGCGCGCAAGAAACTCGCCGCCTTCATCAACGCGCGGGAGGAACGCGAGGTGATCTTCACCAGCGGCACGACCGACGCCATCAACCTGGTCGCGCACGGCTACGGGCGCAGGTTCATCGGGGCGGGCGACGAGATCGTGCTGACGACGCTCGAGCACCATTCCAACATCGTGCCGTGGCAGATGGTGGCGGAAGAGAAGGGCGCGACGATCCGGGTGGTGCCGGTCAACGACCGCGGCGAGCTGATCTTCGAGGAGTACCTCAGGCTGCTCGGTCCGCGCACGAAGCTCGTCGGCGTCGGCCATGTCTCCAACGCGCTCGGCACCGTCAACCCGGTGCGCGAGATGATCCAGGCCGCGCACGAAAAGGGCGTCCCGGTGCTGGTGGACGGAGCGCAGGCGGTGCCGCACATGAAGCTCGACGTGCAGGCGCTCGACTGCGATTTCTACGCCTTCTCGGGGCACAAGATGTTCGGGCCGACCGGCATCGGCGTCCTTTATGGGAAAGCGGAATGGCTGGAGAAGATGCAGCCCTACAAGGGCGGCGGCGACATGATCCTCTCGGTCACGTTCGAGAAGACGACCTATAACGTGCCGCCGCACAAGTTCGAGGCTGGCACGCCGCCGATCGCCGCGGCGATCACGCTGGGCGCGGCGGCCGACTATCTCGCGGGCGTGGGCTTCGACCTCATCCATGCGCACGAGACCGACCTTCTCGACTACGCGACCGACCAGGTGAACCGGCTGCCGGACGTGCGCATCATCGGCACGGCGGAGAAGAAGGCGGCGGTGCTCTCCTTCGTCGTGGACGGCGTGCATCCGCACGACGTCGGCACGCTGCTGAACGAGGAGGGCGTCGCGATCCGCACCGGGCACCACTGCGCGCAGCCGGTGATGCAGCGTTTCGGCATCCCGGCCACGTCGCGCGCCTCGTTCGCTTTCTACAACACCCACGCCGAGGTCGACGCCCTCGTCGCGGGCATCAAGCGCGTGCAGAAGGTTTTTCGCTGAAGAAAAGCGAATAGACAGGATTTACAGGATTAACAAGATCAAGCTCAATTTTAGCGTGATGCATGTTAAGTATTTGTGGTTTTTGAATTAATCCTGTGAATCCTGTGAATCCTGTCCATTTTGGTTCTTAAACGATGGCCGACTCGAAGCAGCTCTACCAGGAAGTGATCCTCGATCACAACCGCAAGCCCCGCAACTGGGGCGTGCTGGCCGACGCGACCCACAAGGCGGACGGCCACAACCCGCTGTGCGGCGACCGTATCCGCCTGACCCTGAAACTGCGTGACGACGTTGTGGACGCGATCAACGTGCAAGGCGAATCGTGCGCCATCTGCAAGGCGTCCGCCTCGATGATGACAATGGCGGTGAAAGGCAAGAGCCGGGGCGATGCGGAACAGCTCGTCCAGGAATTCCGCGACTTGGCAATCGGCAAGCTTGACGCGACGGGCCCCGGCCATCTCGGGCGCCTGACGGTGTTCGCCGGCGTGCGCGACCTGCCGACGCGGGTGAAATGCGCCATTCTCCCGTGGCACACGCTGCACGCGGCGTTGAACTCGGTGGCGAGCACGACCACCGAAGCGGACGCCGACCCGATGCACGCCCCCATAGGGGGGGGTGCCTAGTGCTCGGTGCTGAGTGCTGAGTAACGAGTAATGCGGCTATCGCCTAACACTTGGAACTCAGAACTCAGCACTTAGAACTCAGCACTGAATTTGATATGCCGAAGATTGCCGAAATCGAGCCGACGCCGAACCCGAACGCGATGAAGTTCGTGCTCAGGGAGCCGCTGACCTGGGGCATCTCGCGCTCGTACGAAAGCGCGGACCAGGCCAACGGGGATGCGCTGGCGGCGGCGCTGTTCGACATCGAGCACGTCACCAGCGTGTTCTACGTGGACCACTGGATCACGGTGACGCAGGATGGAGTGGCGGACTGGCAGGAACTGATGCGCAAACTCGCGGTGCCGATCCGCGAGGCGCCGGCCGCCGACGCCCAGTCGGCGGAACTGGCGCAGCAGGCGGGTACCGTGATGAGCGCGGAGAGCCTGTCGGACGCGGACAAGGAGCGGCTCGACAAGATCAACGCCATACTCGACGAGCAGGTGCGGCCATACCTGCAGGGCGATGGCGGCGACCTCTTCGTGATGGGCCTCGACGGGAACAAGCTCCTGGTGCACTACCAGGGCGCGTGCGGCAGTTGCCCGAGCTCGATTTCCGGCACGCTCGCCGGGATCGAAAGCCTGGTGCGGCAGATCGAGCCGGACATGGAAGTCGTCGCTGTCTGAAGGAAGTCAGCCGCCCGGGTGCCAGGACAGGCAGATAACACAAACATTGAACCGCCAAGTATGCCAAGGCGCAAAATTGCTTATGGCGGAAAAGGCTCATCGGTTGCTCGAAGGATCGGATGTCATTCCGATGTTTCCGACGCTAGTCTGGAAGATTCAACTCAAGGCAGAGCAGCACGAAGCGATAAATGCGAAGATTCTGGCGGCGCTTGAAAGGATGAGGCGAGACGAGCCGCAACTGGCGTCTGGACAAGGGTGGCAGTCCGAACGGGCCTTGCATGAACTTGAAGAATTTCAGGATCTTGTTTCCTGTGTAAATCACGCGACGAAAAGCGTACTGCAATTCTTGAGAATAGGTTGTGACGCCTTCCAGATTACCGGCTGTTGGGCCAATGTTCTCGCCAAGGGTGCCGCACACCGGTCTCATAGTCACCCCAATAACTTCTTGAGTGGCGCGTATTACGTTCGAACCCAGCCCGGCGCGGACACAATAAACTTTCACGACCCGAGAAATCAGACCGGCATCATCAGGCCCCCGGTCGTGGAGCTTACGGCCGAGAATACCGATCAGGTTGTGGTGAAAGTCAGCAATGGCACCCTTCTCGTTTTCCCGGCCTACCTGGAACACTCCGTCGACACGAATATGAGCGAAAACGAGAGGGTAAGCCTTAGCTTCAACATCATGTTTTCTTCATTCACCGAAAACCTGAGCAGGCCGCTATGGTAAGCGTAGAACGCCAGCCTGACGCTTGCTCCCGCCGAAGTCGATAAAGCGCCGCGACCGAGTTGGCTTTTTAAGCGACCTCATTTCGATTTCCCAGGCGTTCCCGGTGCCTTGGTGGCTGATTAAGGATGTCTGACTGGATAACCGTAGCGAAGGCCGGAGAGCTGGCACCCGGAAGCCACCGCGTGGTGGACGTGGACGGCGCGAGCGTCGTGGTGTTCAACCTCGGCGGTGAGTATTACGCGATCGAGGATGTGTGCACGCACGATGGCGGACAGTTAACCGGCGGGATCGTGGATGGCGATCAAATCGAGTGCCCGCGCCACGGCGCGCGCTTCTGCATCAAGACCGGCGCGGTGCTCGCGCCGCCGGCCTACGAGCCGGTCGCGAAGTTTCCCATGCGCGTCGAGAACGGCGTGATCCAGGTGCGGGACGACCGCTGGGACTAGTGCCGTTCCAACTTGTTTCGCCAAATGGTGTAGGCATGGGGCGCGGGGAATTTTTCCCGATTGGGGCGATCCAGATAGCCGCAGATAGTTGGAACGGCACTAGAAAGAGTGATGGGTGTAATACTGAGTAATTCGTGGAGCGTCAATATGGCCAGGATGGTGAATTGCATCAAATTGGGGCGAGAAGCCGAAGCCTTGGATTTTCCCCCTTACCCGGGGGAACTCGGCAAGAGGATATTTGACAACGTATCCAAGGAAGCCTGGAAGCAATGGCTGGAGCACCAGAAAATGCTGATGAACGAAAACCGGCTCAATCTGGCCGATGCCAAGGCGCGCAAATACCTTGCGGAGCAGATGGAGAAACATTTCTTCGGCGGCGGTGCCGACGCGGCGGCGGGATACGTGCCTCCGTCCACCAAGTAGCATGGGAAAGTTTCTGGAAGGACGGGTCGTGAATTCGAAGTGCTGGACCGAACGGTTTCATTCGCTGCAGGTCGAAGCGCCGGTTGAGCCGTTTAAAGCAGGACAGTTCGGCAAGGTGGCCCTGGAAATTAACGGCGAAATGGTCTTCCGGCCCTACTCCTTTGTGAATGCCCCGCATGAGCGGCCGCTGGAGTTCTATTTCATCACGCTCGAGAACGGCCCGTTGACTCAACGCCTGATCAAGCTCGAGTGCGGCGATCCGATTTCCGGAGGCGATCAAGGACGGTCGTCTGGAAGCCAAAGCCGGCGTGCGGCTCGCCGCCGAGAAATCTCAAGTCATGATATGCGGAAATCCTGACATGGTTCGCGACACCAGCCTCGTGCTCGAGGATCGGGGCTTGAAGAAAAACCGCCGGAAAGCCCCCGGCCATGTCACGGTGGAAAACTACTGGTAGAGAGGCATCTTTGGACAAGAACATCCCCAACCCTACTGAAATCAAGCTGCACCAGAAGTCCCGGATCCTGGAAATCTCGTTTGCCGACGGCAAGACGTTCCGGTTCCCCTGCGAGTTTCTGCGGGTCTATTCCCCGTCTGCGGAGGTGCGCGGCCACGGGCCGGGCCAGGAGGTCCTGCAGGTCGGCAAGAAAAATGTCGAGATCAAGCATATCGAGCCGGTCGGCACCTACGCGATCCAGCCCACCTTCTCCGACGGCCACGATACCGGCATCTACTCATGGGACCTGCTGTACGATTACGGCCTGCACCAGGAGGAGATGTGGCAGCACTATCTCAAGCGCATGGAAGAGACCGGGGCGAGCCGCGAGCCGAGCCCCGCGCCTTTCGAGCAGCGTCCAAAGTCGAAGTAGGGGTCACTGGTAAATGTCTGCCCGACCTAAGGAATCTCTGAAAAAGTCATCCCGGCGGAAGCCGGGATCCAGGAAAACATTGATTTCACTGGACTCCGGCTTTCGCCGGAGTGACGAATGTGGAGTTGTTCAGAGCGTCCATAAAGCATCTCCCGGCGCACTCGCCGGCATCTTCCTGGAGACCATGGAGCGCGTAAAAAGCGATGTGCCGTTCAAGGCGGTGCTGGTCAACCCTTACGAACTGGGGCGCCAGCCCTTCGCGCTCGCAGAGCCCGCCGCATGGCTGAAAAGGGCGGGTTTCGAGGTGGCGTGCATCGACCTTTCGCTGCAAAAGCTCGATCCCCGCACCCTGGCCGGCGCCAGCCTCGTGGCGCTCTACGTCGGCATGCACACCGCCACCCGCATCGCGGTCGAGGCGATTCCGCGCATCAAGGCGCTAGTCCCCGGGGCCCACTTGTGTGTTTACGGACTGTATGCGCCGATGAACGAAATCTTCCTGAGAGGGCTCGGCGTTGGAACGGTTCTTGGCGGCGAATTCGAGCCCGGATTGTTGAGCCTCGCCGAGCGCCTGCAAAGCACTCGCCGGAACGGCACCCAGAGCGAGCCGCTCATCAATCTCGGCAGGGTCGAGTTTCTCGCCCCCGACCGGAGCGGGCTCCCGCCCCTTGCCCGTTACGCCCACCTGCAACTGCCGGACGGGAGCAGCAAGGTCGTGGGATTTGCCGAGGGCAGCCGGGGCTGCAAGCACTTGTGCCGCCATTGTCCGGTGGTGCCCGTGTACCAGGGAAAATTCCGCATCGTGCCGGTGGACGTGGTGATGGCCGACATCCGCGGCCAGGTGGCACTCGGCGCGGAGCACATCTCCTTTGGCGACCCGGATTTTTTCAACGGTCCGACCCATGCGCTGAAGCTCGTGACGGCGCTGCACGCGGGATTTCCCGGCGTCACGTTCGATGCCGTCATCAAAGTGCAGCATCTGATCAATCATGCGGACCTGCTGGGGGAACTCAAGCGCTGCGGATGCCTGTTCATCACGGCGGCCGTCGAAGCGGTGGACGACCGCATACTGGAATACCTCGACAAGAATCATACCGCCGAGGACTTCGGCCGCGCCGTGGCATTGCTGCGCCAGGCGGGCATCGCTTTCGCGCCGACCTTCGTCGCCTTCACGCCGTGGACCACGCTTGAAGGCTATCTGGATCTATTGCGGCGGCTCATCGAGATCGAGCTGGTCGAAAGCGTGCCGCCGATCCAGCTTTGCATTCGCCTGCTGGTGCCGCAGGGGTCGTACCTGCTGAAACTTCCGGGCTTCCGCGATCTGATCCGGGATTTCGATGCGACGATTTTAGGCTACCCCTGGCGTCATCAGGATCCCCGTGTCGATGGGCTGCAACAGCAGGTTCAAGCGTTCGTCGCGAGCGCCGAGGGAGCGGGGCTTTCGCGCCGCGAAGTATTCGCGAGAATCTGGGCGATTGCCCACGAGGCGCTCGGCAAGATCGCCCCGCCGCTCGACCACCTGAACCTCGGCTTGCCCATCCCGCATCTTTCGGAGCCCTGGTACTGCTGCGCCGAGCCCACCGAGCAGCAGCTCCAGTCTTTCTGAAGGCGCTGAAAATGATCAGGGCGGGTTGCGTGAACGCCGCGCACCCGCGGCGAATAAATTATTGAACCGCCGGTTGCCGCGGAACCGGTATACATCGAACTGCCGGCGATCCAGCGTAATGACATCGTTCACCCCGGTGCGATCGGCGAGCAGAACCAGGGTCGCGTCAGCGAAGTCCATCGGCTGATCTCGATATTTGGCGATCAGTCGTTCGATCGGTTCCAGATCCGCCGCTTCGATATCGGCCACCTCGGCGCCCCCTTTTCGCAGCCAGGCGAGGAACAACAACTGAGCATCCGGACGCAGCAGGTGCGTTACCTCGACCACGACCGGCCAGGTGGTGAGAAG
>JACPTK010000004.1 GCA_016192825.1 Betaproteobacteria bacterium | reverse complement strand
CCCTCGCAGCCTTGCCTTGAACAGCCGGTTCACTCCGCCTTTGCGCCCGACGCCCTCACCGCCTTGCCGAAACGGGCAATCTCGGACTTGATGCGCCGTCCGAATTCTTCAGGCGTGCCGCCGAGAGGATCCACGCCCATTTCAACCAGGCGCTTGCTTATCTCGGGCGAACGTATGACGCGAGTCACGTCGGACGCGATCTTGTTGATGACCGGCTTCGGGGTCCCTGCCGGCGCGACGATTCCGGTCCAGTTGCCCATCACAAATTCCTTGTATCCCAGCTCGATAAACGTCGGCACCTCGGGGATGAACGGATGGCGCTTCTCCGTCATCGAGCCGATGACGCGAAGCCTGCCCCCCTTCGTGTGCGGCAGAAGCTCCGGGATCGCGTTGACCATAACGTGCGCTTGCCCTGAAATGAGGTCCGGCACCGCGGGCCCCACGCCCTTATACGGGACGTGCGTGGCATCAATCTTGGTCGCGACCTTGAACATTTCCATCGAAAGGTGGCTGATCACGCCGATACCGCCGGACGCGTAAATGAGCCGGTTTTTCTTCGCCCACGCGACCAGCTCCGGGACAGTCCTGGGGGCAAGGCCGCCGTGAACCACCATTATGAGCGGCGAGTTGCCGAGCACGACGACCGGCGTCAAGTTGCGTTCCAGGCTGTAGTCGAGCTTGGCATAGAGCGTCTGGGATATGGTGTGGGCGGTGCTGATGTTCATGAACGTGTAACCATCGGGTGTCGCTTTCGCCACGAGTGCTGCGGCCAGATTGCCGCCCGCGCCGGGCCGGTTGTCCACGATTACCGTCTGACCCCAGGACTCGTTCAGCTTCTGGCTCACGATACGGGCCAGGATATCGTTGATACCCCCCGGTGAAAACGCCACGACGTAACGAACGGGACGGGCCGGGTATTCGGCCGCAGTTACCGCCCCCGCGAGCAGGCTGCACGCCAATGCGCCCGCGATCCTCCAATCCTTACCGGTCATCGGTTCGCCTCCTTCTTTACGGTAGTTGTAGTGTCGCGTCCCCTTGCGCCCGCGAGAAACTGCCGCGTCAGACGCAGCACGCGCGCGACATCTTCCATGCTGTTATAGACGTGAAGCGAAAAGCGCAGCATGCCCCGTCGGATCGAAAGCTTCACGCCACTGGCAACGAGGTATTCGTAGAGCCGATCGTAGAGCGCTTCGCCGGTGCCGTAGTGATCTTCGCTCAATACACCCACGGTCACGATGTTCGCGAGGTGCGGTCCGGGCGCGCCCCCTGCGACCGGCAGTCCAAGGTCGAGGAAGCCCTGCGCGAGCGCGTGGGCGAGGCTGGTCACGTGGCGTTCGATTTCCCGCGTGTCCCATGCGAGCAGCTGCTGCATCGAGGCGTCCACCGCCGCGGTCGCGAGGAAGTTGTAGTTGCCCAAGTCGAAGCGCCGGGCGCCGGGGGCGAGCTTGAACGACGTGTCGCCCATCGTCGCCTCGTGCGCGCCGCCCAGGTCCACGCCGAAGCGCGCGAGGTAGGCCGGGTGCAGCCGCTCCGCCCATTCCTTGCGGCAATACAGGAAACCCATGCCGTAGAGCGCGAGCAGGCCTTTTTGGGTGGACACGGCGAGTGCGTCGATGTTGGATTCCACCACGTCCGTGTGCAACACGCCGACCGATTGAGCCGCGTCCACGAGCAAAAGCACGCCCCGCTCCCGGCAGGCCTTGCCGATCGTGGCGACGTCGGTGCGGAAGCCCGGCGCGAACGTGACGGTCGACACCGTCGCGACCCGCGTCCGGCCGTCCATGCGCGCGGCCATCGCATCGACCGGGATGTGCCCGTCGCGCGATCCCACCGCGCGCACCTCGACGCCGTAGCGCTGGAGATTGAGCCACGGATAAACGTTGTTCGGGTGCTCGAGCTCGAGGCACAGAACGACGTTGTCGCCACGCTGCCAGTCGAGGCCCGCAGCGATCATGTTGAGCGCCTCGGAAATGTTCTTCGCGTAGGCGACTTCGCCCGGCTGTGCGTTGACCAGCCGGGCGAAACGGCCGCGCGCGCGCTCGACCAGATCGAAGAACGCCTCCTTGCTCGTGGCGCCGTTCATCATGCGCTCGTGCAAATGCGCGTCGATCGCTTGGCGCACTTCGTGCGACAGCACGCTGCGTCCGGCGATGTCCATGTAGGTCCAGCGCTCGAGCGCCGGGAAATGACTGCGCGCCGCGGCAAGCGCCTCGATTCCCGCTACGGGCTGGTTCATACGTCGTTCCTCGTTCCGCGCAACGGTATCCTTAGCGCCCGTGACATAATGAAACGCACGCGTGTTTCATTATGTTATCTTACACGCGCCCCTCGCGGCGGTCGCGCTTCAGAGCCGCCGGGTCGCGTTTCTCCGGCGGCCCATAACCGCCGCCCGCGGGCGTCATGATGCGCAGGACCGAGCCGCGCGGCAGCCGCACGTCGGCGGCCGCCGAGGGCAGTCTACGCTCCTCCACGGTCCCTGGGTTCAACACGAAGGCGCCGGTCACGCCGTCCTTGCCGCCGGCCAGCCCTTTCGCCGCCACGTGCTGGCGCTCCGAAGAGAGGCTCGCCACAATGTCGTCCGCCAGCACCCGGTAGTCCCGGATTACCCCCGCGCCGCCGCGGTACTGGCCCGCGCCGCCCGATCCTTCCCGCAGCTCGTAGCGCTCGACGCGGAAGGGATACGCGTGTTCGAGCGCCTCGACCGGCAGGTTGGACGAGCCGGATGCATGCACGCGCACGCCATCCGCGCCGTCGCGCTTCGCGCGGGCGCCGTAGCCGCCGGCGAGCGTCTCGTAGTCGACGAAATACGTCCCCGTGCGCGGATCGGTGCCGGACAGCACGTAGAGGTGATGCGGCCCGCAACCGGCCAGCGCCTTGTCGGGCATCGCCTGCGACAGCGCCCGCGCGATCACGTCGCCCAGCACGCTTGCGGATATCGAGCGGCAGCCGATCGCCGCGGGCGGAACCGGGCCCACCACGCTGCCCGGCGGCGCGCTGATGTGCAGCGTCCGGTAATAGCCCGCGTTCGCCGGCACCTCCGGATCGAGCAGGGTCTTCGCCACCGTATAGACCGTCGCGAGCAGCGCCCGGTACGGGATGTTGCGCGCGGAAAGGAGCTGCGCGTCGGACCCGGCGAAATCAAAGTCGATACGGCCCGCGCCCACCGTGAGCTTCAGCCGGATGCGCGCGACGCTGCCTTCCTCATTGCCGTCGAGGAAGTCCTCGGCCTCATACACACCGCGCGGCAGCCGCTCGATCGCGGCGCGGAAGCGCTTCTCGGTGAAATCGAGATAGGCCGCGACGGTCGCCTCGGTCCCCTTCACGCCATAGCGTTTGATGAGCTGCAGCACGCTCCTCGCGCCCACCGTGTTCGCGGCGAATTGGGCCTGCAGGTCGCCGATGCGCTCGTCCGGCGTGCGCGAATTGAGCAGCAGCACGTCGCTCACGTCGCGGTTCAACCTGCCCTCGAGCATGATGCGGACCGGCGGAATGCGGATGCCCTCCTGATAGATCGACTGGCAGACCGCCGCCTCGGACCCCGGCACCATGCCGCCGACGTCGGCGTGGTGCGCGATGTTGGCGACGTAGGCGACGATCCTCCTGCCGATGAACACGGGAGCGATGATATTGATGTCGGGCAGGTGGGTGCCGCCGCCGTTGTACGGATCGTTGGCGATGAACATGTCGCCGGGCCGGATCTCGGACGCCCCGTAGCGCTTGAGGATCTCGTCCACCGCGCCGACCATGGACCCCAGGTGGATAGGCACGCGCTGCGCGAGCGCGATCACCTGCCCCGCGCGGTCGAAGATCGCGGTCGAGCAGTCGGCGCGCTCCTTGATGTTGGGGGAAAACGCGGTGCGGGTGAGCGTCGCGCCCATTTCCTCGGCGGTCGCGAGCAGGAAACGGGCGACGACTTCGGCCTTGATCGGGTCCACGGCGCGCCTCATGCGGCACTCCTTTCTTGCGCGGTTGCCGCGAGCTCCATGTGAAGGTAGCCGAGGATGTCGTTGCGGACACGTGCGTTCGGCGGCACCACCGTGGTGGCGTCCATTTGCTCGATGATGGCCGGGCCGGCGATGCGGCAATCCGCGGGCAGCCGGTCCCGGTCGTACACCGGCGCGGCTACGAATCCCGTTTCCGGGAACCAGACCTTGCGCTTCTCCAGGAACGCCTGTTTTGCCGCGCCGCGCCTCAACCGTGCCCGCTCTCTGGGCGGCGCGCGACGCTTCGCCGTCACGACGAGCCGCAGGTTCACGATCTCCACCGGCTGCGCGCGCATGTCGTAGCCGTAGAACGCCTTGTGGCGGCGATGAAACGCCTCGGCGAGCTTCGTCAGCGCGGCGGAGGTGAACCGGTCGCTCGCCAACTCGAGGATCAACTCCGAGTTCTGCCCGAAATAGCGCAGGTCGGCGAACCAGCCGTAGTCCGCGCGCGCCTCGCCCTCGCCCTTCAGCCAGGCGGCGCCGCGTCTCTTCAACTCGCCGAAGCCGGCGTTGAGCAGCCCGAGGTTCGCGGCTTCCGCACGCACCAGCCGCGTCAGGCTGAAGTCGCCGCGCACGTCGGCGTGCAGCAGGCCGATGGCGGACAACAGCCCGGGCCGCGGCGGGACCAGGACCTTGCTCATGCCCATGTTGCGCGCGACATCTGCGGCGTGCAGCGGCCCCGCGCCGCCGAACGCAACCAGCGTGAAATCGCGCGGGTCTTCGCCCTGCTCGACCGAGATCACGCGCACCGCGCCCATCATGTTGACGTTGATGATCTCGACCACCCCGGCCGCGGCCTTCACCCCGTTGACGCCGAGCTTGCCCGCCAGCTCGTCGATCGCAACGCGGCCCTTTTCCGGATACATGGTCATGCGCCCGCCGAGCAGCGTTTTCGGATTCAAGCGGCCCAGCACGACGTTGGCGTCGGTCACGGTGGCGCGCGTGCCGCCGCGCCCATACGCCGCGGGGCCGGGATGCGCGCCCGCGCTCTGCGGCCCCACCTTGAGCAATCCGCCTGCGTCGACCCAGGCGATGGACCCGCCGCCGGCGCCGATGGTGTGGATGTCGAGCGTACGCGTGCGCACCGGGAAGCCGCCCATCTGGCGCTCGCTCTTCTTGGCCGCCTCGCCGTCGCGGATCAGGCACACGTCGGTCGAGGTGCCGCCCATGTCGAAGGTGATGAGATTGGGCAACTCGAGTTGTCCGCCCAGGCCGACGGCTCCGATGACGCCCCCCGCGGGACCGGAGAAAAAGGTGTTGACCGGGAGCTTCCGCACCGCACCGGGGGACACCGCGCCGCCGTTCGATTGCATCACGCGCGGCGTATGGCGTATCCCCAGCTCCGCCACGCCGCGCTCGAAGCGCTCGAGGTTGCGGTCCATGATCGGCATCAGGCTTGCGTTGACCGTGGCGGTGGCAAAGCGCTCGAACTCGCGGAACTCCGCCAGCACGTCGCCCGAGGTGCAGAGATAGACCTCGGGCCAGAGTTCCTTCAGCAGCGCCCGCGCCCGCTCTTCGTGTGCCGGATTGGCGTAGGCGTGCAGGAAGCAGACGGCGACCGCCTCGACCCTTTTCGCTCTCAGAACCTCCACCGCGCGGCGCACGTCGTCTTCCGCGAGCGGCGCGACTTCAGACCCGTCGTTCGCAATTCGGCCGCCCACCTCGATCCGGCAGTCGCGCGCCGCCGGCGGCATCGGCTTGGGAATGTCGAGATTGAAGTAATGCGGCCGGCGCTGGCGCGCGAGCTCGAGCACGTCGCGGAAGCCCGCGGTCGTGATGAGCCCGGTCGGCGCCCATTTGCCCTCGAGCACGGCGTTGGTCGCGAGCGTCGTACCGAGCACAAGAGAGGCGACGTCGCCGCGCCGGAGGCCGTTCTGCTCAAGCAGCTCCGCGATGCCGTCGAGTATGCCGCGCGCGGGATCGGCCGTCGTCGTCGGCACCTTGTGGTAGTGGTATTGCTTGCGGCCGAGCTCGACCGCGACGAGATCGGTGAATGTTCCGCCGGTGTCGATGCCGACGCAAACCGTGGCCATGGAAGCCTTGCAGTCGAGGGAATTGTCCATTTAAGCATGAGTGTATTAATCTAACAATTGGGCAAGGCGAAGGGCTCCGCGCTCGCGCGCCGGCCCTGAACCGGACGCGCAACCCGCACCCAAGGAGCCATCAACATGGCCGCCGTCATACCGATGAAGCAGGAATCCGCAGGCGTCGCGCTGGAGGACGGCTACAGTCAGCGCCTGTGCGAGAGCATCGCCCGATGGCGTTACGAGACGCTGCCGGCGCCGGTGGTGGCGACAGTCAAGGCGCTGATCCTCGACACGCTGGGCGTCATCGGGGGTGCCGCACGTGCGCCCGGCATTGCGGAGCTCAACGCCAGGCTCGCGCGCTGGGAAACATCCGGCTCGGCGACCGGCTTGACCGGAAAGCGCCGTTATTCCCCGCCTACCGCCGCGCTCGCCAACGGTGCGGCGGGACACGCGCTCGACTTCGACGACCAGCACGACCCGGCGCGCGTGCACACCAGCTGCGTGGTGCTGCCGGCGCTGCTCGCGACCGCGGAGGACGCCGGCCCCGTGGACGGCCGCGAGTTCATCCTCGCGTTCGCCGTCGGTGCGGAACTTCACGCGCGGCTGGGACTCGCCTGCCACAACAGCCTGGGCAAGGGCTGGCACCCGACCATGGTCTTTGGCACGCTCGCCGCAAGTCTCGCGGCGGGCAAGCTCATGAACCTCGACCGCCGCCGGCTCGCCAACGCGCTGGGCATGGCCTACCACCAGGCGAGCGGCTCCGCCCAGAGCATGCGGGATGGCGTCTTGTCGAAGCGGCTCGGCGCGGGCTTCGCGGCGCGGGCCGCGGTGCTGGGCGCCTTCCTTGGGGCCGACGGGCTCACCGGCACCCGGCGCACGCTGGAGGGCAACGCAGGCCTCTTCGCGCTGTATGAGCGCAACGAGGTAAGGCCGGAAATCCTCACCGACCGCCTGGGTGAGGAATGGCGGACGCTCGAGTACAGCTTCAAGCCTTACCCGTGCTGCCGCTGCAATCACACCGCCATCGGTCTCGGCATCCGGCTCCACCGAGAAGGGGTAAACCCCGCCGATGTGTCGGGCGTCGAGATCCGCATGGGACACGTCAACTGGCTCACGGTGGGCGAGCCGTATGATCCCGCGCGCAACGAAATCGTGCATGCCCAGTTCAACGCGGCCTACAGTTTCGCGCGCGCGTTCGCGGACGGGCGGGTGGACCTGAACTCGTTCCAGAAGCCGGGCATTACGGACCCGCGCATCGCCGCCCTGACAGGAATCACGAAGGTAATCGCCGACCAGGCGATAGATCCCGCCGCCATCGAGCCCGCGCGCGTGAAACTCACGCTCAAGGACGGCCGCGAGCTGGAGGCCGCGAGTGATACGATCAAGGGCAGTCCGCAGGAGCCGATGAGCGAAGCCGAAGTGCGGGCGAAACTGCACGGCTGCTTTGCGTTCGGCCTCGATGCGACACCCGTGGAGGCGGATCGCCTGGCGCAGCGGGTGCAACGCCTCGAGCACGAGAAGAACGCCGCCGAAGCGCTGGTGTCCGCGTTTCCCGCCGGCTGATGCGGCGAAGCCGCTTATCCAGTAACCCCATCGACTTGCCGCCCACCTGCCGGCCCCTCAATCCACCACGACGCCGGTCGCCTTGACCACCGGCGCCCACTTGGCGATCTCGGCGCGGATGTGCGCGCCGAATTTCTCGGGTGGCCCGCCGACCGGCTCGTAGCCGTTGGCGAGCATCCGCTTCCCGACTTCGGGCCCGGCAATGATGAGGTTGAACTCCGCGTTGAGGCGCTTGATGATGCCGGCCGGCGTGCCGGCCGGGGCGAGCATGCCGTTCCACGACGTCGCGCTGTAGCCGGAAACGCCCGCCTCCTGCATCGTCGGCAAATCCGGCATCCCCGGCGCGCGCCTCGCGCTGGTGACCGCAAGCGCCCGCACTTTGCCCGCGTTCACAAACCCGACGATCGAGGCCGGCTCACCGAGAATCATCGTGATCTCGCCGGACAGCAACGCCACCGCGGCCGGCCCGCCGCCCTTGTACGGCACGTGCGTGATCCTGGTCCCGGTAGTGGTGGTGAACAATGCTCCGGTGAGATGGTTAAACGCGCCGCTGCCGCTCGAGCCGAAAGTGAGCTCTCCGGGCCGCTTCTTCGCGAGCGCGATCAGTTCCTTTACGTTGCTCACCGGCACGGACGGATGCACCACCAGCACCTGCGGCACCGAAGAGAGCCAGATGATCGGCGCGAAGTCGCTCTCCGTGAACGGCATCCGCCGGTAGATGCTCGGATTGATCGCATGGGTGCCGGAGTAGGCAAACACGATGGTGTAGCCGTCCGCAGGAGACTTCGCCGCGAGCTCGGCGCCGATGTTGCCTGCCGCGCCGCCGCGATTGTCGATCATGATCTGCTGCTTGAGCCCCTCCGACAGATGCGGGCTCAGCATGCGCGAGAGCACGTCGGCCCCGCCGCCCGGCGGCCAGGGCACGATCCAGCGGATCGACTTTTCGGGATAGGCGGCGGACGCTGCGGGCTGCGGCGCGGCCAGCGTCGCCGCCGCGACTGCGCCGGCAGCGAACAGGGTTCTTGCGATGACGGTTCGCATCTTGATCCTCCTCCTCTCATGAAATGATGCGCTGGGCGCGATAGGCCCCAAACAGCCGCGTGAGCATCTCGGGAGTATCGGCGCGCTCGGCGAATCCAAGCCGGCGTGCCTTGTCCATCGAAGACATTATGTCCCATTTCGGCGCGAACACATAGCCGCCATACTCCCATAGCGCGACGCGCGACCGCGGCACGTCCTGCAGGCCGTGCCGGGCGACGATGCGTTCCCACAAGCGATTCTTGTCGTGCTGGATCATCGCCAGAACCGCGATCACCAATGCGACCGAGCGCGAGACGCGCTTCCCGCTCAGCCTGCGTCACTGGAGGTCATGTACGCTGTGACCGGGCGGTAGACTGCGGCGTCCTGGCGCCCCAGCCGCGCTGCGACCGCCCCGTCCAGCACCGCGATGCCGCGCATGGGCGTCGAGCGGTCGATGCCGACGCATACAAGCCACGTCATGGCAAGGTCAGAAAGCGCCGCATCTTCGCGCTCGCGGTCGGCGACGATGAGACAGGAGCCGGAGCCGACCACGGGCGCGCGGTCCGGCCCGGAAAAAAGATTGCGCCGGTAATAGCGGCGGTCGATGAGCGGCTGCCATTCGCCCAGCCCGCGCACGCTAAGGTAGTACGGATCGTTGAACACCTCCGCCCCGTCGAGGGAGTACATTGCGAGCGAAGGCGAATACCCTCGACTATCCGTCGAGAATCGCTGCGCCGAGTGAATGCCGCTGACCGTCAGCATCGTGCGCAGATGCTCCACGTACCACGCATCCCACGCCGACGAGCGGGCTGGGTCGGTGAGGCCGCTTTGCGACATGAAGATCATGCTGACGACCGGCCGAACCCGTACCCCGCCGCGAGCGACGGGGCAGCACCCGCCCCCATCGGCAACGCGTGAATCGCATCACCCATCACGCATCACCCATCCCCTTCCGGGGCGGCACCGCGAACGCGGCGTTGCGCCCGGCAATGCGGCCGGAAATGAAGCCCCATCCCAGGTGGTGGCCGTGGCCCTCGAGAAGCAGCCCGCCTTGTCCGGCCGACCCGGCGGCGTAGAGGCCCGGAATCGCGCTGCCGTCGCCGCGCAGGACCCGCAACTCGGAATCGACCTTGAGGCCGCCGTCGGTGAACACCACATAACTCTTCACCGGGCCCAGCGCGTAGAACGGCGCAGCGTCCAGAGCGGGCCGCGCGCCGCGCTCTCCTTGATTGTAGACGGACACCGCGCGCGCGAGCGCCTCGCCGGGCACACCCATGCTCGCGGCAAGTCCCTCGAGAGTCGGTGCCTCGTGGTAGATGTCGGCGCGGTTGCGGCGGTAATCGGCAAGATAGGCGTAGGACACCCCAGGCGCGGTCGACACGTAATACGGCCACGCCGTGAATTTCTCCGCGACCCTGCGATCGAACAGGATCCACGCGATGCGGTCCGGCTGCCGCGCGGTGTCGAGGTTGGGCTTGCCCA
Source organism: Betaproteobacteria bacterium (assembly GCA_016192825.1). Lineage (GTDB taxonomy): Bacteria > Pseudomonadota > Gammaproteobacteria > Burkholderiales > SG8-41 > SG8-41. The sequence continues at coordinate 67,418 of JACPTK010000004.1, read as the reverse complement.
GCTCGTCGGTAAAACGCTCGCCGCGCCGGTTGATGAGGATTGCCCCCTCCTGGTAGAGCTCCGGCGACGGACCCAGCGCGGTAGTGAGGAAACTCATCAGGAACGGGCGCAGCAGCCGCTGCGGCACGTGCTCGTAGCACCACGCCATGAACACGGCAAGCGGCCGCCACGGCGGCAGCCGCCTCAGAAGGTTCTCGCGCGTGGGCGGGATGAAGCGCATGATCGGGCCGCGGATGATGTCGCCGTTCACCACCACCGCGCCAAGCTCGCGTGCCATGCGGTGGCCGTCGCCGGTGGCCGTCACATTGACCGCGTCCACCTCCGCGAGATCCGGCGAGGCGAATTCCGCCTTCAGATCGCGGCTGGCGCTGTAATCCCCGCTCGCCACCACCACGCCGCCGCGCGCCCGGAAGTCCCTGGTTGCGCCATCGGCGCCTTGTGCTTCAACGCCACCCACGCGCCCGCCCTCAGTCAGCAGCCGCCGCGCCGCGGAATTGACGCGCATGTCCACGCCCAGCCGGCGGCAGTGCCGCGCGAGATGATAGGCGAACGAGCGCGAATTGGGCACTACGTTGTGCATGCGATTGTAGCGGTGCGGCGGCTCGGGCATGGGCCCCACGAACACGACACCGATGCGCATGAGCCATTCGAGCATGTCGGTCGTGTTCTCGACCAGGATGCGTCGGAGCACCGGGTTGTCGCGCTGCGCCAGCGGCCCGGCGTGCTTTTCCATGTCCTCGAAGTGCGCCTGCGGCGTGTCCTGGATCCCCGCCTTCCTCTGATGCGGGCTGTTGGTTACCGTCATCGATCCCACAGACCACGAGGTCGAGCCGCCGGGCTCGGGATTCTTCTCGAGCAGCACCACGCTGCGGCCGAGCCGCGCGGCTTCGGCGGCCGCCGCCAGGCCCGCGCCGCCGCCACCCACGACGACGACGTCGAATGTCTCGGAATCTGCTGTCACTTGTCGGCGATTGCCTTCGCCGCCCAAGCCGACCTGCGCAGGCGCTTCGCCGGCTGCTTGAGCGCGCCGGGTTCCGAGAGCTTGCGCAAAAGGCTGCCGCAGTCTGCGATACGCGGGTCGATGCCCATCTCCGCATACGCCTGCCACGCGCTCGCCTGCACCGCCGAATATACCGGCTTGCCCAGGTCCCGCTCCAGCAGATCGATCACCTCGAGCGCGCGGAGCTGGGTACAGGCCACGAAAATCGCCTCAGTATCGGCGCTGTTGGTTTCCTTCACCTTCTGGTAGATCTCCTCGGGCTGGATCTTCGCGTGGTCGAACATGTCCAGCATATCGAAGGTGCCGAGCCGGGAGACTTCGATGCCGTGGGCGCGCAAGAACTGCTTCAGGCGCTCGTTGGTAAGCTCGACGTACGGCGTCACCACGTCGACCTTGCGATGCCCCCCGGCGAGGAGGCACGCCGCCATGGCGCCGGCGGTGGTCACTGTCGGTGCTCCGGTGATTTCGGTCAGCTGCTCGCAGATCTTCGCGTTCCACTCGGGCCCCTCGAAGAAGCTGCCGCTGGTGCAGCCGTAGGCCACCACGTCAGGCTCGATCATCGCCACGTCGCGCGCAGCGGCCTTGCTTGCATTCTCCATGCCGCGCAGCTCCTCCGGGGTGCCGTGGCGGCCGCCCGATATGCGTGCCGAATGCACCGACACGCCTGCGGGAGCGATGCGCCAGAACTCCGTCTCCATGGTGGTATTGATCGAGGGCACCAGCAGGCCGATGCGGCCGCGCCATCCGTACATGATCTTTCTCCTAGCAGACTGTCGGACTTGGCATCATGAGCGGTCGGTGTGAACGCATGGGCAGTCGCTCCTGGTTAGCGCCGAGCCGACAGGCTGCTAGGCGGGTTGTACTTGCTTGCCGGCAGCCGCCACCTCGCGCAGCAGCCGGCCGTATCCGGTGACGCCCGGCGCACCGATCATCCGCAGCGCCGCCCAGACGCTTGCCTGCGTCGTCGAGACCACCGGCTTGCCGGTGTCGCGCTCGATCCGGTCGATCGCGTCCATGGTCTTCCAGTTGGTGCAGGCGAGCACGATCGCATCGGCATCGGGACGATCCACCTTGCGCGCGAGGTCGTATGCCGTGTCGGCGGCGAGCCGCCCGACCTTGAGGTTGTCGACGTATCCCAGCCCCTGCGCATCGAGCACCGTGATGCCGCTCGCTTCGATGAACGATTGCGCAATCGCGCTCACCTTCTCGTCGTAGGCCGAGCCCAGCACGACCCGTTTCGCGCCGAGGCAGCGGATCGCCTCGATCAATGCCGTGGAGGTGGTGGTCGCGGGCTTGCCGCTCGCGGCCTCGATCTTGCCGATCAGCTCGCGGTCGTAGCCCAAGCCCTTCAAGAAACTCGGCGCGGTGGCGCCCAGCACGATGACATCCACATCGGCCGATGCGAGCAGCTTCGCCTGCGTCTCCATATCCTGCACCATGCCGAGTATGGCATCGGGGGTGATCTTGGTGAGGTAGAGGCGCGCCGTGTGCAGCGTGACGCCCGCCGGCAGCGCGCGGTAGAACTCCGGCTCCACCGTGGTGTTGGAGGATGGGACCAGCAGGCCGATGCGAGACATCATGAAAAACTCCGGATCGTCGAATCCGTCCCGAGCCGCTGGGACCAGCCTCTTTATAATGTCGGGCCGTGTGGGTGTCAACGCAACGGCGCACGCCGTCCGCAGTGTGGAACCACTGCGGGTCAATCGCGCATCACGAGCACCACCTTGCCCACCACCCTGCGGTCGCGCACGGCCGCAAGCGCCGCGCGGTGCTCGTGCAATGGAAAGCGCGCCATCACGTGCGGTTTCACCTTGCCCTGCTGGTACCAGGCGAAAAGTTCGGCCAGCACGCGGCGCACCTTCGCGGGCTCGCGGTCGCGGTAATCGCTGACTTGCAGCCCGATCAGCGCGATGTTTTTCACGAGGACGAGCCCGGTCTTGATCTCGGGGACGCGCCCTTCGGCGAAACCGACGATGACGATGCGTCCACACCAGCCAACCGCGCGCAGGCTGGCGTCGAATACGTTGCCGCCGACGGGATCGATCACGATATCCACGCCGCGCTTCCCGACGGCGTCGAATACCTGCGTGCGGAACGTCTCGCGCAGGTCGGGTACGTCAGTGCGCACGACATGGTCGGCGCCGGAGGTCTTCGCTACTGCGGCCTTCTCCGCCGAGCTCACGGCCGCGACCACCGTTGCGCCGAGCGCCTTTGCCACCTGCACCGCGGCGAGCCCGACGCCGCCAGCAGCGCCCGTCACGAGCACGGTCTCGCCGGCCCGGCAGCCCGCGCGTTCCACCAGCGCAAAATGCGCGGTGAGATAGGCGAGCCCCATCGCGGCGCCTTCCGCGTAGCTCATGCCCGCCGGCATCACGGAGCAGTTCTGCTCGGGCACCACACAGCGCTCGGCGTAAGCGCCGTGCTCGATCTGCGCCATCACGCGGTCGCCAGCTTTCACCAGCGTCACGCCCTCGCCCACCGCGGCGACGACACCGGCGAGGTCCTTGCCCGGCACGAACGGCCGCGGCGGAAGATTCTGATAGGTCCCGCCAATGACCAGCAAGTCGGGGAAGTTGACGCTGGCCGCGCGCACGTCGATCAGTACCGCGGCCCTGCCCGGACGAGGGTCGGGAATATCGCTGAGCGCCACGTTTTCGATCGGGCCGTGTTCTTTCACCACCAACGCGCGCACCGGTTTCTCCGCCGCCATTACTTCATCAGGGAATTCGCTTCGCCAAGCGCCGGATATCCCGCTTCAGTCCCGCGCGGACGGAAGATCTCCGCCACCGGCACCGGCAGGGCGGTAATGGTCTCGCCGCCGGCCACGAGCTTGCGCGCGAACACCCCGCGCGCCGCAAAGTGCGCATCGCGCAGCGCCTCTTCGATGCTCGCCATCACCGAGCAGCAGACGTCGCGGCGCTCGAAGCGGCTGCGCCACTCTGCCGCCGATTTCCCGCGGATGATCTCCGCCACGGCCCGCTTCGTGGCGGCGGGATCCGGAGCATCATCGCGCAGCGCCGGCGGAAGCCCGATCGCATCGCAGAAGTTCTCCCAGAACTTCTGCTCGAGCGGCGCGGCGGCGATGAACTTGCCGTCCTTGCTACGGTAGACGTTATAGCGCGGGCTGCCGCCGGTTACGAGATCGCTGCCGGGCTTCGGCCATTCGCCCGCGGCGAGCCCGTTTCCGAGCGCCCAGTACAGGAACGTGAACAGGTTATCGGCCATTGCGAGGTCGAGCTTGCAGCCCTCGCCGGTGCGCTCGCGGTTCCGCAGGGCGAGCAGGATGTTGATGACCGCGGGGTAGGTCCCGCCGCCGATGTCGGCAACCAACGCCGCCGGCGGCACCGGCGCGCCATCCGCGCCCGCCGCAAGCGACAGCATGCCTGCCTCGGCCACGTAGTTGAGGTCGTGCGCTGCGACATCCTTGCGGGGCCCGTGCTGGCCGTAGCCGGTGATCGCGCAGTAGATAAGGCGCGGGTTGATGTTCCTCAGAACCTCGTACCCCAGGCCCAACCGGTCCATGACGCCCGGCCGGAACTGCTCCACCACTACGTCCGCGCCCACGATGAGCGGCGCGAGCCTGTCCACTGCGCCCGGCGCCTTGAGATCGATCGCGATGCTGCGTTTACCGCGATTCAGCAGCGCGAAGTTGACACTGTCAGCGCCGAATTTGGGCTCGTACGAGCGCATCTCGTCGCCGCGGCCGGGACGCTCGATCTTGATGACTTCCGCGCCGGCTTCGGCGAGGATCAACGTCGCGAGCGGCCCCGGCAACAGCGTGCCGAAGTCGAGAACGCGCACGCCTTCGAGTGGTTGCATGGGTCCTATCCCCTCTGTTTCGCGACATGCGCGCGTCGGGCGGGCGCGTAGGCCGGATCGCCGTAAGCCTCGTAGAGCGCCTGCGTGACATGGAAGTGATGGCTGAGGCCCGTGCGCTCCAGCAGCGCGATGGGGCCTTCGGGGTAGCCCAGGCCCAGTTTCAGCGTCGTGTCGAGATCGTCAGCGGTCGCCAGTCCTTCGTCGAGCCGCCTGAGCGCCGCGTTGTAGTATGGCCGCACGAGCCGGTCGATGATGCGTCCGGCGAAGTCGGCGCATACAGCGACCTGAAGGCCGGCGCCCTCCAGCACCTGTTTTGCGGCGGCAAGCGCGGCTTCGGTCGTGCGCGGCTGGCGCACCAGCTCCACGAGATTCGAGGGATCGGCGTCGCCGAGGCGGAAACGGGCGAATCCCAGCACGTTGGAGCCTTCCTCGCCGCGCGATTCGCCCGTATGCGCGCCCAGGCATTCGGTCCCGAGCTCGATCAGTATCGCGAGCTTGCGCCCACGATCAACAAGTTCCGTGAAGACCGTCCCTGCCATCGTACCGATGACGACCGCAATTTCCCCGCTTTCTGCCGCACCCGCGACCAACGGATGGTCATCGGCAAACGACCGACTTTCGCCGGCGTGAATGATTTGATATTTCATTTCCGTTTTCCCATTAAGGATGAACGCGGAGCGTTCATCCTCCGAACATCGCGTTGCCTTGGTAGGTGTAGAACCCCCGCCCGGTCTTTCGGCCCAAGTGGCCCGCCGCGATCATGCGCTTCACCAGCGCCGGTACCGCCGTGCGCGGCTCGTGGGTCGACGCGTAAAGCGCCTCGGCGACCAGCAGGTGCGTGTCGAGCCCGACGAGATCGAGCAGCTCGAGCGGCCCCATCGGGTAGCCGAGGCCGCTCTTCACCGCGCGGTCGATATCGGCCGGCGCGGCGACGCCCGCCTCCACCAGCCGGATGGCATCGTTGTTGAACGGCACCAAAAAGTAATTGAGGATGAATCCCGGATTGTCCTTGGTCCTGACCGGGATCTGGCCCAGCGCCATGCAGAATTCCCACGCCGCGCGAAATGCGTCATCGCCGGTGCGGATGCCCGGCGACATTTCCACGAGCTTCATCAGCTGCGCCGGCAGGCAGAAATGCATGCCGACGACACGTTCGTCGCGCCCGGAGCCGGCGGCGATCTCGGTGATCGACAGGGTGGACGTGTTGGACGCGAACAGAGTGTGCGCCGGACAGACCTTGTCCAGCTCTCCGAGCAGCGCGTGCTTCACCTTCAGGTCCTCGAACACCGCCTCGATCACGATATCGCACGCCGCAAGCTCCGCGATGCGGGTCGTGCCGGTGAGATCGCCGATGATCTTGTCCACCTGCGGCTGCGTGAGCTTTTTCCGCTCGACCGATTTCGCGAAAAATCCCTCGGTCTGCTTGCGCGCACGGGACAGCGCCTCCTCGCGCACGTCATAGATGATGGTCTTGAAGCCGGCGCGCGCGGCAACGATGGCGATTCCCGCGCCCATCGTGCCGCTGCCCGCAACTCCCACGGTCTTGATTGCTGTTGTCATCACTCGATGGAAATTCCCACTTCTTTGATCACTTTCGACCACGTGGCGAGCTCGCTTTTGATGAATGCGGCGAATTCTGCCGGCGAGCTTCCCACCGGCTCCGCACCCAATCCGACGATACGTTCGCTTATGGCGGGCATCGACAGCACCTTGGAAAGCGATGCGTGAATTCGCCGGATGACAGCCTGAGGGGTGCCGGCCGGGACCATGCCGCCGTTCCATTCGATCGCCTCATAGCCGGGAACGCCCGCCTCGGCAACCGTCGGGATGTCGGGAAGCGCGGAACTGCGCTTCGCCCGGCTGACCGCCAGGCCGCGCAGCCTTCCCGCCTGGATGTGCTGGATTGCCGAAGGGATCGTGGCGAACAGCATCGAAGTCTCGCCGCTCACCAGCGACACGACGCAAGGTTAAGTGCATGACGTCCTCCTTCGGCGGGTGGAAGTGATCGTTCCAATGACACGCGTTCCTGCTTTCACTTTCTTATGAAGCTGCGGCCGATCAGCTGGCGGTGGATCTGGTTCGTGCCTTCCCAGATTTGCGTAATCTTGGCATCCCGCATCAGCCGCTCGACGCGGTAGTCCTTGCAGTAACCGTAGCCGCCGTGCAGTTGCACCGCATCGGTCGCAATCCGCATCGCGAGATCGGAGGCGCGCAGCTTGAGCATCGAGGCCTCGATGCCGAAGTCGGTCGCGCCGGAATCCACCAGCCGCGCCACGTACCATAGCCACGCCTCGCATTGCGCAAGCTCGGTCGCCATGTCCGCGAGCATGAACTGGATGCCCTGGAACTCGACGATTCGCCGCCCCGACTGCCTGCGCTGGTTGATATAGGCCACCGCATCCTCGAATGCCGCACGCGCGATGCCGAGTGCATGGGCCGCGATGCTCGGACGCGATTTGTTGAGCGATGCCAGCAGGATCTTCAACCCCTCGCCCGGCTCACGGAGCAGGTTCGCGCGGGGAACCCGGCAGTTGTCGAACGCGAGCCCCGCAGTGCTGGAGGCCCGGAGACCCATTTTGTCCTCCTCGCGCCCCACCTTGAGCCCCGCCGCGCCCTTCTCGACCACCAATGTGGAGATCGCCGCCTTGCCGTCATCGATCCCGCTCCACTTGCCGAAGACAAGGTAAAGATCGGCATGCGCCCCGTTGGTGATGAAGGTCTTCGTGCCGTTGACGACGATCGCGTCGCCGTCGGGCCGAAACGTCGTCTTCATGCCGGTCGCATCGGATCCCGCCGTGGGCTCGGTGATGACGAGCGATGCCAATCCGCCCTTTGCGATCACCGGCAGGAGCCGTTTCCTCTGGTCCTCGGTCCCGAAGTCGATCAGCGGCTTGATCGCGTGGAAGTTGGTCGCCCAGATGGCGCCGGTGGAAGCGCACGCCCTGCTGAGCTCCCGCACGCACGCAAGATAGGCGGCATACGACAGCGGCGCGCCGCCGTAAGCCTCGGGGATAAACACCCCGTTCAACCCCAATACATTGATTTTATCAATGTTATCGAACGGGAACTCGCCGGTCCTGTCATAGTGCTCGGCGCGCGGCGCAATCGCGTCGCGCGCGAGCTGCCGTACGCTCTCGAGCAGCATGCGCTCTTCGCTGGACAGGGGAACGCCCGCATCAAGCCGGTCGAATACGCTCATGGGATCCTAGTGCGCGATGCCCTGGCCGCCGTCGAGATAGATCGTCTCGCCGGTCAGAAACGGAATGTCTTCGCTGAAGATCGCCGCGACGAGCCGCGCCACGTCGCGCGTCGAGCCGGTCCTGCCGCCGGGAATCCGCTTCGCCAGGAAGTCGCGCAGCGGCCCGCTCGCGAGCGTGTCGCGATTGAGGTCGGTCTCGATGTAACCGGGCGCGACGTCCAGCACCCGCACCCCTTTGCCCGCCCATTCCACCGCAAGGCACCGCGTGATTGCCCCCACGGCGGCCTTTGACGCGCAATAGGCGAGATTACGCTTGACGCCGATCCGGTCGAAAAACGAGCCGATGTTGACGATCACGCCGCCGCCCGCTCGCACGAGGTGGGGGTATGCCTCGCGGCACGCCGCGAATACGGCCGTTGCGTTGGTCGCCATCACTTGCTCGTAGGTGTCGGTAGACATCTCATGGCTGGGCGCATCGATGTGGATACCCGCGTTGTTGACCAGCCCGTGGAGTCCTCCGGCTCTTGTCACAGTCTCGGAGAAGGCGCGCTTCACGCTGGCTTCGTCGGTCACGTCGCATTGCACGTCGATCACGCGCTCCGCAGGCACGCCCGCGGCTTCGGCCCCCGCACCCTTGCGCGTCAGGCAGGCCACGGTGAATCCGCGCTGCGCGAGCTCCAGGGCGATCGCCGCGCCGATGCCGCGGCTTGCCCCGGTTACGGCAATGGTCTTGCCCTGCACCCGTTATTCATCCCTGAACTTCGGCTTGCGCTTATCGATGAACGCCGCCATGCCCTCGGCCGCGTCCTTCGTCTGAAATGCGAGCGTCGAGAGGTCCGCCTCGACCTTGAGGCCCTCGGTGAGCGGCACGTCGAGCGCTCGGGTCGCCGCGTCGCGCGCAAGCGCCAGCACCGGCCGGCTGTATTCTGCGAACCCGCGAGCGAACGCGACGCCCTGCGCCACCGGGTCGCCATCCACCATCCGGTTCACGAGTCCGATGCGGTGCGCTTCTTCGGCGTCTACCGTGCGGCCGGTCATGATCATCTCCAGCGCACGCGCTTCGCCAACGAGACGCGGCAACCGCTGCGTGCCGCCGTAGCCTGGAATGAGCCCGAGCTTGATTTCAGGCAGCCCCATCTTTGCGTTGCGCGTGGCGATCCGGAAGGTGCAGGCGAGCGCAAGCTCAAGCCCGCCGCCGAATGCGTAGCCGTTGATGACCGCCACCGATGGCACCGGCAAGCGATCGAGCTTTGCAAACGTCGCCTGCCCGAGCTCGGCGCCCGCCCTCTGCGGCATCATCGAGCGGCCCGTCAGCTCCTTGATGTCGGCGCCCGCGCAGAACGCCTTTACGCCCGCACCGGTAATGATGAGCCCACGCGCTTCACCCGCAGCGACCTCGTCAAGCGCGCGCCCGAGGTCGCGGATCAGGGAGAACGAAAGCGCATTCAGCGCCTCTGGTCGGTTCAGCGTGATCAGCGCGAATTCGTCGACCCGTGTCAGCTCGATCGCCATTCCCGTCTCATGTCTCGTGTTTCGCCCTATCGGCCACCCAGCGCACTTGCGCAGGCCTGATCCTGCCGCTCTTGGTCCATTCCACCAGCTCGCGCTTGAGTATCTTGCCGCTCGCCGTGAGGGGGAACGCATCCAGCGTGATGAAGTATTCGGGCATGTCGTATTTCGAAAGCCCGGCGCCGGCAAGATGCGAGAGCAATTCATCGGCGTCCACGCCGGCGCCTTCGCGCGCTATTACGGCCAGGCACACGCGCTCGCCGAGCCGCGCATCGGCGACCGGAAATGCCGCAGCCTTCAATACCGCGGGATGCTTCAACGCCAGGTTCTCGATGCGCGCCGGGTGAACGTTGTATCCGCCGCGGATGATCAGGTCCTTCTTGCGGCCGACGATCTGGAGATTGCCATTCGCGTCGAAGCGCCCCAGGTCCCCGCTCATGAACCAGCCGCTGCGATTGAACGAAGCCTCAGTCGCGGCCTGGTTATCGAAGTAGCCTAGCGTGAGTAGCGCGCCACGGGTGCCGATCTCACCGATCTCGCCGGGTTTCGCTTCCATATCGGGGTTCTCCTGGTCCCACAGCCGTGTCTCGTAGCCGTGGCAAGCCTTGCCGCACGTCGTGGTCACGATTCGTGCATCATCGTCGGGCAGCGTGTACTGATGGGAGCCGTTCTCGGTCATGCCATAGATGTTCTGCGGCTTGATCCCCATGTCGAGGAAGGCTCTTGCCGTCTCCGGCGGGATAACGGATCCAGCCATGTAAAACACGGTGACATTGCCCAGCTTCGTCAAGCCGCGCCGTTTCATGTCCGCGAGGATATCGATGCCGTGGGTGGGCACGCCCATCACGTACGTCGCGCCGGTCTCGACAATCCAGTCGAGCGGCTTCCTGCCGCCGGGCAAGTCGTTCACCACCAACTCGAATCCCGCGACCAGACTCTGCTCGATGGCCACCGTCGCGATGTGGTGCGACAGCGGGCTCATGCTGTAGATCACCGTGCGCTCGCCATGACGCCAGTCGCGCACCATTGCCCGGCCGTTTGCAAGCAGCGTGTTGTCCGAGTGCATCACGCCTTTGGGCAGACCCGTCGTACCGGAAGTGAACGCGAGATAACAGACCTTGTCGGGATTGGCATCCACTTCGGGCAGGGCCAGGGTGTCAACCGCAGCACCCTGCTCGGGGAAAGTGGCGACCCCCGGCATCACCGGGTTACGGATTGCCGCCGCATCCAGGCAATAGAGGCGCCTCATCGCCGGCAGCGCCTTCGCCGCAATGAAGATGTCCGCGCGATCGGCATCAGCTCCGTAGCCGGGCTGCGCGAACAACGCCGCGCTTTGGATGCGCTCCAGGAGCGCCACGACCTCGCCCACCGTATAGTTCTGGTGCAGCGATGGATTGCATACGTAACCATTCCGGGAGCACGCAAGCAGCACGACGGCCGCTTCGGCGCGATTCGGCAGCCAGACCGACACGCGCTGCCCGCGCTTGAGCCCCGTCCTGTGGAAATCGAACGCTAGCGCATCCACCCATGCGAGCAGCCCCGACCACGTGAGACGGCGCCGGCTGTCGCGCAGCGCGTATGCGTCGGGACGCTTCCGCGCATGGTGCGCGAGTCGCGTATACAGCGTGTCCTCGCACCAGTACCCGGCCTCGTAATAGCGGCGTGCGGTCTGCGGGTCGTGCAGCGTGAGCAGCGTGCTCAAAGCGAGCCCCGTCAATGCCCAAACTTTTTCGGGTCGGGCTTGCGTTTGCTGCCAAACGCCTCGCCCAGTTCCCGCGATTCCTCGGAGTCAAGGTACAGCCGCAGCAGCAGGTCGTGCGACATGCGCGCGAGCCCTGACACCCCGCCATGGCGCGCGGTGAACGCCGCTTTGAGGGCCGCCAGCGCGAACGCGCCGCGCTCGGCGATCTCGAGCGCCATCTTGCGCGTCTCTTCCCCCAGCTTGTCGTCGGGCACGACCTTATTGATGAGACCGATCGCCAGCGCCTCGCGCGCGGTTAACCGCGGATTGGCGAACCATATCTCCTTTGCCTTCTTTTTGCCGACCAGGTCTTCAAGGTACCAGGTGCCGTAACCCGCGTCGAAACTACCCATCATCGGCCCGACCTGCCGAAACACTGCGCTCTCCTTCGCAATCGTGATGTCGCACATCACCTGCAGCACCTGGCCGCCGCCCACCGCGTAGCCGTTGACCGAGGCAATCACCGGTTTTTGCAGCCGTTCTATGCTCTCGTAGATTTCCAGCGTCGGCAGCATGCCGGCATGGAGTGTCGTATCCTCCATGCCCTCCTTGCGCCCGCCTATGCAGAAAAATCTGTCGCCGGCCCCGGTGACCACCAGCACGCGCGTACGCGTCTCCTGCCGCACCGCGTTGATGCAGTCGCGAATCTCGTGACACATGGTCGGCGTGAACATGTTGCCGTCGTCGGGACGGTTCAGGGTCAGCCAGCCGATCGGCTCTTCTTCCCGGTAGATTATGGTCTCGAAGTCCATGTCGAGTCTCTTGACGGATCAATAACTCATTCTAAGGGCGGTATTGCCGGATGACAATCGGCTGGGCCGGACCCGCATCGCATCCCGTAACCATTGCGCCTTGGTCATCAAACTTCGGGAGGCGCGCTGCCCGCACGAGGCCGTATAATCCACCAATCACCAGTCACCAGTCACGCCTTTCAACATATGGACCTTCAACTTGAATCCCGCGCCGCCCTCGCCACCGGCGCCTCGCGCGGCATCGGGCGCGCTATCGCGCTGGGCCTCGCGCGCGGAGGCGTGAAGCCCGCCGTCGCCGCGCGGCGCGTCAACCTGCTCGAGGGGCTCGCGCGGGAGGCGGTATATTACCGGCACCGTGACGCCGGTCGACGGCGGAATGAGCCGCTTCGCCTTTAGCAGCCTGTCGGAACTTCAACTCCGACAGGCTGCTAGGCATGGAAGCCGCCACTCTGGTCATCAAGATCCGGTACCGCGGCAACTACGCTCCCGCCGCTAACTGCATTTCGTTTCAATTCCGCTGACGCACGCATTGCCCCACGTCATTACATAGCGAGGAGAGACATGGTCAGCTTCAGGCTACTGCCGCCGTTCTTGCTGGCGCCGCTCGCTGCGGCGCTCCTGTCGTTCGGTGCCGCCGGCGCCGAGTATCCCGGCCGCCCCGTGCGCATCGTGCTCGGCTTCGGCGCGGGCGGGCCCGACACCACGGCGCGCATCCTGGCGCAGCAGCTCGCCGCCCAGACGAAACAGACCTTCGTCGTGGACAACCGGCCAGGCGCGAACGGCATCATCGCCGCCGACATCGTCGCCAAGGCCACTCCGGACGGCCACACCCTGCTGTACACGTCCGGTTCGTTCGTGGTCAATCCCAGCGTCCGGAAGAAGCTGCCCTACGACACGGTGAAGGATTTCACGCCCGTCTCGCAGATCACCGAAGGCGAAGCGCACATCGTCGTCGTCAATCCGTCGCTGCCCGTGCGCAACGTGAAGGAACTGATCGAGCTGGCCCGCAAGCCGGGCGGCAAGCTCGCCTACGGGTCGCCGGGCGTCGGCAACACCATCCACATGGCGACCGCCGTGTTCGCCGCTCGCACCGGGGCCAACATGGTGCACGTGCCCTACAAGGGCGCCGGCCCGGCGCTGACGGCGCTGGTGGCAGGCGAGATCCAGGTCATGTTCGCCACGGCCCCGCTGGGCATGCCGCACATCACGGCCGGTCGCGCGAGGGCGATCGCCTACAACGGCGCCAAGCGCGCGTCCTTCCTGCCGGACGTGCCGACGATGGTCGAGTCCGGCGTAACCGGTACCGATATGCCGCCCAGCTGGCACGGACTGCTGTCGCCTGCGAAGCTCCCGCCCGCCGTGCTGGCGAAGCTGTCTGGCGAGATCCAGAAGGCCTTCAAGAACCCCCGGATGCGGCAGCGCATCGAGGCGGTCCGCCTCGCGCCGATCGGCGGCACGCCGGAGGAATTCAGGAAACTGGTTGTCTCCAATATCAAGCGGTTCGCGGAGCTGGTGAAGCTCGCCGGCGTCGAGCCGGAATAACCGCAGCTATCAGCTACGAGCTGCCAGCTTAGAGCTTCCAGTTTGCGGTTTCGGCTGACTGCTGGTTGCTGGAAGCTGGAAGCTGAGGTCAGAGCTTGATGACCGCCCTCCCCTTGATCTGCCCCTTGAGCATCTTCTCGAAATAAGCGGGCAGTTCCTCCAGGGTGATGGCGCTCACGATGTCGGCGAAATGCCGCGGCCTCAGGTCGGCGGCGAGCCGGCCCCAGATCTTGCGGCGCAGCGGCATCGGCGTGTAGCCGGAATCGACGCCGATCAGCCGCACGCCGCGCAGGATAAAGGGCAGCACCGTGGCCTTGAACTCGATGCCGCCCGCGTTGCCGAAGCTCGCGATGACGCCTTCGGGCTGCATGGTGCGGATGAGCCAGGCGAGCTGATCGCCGCCCACGGAGTCGAACGCAGCCGCCCACAGCGGTTTCTCCAGCGGGCGCGTTCCCAACTCCAGCTGGTGGCGGGACAGCACTTCCGCCGCTCCGAGTTTCTTCAGGAATCCGTGCTCGGCGTCCTTGCCGGTGACCGCGACCACCCGATACCCGAGGCGAGCCAGCATATCGATGGCGAGTGTCGCCACGCCCCCGGTCGCGCCGTTGACCAGGACGTTTCCCCGGCTGGGCGCCATTCCGTTCAGCTCCAGCAGCTCCACGGCAAGCCCCGCGGTATAACCCGCGACGCCGAGAGATCCCGCTTCGTGCAGCGTGAGCCCTTTGGGCAGCGGCACGATCCAGTTGGCGGGCACCCGGCACACCTGGGAGTAGCCGCCGTCGTGGCCAACGCCGAATTCGTAGCTCGTGCAGATCACCTCATCTCCGGCCTTGAGCCGTGGATCAGCGGACGAAATCACCGTGCCGGCGGCGTCTATCCCGCCGATGCGCGGAAAAGCCTTGATGATCCTGCCGCCGGTCCCGGTCGCCGCCAGCGCATCCTTGTAGTTGACGCTCGAGTACGCGGCCCGGAACACCACCTCGCCCGCCGACAGCTCTTCCAGTCGCGCGTCGACGACCCGCCCGGCCACCCGGTCGTTCTCGCTGAAGATGCGATAGGCCTTGAAGGATTCCATGTTCCGTCCCTAACCCCCGCGCGGCTGTTCCAGGTACTCCCGTGACTGCATTTCGGTGAGGCGGCTCGCGGTGCGGTCGAACTGGAACATCATCGCCTGCAGCTGTGCGTCAGCGGAACCGGCGCCCCGCGCGAGCAACCCGTCCGGCGGCGCCTCCGCCGAGACGATCATTTTTACGCGCTGGTCGTAGAGGACGTCAACCAGCAGCGTGAAGCGGCGCGCCTCGTCGGCGCGCTCCAGGTCCATGCGCGGCACCCCCGAGACGATGAGCGTATGAAAACGCTTGGCGAGGTCGATGTAGTCATTCTGCGAGCGGCCCCAGCCGCAGATTATCCTGAAATCGAACCACACCACGCCGCCGGCCCGGTGCCGATAGGGAATGACCCGCCCCTCGACGTCGAGTTCGTGGTTCTCCTCTTCGACTTCCGCGATCTGCCGGAACGCATCCATCAGCGCCCGGTCGGTTTCGGGCGCGAGCGGCGTGTGGTAGACCTTGACCTGCTGCAGGGCACGCCTGCGGTAGTCGGTCCCGCCATCCACGCGGATCACGTCGAGGCGCTGCTTGATGAGCTCGATGGTCGGCAGGAAGTCCTCGCGCTTAAGGCCGTCCTTGTAGAGCTCGTCGGGGTGGTAGTTCGAGGTCATGCAGTAGACCACCCCCCGGTCCAGAGTGCGCGTCAGGAGCCGCCCGAGGATCATGGCATCCGCGACGTCCGACAGCGCGATCTCGTCGAAACACACCAGCCGGTAGCGCTTGGAAACCCGCCCGGCGAGCGCATCGAGCGGGTCCACGGTACCCTTCAGCTCGTCGAGTTCCCGGTGCACGTCGCGCATAAAGTGATGGAAGTGCACGCGGCGCTGGCGCACGAGCGGCAGGCAGCGGTAGAAGCTGTCCATGAGGAAGGTCTTGCCGCGCCCGACCGCGCCCCACAAGTAGACTCCCCGTGGCAGCGGTGGGCGGACCACCAGGCGATGCAGCGCGGTCCGGCGCCGGCGCTTGTAGTCGGTCCACGCTTCGTACAGGTTCTGGAGGCGCAACACCGCCGCGTACTGCGAATCGTCGGGCGCGAATCCTCGTTTCCTGAGCGTCTCCCGGTACAGCTCCAGGACGGAGGCCGGCTCCCTCAAGAGCGGCGTGGCGACCCTGGGCGCCTCGGTGGCATCCTCAGTCACCGGCAATCACCATTCCTGGAGCCGGCCTGAATGAAAGCAGGATTGGCAACGGCTACCCGGAAACACGGTCCGTTGAACGGTTCCTGGCAGCCCGTCGGACTTGGCATTCCGACAGGCTGCTCACAGCAAAACCGCCTGCGCATTTCGAATGAAATACGGGATGACGACCCTTCTTGGCCTCCAACGGGCACGCGAGCAGGCTGAACATAAGGTTTTCACTGCCTTTTCATTCGTTTTTGCGCAGGCGGATTTGCATTTAGGAGTTTGTCGGCCCCAAGTCCGGCAAACTCCTAGACATTCAGGCTGCGCTGAGCGACCGCCAGCGCAGCCTCCTTCATCGCCTCGGAGAGCGACGGATGGGCGTGGCAGATCAGCGCGATGTCCTCGGCCGAGGCGCGGAACTCCATCGCCACCACCGCCTCGGCGATCGTTTCGGAGGCCATCGGCCCGATGATGTGCACGCCCAGGATGCGGTCGGTCTTCTCGTCGGCCAGGAATTTCACGAAGCCCGCGGTGTCGCCGAGCGCGCGGGCGCGGCCGTTGGCCATGAACGGAAACTGGCCAGCCTTGTAGCGCACCCCCTCGCTCCGGAGCTGCTGCTCGGTCTTCCCCACCCAGGCGATCTCCGGCGAGGTATAGATCACCCACGGGATCGTGTTGAAATCGACGTGGCCGTGCTTGCCCGCGATGTGCTCGGCGACGGCCACGCCCTCCTCTTCCGCCTTGTGCGCGAGCATCGGCCCGCGCACCACGTCGCCCACAGCCCACACGTTGGGCAGGTTCGTGCGGCATTCGTCGTCCACCGCGATGAAGCCGCGCTCGTCCACCTTGAGCCCGACCGCCCCCGCATTGAGCCCCTCCGTGTTGGGCATGCGGCCGATGGAGACGATGAGCTTGTCCACCGTCAGCGTCTGCGCCTTGCCCACGCCATCGGCGTATTCGACCCTCACATCCCTGCCCGTCGTCACCTTGCCGACCTTCACGCCGGTGTGGATGCCGAGTCCCTGCTTTGTGAAGATCTTGAGGGCTTCGCGCGCGACCTGCTCGTCCGCCGCCCCGAGAAACGCCGGCAGCGCCTCCAGGATGACGACCTCGGCGCCGAGCCGCCGCCACACGCTGCCCATCTCGAGACCGATCACGCCCGCGCCGATCACGCCCAGCCGCTTCGGCACTTCCGGTATCGCAAGCGCACCGTCGTTGTCGAGGATGAGCTTGTCGTCGAAAGCGGCGCCGGGCAGGGCGCGCGGAGTGGAGCCGGTGGCGACGATAACGTGCTTCGCGCTCAGCGTTTCATCCGGCTTGCCGGCGACCTTGATGTCCCACGCCCCGGCCTTGCCGCCGGCGAAACTGCCGCGGCCGTGGTAGAACGCGACCTTGTTCTTCTTGAACAGGAACAGGATGCCCTCGTTGTTCTGCCTGACGACTTTGTCCTTGCGCCTGAGCATCTGCGCCAGATCAAGGGCCAGGCCCTTGATCTGTATGCCGTGATCCGAGAATGCGTGTGCAGCATGATGATAATTCTCCGAGGACTGCAACAGGGCTTTCGACGGTATGCAGCCGACGTTGGTGCAGGTGCCGCCCGGCGCCGGCTTGCCGTCGGCGGTTTTCCATTCGTCGATGCACGCCGTTGCCAGCCCCAGCTGGGCGGCGCGGATCGCGGCGATGTAGCCGCCCGGACCGGCGCCGATCACGACGACATCAAATAATTTGGCCATGATTGAACTGCGTGAATAGTGATTGGTGAGTAGTGATTGGGCTGAACCCGGAAACCGGCCGTTTCTGCCATTCACCACTCACCACTCACCATTCACGCCCTTTCAGATGTCGAGCAGGATGCGCGCCGGGTCTTCCAGCGCTTCCTTCATGGCGATCAGGGACAGCACCGCCTCCCGGCCGTCGATGATGCGGTGGTCGTAGGACAGCGCGAGGTAGTTGATCGGCCGGATCACCACCTGGCCGTTTTCGGCCACTGGCCGCTCGCGCGTCGCGTGCACGCCGAGGATCGCGCTCTGCGGCGGGTTGATGATGGGAGTGGACAGCATCGAGCCGAACACCCCGCCGTTGGAGATCGAGAACGTGCCGCCGGTGAGTTCCTCGATCGTGAGCTTGCCTTCCTGCGCGCGCTTGCCGAAATCCGCGATCTGCTTCTCGATGTCGGCCAGGGAAAGCTGGTCGGCATTGCGCAGGATCGGCACCACCAGGCCGCGCGGGCTGCCGACCGCGATGCCGATGTCGTAAAAACCGTGGTAGACGATGTCGGTGCCGTCCACCGAGGCGTTGACTACGGGGTACTGTTTCAGCGCGTGCACCGCCGCCTTGACGAAGAACGACATGAAGCCGAGCCGCACGCCGTGGGTCTTCTCGAACCGCTCCTGGTGCTTCTTCCTGAGATCCATCACCGGCTGCATGTTGGCTTCGTTGAAGGTGGTGAGGATCGCCGCCGTGTGCTGCGACTGCACCAGGCGCTCGGCGACGCGCGCCCGCAGCCGCGACATCGGCACGCGCTGCTCGGGCCGCTCGCCCAGCGCGCCGAGGTCCACTGAAGGCGCGGTGGCCCGCTGCACAGCCGGAGCGGCGGCAGCCGGCGCCTTGACCGCAGCTTGGGCCCCGCCCGCCACCGCCTGCATCACGTCGTCCTTGGTGACGCGTCCTCCCCGTCCCGTTCCCGCGATCGTGGCGGTATCCACCTGCTTCTCCGCCGCCAGCCTTTGCGCCGCCGGCATGGCCGGAGTTCCCTCCTTCGCGGCCGGAGCTTCCGTCCTTGCCCTATCTTTCTGTTCAGGCGCGGCGACGGACACCGTCGCCGCGCCTTCGCTGTCGATCTGGGCGATCACTTCGTTGCTGGTCACTGTGCCGCCGTCGCCCTTGATGATCCTGACCAGCACGCCCGCTGCCGGCGCGGGGGTCTCGAGCACCACCTTGTCGGTCTCGATGTCCACCAGGTTCTCGTCGCGCTTGACCGCTTCGCCGGCCTTCCTGTGCCAGGTGAGCAGCGTCGCTTCCGACACCGATTCCGACAACTGCGGAACCTTGACCTCGATCAGCATGCTCACTCCGCTCCAGGATTTTTTCGCGCTGGCGCGCGAAAAAATCCTAACCTAGAGAACATGATTGAATGGGGCAGTGCAACGTTCATTTCCAACTCGCCTGGACACCTCATTCTAGGACGGGAAACGTTCCCGCAGCCAACCTCACCTATATCCATTTCAGAATTTCAATTAGCGGCAATTCGCAGCGGCGGCTGCGAATTGCCGCTCACCGCACCCCGTCGGCGCGCGAGACGACACCCACGGACAGCGCAAGATCCACGAGCTCCTTCTGCTGACGGTCGTGCAGCGACTTGTACCCCGCGGCCGGCGCGGCCGAGGAGTCGCGGCCGGCGTAGATCAGTTTCTGGTGCGGCAGCAGGTGGCGCTCCAGGTAGTGCTGGATGCGGTGCCACGCGCCCTGGTTGCGCGGCTCCTCCTGGCACCACACGATCTCGCTCGCCGTTTTGTAGCGCTCGATCTGCGCATGGAAGTCGTCGTGCGCGAACGGGTAGAGCTGCGCGATGCGCGCGAGCGGCAGGTCCTTCAGGCCGCGCGCCTTGCGTTCGACGCGCAGATCGTAATAGACCTTGCCGCTGCAGAAGACGACGCGCTTCACTGCGTCGGGATTGATGTCCTTGGATTCCCAGTCCTCGTTCACCGGCTTGAACTTGTCGGTGGCGAATTCCTCCAGCGGCGAGACCGATTCCTTGTGGCGCAGCAGGCTCTTCGGCGTGAACAGGATGAGCGGCTTGCGGTACGGCCGGATCATCTGCCGCCGCAGCAGGTAATAGAGCTGCACCGGGGTTGCCGGGACGCAGACCTGCATGTTGTAGTCGGCGCACAACTGCATGTAGCGCTCGATGCGGGCGGACGAGTGCTCCGGCCCCTGCCCCTCGTAGCCGTGGGGCAGCATCAGCACCAGCCCGCACAGCCGGCCCCACTTGGCCTCGCCCGAGGCGATGAACTGGTCGATGACCACCTGGGCGCCGTTCGCGAAATCGCCGAATTGTCCTTCCCAGATCACCAGCTCGTTGGGCGCCGAGGTCGAGTAGCCGAACTCGAAGCCCATCACGGCCTCCTCGGACAGCACCGAATCGATCACCACGAAATCGCCCTGCTTGTCGCTCAGGTGCTGCAGCGGAACGTAGGTGCCCTGGTCCCATTTCTCCCGGTTCTGGTCGTGCAGCACGGCATGGCGGTGAAAGAAGGTTCCGCGCCCGCTGTCCTGGCCCGAGAGCCGGACCGAGTAGCCCTCCTCGAGCAGCGTGGCGAAGGCCAGATGCTCGGCCATGCCCCAGTCGAGCGGGAGCTTGCCCTGCGCCATCAGGCGCCGGTTCTCGATGATCCGCTGCACCGAGGAATGCAGCTTGAAGTTCTCGGGCACGGTGGTGATGCGCTCCCCCAGCCGCTTCAGCGTCTCGATCGGGAGCCGCGTGTCGTCGTGCTCGTTCCACTTGCCGCCCCGGTACTTGCCCCAGTCGACCTCGAACGGGGGCTTGTAGTTGGACAGGATGGTCTTGTTGGTGTGGTGCCCGCCATCGAGCGCGGCGCGGAAGTTCACGACCATGGCGTCGCCCCCGCCCGGCTGGATCGCGCCTTCGCGCTCGAGCCTGTCGGCGTACAGCTTGCGCGTGGTGGGGAGCCGGGCGATGGTCTTGTACATCAGCGGCTGGGTGACCATCGGCTCGTCCTGCTCGTTGTGCCCGAGGCGCCGGTAGCACACCAGGTCCACCACCACGTCCTTGTGGAACTTCATGCGGTATTCCAGCGCGATCTCCGTCACCAGGCACACCGCTTCCGGATCGTCGGCGTTCACGTGAAAGATCGGCACTTCGAGCATCTTGGCGATGTCGGTGCAGTAGAGCGTCGAGCGGGCGTCGCGCAGGTCGGAGCAGGTGAAGCCGATCTGGTTGTTCACCACCAGGTGCAGCGTGCCGCTGGTGCCGTAGCCGCGCGTCTGCGCCAGCTCGAAGGTTTCCATGTTCACGCCTTGCCCCGCGAACGCGGCATCGCCGTGGATGAGCACCGGCAGGACCTGGTCGCCCCTTAGATCCCGCCGGCGGTGCTGGCGCGCGCGCACCGAGCCCTCGACCACCGGGTTGACGATCTCGAGGTGCGAGGGGTTGAACGCCAGGGAGACGTGCATCGGCCCGCCCGGCGACATGATGTTGGCGGAGAAGCCCTGGTGGTACTTGACGTCGCCGGCAAGCAGCGAGTCATCGTGCTTGCCTTCGAACTCCGCGAAAAGATCCTTGGGCATCTTGCCCAGGGTATTGACGAGGACGTTGATGCGGCCGCGGTGGGCCATGCCGATCACCAGTTCCTGCACGCCCGCTTTCCCCGCGCTCTGCAGCAGGTGGTCGAGCTGCGGAATCAGGGACTCGCCGCCCTCCAGCGAGAAGCGCTTCTGGCCGACGTATTTGGTGTGCAGGTATTTTTCCAGCGTCTCGGCGGCGGTCAGCCGCTCCAGGATGTGCTTGCGGTACTCGGCGTCGTAGGAAGGCGTCGAGCGGGTGCGCTCCAGACGCTCCTGCACCCATCGCTTCTGCGCCATGTCGGTGACGTGCATGTATTCGACGCCGACGCTGCGGCAATAGGTGTCCTTGAGGAACTGCAGGATGTCGCTGAGCTTCATCTCCCGCGGCCCGACCAGCGTCCCGGTGTTGAACGCCGCCTCCATGTCTGCATCGCTCAGCCCGTAGAATGCGGGGTCGAGCTCGGGAATGTCCGGCTTTTCGCGGCGCCGGAGGGGATCGATGTCGGCGTGGCGGCTGCCCAGGATGCGATGGGCCGTGATGAGATGGAGCACGGCGTATTGCTTCTCGCCGAGCTGCGGGCGGTTGATCACGACCGTCGGCGCGCCCGCGCGCGGCGCCCGGGCGAGCTGCGCGAAGCGCTCCTGGACCTCGTAGTGCGACACATCCGCGGCGCCCTGGTCGAGACGCTGCAATTCCTCGAAGTAATCGCGCCAGCGCGGCTCGACCGAGGCCGGGTCCCTGAGCCAGGCGTCGTAGAGCGCCTCGATGAACGGCGCGTTCGCGCCGAAGAGATGGGAGCTGCCGAGCATCTGCTTCATCATGGCTGCGCCTCAGAAACCCAAGAGCGTGAATCGTGATGGGTGATTCGTGATTCGGCCCGCTATGGTCCGCACACGATACGCCCTCGAATCACGATTCACGACTCACGAATCACTTTCGCTTGTTCATGGGCACGAAGTCGCGGCGCGCCGCGCCCGTGAAGAGCTGCCGCGGGCGCCCGATCTTCTGATCCGGGTCGCTGATCAGCTCCTTCCACTGGGCGATCCAACCCACCGTGCGGGCGAGCGCGAATATCGCGGTGAACATCGCGACCGGAATGCCGAGCGCCTTGTAGACGATGCCGGAATAGAAATCCACGTTGGGATAGAGCTTGCGCTTGACGAAGTACTCGTCCTCGAGCGCCACCTTCTCCAGCGCGATCGCGAGCTTGAACAGCTTGTCGTCCTTGAGGTCGAGCTCCTCCAGCACCTCGTGGCAGGTCTTCTGGATGAGCTTGGCGCGCGGGTCGTAGTTCTTGTAGACGCGGTGGCCGAAGCCCATCAGCATGGCGTGGCCGTCCTTGTCCTTGACGCGCTTGATGAACGCGGGAATGTTCTTCACGTCGCCGATTTCGCCGAGCATCTTGAGCACCGCCTCGTTGGCGCCGCCGTGGGCCGGGCCCCACAGGCTCGCGATGCCGGCGGAGATGCACGCGAACGGGTTGGCGCCGGTCGAGCCGGCGAGCCGCACCGTGGAGGTCGACGCGTTCTGCTCGTGGTCGGCGTGAAGGATCAGGATGCGGTCCATCGCCCGCGACAGGGTCCGGTTGGGCTTGTACTCCTCGCACGGCGTGCCGAACATCATGTAGAGGAAGTTGTCCACGTAGGACAGCGCGTTCTTCGGGTACATGAACGGCTGTCCGGCGCTGTATTTGTAGGTCATCGCCGTGATGGTCGGCAGCTTCGCGATCAGCCGGAACGCCGCGATCTCCCGGCTGCGCTCGTCGTGAATATCGATCGAGTCGTGGTAGAAGGCGGACAGGGCGCCCACCACCCCGCACAGCACCGCCATCGGGTGCGCGTCGCGCCGGAAACCCGAGTAAAAGCGCCCGAGCTGCTCGTGCACCATGGTGTGGTGGGTGACGGTAGTCACGAATTCCTCGAGCTGCTTCTTGTTCGGCAGCTCGCCGTTGAGGATCAGGTAGGCCACCTCGAGGAACGTGCAATGCTCGGCGATCTGCTCGATCGGGTAGCCGCGGTATTGCAGTATCCCCTTGTCGCCGTCGATATAGGTGATGGTGGAGCGGCAGCTGGCCGTGGACATGAAGCCGGGGTCGTAGGTGAACTTGCCGGTCTTGCCGTAGAGTGCCCGCACGTCGATCACTTCCGGGCCTTCGCTGCCGCCCAGCACGGGGAAATCGACCGACGGCGTGCCGTCACTGAAGCTCAGGGTTGCCAGTTTCTCTGCCATGTTGGTCTCCCCAGTTTTCCATCCATCACGCGGCTTGCGCCGCTCCCACGCCCTGCGCGTCCGGGACTGCCTCACCCCGCCCGCAGCATCTCCACCACCGCCCGGTAGCGCGGCGCCGGCTCGCACCGTCCCAGCACCAGGTCCAGCAGGTCGTTGTCGGGCTGGTCGAGCAGCTCCGTGAACGCCTGCCGCTCAGCCGCGTCGAGCCGGTCGAAACGGCGCTCCAGAAATCCGCTGAGCAAGAGATCGAGCTCGAGCAACCCGCGCCGGCAGCGCCAGCGGATGCGGTCCAGTTCTCGCATTCGCTCGAACTAGGAATTTGCCGGCCTATCGTCCGGCAAATTCCTTGCATATAACGGCATTTCGGCACTGCTACTGAATTCCATCATCTGCAGCAACCACGCCATATTGCCGATTTCAAATTAGCCCAATATGAAATTCGTCGAGCCAGGGCACCGACGAATTCCTAGACGGTGCGCTTGACCAGCAGATCCTTGATCTTGCCGATCGCCCGCGTCGGGTTGAGCCCTTTCGGGCACACCTCCACGCAGTTCATGATGGAGTGGCAACGGAACAGGCGGTACGGATCTTCCAGATCGTCCAGCCGCTCGTTGGTGGCCTGGTCGCGCGTGTCGGCGATGAAGCGGTACGCCTGCAGCAGGCCGGCCGGACCGACGAACTTGTCCGGGTTCCACCAGAACGACGGGCAGGAGGTCGAGCAGCAGGCGCACAGGATGCATTCATAAAGGCCATCCAGCTCCTCGCGATCCTCCGGGGACTGCAGCCGCTCCTTCTCGGGCGGCGGCTCGTTGTTGACGAGATAGGGCTTGACCGAGTGGTACTGCTTGAAGAACTGCGACATGTCCACGATCAGGTCGCGCACCACCGGCAGCCCCGGCAGCGGCCGGATCTCCACCGGCTCCTTCAGGTCGGCGATCCGCGTGACGCACGCGAGCCCGTTCTTGCCGTTGATGTTCATGGCGTCCGACCCGCACACGCCCTCGCGGCAGGAGCGCCGGAACGACAGCGTGTCGTCGCGCGCCTTGATGCGCACCAGCGCGTCGAGCAGCATGCGGTCGGTCGGCTCGAGCGCGATATCGTAGCTCTGCAGGCGCGGCTTCTCGTCGGCCTCGGGGTTGTAGCGGTAGATCGAGAATCTCATCGGCTGCTCCGCAACTGCGTGATTAGTGAGTGGTGTTTAGTGATTGGTGACAAGCGGGAAGACGGAAGTCCATCATGCGTCGCTCTTCGGTTTGGTCCGCTCACTAATCACCAATCACGATTCACCGTCAGTAGACGCGGGCCTTGGGCTCGAAGGGCTCGACGGTGAGCGGCTTGCGGTGAACCGGCTTGTACTCCAGCCGGCTGCCCTGCTTGTACCACAGCGTGTGCTTCATCCAGTTCACGTCGTCGCGCTGGTGGAAATCGGCGCGGTCGTGCGAGCCACGGCTTTCCTTGCGCGCGTCCGCCGACACCAGGGAAGCGACAGCGGTCTCGACGAGGTTGTCGAGCTCGAGCGCCTCCACCCTTGCCGTGTTGAAAGTCCGGCTCTTGTCGGTGATCTCGGTGCGGCCGGCGCGCTCGGCCACCTCCTTGATCTTCCTGACGCCTTCGGTCAGCAGGTCCGGAAACCGGAACACGCCGCAGTGCAGCTGCATGACGCGCCGCATGTCGGCCCCAACATCGGCCACGCGCTCGCCGCTCTTCTGGCCATCGAGGCGCGCGAGGCGCGAGAGCGCGAGATCGCTCGCGTCCCCGGGCAGGCTGCGGTGCGACTTGCCTTCGCTCCGGAGGTCGCGGATCACGGTCTCGCCCGCGGACTTGCCGAACACGAGCAGATCGAGCAACGAATTGCACCCAAGGCGGTTGGCGCCGTGGACCGAGACGCAGGCGCACTCGCCCGCGGCGTAGAAACCGGGCACCACCGTTTCGGGATTGCCGTTGGCGGGAACCACCACTTGCCCGCGGTAATTGGTGGGAATGCCGCCCATCTGGTAATGACAGGTCGGCACCACCGGGATCGGGTCCTTGACCGGATCCACGTTGGCGAACGTCTTGGCGATCTCCCGTATGCCCGGCAGCCGCTTGCTGATCACTTCCTCGCCGAGATGGTCGAGCTTGAGCAGGATGCAGTCGCCGTCCTTGCCGGCGCCGCGCCCCTCCTTGATTTCGGTCGCCATCGCGCGCGAGACGACGTCGCGGCTCGCGAGGTCCTTGGCGTTCGGCGCGTAGCGCTCCATGAAGCGCTCGCCGTTCTTGTTCAGCAGGTAGCCGCCCTCCCCGCGCACGCCTTCCGTGATCAATACGCCCGCGCCCGCCACTCCGGTCGGGTGAAACTGCCAGAACTCCAGGTCCTGGAGCGGGATCCCCGCGCGCGCCGCCATGCCCAGCCCGTCGCCCGTGTTGATGAAGGCGTTGGTGCTGGCTGCGAAGATGCGCCCCGCGCCGCCGGTGGCGAACACCGTCGCCTTCGCCTGCAGCACCATCACTTCGCCGGTCTCCATCTCGAGCGCCGTGACGCCCAGCACCGTGCCATCCTGGGCGCGAATGAGGTCGAGCGCCATCCACTCCACGAAAAATTGCGTGCGCGCCTTGAGATTCGCCTGGTAGAGCGTGTGCAGCAAGGCATGCCCCGTGCGATCGGCCGCGGCGCAGGCGCGCGGCACCGGGGATTTGCCGTATTCCCGCATGTGCCCGCCGAAAGGGCGCTGGTAGATCTTCCCGCCGGCGAGCCGGTCGAACGGCATGCCGAAGTGCTCCAGCTCGTAGACCACTTCGTTCGCCTTGCGGCACATGAACTCGATCGCATCCTGGTCGCCCAGGTAGTCCGACCCCTTGATGGTGTCGTACATGTGCCAGTGCCAGTTGTCCTCGTCGATGTTGCCGAGCGAGGCCGCCACGCCGCCCTGCGCCGCCACCGTGTGCGAGCGCGTCGGAAAGACCTTGGAGAGCACGGCGACCTTGAGGTCGGCGCGCGCGAGCTCCAGCGCGGCGCGCATGCCCGACCCGCCGCCGCCGACGATCACCGCGTCAAAAGTGCGAACCGGCAGTGCCATTCACAGGCTCCAGACGATCTGGATGGACCAGACGCCATACCACACCAGGGCGCCGATCACGATCACGTACAGCGCCAGGCGCAGTCCGGGATCCTTGATGTAGTCCATGAAGATGTTGCGCATGCCGATCCAGGCGTGGAGCAGCAGGCTTACGAGAAAAAGCAGCGTCGCGTAGCGCACCACCGGCACCTGCCACAGCGCCTTCCATTGCCAGTAGTCCCAATGGCGCACGCCGATCAGCGCCGACACGATCAGCGCGGTATACACCATCATGATCACCGCGGTGATCCGCTGCGCGAGCCAGTCGCGCAGGCCGTAGTGGGCACCGACGACCTCGCGCCTCACCATAGCATCGCTCCGGCGACGGCGGTCAGGGCAATGCTGACGACGAGCACCGCCTTGCTGCTGGCGCGCGCCGCTTCCAGCTCCGTTCCGTAGTCGAGGTCGAGCGCCAGGTGGCGGAGCCCCGCGCACAGATGGTGCAGGTAGCCCCACAGCAGTCCGATCACGATCAGCTTGATCGCCCAGTGCGAATACACCGCCTTGAAGCGCGCGAAAGTCTGGGCCGACTCGAGGCTCAGTTCGAACAGCGTCAGCAGGAACGGGATGAAAACGAACAGCACGGCCCCGCTCACCCGGTGCATGATGGAAACGATCCCCGGAATGGGAAGCCGGATCTTCACCAGGTTGAGATATTTCGGCCGCGGCTTGGGCATTGCTAATCAGGGTGGCGGGAAGGTTGTTCGCGACGCTTGAGAGTTGAAATCTTAGCAGTTTTCGCCGCACCGCATAAGGCATACCCGGTGGCACCCGCCCGGTGTCCCGAGCGCGAGCAGGGGCGCAATGCACTGTTTCGGATTCAACTTGTCACCCCCGGCGCGGCTTCGCTATCATCGCGGCTAGCAGCGTGTCCCGCCGCGCCTCCTTCCCGAAGCTCAAAATCATTTTCCGCAATTCAGGAGTCCACGTCATGAAACGACCCGTCCGCGTCGCCGTCACCGGGGCCGCCGGCCAGATCGGCTACAGCCTCCTGTTCCGCATCGCCGCCGGCGAAATGCTCGGCAGGGATCAGCCGGTCATCTTCCAGCTGCTGGAGATTCCCGACGAGAAGGCGCAGAAGGCGCTGAAGGGCGTCATGATGGAGCTCGACGACTGCGCCTTTCCCCTCGTGCACGGCATGATTCCCACCGCGGACCCGATGGTCGCGTTCAAGGACGCCGAAGTCGCGCTGCTGGTCGGCGCCCGGCCCCGCGGCCCGGGCATGGAGCGCAAGGACCTGCTCGAGGCGAACGGCAAGATCTTCGCGCCCCAGGGGCGAGCCCTGTCCGAGGTGGCGAGCCGCAAGGTCAAGGTGCTGGTGGTCGGCAATCCCGCCAATACCAACTGCCTGATCGCCATGAAGAACGCCCCGGGGCTCAAGCCGTCCAATTTCACCGGGATGATGCGGCTCGACCACAACCGGGCCGTCGGGCAGCTCGCGCATAAGCTCGGCAAGCCGGTCTCGAGCATCCGGAAGGTGACCGTCTGGGGCAACCATTCCGCCACCCAGTATCCGGACCCCTTCCAGGCCACGGCCGACGGCAAGAAGGCCTGGCCGCAGGTCAACGACCAGGCCTGGCTCGAGGGCCAGTTCATCCCGGTCATCCAGAAGCGCGGTGCGGCCATCATCGAGGCGCGCGGCCTGTCCTCGGCTGCGAGCGCCGCCAATGCCGCCATCGAGCACGTGCGCGACTGGATTCGCGGCACCCGCGCCGGCGACTGGGTGAGCATGGGCATACCGTCCGACGGCAGCTACGGGATCCCGGAGGGGGTGATCTACGGCTACCCCGTGACCTGCAAGAACGGGCAGTACCGGATCGTCAAGGGCCTGGAGGTGAGCGAATTCAGCCGTGGCCGCATGATGGCGACGCTCAAGGAACTGCACGAGGAGCGGGATGCCATCAAGCACCTGCTCGGCTGATTAATACCGTGACTCGTGACTCGTGACTGGTGACTGGTGACTGGTGACCCGCGTCTGCCGCTGCTTTCGCCCATGAGCGAATCACAAGGTCCGAAGCCTAAGAAATCGGTGGCGCTCTCGGGCATTGCCGCCGGCAGCACCGCCTTGTGCACGGTCGGCCGCAGCGGCAACGATCTCCATTACCGCGGCTACGACATACTCGACACGGCCGAGCAGTGCGAATTCGAGGAGATCGCGCACCTGCTGGTGCACGAGAAGCTCCCCAACGCGGCCGAGCTCGCGAGGTACAAGAAAAAACTCGCATCCCTGCGTGGCCTGCCCGCCGCGGTGCGAACCACCCTCGAGCAGATCCCCGCCTCGGCCCATCCCATGGACGTGCTGCGCACCGGCTGCTCGGCGCTCGGCACCGTGCTCCCGGAAGCGGAGGATCACAACCTCGGCGGCGCCCGCGACATCGCCGATCGCCTGATGGCCTGCTTCGGCTCCATGCTGCTCTACTGGCATCACTACAGCCGCGACGGGCGCCGCATCGAGGTCGAAACCGGTGACGACTCGATCGGCGGTCACTTCCTGCACCTGCTGCACGGGAAGCCGCCGAAGTCGCTGTGGGTGCGGGCCATGCACACCTCCCTCAATCTCTACGCCGAGCACGAGTTCAACGCTTCCACTTTCGCCGCCCGCGTCGTCGCCGGCACCGGCTCCGATATGCACTCGGCGATCACCGGCGCGATCGGGGCGCTCAAGGGCCCCAAGCACGGCGGCGCCAACGAAGTCGGGTTCGAAGTGATGAACCGTTACGAAAGCCCTGACGCCGCGGAGCGCGACATCGTGGCGCGCCTGCGCAACAAGGAGGTCGTGATCGGCTTCGGGCACCCGGTCTACACCATCGCCGACCCGCGCAACAAGATCATCAAGGAAGTGGCGCGGCGGCTCTCGGCGGACGCGGGCGAGATGGAGATGTTCGAGATCGCCGACCGCATCGAGCAGGTGATGATGCGCGAGAAGAAGATGTTCGCCAACCTCGACTGGTTCTCGGCCGTTTCCTACCACCGAATGGGCGTGCCCACGGCGATGTTCACGCCGATCTTCGTCATCGCCCGCACCAGCGGGTGGTCGGCGCACGTCATCGAGCAGCGCATCGACAACAAGATCATCCGCCCCACCGCGGTCTACACCGGGCCCGAGCCGCGGCCCTTCGCTCCCATTCAGGAACGAAAGTGACTCGCGGATCGCGGCTCGTGACCGGGCCAATCAA
The DNA here is from genome assembly GCA_016192825.1 of Betaproteobacteria bacterium. GTDB lineage: Bacteria > Pseudomonadota > Gammaproteobacteria > Burkholderiales > SG8-41 > SG8-41. The sequence continues at coordinate 37,821 of JACPTK010000004.1, read as the reverse complement.
GCAAGCTGTCACCATCCGCGAGTCGCGATCCGCTAGCCGCGCGTTTCGAGGCACATGAGCTCCCGCATCTCCAATACCCGTCCGAAACCAGATAAAGTTCTGACGGACATCGCCGAGTACGTCGCCGGATTCCCGATCAAGAGCGATGAAGCCTACAACACGGCGCGGCTGTGCCTGATGGACACGCTGGGCTGCGGGCTGGAAGCGCTTGAGTACCCGGCGTGCACCAAGCTGCTCGGTCCCATCGTCGCGGGCACCGTGGTGCCCGACGGCGCGAAGGTGCCGGGCACGCCGTACCAGCTCGACCCCGTGACGGCGGCCTTCAACCTCGGCACGATGGTCCGCTGGCTCGATTTCAACGACGCCTGGCTCGCCGCCGAGTGGGGCCATCCGTCCGACAACCTGGGTGGCATCCTTGCCACCGCCGACTGGCTGGCGCGCACGCGCCTCTCCCGGGGCGCGAAGCCGCCGGTGATGCGCGACGTGCTCACCGCGATGATCAAGGCGCACGAAATCCAGGGCGTGATCGCGCTCGAAAACAGCTTCAACCGCGTCGGGCTGGATCACGTGGTGCTGGTCAAGGTCGCCTCCGCCGCCGTCGTCACCCACATGATGGGCGGCACCCGCGAGGAAATCGTCAACGCGGTCTCCAACGCGTGGATCGACGGGCAGTCCCTGCGCGCCTACCGCCACGCGCCCAACACCGGGTCGCGCAAATCGTGGGCGGCGGGCGATGCCACCAGCCGCGCGGTCCGGCTGGCGCTGTTCGCGTTGAAGGGCGAGATGGGCTACCCCTCCGCCCTTACCGCGAAGACCTGGGGCTTCTACGACGTGCTGTTCGGGGGCAGGCCGTTCCGCTTCAAGCGGCCGTTCGGCTCCTACGTCATGGAAAATGTGCTGTTCAAGATTTCCTTTCCCGCCGAGTTTCACGCCCAGACCGCCGTCGAAGCCGCGATCCAGCTGCACCCGCAAGTCCGTGACCGCCTCGATGCGGTGAAGAAAATCGTCATCACGACCCACGAATCCGCCATCCGCATCATCGACAAGAAGGGCCCCCTTCACAACCCGGCGGACCGCGACCACTGCCTGCAGTACATGGTCGCCATCGGGCTCATGAAGGGCACGCTCGCGGCCTCCGATTACGAGGATGGCGCGGCGGCCGATCCCCGAATCGACCGGTTGCGGCCGCGGATGGTGTGCGTGGAAAACAAGCGCTGGAGCCGGGACTATATGGACCCGGCCAAGCGCTCGATCGCCAACGCTGTGCAGATATTCTTCAACGACGGCTCGAAGACGGACCCGGTCGCCGTCGAATACCCCGTCGGCCACCGCCGCCGTCGCAAGGAAGGCGTGCCGCTGCTCGAAGCCAAGTTCCGCACCCATCTCGCGCGGCGTTTCGCGCCCAAGCAGCAGCAGGCGATACTGTCCCTGTGCCATGACCAGCAGCGCCTGGAAGCGACGCCCGTCAATGAATTCGTGGACCGGTTCGTGGTCTGATACTGCTCGTGACTCGTGACTCGTGACTCGTGACTCGTGACTCGTGACTCGTGACTGGTGAAAGGCGGCTGATGATTCGCAATCTCGCGTTGCTCCTGATGCTGTGCGGCCTCTTCGGTGCCGCCCCTGCGCTTGCGGCGGAGGCCCGCGATCCCTACACCCACTTCTTCAATCCCAACACCGGGGACCTCAAGGACGAGCTCGCCGACGCGAAAAGCGCCGGGAAAACAGCGGTGTTCCTCATGTTCGAGCAGGAAGGCTGTCCCGGCTGCATTCACATGAAAACCCACGTGCTCAGCCACCCCGAGGTGCAGAAGTTCTATCGCAGCCGCTTCCTCAATTTCGCGATCGACATTCACAGCTCGGTGCCGCTCACCGATTTCGCCGGGCGCGGGCACACCGAGAAGAGCTACGCGCAGTCGGCAAGAGTCAAAGGCACGCCCACGCTCGTTTTCCACGATCTCGCCGGCAACGAGGTCGTGCGCATCGTCGGCACGATCCGCGAGGCGGATGAATTCCTGCTGCTGGGCGAATTCGTCGCGAGCGGCGCCTACAAGACCCGGAAATTCGCGGAATTCAAGCAGCACCGCAGACCGGAGAAAGGAAGCTGAGTGGCACACGACCCCTTCAAGGCGCTCAGGGAATTCAAGCTCGCATCGGGCGCAACCGGGAAATATTACGCCCTTGGGGCCCTGGAGGCGGGCGGCCTGGGCAGGATCGCCCGCCTGCCCGTGAGCCTGCGCATCGTGCTCGAGTCGCTGCTCCGGAACTGCGACGGCAAGAGAGTGACCGAGGCGCACGTCAAGGCGCTGGCGGCATGGCGACCGAACGCCCCTCGCACGGCGGAAATCCCTTTCGTGCTCGCGCGCATCCTGCTGCAGGACCTGACGGGTTTCCTGACCCTCAACGACTTCGCGGGCATGCGCGCCACCGCGAGCCGCCTCGGCGCGGATCCCACGCGCATCGAGCCCAAGCTACACGTGGACCTGGTCGTGGATCATCAGGTCGAGGTCGACGTGCGGGGCGCTCCGGACGCGCTCCGCCGCAACCTGGAGCTCGAGTACCAGCGCAACGGCGAACGCATCACGCTGCTGAAATGGGCCAAGCAGGCCTTCTCCGGCATCCGCGTGGTGCCGCCCGGCAATGGCATCGTGCACCAGGTCAACCTCGAGTACCTGGCCCGCGGCGTGTGGGAAAGGGACGGCGTCTGGTACCCCGACACGCTGGTCGGCTCCGACTCGCACACGCCCATGGTCAACGGCATCGGCGTTCTGGGCTGGGGCGTGGGCGGGATCGAGGCCGAGGCCGGGATGCTCGGCGAGCCGATCTGCTTCCTCACCCCCGACGTGGTGGGCGTGCACATGACGGGCCGGCTGCGCGAGGGCGTCACCGCCACCGACCTCGTGCTCACGGTCACCGAGCTGTTGCGCGGCTCCAAGGTGGTCGGCAAGTTCGTCGAGTTCTTCGGCGAGGGCGCGTCGTCGCTCTCCCCCACCGATCGCGCGACGGTCGCCAACATGGCGCCCGATTACGGCGCCACCGTCGGCTTTTTCCCGGTCGACGACAAAACGATCGATTACTTCCGCATCACGGGGCGCGACCCCGCGCTGGTCGACGCGGTCGAGCGCTACTACAAGGCCCAGGGCATGTTCGGCATCCCGCGCAAGGGCGACATCGACTACTCCCAGGTCATCGAGATGGACCTCGCGCGGGTTGTGCCGAGCGTCTCCGGCCCGAGACTTCCGCAGCAGCGCCTGGACCTGGGGGGCATCAAGGCGCGTTTCGCGGAGCACTTCTCCAAGCCGGTCTCGGAGGCCGGTTACGGCAAGCCGCCGACCGAACTCGCCACGCGCGTGGCAACGGCGCGCGCTGGCATGGATATCGGCCATGGGGATGTGCTGATCGCTGCCATCACCTCGTGCACCAACACGTCCAACCCGCACCTGCTGCTCGGCGCCGGCCTGCTGGCGAAGAAAGCCGTCGAGAAAGGCCTGAAAGTCCATCCGCGGGTGAAGACCTCGCTCGCCCCCGGCTCGAAGGTCGTGACGGCCTACCTGCGCGACGCCGGGCTGCTGCCCTATCTCGAGCAGCTTGGTTACGGCGTGGTCGCCTACGGGTGCACCACCTGCATGGGAAATTCGGGTCCGCTCGATCCGGCAATCGAGGACGCCGTGGTGACGAAAGACCTCGTCGGTTGCGCGGTGCTGTCCGGCAACCGCAACTTCGAGGCACGCATCCACAACAATATCAAGGCCAACTTTCTCATGAGCCCGCCGCTGGTGGTGGCTTTCGCCATCGCCGGAACGGTCAACATCGACATGACGCGCGATTCCCTTGGCACGGGACGGGACGGCAAGCCAGTGTACTTGAGAGATATCTGGCCCTCTGACGCAGAGATAGCTTCCGTATTAAAGTTCTCCGCGAATGCGGAAAACTTCCGGCGCGAGTACGGCGACGTGATGGTGGCGAGGGACCTGTGGGACGCGGTCCCGGAGCGAAAGGGTTCGTTATACGAGTGGGATCCTGCGTCCACCTACATCGTCGAGCCGCCGTTCTTCGCGGGCTTCGGCATGAAGCCCGGCAACGTCGCGAACATCGCCGGCGCCCGCGCGCTGGCGGTCTTCGGCGACTCGCTCACCACCGAACATATCAGCCCGGTCGCCGCGATCACGGCCGGCTCTCCGGCGGGCCGCTGGCTGCAGGACAGGGGCGTCAAAGTGGTCGATCTCAGCAGCTTCGGCGCGCGCCGCTGCAACCACGAAGTCATGGTGCGCGGCACGTTCGCCAACCTGCGCATCAAGAACCTGATGGCGCCGGGCAAGGAAGGCGGCTATACCGTGCACCATCCGAGCGGCGAGGTCATGGGGATTTTCGACGCCGCAACGCGCTACCGCAGTGAAAGCGTGCCGCTGGTCATCCTGGCGGGAGAGGAGTACGGCACCGGTTCCTCACGGGACTGGGCCGCGCGCGGGCCGTACCTGATGGGCGTCCGGGCGGTGATCGCGCGCGGTTTCGAGCGCATCCACCGCTCCAACCTGGTCGGCATGGGCATCCTGCCGTGCCAGCTCAAGGGCACCGACTCCGTGCAGTCCCTCGGCCTGGACGGCAGCGAAACCTACGACATCCTGGGCCTCGACGCGGGCATCCATCCCCGGCAGGAGGTGACGGTGGCCGTCCATTTCAACCACGGCAGGTCCCTGAATGTAGCGGCCGTTCTTCGCGTGGACACGGAAATCGAGATCGAATACCTCAGGCACGGCGGCATCATGCCCTATGTTTTACGCGGCCTGCTCGCGGCCGCGTAAAACATGAACAGGCAGGCACTGAACCACCAGGACACCGAGAGAAGTAAATTAACAAGAATACCGCGCGAGAACCACGCGGGGCGTTTTGTTTTCCGTCACCCGTCACTCATCTCTCATCACTCAAGCGGCGCATGACGCAGGGCCAAGCGCCGCGTTGACTGCGGGCATCACCTTCTCCGCCATCAGCTCCATCGAGCGGCGCGCGAGCTTCGGATCGGCCCAGTCGTGGCCGCAGTAGAGCAGCGTGCCGAAATCCCCCACCGTTTCGCGGAACGCGAGCAGCTGGTCCACCACGCTCGCGACGCCGCCGCAGATCACCAGCCGGTCGAGCAGGTAGTCCACGGTCACCGCGGCGTCCGGAACGCCCAGATCGTGCTTGAAGATGTCCACGTTGCCATGGCCCCTGCGCTTGGTCAGCAGGTTCCAGTAATAGAATCCGTACGGCCCGTCCGCGCTTGTAGCGTAACGGCGCGCGGCGACGTCGTCGTCGGCCACGAAGATGCTCTTGCAAACGCGCCAATCCCGTGGATCGGCGCGTTGACCGGCAAGCTCGCGACCCTGCCGATACATGGGCCAGTGCGTCGCCGCCCAACGGGGTTGCAGGAAATTGGCGGAAATCGGTCGCCAGCCGCGCTGCGCCGCCGCGACCAGCCCCTTCGAGTGCGGTGCGATGACGGTCACCACGATGGGGGGATGCGGCTTCTGGAACGGCTTCAGGATCACGCCCTGTCCCGCCTCGCGGATGAGCGTGCGCTCGGTGGAGATGTTCCAGTAGCGTCCCTTCAGGTTGTACGGCGCATCGCCCGCCCAGATCGCGAGGATCTGGTCGATGCATTCGACGAACATCGCGTTGCGATCGGCGTCCAGGTTTCCGCACACCTCCATGTCGGAGCGCAGCCCGCCCGGTCCGATGCCGAAAATGAAACGCCCCTCCAGCATGTGATCCACCATCGCAACGTGCGCGGCCACCTGGACCGGGTGGTTGTTGGGCAGGTTGACGGTGCCGCTGCCGAGCCGGATCTGCCGGGTGTCGTGGGCGACGCTCGCGATAAACGTCAGGCACGACGGGATGGTCTCGCACACATCGGTGATGTGCTCGCCGATGAAGGCCTCGCAATATCCCAGACGGTCCGCCAGCAGCACCGCCTCGCGATCCTCCCGGAGCGTCTGCGTATAGTTTCGCCCCGGCGGGTGCATCGGCATCGTGAAGAAACCGAGATTCATTTCCGACCCTGAAATGCGTGAATTGATGGCGGGCATTGTCCCACAAAGCCGCGCGGCATCGCTGCCGCCCCTCGTCCGCGTAACCGGGCAGCAGGAATGCGGGCCGGGAAGGTAGAATTCGGCCAATGGTCACTTCCGGGGGCCCGGCTTGAATATCACCGCCAAATTCGAGGTCCGGTACTTACAGTTCCTCGATCCCCACGGCAAGGCGCTGCAGGCCCTGCCGGGCTTCGCGCATGATCCCCGGATACTCGTCTCCCTCTACCGCTGGATGGCGCTGATGCGCGCCTATGACGCCAAGGCGATCGCGCTGCAGCGCACCGGACAGCTCGGTACTTTCGCCTCGATGCTCGGCAACGAGGCGATCGAAGCCGGGGTCGGTTCCGCGATGGCGAGGGACGATGTCCTGCTCGTGACCTACCGCGAGAACGGCGCGCAGCTGATGCGCGGCGTGACGCTCAAGGAGCTGTTTCTCTATTGGGGCGGGGACGAACGCGGAAGCGATTATGCCGGCCCTCGCCGGGACTTCCCTGTTTGCATCACCATCGCCGCGCACGCAACACACGCGGTCGGAGTCGCCTACGCCATGAAGCTGCGGCGGGAGCCGCGCGTGGCGGTGTGCGCGCTGGGCGACGGCGCAACCTCCAAGGGCGATTTCTACGAGGGTCTCAATGCCGCCGGCGTCTGGAAGCTGCCCCTCGTCTTCGTCGTCGCCAACAATCAGTGGGCGATCTCGGTGCCGCGGGCGAAGCAGACCGCGGCGCACACGCTCGCCCAGAAGGCCATCGCCGCCGGCATCGAAGGCCTGCAGGTGGACGGCAACGATGTCATCGCCGTGCGCCACGCCATGGAGCAGGCGCTCGCGAAAGCCCGCGCCGGCGGCGGCCCCACGCTGATCGAGGCCCTTGCCTACCGGCTCGCCGACCACACCACGGCCGACGACGCCTCGCGCTACCGCAGCCCGGACGAGTTGGCGGAAGCATGGAAGCTCGAGCCCCTTGTGCGGCTGCGCGCCCACCTCATGGAATCCGGCGCCTGGGACAAGTCGAAGGAGGACGCGCTGCTCAGGGAATGCAACGCGCAGGTGCAGGCCGCGGCGCAGGCCTACCTCGACACGCCGCCTCCGGCCGCAGCGCAGATGTTCGACCATCTCTACGCGCAGTTGCCCGCAGCACTCGCGCGCCAGCGGGCCGCTGCACTGGGTAATGAGTAATGGGTAATGAGTGATGGGCGCTGAACGACAACCAGAAAGTGCTGGAAGGGGCCACCACAAGCTGGAGGCCTGGAAGGTATCCAGAGCTTTGGTCAAGGACGTCTATTTACTAACACAGAAATTTCCCAGGGAAGAGATGTTTGGATTGGTCTCGCAGATGCGTCGCGCCGCAGTCTCAATTCCCAGCAATATTGCAGAGGGTGCCGCGCGCACAGGAAACAGGGAGTTCGCTCAGTTCTTGAACGTGGCACGAGGCTCGCTGAGCGAACTGGAGACACAGTTGCTTATCGCCAGTGATCTGGGCTACATCAATAGCAACGATCCAATTTTCAATGTTGTAAATCAAGTCTCCAGATTGGTAACGGGGCTTCACAAGGCAGTCCGGTCCTAACCGGGTTTTGATGCTCATTACTCATTACCCATTACCCATTACCTGATCGCAGATGGCGCAAATCACCCTCGTTGAAGCCATCAACCTCGCGCTGAAGGGCGAGATGGAGCGCGACCCCGGCGTGGTCGTCCTGGGCGAGGATGTCGGCGTGGACGGCGGCGTATTCCGCGCGACGCTGGGGCTCACCGAGCGCTTCGGGCCCGAGCGCGTGATCGACACCCCGCTTGCCGAAGCGCTGATCGCCGGCATGGCAATCGGCATGTCGGTGGAGGGCTTGAAGCCGGTGGCCGAAATCCAGTTCTCCGGCTTCGCCTACACCACGATCGACCAGATCCTCAACCACGCCGGGCGCATGCGCCATCGCACCCAGGGCCGGCTCTCCTGCCCGATGGTGCTGAGAATGCCGTGCGGCGCCGGCATTCACGCGCCCGAGCACCACTCGGAAAGTCCCGAAGCGATGTACGCCCATATCCCGGGCATCCGCGTGGTGTACCCCTCCTCGCCCCGCCGCGCCTATGGCCTGCTGCTCGCCGCGATCCGCGACCCCGACCCGGTTGTTTTTCTCGAGCCGACGCGGCTCTACCGCCTGTTCAAGGAAGAGGTCGCCGACAGCGGCGAAGCGATGGCGCTCGATGCCTGCTTCACGCTGCGCGAGGGCTCCGACGTGACGCTCGTCGGCTGGGGCGGCATGATTCCGGAAGCGCTCGCCGCCGCGGACGAGCTCGCCGAGCAGGGCGTCGCCGCCGAGGTGATCGACGTTGCAACTCTCAAGCCGCTCGACATGGAGACGATACTGGGCTCCGTCGCCAAGACCGGCCGCTGCATCGTGGCCACGGAAGCGCCCCGCACCTGCAGCTTTGCCTCGGAGATTGCCGCGCGACTGGCGGAAGAGGCCCTGCTCAACCTGCTCGCCCCGGTGCAGCGGGTGACCGGTTATGACGTGGTGGTGCCGCTGCCGCGCCTGGAGCATCACTACCAGCCGGGCAAGGCGCAGATCGTGGCGGCGGTGAAGAAGACGCTCGCCTTCGCCTAAGAATGGACTTCGATCGTGGCTATTTTGACGACAGCACGGTTGCGAACCACATCGCGCCCTTCAGCGCGAAAATGCTCAGGCCGTCCATTCTTTAATCGGGCATCCTATCGAATCTTCATTAAGATTTTCATGCAATGAAAATTTTCAAGCTGCCGGACCTCGGCGAAGGGCTGCAGGAGGCCGAGATCGTCAAGTGGCACGTCAAGATCGGCGACGAGGTGAAAGCCGACACGCCCATCGTGTCGGTCGAGACCGCCAAGGCGGTGGTGGACATTCCCGCCCCTTACGCCGGCAGGATCGCCAGGCTCTACGGCAATCCCGGCGACATCGCCCACATCGGCGCGCCCCTGGTCGCCTTCGAGGGCGAGAGCGACGCACCGGATACCGGGACCGTCGTCGGCGTCGTCGAGGTCGGGAAGAAGGTTGTTGCGGACGCGCCGGCCGCCCCGGCTCCCGCCACCGGCGGCATCAAGGCCACCCCGGCGGTACGCGCGCTTGCGCGCCGGCTCAACGTGGATCTCGCGATGGTCACGCCGACCGGGGCCGACGGGCTCATCACCGCAAGCGACGTGCAGCGCGCGGCGCGCATCCTCTCCGAGATCGGGCCGATCGAGCTGATCCGCGGCGTGCGCCGGACCATGGCGCAGAACATGGAGCTCGCGACCGCCGAAGTCGCCTCCGCCACGATCATGGACGATGCCGACATCGAGTCCTGGGGCCCGGATGCGCCCACCATGCTGCGGCTGATCCGCGCGCTCGTCGCGGGCTGTCGCGCCGAGCCCGCCCTCAACGCCTGGTACGACAGCGAGAAGATCGGCCGCTGGATCCTGAAGAAAATCGACATCGGCATCGCCGTGGACACACCGGACGGACTGCTGGTGCCGGTGCTGCGCAATTGCGGCGAGCGCGACGAGGCCGACCTCGGGGACGCGCTGAAAAGACTTATCGTCGACGCCCGCGCCAGGAAAGTCCCGCCGGAGGAGCTGCGCGCGAACACCATCACGCTGTCCAACTACGGCTCGATCGCCGGACGCTACGCCTCGCCGCTGGTGCTGCCGCCTACCGTTGCCATCCTCGGCGCCGGACGCATCGAAAAGCGCGTCGTGGTGGCGGACGACAGGCCCGCGATACACCGCATGCTGCCGCTCTCGCTCACCTTCGACCATCGCGTGGTGACGGGCGGCGAGGCGGGACGCTTCCTGAACGCCGTGATCGCCGACCTGCAGAAGCCCCTATAGATTCGAAGCTGACGGCGTCGAGGCGGGCGATCAGCCCGCCACCAGCGCGGCGTGCTGGCTCTGGCCTTCGGTCATCCCCCGCGCCCGCATCCAGTCGTAGGCCCGGTTGAACAGCTCCGGATCGTAGTAATCGACGTGCTTGTAGCGGACGAATGCCCGCAGCAGTTCGTTCGGCTCCAAGGCGCCCTTGGCATGCGCCGTCACGTGATGCGCGTACTTGTAGAAATCGGCGTTGATGAGATCCACCGCCCGGTTCTCGGCGTCGTAATAGGCCTTGCGTTGCCCGGGCGTCAGCTCGGCCGCCACGACTTCCCCGCCACGATAGAACGAAGAGGCGATGATGTGCGCGCCCTCCTTGAGGCCGAGGCTGATGAACGGCTCCATCACCGTCACCGCGCGGGCGGTGCCGTTCTTCAATCCCGCCCAGCGCATCTGCGGCAGGCCGCCGTGCACGATCTTGACATGGTCGCTGCCCACGGCGCTTTCGAGCATCTGCAACGTCGTGTAGTGCGACCCGGTAAGCTCCTGCACCACGACCGGGACATCCGCCATGTCGCGCGGCGTCTGCAGCGCGTCATCGAAGGTGAGAATCGCCTGCGCCGCGACTGCTGCGCGCAAGGCCGCGATGTTGCCGCCGCGCTTGCCGCGCTCCAGCCGGTCGATGCTCGCCCACTCGCAAACGTTGTAGCTGTCGGCCGACCCGCACTCGAACAGCTGCTCCTTGAGCCGCGACAGGATCGGTTTCTCCGCGCGGTCCCGCTCGCGGTCCGCGTGGGTCGCAGAGAAGCTCACGTCCAGCCCGGCCTGCTCGAACAGCCCTTCCTCGATGCCGACCATCACCGGCAAGTCGAATACCTGGTTGTTGGGGGCGATCCGGACTACCGGCTTGGTTGCTGCTGTCATGACCTCATCCTCCTCTCGGACGTGGCCGGCTCGCTGTTGCACAAGCCGTGTTACGCCGCAGCGCGTTGACCGATGACGTCCTGTGCGATCTTGCGGAATTCCGCTTCGGTCAGCAGGCGCTTGTTGCTCAACGAGTAGCCCTTGACCGCGGCCGTCATCTTGAGGGCCTCTTCATCGCTCGCCTCGATACCCACGTGCTCGAGCCATGCCTTGACCGAATCGATGCCACTGCCCTTGCCCATTACCACCTCGGCGGGCGGCTGCCCGACGAAACCCGACCGCACCGGGAACAGCTCGGTTGCATTCTCCTCGCCGCAGTTCTTGTACCAGCTCGCGATGATGCCGGACTCGATCTGGTAGAGCTGCCTGCCCACCACGGGTTTGTTTGACGGCACGTCCACTCCGGTCAGTTTCTGCACCAGGTTGGCGAGCGGCGTGAGCTTGCTGTAGTCGAGCCCGACGTCCACGCCGTACATCGTCAGCAACGCCATGACGGTTTCCTCCATCGGCGTGTTGCCGGCGCGCTCGCCGACACCGAGCACGGTCGTGTGCAGCACCTCGACGCCTTCGGCCGCCGCCATGATGGTGTTCGCGACTCCCATGCCGAAGTCCTGGTGGAAGTGCGCCTCGAGGCGCTTGTTGATGCGCTTCTTGACCTCGCGGACGAAGTACCGCATCGCGTGCGGCGAGACGACCCCGAACGTGTCCACCAGGGCGAGCGCGTCCATGTGGCCCTCGGTCGCGACCCGGTTGATCAGGTTCAACACCCAGTTCATCTCCGAGCGCGAGAAGTCGATGGGGAAGAACACGACTTCCAGCCCGTTCTTTTGAGCGAACTTGGTGGCCTCGATCGACGTCTCGATCGCTTTTTCCATCGGCCACTTGTAGGCGAGATCCACCATGTGCTGGCTGGAGGGAATCTCCATTACCACGCCATTGACGCCGGTGTCGATCGCGCGCTGGACGTCCTCCTTCATGCAGCGCGAAAAAGCAAAGATCTGCGGGCCGAGGTTGCGCCTGGCGATCTCCTTGATGGCTTCGGCGTCGGACGGCGAAACGATCGGCATGCCCGCCTCGATGCGATGCACCCCGGCTTCCGCCAGCGCTTCGGCAATACGGATCTTGTCGTCCTTGCTGAGGATGATGCCGGTTTGCTGCTCGCCGTCACGCAGCGTGATATCGTGGATCTTGATCTGCTTGGGAAACTTGAAATCCTTGCGCACCTCGTCGGCGTAATTCCACTGGCTCACGAACCAGTTGTGTGTCTTCCAGGGTTGTTTTGCCATTTGGCGCTCCTTGCGTGTGGGGTGACGTCCGCGCCGATTCTCTGCGACGGCGCGGTCAATTTGTTAATCTACGGAAAAGATCAAGCCGCTGTCAAGGCGGGCGCGAAAACCCACGCGGGACGGATCTTGCGCTCATCATACGGGCCGCGCTCTGTTGCGGATGGCGCCAATTTTCATCGTTTGCGGGACTTGAGGTACCAATCCAGGATCTGCGCGCCGTTCCAGATCAGCACGCCTTTCTGCTTGCGCAGCCGCCTCAGCACGTTCTCGAAATACTTGATGCGGTGCGGAACGCCCGAGATGTACGGGTGCACGGCGATCGCCATCACTTTCGCGCGTTCCCGGCCTTCGCGGTGCACGCGCTCGAAATAGTCCAGGCACCGCGTCTCCCACTCCTTCGCGGCGTGGTGCTGGACCACCATCATCGCGATGTCGTTCAGCTCCAGGGTGTACGGCAGGGTGACGAGGCTGCCTCCCCGGGTCTTGATGGTGCAGGGCTCGTCGTCGATGACCCAGTCGGCGACGTAGCGGATGCCGGCGGCCGCGAGCTGCTCCGGGGTATCGAGCGTCTCGGTCAATCCCGGCCCCATCCAGCCTACCGGACGCCTGCCGGTAAACTCCTGGATCACCTTCATCGACTGGCGGATCATCCCCACCGGGTCCGGCTCGGTGTGCGTCGGCCGCTGGTCGTATGAATGCCCCATGAACTCCCAGCCGGAGTCGCGCGCGGCCTTTGCCACGCGCGGGTAGTCGAGGCAAACCCGCGCGTTAACCGACAGCGACGGCACGATTCCCAATTCGTCGAGTATGGCTTTCAGCCGCCAGAAACCGACCCGCATGCCGTACTCGTGCCAGCCCCAGTGCGACACGTCGGGCAGCAGGGTGGCGCCGGTCGGCGGCGGCAGCACCTGCCGCGGCATCGGGCGCCCGATGTCCCATACCTCGACGTTGACCACCGGCCACACTACCACGCGCGCCTTGTCGGGGAGCATGAGCGGCGGGCGATCGACGATGGCGGAATAGCGCAGGCGCTTCGCGGGAATCACTGAATTTTTTCTTTCCGGTAACAGATCCTGCGGCCGCCATTATAACTGCGCGGCTGAAAAACTGGCGGCTGCCGGTCCAGTTCCCGCTTTATCAGCCGAGGCCGGTCCACCCCTGTATCAGTCCGGCGGGAAAAGGCAGGTGGAGGAGACGGTCGAAGATCGCGTAGAAAACCGCCCACAGGATGAGGGTGAACCCGATGGATATCACCCAACGTTCGCGTCCCTGGAGCTTCAGGTAGAGGAATACAACGAGCGCGACGGCGAGCGGGAATCCCGCCAGGACGATCGCCGCGAAGAAGCCGGCCATCCACGCGATCGCCAGCAGCGTCCGCCGGATCGCGATTTTCGGCGGCACGTGCTCCGAAAGCTGGAAGTCCATCGCCTCGCCGCGGTGGCCGGAGCCGAGCAGCCCCCACGCGACCTCCGCGGCGGCCATGCAGAAGACAGGGATACCGATCACGATCGGGAACAGCGCGGCTTTCCACGGCCAGCCCATCGCGATGACGACGGCCGCCCCCGCGCAGATCATGATGCCGACGCCGAGAATAAGCGACGCCCGGTTACCCATGCTCCGCCCTCCTCGAGCGCGACCGCCGCGCCTGCAGCAGCGGATAGAGGACCACCGCGACCGCCAGCGCCATCAACACCAGCACGATCGGCCGCGTCAGCCAGGCGGTCTCGTAGCGCGCCACCGAAATGTAGAGATTGTTCTCGACGATCTTGCCCAGAACCAGTCCCAGCACGAACGGCGCCCGCGGCCAGCCGCCGGCCACCATCAGGTAGCCGACCGCGCCGAAGAACAGCATCAGGACCACGTCGCCGTAGTGATTGTTGGACGTGTAGCTGCCGATGAAGACCAGCACCAGGATCACCGGGATCAGGAAATGACCGCGCACGACCGTGAGCCGGGCGAGATGGTTCAGGAACAGGAAGCACACGACGACCGTGATGATGTTCGCCAGCACGATCGTCCAGACCATCGAGAAGGTGACCGTCAGGTGCGCGGTCAGCATGTCGGGGCCCGGGACCAGTCCCAGCAGGAAGAAACCGCCGAGCAGGATCGCCATGGACGAGCTGCCCGGCACGCCGAACGCCACCGTCGGGATGAGCGCGCCGCCTTCCTTGGAGTTGTTGGCCGCGCCCGGGCCGAGGACGCCGCGCACGTCCCCTTTGCCGAATCCCTGGCGCTCTTCGGCGCTGCGCGCGCTCTGCGCGGCATGACCGTAGGCGAGCCATTGGGCCACCGCGCCCCCGAGCCCCGGCATGATTCCGATGAAAGTGCCGATCAGGCTGCAGCGGATCGTGAGCCAGAAGTGGCGGAACGTGTCCTTGACGCCCTCCAGGGCGCCCTGGTTCAGACGGCCCTTGGGCAGGTCGCCCGCGATGGAGGTGCCGCGCACCACGAGGTCGATGATCTCCGGGATGGCGAAGATGCCGATCAGCACCGGCACCAGGTCAAGTCCGCCCCACAGGTACAACGAATCGAAAGTGTAGCGCGCGATCCCGGCCTGCGGATCCTGCCCGACCGTGGCGACCAGCAACCCCAGACCGCCCGCGAGAAATCCGCGAAGCATGCCGCGCCCGCCCTGCGCGCTCAGCGAGGCGATGAAGGCGATGCCCACGATGGCGATCATGAACAGCTCGGGCGAGCCGAAGGCGAGCACCAGCGGGCGCACGATCGGGACCGCCAGCGCCAGCGCCAGCGCGCCGACGAGCGCGCCGACCAGGGAGCTGGCGAGCACCGCGCCGAGGGCGCGCCCGGCCTCGCCTTTCTTCGCCATGGCGTGTCCGTCGAGGATCGTCGCCGCGGTGGTGCCTTCTCCGGGTATGCCGAAGAGCACCGAGGTGATGTCGCCGGTCGTGGCGACGACGGAATGCATGCCCAGCAGGAACGCAAACCCTTCGACCGGCTTCATCGCGTAGATGAAGGGCAGCATCAGCGCCAGCGTGGTGACGCCGCCCAGGCCGGGCAGGAGCCCGACCCAGAAACCGAGCCCGATCCCGAGCAGCATGAAGGCGAACGCCTTCCACTGCAGGACGAGGAACAGGCCCTCGAGGAGCGCGTCGATCACTCGGCTAACAGGGCGTCAAAAAAAGAGGGGGCGATGCCCCCTTTGTCATCCGCCAGGCCAAGGGCCGTTGGGCGGGTGTCCGCGAACAGGCCTGAGCGCAGGGTGCCGTTTCCGCGTCGCTCCCTACAACCCTCGAGCTGGATGGGCGCTCCGGTCATTCACCGAACTTGATGTATTTTCGGAAATCGTCCACGACGTCCTTCGGCTGGGACAGGACGTCTTTCACGATCTTGAGCGCCTCGTCGCCCGGCATGTACTCGAGATCCATCTTGCCCTTCTTCGCCTCTGCGACCAGTTCCGGATCGTTGATGGCCTTGCTGAACGCCTCCCGCATCACCCTGACGATGTCGTCGGACGTTCCCGGCGCCATCACGTAGGGACGGCCGACGACTTCGGGCGCCGAGCGCAGCGCCATGATCGCCTTCGCGCGCGGCGTGCTGGCCAGATTCTCGTCGACCGGCAACTGCTCGATCCCGGCCTCGGTCGCGCGGGCGCGGATCACCGGATGCACCAGGTTGCGGTCGATGAAGGGCCGCAGCGACGTGAACGAGCCGGCCCGCGCGTCCACCTCCTTGCGCTCGATCGCCAGCATGATGTCCGAGCTGCTGGAATAGCCGCTCACGATCTTGAGATCGACGCCCAGAAGCTCCTTGAGCAGCAGGGGGAAGTCGTAGGTGTTGGCGCCGGGCCCGGTCGCGCCGATGACGAGCGTCTTGCCCGACTTCTTGAGATCATCGAAGGTCTTGTAGGGCAGGTCGTTGCGGATCGCGAGGACCGTGGACTCGCTCGCCGCCGAGCCGATCCAGGCGAACTTCGTCTGATCGAATTTCACCCCGCGCACGTTGGTGAGCTGCGCCAGCACAAGATTGCGGTTGAACGTGCCGATGGTCAGGCCGTCGGGCTTCGCGATGTTGTAGACGTGGTTCGCCGCGGTGATGCTGTTGGCGCCCGGCATGTTCTGCACGATCACGTTCGGCGTGCCGGGCAGGTACTTCGGGATGTGCCGGGCCAGGATGCGGGCCGTGCGGTCGTATCCTCCGCCCGCCTTGAACCCGACCACGATCGTGATCGTCTTGCCTTCGAACGAAGCCGCCTGGACCCCTCCGGAGAGCGGCGCTGCGGCCAGCGCCGCCAATGCGATTGTGAGCGCGAGCGTGCTTTTCATGGTGTTCCTCCTCCTCGTGGTGTCTTCGCCCTACCGGGACCGGGCGCGCGAAAGTGCCGCCCGGTCCGCGGCCCGTTCACCCGCACGGTTCAGGGCTGCGGCGCAATGATATCAAAGGTGGACGGAAAGGACATATTTCCTGCGCACCGGGTGGATGTCGAAGCGGCGCACCTGCCCCGCGGGGTCGGTGACGGTCTGCGCGGCCAGATCGATTTTTGGCGTCGCGCCGGGCCGCTCGCGCAGCCGGGCGCGGATGGCGGCAACCTCGGCATCCGGGAGCGTCACGGCCAGCAAACCGTGATGGGCGATGCGCTCAAATTGCGCTCCTCGTTGATGCAGTTCTGCAGGGAGACCACGAAGCCGTCGGGCGCGAGGTACTGGCGGATCATCATCGTCGCCCATTCGGTGTCGTACGACTTGACGCTCACGAAGGCGATGTCGATCGGCTTCTGCCTGACCAGGCCCTGGACGTCGGTGACATGCACGGCGTTGACGGGTACCGTATGCTTCTCGGCCGCCGTCGTTCCGGAAAGCCGAATGCCGTTCTTGCGCATGGCGTCCACGTGCTCCGGCCACGGATCGATCAGCGTGACGTCGCAGCCCGCGCGCGTGAGATGCCCCCCAACGTAGCCGCCCAGGGCGCCGGCTCCAACGAAAACGATGCGCTTGCCCATCAACCTGCTCCCTCACGAATCTTCACGTCACGCGGTATCACGTCACGCCGTCAACTTCTCAATGATGGCATCGGTCATCGCCCGCGTCCCGGCCGTGCCGCCCAGATCGCGCGTGACGGCGCGCTGCTCGCGCAGCACGGCGGTCAACGCCGTCTCGATGCGGTCAGCCGCCGATGCGTCCCCAATGTATCGCAGCAACATTCCGGCGGACAGTATCGCCGCCATCGGGTTGGCGATGTCCTTGCCCGCGATGTCCGGCGCCGAGCCGTGAACCGCCTCGAACATCGCGCATTCCGTGCCGATATTGGCGCCCGGCGCGACGCCGAGACCACCGACCAGTCCCGCGCCGAGGTCCGAGATGATGTCGCCGTAGAGATTGGGCAGCAGCAGGCAATCGAACGCTTCCGGGCGCATCACCAGCTCCATGCACAGGGCGTCCACCACGCGCTGGTCCACGGCGAATCCGGAATCCCTGGCGATGTCCTGGGCGGTCTTCAGGAACAGCCCGTCGGTCATCTTCAGCACGTTGGCCTTGTGCCCGATCGTGAGCCGGCGCCGCCCCTCGCGCCGCATGTAATCCAGCGCGAAGCGCGTGGCGCGGGCGGTCGCCCGCGCCGTGATGATCTTGACCGCCTCCGCGGTGCCCTCGTCCACCATGCGCTCCCTGCCGAGGTAGAGGTCCTCGCTGTTCTCGCGGAAGATCACGAGATCCACGCGCTCGAAGCGCGAGGCGACGCCAGGATAATTCTTGACCGGCCTCACGTTGACGAAGAGGTCCAGTTCCTTGCGCAGCGCGATGGTGATGCTCGGATAGTCGCGCCTGCCGCCGCCGCGCTCGACGTTGACGCGGTAGGCGCCGCCGAAAGGCGTCTGCGTGGGCCCCTTCAGCGCGAGCTTCGTCCTGGCGATTGCTTCAAACACCGCGCCCGGCAGCGGCGTTCCGAATTCCCGCTCCGCCCGCAGGCCGGCCACGACTTCCTCGAACCGCACCGCCGCGCCGGACGCGGCAACGACATCGCGCGCCGCCCGGGTCACCTCGGGGCCGATGCCGTCACCGGGGATCAGCGCGATTGCTCGCACGCGGGATCAACCGCGGACCGGCAGCGATCCGCGCCGATGAAAATCACGAACGGCCCGGGACTTCATCTGCGGTTTCAGGAAGCCATTGCGGTGGTTACGCGGCTGCGTCGGAGCCTTCGCGCCAGGCCTTGAGCCGGGGCAGCAGGAACGGCAGCGCAACGGAAAGGACGGACAGGGCCAGCAGCACGAGGCAGATCGCGCTGCCGACGAAGATCTTGGGGTTCGCCCCCGAAATCGTCATCGCCTGCCGGAACGATTGCTCCATCATGCCTCCCAGCACCAGCGACAGCACCATCGGCGCGACCGGAATGTCCACCTTGCGGAAGATGTAGCCCAGGATTCCGAACAGCAGCCCGATGTAGAGCTCCACCGGATTGCCATTGATGCCGTAGAGGCCGATCGTCGAGATCCCCATGATCAGCGGCATCAGGATGCCGCCCGGTATGTAGAGCAGCCGCACGAACAGGCCGATCAGCGGCAGGTTCAGGATCAGCAGCATGATGTTCCCGATGTACATGCTGTCCACCAGTCCCCACACCAGGTCCGGGCGATTCTGGAACAGCATCGGCCCCGGCTGGATGCCGTACATGATGAAGGCGCCCAGCATCACGGCCGTGGCGCCGCCGCCGGGGATACCCAGCGTCAGCAACGGCACCAGAGCGCCGGCGGTATCGGAATTGTTGGCGGCCTCGGGTCCGGCGACGCCTTCGATCGCCCCTTCGCCGAACTGCTCGGGGTGCTTGGACAGGCGCTTTTCCCAGACGTAGCTCATGATGGAGGCGATGGTGCCGCCGGCGCCGGGCAGCACGCCGATGATGAAGCCGATGATGCCGCCGCGCATGATCGGCATCACCGAGCGATTCCATTCGTCGCGCGTGAACCACAGCTTGCCCTCCAGCTTGATGATTTCCGGCCGCACGCCCTTGGTCATGTCCTCCATCTGCGTGAAGACCTCGGAAATCGCGAACAGGCCCACCACGGCGATCACGAACCCGACGCCGTCCTGCAGTTCGGGAACGCCCATGGTGTAGCGCGGCTGGCCGCTTTGCAGGTCGATGCCGATGGTGGAGATCATCAGGCCCAGGATCGTCGAGATCATGGCCTTGGCCGGCGACTTGCCCGCAAGGGTGGAAACCGCAGTCATGGCGAAGAACATGAGCATGAAGTATTCGGCGGGGCCGAATTTCAGGGCCATGCTCGTGAGCGGAACGGCGAACAGCGTGAGCCCCACGACGCCCAGCGTCCCGGCAATGAACGAGCCGACAGCCGAAATTGCGAGCGCCGCCCCGCCGCGGCCCTTCTTCGCCATCTGATAGCCGTCGATGGCGGTCATCACCGAAGCGGCCTCGCCCGGCGTGTTGATCAGGATCGCGGTGGTGGAGCCGCCGTACTTCGTGCCGTAGTAGATGCCCGCCATCATGATCAGCGCGGAGGTCGGATTCATGCCGTAGGTCACGGGGATCAGCAGCGCGATTCCCGCGGAGGGCCCGATGCCCGGCAGCACGCCGATGATCGTGCCGAGGAACACGCCGACGAACGTGTACCAGAGATTGATCGGCTGCAGGCAGACCGAGAAACCGTTCAGGATGTGGGTCAGGGTTTCCATCAATCAATCACGCGCCGATGCGCACGGTGCGCATCCGCGTCTCGAATCTCCCCTCTCCGCTCGGGAGAGGGGCGGGGGTGAGGGAACAGAGCGGCGAGATCATCGTAGTCGCTCCACTCAGAACGGCAGGACGCCCTTCGGCAGATTGACGTCGAGCTTGACGAACAAGATGTAACTACCGCCGGAGTACAGCACGGCGGTGAGAGCGTTGGCGACCCATTTGCCGCGGTTGAACCAGGCCATCAGGGCGAACAGATAAATGGCCGAAGCAACGACGTATCCAAGCGTCTCCAGCCCCGCGTAGTACACGGCGGTCCACACCGCCACCGCCGCCAGCACCCGCAGATGCGCCAGGTCCCATAGATCGGGCGCGGCCGGCTGCGGCGCCGCGGTCTTGCGGTCCTTCCACATTTCCAGGAACAGCATGCCCGCCGCGAGGAGCAAGCTGATTCCGAGCAGCCGGGGGAACGCCTTCGGGCCCAGCGGGTCGCCGATCTCGAGCGAGGGAATGAGTGTGGTGGCGTAGAAATAGACCGCCGCGACTATGAGCGTGCAGACAAGAATGATCCGGTCAACCATCACGAGTGGATGCTCCTCAGCCAACGCGTCTTTTTCGTTGTCGCGGACCCGCGGCCGAAACATCCGCGCTCCGCAGCTGCAGCCCGCATCTTACCCAAGAAACGCCGGCCCCAAAAGCCCGTTCGGGCAACGATCACATCTGCTTGCGATATTCGGCCGGATCGATGCGGGCCTCGATCAGCGTGAAGCGCCGCGAGCGGAGCGCGGACCGGGCTGCTTTGCCGAGTTCGCCGGCGCTTTCCACCACCACGCCCTGCCCGCCGTAGGCCTTCGCGAGCGCCGCGTAGTCGGGGCTGCCGGTGGCGACCCCCGTCTCAGGCAGCTTCATGCGTTCCTGCTTGAGCTTGATCAGCGAGAGCGTATCGTCGCGGAAGACCACGATGGTCGGCGCCAGGCGGTGGCGGTCGAGCAAGGCCATCTCGCCGATCACCATGTCCAGCCCGGCCTCGCCCATCATCGCCAGCACCGGCCGCTTCGGGAACAGCAGCTTGGCCGCGACCGCCGCGGGCAGCGCGTAACCCATCGAGCCGAGCCCGTTCGATTGCAGGAGCCGCCGCGGCTCGTACGACTGCCAGACGTGGTTGATCAGGATGCGGTGCGAGCCCGTGTCCACGGTCGCGATGGTGTCGCGCGGGAACACCTCCCGCAGCGTCTGGACAACTTGGTAGGGCCCCACACCGCGCTGCGGCCGGTGCTCGATTGCCTCCCGTATTGTCCTGCGGTAGCGATCCAGCCCGGCGTCCGTCCAGCGTCGCGGCGCTCGTGCCGGCGCGGCCGAGGCGAGCTGCGCCAGCGCGGCCTTGATGCTCGCGGCGCACTCGATCGCGCAGCGGTATACGTGATGCGTGTTGGGAACCAGGTCGAGCGACACCGTGCGCTTGCTTCCGCTCCACGGCGCAATCCAGTCGCTTCTCAGTTCCACCGGATCGAAGCCCACGCAAAGCACGAGGTCGGCTTCCCGCAACCGCGCCATATGGATCGCGTCCACAACCGGGGACAGCCCGGCGCCGCCGATGCAAAGCGGGTGATCCTCGGGGATCACGCCCTTTGCCTTGTAGGTGGTGATGACCGGAACCCGCCACGCCTCGACGAAGCGCCTCAGCTCGCGCGCCGCGCCGTCGAGCTGGACCCCGACGCCGACCAGCGCAAGCGGGCTGCGCGCCGTTCCCAGCCATTTGACGGCGCGCCCCAGGTCCTGCGCCACCGCTTGTGACCCGACGTGCGCCGCGTCGCTGCGCCCGCCGCCGGCGTCCTGCTCCACCGCGGCCACGTCCGTGGGCACGTTGAAATGCACCGGGCCGGGCATCGGCGAGAGCGCGACGGCGATGCCCTTGCGCGCTTGCGCCAGCGCCCCCCTGGACGCGAAAGTCGTGGACCACTTGGTGAGCGGTCGCAGCATCTCGGCCTGGTCGATGATCTGGTGCGTGTAGATCGCCTTGAGCGACGTTGCGATTTCGCCGGTGATCACGATCACCGCGGAGCGATCGAGCAGGGCCTGCGCGACGGCCGTCGTCGTGTTGGTGATGCCGGGGCCCAGCGTCGCCACCAGCACGCCCGGCCTGCCGGTCAACTGGAACGCCGCGTCGGCCATGAAACCGGCTCCCAGCTCCTGCTTGGTCAGGATAAAGCGGATCCCCGCCCTGCGGAACGCGTCCAGCAGTTCGAGCACTTCGCCGCCGGGAATGCCGAAGGCGTGGCGCACGCCCTGCTCCTTCAGCGCCTGGGCGATGATGTCGGCGGTCTTAGGCAAGATAAGATGGCCTTCCCGGGATGAAGACGGTCGGATGCGGAGGGATTTGCGGGTGGGGCCGGCGGATGGTAGCACAGCCGCAAGTGGCCTCTTGAATGCGCGGCTCCAGCTCAGCGGTGCCCTCGCCAACGCCTGTTGTGCTGGTCCTGGAACCCGTATCCATGATGTGGCATGCGCTATCCGTCCGACGCGGTGCCGGATATAATCTTTTCCCCGTGCCGGCGGCAGGACATGCCGCCGCAACGTGAACCGCCCTTGCGGCCCCCGGCGCTGGCGCCAGGAAAACTCAGGAGCCCACATGAGTCACAACCTGTTCAACTCCCTGCAGGAGTTCAAGTACGACGGCAAGACCGGCAAGTATTATTCGCTGCCCGCCCTCGAGAAAGCCGGGCTTGGCAGGATTTCGCGCCTGCCGGTGTCCCTGCGCGTCGTGCTCGAGTCCGCGCTGCGCAATTGCGACGGCAAGAAGATCACGGAAGCCCATGTCAAGAGCATGGCCGCCTGGAAGCCCAGGGCCAGGCGCACCGTGGAAGTGCCGCTGGTCGTCGCCCGCGTGCTGCTGCAGGACATGACTGGCGTGCCGCTGGTCGTGGACTTCGCCGCCATGCGCGAGGCGGCCAAGGCCATGGGCAGGAATCCGGAGATCATCGAGCCGCTCTGTCCCGGGCACCTCATCGTGGATCACTCGGTGCAGATCGACCATTACGGCACGCCGGACGCGCTCAAGAAGAACATGGAAATCGAGTTCAAGCGCAACCGCGAGCGCTACCAGTTCCTGAAGTGGAGCGCGGGCGCGTTCAAGACCTTCCATATCATCCCGCCGGGCAACGGCATCTGCCACCAGATCAACCTCGAATACGTCTCGCAGGTGGTCTGGCAGAAAGACGGCATGTTCTATCCCGACAGCCTGGTCGGCATCGATTCGCACACGACGATGGTCAACGGGCTCGGCGTCCTGGGCTGGGGCGTGGGCGGGATCGAGGCCGAAGCGGCCATGCTGGGCCAGCCGATGTACTTCCTCGAGCCCGACGTCGTCGGCGTGCACCTGACCGGCAAGCTCAATGACGGCGTGACGGCCACCGACCTCGTGCTCGCCATCGTCAAGCTGCTGCGCGATACCAAGGTCGTGGGCAAGTTCGTCGAGTACTTCGGCGAGGGCGCGGCGTCGCTGACGGTGCCGGACCGCGCCACCATCGGCAACATGTCGCCTGAGTATGGCGCAACCTGCGGCTTCTTCCCGGTCGACGACGTGTCGTGCGAGTTTCTCAGGATGACGGGCCGCGGCAACATCGTGCCGGCGGTCCAGGCCTACTGGAAGTCGCAGGGCATGTACGGCATGCCGAAAAAGGGCGACATCGACTACAGCGAGGTGGTCGAGCTCGATCTCTCCACGGTCAAGCCCGCCGTGTCCGGGCCACGCCGCCCCCATGACCACCTCGATCTCCCCAAGCTCGGCGCCAAGTACCGCGAGCTGATGGGGAAAGCGTTCTCGGACGGCGGCTACGGCAAGCCCGACGAGATTGGCAAGCGGGTGCCGACCGCCAAGCCGGACATCGACGTGGGACACGGAGACGTGCTGATCTCGGCGATCACGTCCTGCACCAACACGTCCAACCCCGGCGTGCTGCTGGGTGCCGGACTGCTCGCGAAGAAGGCCGTCGAGAAGGGCCTCAAGCCCCACCCGCGGGTCAAGACCTCGCTCGGACCGGGTTCGCTCGCTGTCACCCAGTACCTGAAAAACGCGGGCCTGCTGCCCTACCTGGAACAGCTCGGCTACTACGTCGCAGGCTATGGTTGCACCACCTGTATCGGGAACTCCGGCCCGCTCGACGCCCACATCGACGAGGCGGTCGCGAAGAACGACATCGTTGCCGCCGCGGTGCTGTCGGGCAACCGCAACTTCGAGGCGCGCATCCACCAGAACATCCGGGCGAACTTCCTGATGAGCCCGCCGCTGGTGGTGGCGTTCGGCCTGGCCGGCACCGTCAACATCGACGTGTCCAAGGATCCGATCGGCACCGGCAAGGACGGCAAGCCGGTCCACCTCAAGGACATCTGGCCCTCGACGCAGGAAATCGGCGCGGTCATGAAATTCGCGACCGACCCCGGGATGTACCGCAAGCTGTTCTCGGCGTTCGGCGAGGGCAACCCGATGTGGGACGAGATTCCCGCCTCGGTCGGCGCCACCTACCGGTGGGACGAGAAATCGACCTACGTGCGGTTGCCGCCCTACTTCGAGGGCTTCTCGATGAAGCCGGGCAAGGTCGGCGACATCAGGGGCGCGCGCGTGCTCGGCATCTTCGGTGACGCGATCACGACCGACCACATCAGTCCCGCGGGCGGCATTCGCCCCACCGCCCCCGCCGGCAAATACCTGCAGGACCACGGCGTGGCGATACCCGACTTCAATACCTACGGCGCGCGCCGCGGCAACCACGAGGTCATGATGCGCGGCACCTTCGCCAACATCCGCATCAAGAACCTGATGGTGCCCGGCACGGAAGGCGGCATCACGCTCCACCAGCCATCGGGCGAGAAGACGTCGATCTACGAGGCGGCCATGCGCTACAAGACGGACGGTGTGCCGTCGGTGGTGTTCGGCGGTGACGAGTACGGCCAGGGCTCCTCGCGCGACTGGGCGGCGAAGGGCCCGCAACTCCTCGGCGTCAAAGCGTGCATCGTGCGCAACTTCGAGCGTATCCATCGCGCCAACCTCGTGTTCGTGGGCGTGCTGCCGCTCCAGTTCAAACCGGGCACGACCGCGCAAATGCTCAAGCTCGATGGCTCGGAAGTGATCGACCTCACCGGCATCGAGAACGGCATCACGCCGATGCAGGACGTCACCATGACGATCACGCGCAAGGACGGCAAGAAGGACAGCGTGCCGCTGACGCTGCGCATCGACACCCCGATCGAGGTGGACTACTACCATCACGGTGGCATCCTGCCGTACGTCTTACGCGAGCTGATCGCCGCCGCGTAAGACGCACGGCATTGCAGGATTCTTACGCGAGCTGATCGCCGCCGCCGCATGACCCAGGATACGACGGGCGCCTTACCGGGCACCCGTTACCCCGCAAGCCGGCATCCGCAAGAGGCCGGCTTGTTTTTTCTATAATGCCGGTATGACCGCCCACACGCTCATCGAGCGCCTCGCCGCCATCGTCGGCCCGCCGGGGCTGCTCACCGATCCGGGCGACCTCGAGCCCTACACCGTCGACTGGCGCGGCGTCCACCGCGGCGCAACGCCCGCCGTGGTGCGCCCGGCCAACGCCGCCGAGGTCGCCGCGGTGGTCAAGCTTTGCGCCGAAACCCGCACCCCCATCGTGCCGCAAGGGGGCAACACCGGCATGTGCGGCGCGTCCGTGCCACGCGAGAAAGGCGGGGAAATCGTGCTCAGCCTCGCGCGCATGAACCGCATACTCGGGGTGGATGCGCTGAACAACACCCTCAGCGTGGAGGCCGGCTGCATCCTCGCGAACATCCAGCAGGCGGCGCGCGAGGCATCGCGCCTGTTCCCGCTGTCCCTGGGCGCGGAAGGCAGCTGCCAGATCGGCGGCAATCTTTCGACCAACGCCGGTGGCGTCAACGTGCTGCGCTACGGCAACACGCGCGACCTCGTGCTGGGCCTGGAGGTCGTCCTGCCGGACGGGCGCATCTGGGACGGCATGCGGGGCCTTCGCAAGGACAACACGGGCTACGACCTCAAACAGATTTTTATCGGCGCCGAAGGCACGCTGGGCGTGATCACCGCCGCCGTCTTGAAGCTCTTCCCCCTGCCCCGTTCCGGCGCGACGGCATGGGCCGCAGTGCCATCGCCCGAGGCCGCGCTCGAGTTGCTGGCGCTGCTGCGGAGCCACTGCGGCGACAAGATGACGGCATTCGAGCTGATTTCCCGCAACTGCCTCGATCTCGTCCTGCGCCACATCCCGGGCACCCGCGATCCGCTGCCCGCGCCGCATGGCTGGTACGTGCTGGCCGAGCTTGGCGACGTGCGCGAAGGCGGCGCCATCCGCGCCGAGCTCGAGGGAGCGCTTGGCGCGGCCATGGAGCGCGGCCTGGCGAGCGACGCCGTCATCGCGGAGAACGCAGGCCAGTCGCAGGGGCTGTGGAAACTGCGCGAAACCATCCCCGAAGCCGCGCGCGCGGAGCCGGGCATGCTCTACCGCCACGATATCGCGGTGGCGGTGAGCCGGGTGCCGGCGTTCATCGCAGAGGCGCAGGCCGCGCTGCAGGCACGATTCCCCGGGATCGACGTGATCTGTTTCGGTCACCTGGGCGATGGCAACCTGCATTACAACGCGTTCGTGCCGGGGCGGCTGCGCGCGGACGCCGCGGCACGCGAGGCAAACGACGTCACCCAGTGCGTGTTCGACATCGTGGCCCGCCACCACGGCAGCTTCAGCGCCGAGCACGGCATCGGCCAGTCCAAGCTGCTGGAAATGTCCCGTTACAAGGCCGGCGTGGAACTCGAGATGATGCGCGCGCTCAAAGCGACGTTCGACCCCCTCGGCATCATGAACCCAGGAAAGGTGCTGCCGGACGAATCAGGAAATGGGCCGGGTCGGACGGAAGCAACGCCGGCGCTCGCCGACCGATACCGTTAGATCTGCTGTTTCCCATTTCCTCGCGAAGCGCGATAATAGCCGCCCATGAAATTCCTGTTCGACATCTTCCCGGTCGTCCTGTTCTTCGTCGCTTTCAAGTTCTACGGCATCTATGTGGCCACGGCGGTGGCGATCGCCGCGACCTTCGCGCAGATCGGCTGGACCTGGCTGCGGCGGCGCAAGATCGAAAACATGCAGTGGGCGAGCCTGGCGGTGATCGTGGTATTCGGCGGCGCCACGCTGGTGTTGCAGGACGAGACCTTCATCAAGTGGAAGCCGACCGTGCTCTACTGGCTGTTTGCCGTCGCGCTCGCCGTGGCCGCGCTGGGATTCCGGAAAAACCTGATCCGCGCCATGATGGAGGGACAGGTGTCGCTGCCCGAGGCCGTGTGGGGCCGGCTGCTCGCCAGCTGGGTCGGCTTTTTCGCGCTGATGGGCGCCCTGAACCTCGCCGTCGCCTTCAACTTCTCGACCGACGCCTGGGTCAACTTCAAGCTCTTCGGCGGCATCGGCCTGATGCTGGCGTTCGTCGTGCTGCAGGCGCTGATGCTCGCCCGCTACATCGAGGACAAGAAGGCCGATTAATGAGCATCGTGGAAATGCTTGACGATGCTCATCCCTCACCCCCGCCCTCTCCCGAGGGGAGAGGGGCGATTCGAGGT
The DNA here is from genome assembly GCA_016192825.1 of Betaproteobacteria bacterium. Lineage (GTDB taxonomy): Bacteria > Pseudomonadota > Gammaproteobacteria > Burkholderiales > SG8-41 > SG8-41. The sequence continues at coordinate 10,490 of JACPTK010000004.1, read as the reverse complement.
GCAAATGCCTTGTCAGGCATTTGCGCGAGCACCTACAGGAGCCCCTGACATGACCGTGGCGGAGCGGATCCAGCGGCAGCTCGCATCACTCAGTCCCGAATCGCTCGAGATCCTCGACGAATCGCACCAGCACGCCGGGCACGAAGGCGCCAGGGGCGGCGGCGGGCATTACCGTCTCGTGATCGTGTCTCCGGCGTTCGCCGGCAAGCCGATCCAGCTGCGGCACCGGATGGTGTACGAGGCGCTGGGGCCGATGATGAAGAAGGAAATTCACGCGCTCGCCATCAAGGCCTACGCCCCTGGCGAGATCTGATCACTGTTACCGAAAGGAATCCCCGATGAAGTCATTCGCATTTTCGCTCGTGCTTGCCGGGCTGCTCGCGGCATCCCCGGCGCACGCTCAAAATGGCGTTGCCAGGGTCAACGGCGTCACCATCCCGCAGTTGCGCATGGACCTTTTCATACGCAACCTCACGTCGCAGGGCCGCGCCGATTCGCCCGATCTCAGGAACGCGGTCCGGCAGGAGCTCATCGACTACGAATTGCTGGCCCAGGAAGCCACGCGCCGGGGGCTGCACAAGAAGCCGGAGGTCGCGACGCAGATCGATCTGGCGCGGCAAAGCGTCCTGGTGCGCGCCTATCTGGGTGAAATGGTCCGGCCCGCGCCGGTCAGCGAAGACGACATGAAGAAGGAATACGAGCGCGCAAAGGGACAGCAGGAATACAAGGCGCACCACATTCTCGTGGAGAGCGAGGACGAGGCAAAGGAGATCATTGCCCAGATCCGGAACGGCGCCAGCTTCGAGAAACTCGCCGGCGAGAAGTCGAAGGACGCCGGCAGCAAAGGGCGCAACGGCGAGCTCGACTGGAGCCTCGCTCTCCGGTACGTCAAGCCTTTCGGCGACGCGCTGACCCGGCTCAAGAAAGGGCAGATGACGGAAGCGCCGGTCCAGAGCAACTTCGGCTGGCACATCATCCGGCTCGACGACGTGCGTGCGCAGCAGCTCCCGCCGTACGAGCAGGTCAAGCCCAATCTGCAGCAGCAGATGCAGCAATTTCAGCGGAAGCTGGCCTATGACAAGGCCCTCGCCGGGCTGCGCGCCAAGGCCAAAATTGAGTAGCGTGACTGGTGACTGGTGACTCGTGACTGGTGACGCGTCACAAATAAGAAACGGCGCACCTGGGTGCGCCGTTTCTGCTGGAGGGGGTCATCCCTCATCCCTCATCCCTCATCCCTCATCCCGCATCCCTCATCCCTCATCCCGCATCCCTCATCCCTCATCCCTCATCCCTCATCCCTCATCCCTCATCCCTCATCCAGTTAGATCCTACCCCACCCACTTCCTCGCATTCCTGAACAGCCGCAGCCACGGCCCGTCCTCGCCCCACCCGCCCGGATGCCACGAATGCTGCACCGCGCGGAACACGCGCTCGGGATGCGGCATCAGGATGGTGAAGCGCCCGTCGGGCGTGGTGAGACCCGTGATGCCGCCCGGCGAGCCGTTGGGGTTGCAGGGGTAGGTCTCGGTCACCGCGCCGCGATGATCGACGAAGCGCGCCGTCACCAGCGCCTCGGCGTTTTTCCGTGCGGCGTCGCCGGTAAACTCGGCATAGCCCTCGCCGTGCGCGACCGCGATTGGCAGGCGGCTGCCGGCCATGCCGTCGAAGAAGAGCGAGGGCGAGCGTTGCACCTCGAGCATCACGAAGCGGGCCTCGAACTGCTCCGACCGGTTGCGCACGAAATGCGGCCACGACGCCGCGCCCGGGATGAGGTCGTGGAGATTGCTCATCATCTGGCACCCGTTGCAGACGCCGAGGGCAAACGTGTCCGCGCGCCCGAAAAACGCCTCGAATTCGGCGCGCGCCCGGGCGTTGAACAGGATCGATTTCGCCCATCCCTCCCCCGCCCCCAGCACGTCGCCATAGGAGAACCCGCCGCATGCCGCGAACCCCCTGAAGGCGCTCAGGCTCGTGCGTCCGGCAATGATGTCGCTCATGTGAACGTCGACCGCGGCAAACCCCGCCCGGTCGAAGGCCGCTGCCATCTCGACCTGGCCGTTCACGCCCTGCTCGCGCAGGATCGCGATGCGCGGGCGCGCGCCCCGGCTGACAAATGGCGCCGCGATGTCCTCGCCCGGATCGAACGTCAACCGCGCGTTTAGGCCCGGATCGTCCGCATCGAGCAGGCGGTCGTATTCCTGCTGCGCGCAATCCGGGTTGTCGCGCAGTTTCTGCAGGCGATAGGTGGTCTCCGACCAGGCGCGGCGAAGCTCTCCGCGCTTTTCACGGAGAATCTCCTTGCCGTCCGCCGCCACGCGCAGGCTGTCTTCGCTATTGAGGGTCCCGATGACGTGCAGATCGCGCCCAAGGCCGGCGGTATCGAAAGCACTGCGTACCGCTTCGAGGTCGGCTTTGCGCACCTGCACGACCGCGCCAAGCTCCTCGTTGAACAAAAATTCAAGCGGGGACTTGTCATGGGACATATTGTCGAATTGGAGTGAAACTCCAATTCGACCGGCGAACATCATCTCGCATACGGTGGCGAACAGGCCGCCGTCCGAACGGTCGTGATAGGCGAGCATCCTGCCGCCGCGGTTGAGGCCCTGCGCCGCGCTGAAGAACGCCTTCAGCCGCGCGGCATCCGCGTCCGGCGCAACCTGCCCGATCTCGTTATAGACCTGGGCGAGCGATGAGCCGCCCATTCGGCATAATCCGCCGCCCAGGTCGATCAGCATGAGGACGGTGTCACCGCAATCGGTCCGCAACTGCGGCGTGACGGTGCCGCGGACGTCGGCCACCGGCGCGAACGCGGAAACGATCAGCGACAGCGGCGCGGTCACTTCCCTCCTCGCGCCGTTTTCCTCCCACGCCGTCTTCATGGACAGGCTGTCCTTGCCGACCGGGATGCTGACGCCCAGCTGCGGGCAGAAATCCAGCGCGACGGCGCGCACCGTATCGAACAGGGCGGCGTCCTCGCCGGGGTGGCCTGCCGCCGCCATCCAGTTGGCGGAGAGCTTGATGTCGCCGATGCGGGCAACGGGCGCCGCAGCAATGTTGGTGATCGCCTCCCCGACCGCCATGCGGCCCGATGCTTCCGGGCTGACCAGCGCCAGCGGGGTGCGTTCCCCCATCGCAAAGGCCTCGCCGCGGAACGTATTGAAGCCCATCAGCGTGACCGCGGCGTCCGCCACCGGCACCTGCCACGGGCCGACCATCTGGTCGCGCGCGGTGAGCCCGCCGACGGTGCGGTCGCCGATGGTGATGAGAAAGGTCTTGTCCGCGACCGCCGGCAGCCGCAGCACGCGGTACGCCGCCTCGCGCAGGTCCACGCGGGTCGTATCGAACGGCGGCAGTTCGCGCCGGGCGCGCGCCACATCGCGCGTCATCTTCGGCGGCTTGCCGAGCAGGACGGCAAGCTCCATGTCCACGGGCCGGTTATTGAACACCGGGTCGCTCACGACCAGTTGCCCGTCACCCGTCGCTTCCCCGACCACGGCAAACGGGCAGCGCTCGCGCTCGCAGATCGCGCGGAAGCGGTCGAGGCCCCCGGGCGCGACCGCGAGCACGTAGCGCTCCTGCGCTTCGTTGCACCAGATCTGCAGCGGCGACATCCCCGGCTCCTCGCTCGGGACCTTGCGCAGGTCGAAACGGCCGCCGCGCTTTGCCGAGTGCACCAGTTCCGGCAGCGCATTCGACAGCCCGCCGGCGCCGACATCGTGTATCGACAGGATCGGGTTCCCGGCGCCCAGCGCCCAGCAGCGGTCGATCACCTCCTGCGCGCGGCGCTGAATTTCGGCATTGCCCCGCTGCACCGAGTCGAAATCGAGATCTTCCAGGTTGGCGCCGGTGTCCATGCTGGAGGCCGCCCCCCCGCCGAGCCCGATCAGCATGCCGGGCCCGCCAAGCTGGATCAGCGCCGCGCCCGGCGCAACCTCGCTCTTGCGCGCGTGGCGCGCCGACAGGTTGCCGATGCCGCCGGCGATCATGATCGGCTTGTGATAGCCGCGCGTTTCGCCCGCCACGCGCTGCTCGAAGGTGCGGAAATAACCCGCCAGATTGGGCCGCCCGAATTCGTTGTTGAAGGACGCGCCGCCGACCGGGCCTTCGAGCATGATTTGCAGGGCCGAGGCGATGCGCCGCGGCCGCCCCGGGTCATCGCGCTCCCAGGGCTGCTCGAAGCCCGGGACCCGGAGGTGAGACACCGTGAACCCCGTCAGGCCGGCCTTGGGCTTGGCCCCGCGGCCCGTCGCGCCCTCGTCGCGGATTTCACCGCCCGAACCGGTGGCCGCGCCCGGAAAAGGCGCGATCGCCGTCGGATGATTGTGCGTCTCCACCTTCATGACCGTGTGCGTGAGCTCCTCGGCGTAGCGGTACTCGCCGCCGTCGCGCGGATAGAACCGCGCGATCCCCGCGCCCTCCATGACCGCGGCGTTGTCGGCATAAGCGACCACCGTGCCGGCGGGATTCCTTTCGTGCGTGGTACGGATCATCCCGAACAGGGATGCGGTCTGCGGCCTGCCGTCGATCACCCAGTCGGCATTGAAGATCTTGTGCCGGCAATGCTCGGAGTTGGCCTGCGCGAACATCATCAGCTCGACATCGGTCGGGTTGCGGGCGATCCGGGTGAACTGCTCCGCGAGGTACTCGACCTCGTCCCGGGACAGCGCGAGCCCCATCGCCCGGTTGGCGCGCTCGAGCGCCGCTATGCCGCCGCCCAGAACGTCCACCGTCTCGAGCGGCCTGGGCGGGAAATGCTCGAACAAACGGGCGGCGTCCTCGAACGAGGAAAGGACCGCTTCCGTCATGCGATCATGGATCAGGGGCGCTATTGCCGCCCGTTCACCCGGGGAAAGCGCCGCGCCATCGCGCGTTGAAATGAAATAGGCCGCGCCGCGCTCGATGCGCCTGACCCTCTCGAGCCCGCAATGGCGGGCGATGTCGGTGGCCTTGGACGACCACGGGGAAATGGTCCCGGGACGCGGAACGACCAGCAGGAGGTCGCCGCGCGTCTCGCCGGCCGAGCCCGCCGGACCGTACGTCAGGATGCGCTCGAGTCGTCCCGATTCGGCATCCGTCAGCGCCCGCTCGAGCTCGACGAAATGCCAGAACCCGGCGTGAATGCCTGAAAGCCGCGGAACTGCTTCGGTGGTGGACTGCAGGAGCCTGCTTGAGCGGAAGGCCGAAAGGGCGTTGCGTCCCTTGAGCCTCAGGATCTGCGACATGCGCCGAATCAAAGTCGCTAAAAACGCATTTTATATTAAATCGCATTGCGCCGCAGCGGGCGCGATGCGAATCACGTTACACTACCCACAGTTATGACCGCTGCATTTCCGCACAACACGCCGGTTTACCTCGCCGCCGACGTCCGTGCCATGGAAGCTGCCGTCGCGGCCGCTCCGAACCCGCCGCACCTCATGGAGCGGGCGGGACTGGCGGCCGCCGAGGTCGCGCGCGAGGTATCGGGCGGTACCGGAAAACCCGTCCTGATCCTTGCCGGACCCGGGAACAATGGCGGCGATGCCTTCGTGGTCGCCCGCCATCTCAAGAAATGGTACTTCAAGGTCACGGTGGTCTTCGCCGGCGAGGAAAAGAAGCTGTCCGCGGACGCAAAGGCCGCATTGAGCGCATGGCGCAAAGCCGGCGGCACGATTACCCCCTCCCTGCCCGCTTCGCGGCACTGGGGGCTGGTGGTGGACGGCGTCTTTGGCATCGGCCTTGAACGCGAGGTGACCGGCCCCTATGCGGAATGGATAGCCGCGATCAATGGGCTGGGCGCGCCGGTCCTCGCCATCGATGTCCCGAGCGGGCTGCAGTCCGACACCGGCCGCGTAATGGGCTGCGCAGTGCGCGCGAACTATACGGTCACGTTCATTGCGCTGAAGCCGGGCCTGCTCACGCTCGACGGGCCCGATTACTGCGGCGAGATCCACTTGCGCGCGCTCGAGCTGGACACTCAGGCGCTGCGCCCGGCCCGGGGCTTCGTGATCGGGCGTGAGGTGCTGTCGGCAGCGCTGAAGTCACGCAAGCGCAATACGCACAAGGGCGACTACGGCAGCGTCGGCATCATCGGCGGCGACTACGGCATGGTCGGCGCAGCGCTGCTCGCCGCGCGAGCAGCGCTGAAACTGGGAACGGGACGGGTCTATGTCGGGTTGCTTGCGCGCGACGCGCCACTCTTCGATCCGGAGCAGCCCGAGCTGATGCTGCGCCGCGCCGACGAAGTACTCAAGCTCGGCCACCTCTCCTGCCTGGCCGTCGGCCCCGGGCTCGGGCAGATGCCCGATGCCGCGTACTTTCTGGGATGGGCGCTGGAGTCGCCGCTGCCGCTCGTGCTCGACGCCGACGCGCTCAATCTCGTTGCCATGGACAAGCACCTCGCGGCCCTGGTCGGGAAGCGCGCGGGTCCGAAGCTACTGACGCCCCACCCCGCCGAGGCGGCCCGGCTGCTCGGCACGACTACGCGTGAAATCCAGGCCGATCGCGTGGGCGCCGCAACCCGGCTTGCCGAAACGTTCAACAGCCTGGTAGTCCTCAAAGGCGCCGGCAGTATCTGCGCGTCTCCCGATGGGACTTGGAACATCAATACTTCTGGCAATCCCGGCATGGCGAGCGCCGGCCAGGGCGACGTGCTCACGGGACTCATCGCTGCCTTGCTGGCGCAGGGCGCGGAGCCGAAGACGGCCCTGCTGGCGGGTGTCTATTTGCACGGCGCCGCTGCGGATCAAGCAGTAGCTGGCGGCGATGGCCCTGTTGGACTTACCGCATCCGAGACCGTTGAAGCGGCACGCATACTGCTAAACCGACGCTGATTTCCGCCTTGCCCTGCTTGCGGGAAATCTGTACACTTTAAGCGTACAGAGGCGTTAAGGTCCCCATGGACGACGTCAAGTTAACAGAGCTACGCCAGAACCTGCCGGCCTACCTCAAGCAGGTCGAAAAGGGGCACGAGCTGCGCATCACGTCGCGCGGCAAGCCGGTTGCGCGCTTGCTGCCGGCTGAGAGCGCCCCGGAGGCGGCCCGCGCGCGCCTGAAAGCGCTGCGCAAGACCGCCCGCGTCGGCGACGTCATCTCGCCGACCGGCGAACGTTGGCGCGCTGGACGTGGTCGTTCTTGATACTCACGTCCTGATCCACGATGCGCTTGCCCCCGCGCGGCTGTCGCGCCGGGCGAAACGGCTGCTCAATACCGAATCCCTCGCCTGCAGCGACATCAGCCTGTGGGAGATCGGGATGCTGGTGTCCAAGGGCCGCGTGACCGTCGAGACCCAGGTCGAGTCGTTCCTTGAGGACATCATTCGGGCGCGCAACTTGCGAGTGCTGGAGATATCGCCGAGAATTGCCGCCCTTGCGCAGTCAACGGAATTCAGCCACGCCGATCCCGCCGATCGGATCATCGCCGCCACCGCCATCGCGCACCGCGCGCGACTCCTGAGCGCCGACGCAAGGCTCAAGCGCCTCGCTTCAATTGAAGTGGTCTGGTAGCCGGTTATTGCGTGCATCCGGGAAAAGTTACTCTGAGTAGCTTTTCCCATGTTTCGGAAAGGATTTTCGGCGCCGGTCCGTGCAGGCTGAGGAATTCGAAATTGTTTTCGAGCAGCGCCATCGCATCGCGGCCGACGCTCCGCATGTCCAGGCTCTTGACCAGTTGTTGTGCCCGCCTCCCGAGCACTGGCGGCGGGTCTTCCGCCGCGAGCATGACGACGCGGCCGGTTCGCTCCGGCGTCCTTATCGCGCCGTTGGCAACCGGGATGCCGGCGGCAACGGCAGCGCCGATCTGCATCAAAAGGCAGGTCTTGCCGATGCCGGTCGGCGCGGCCACGACCCCGACGCTTCCCGCCATTAGATTGGGGACGCAGAATTCGATCGGCGGCAGCGATTCTCGCGACGCCTCGGTCAGGGGAATGCGTGTCCAGCCACGATTCGGCATTTGCGGTTTAGCGCACCACGAGCACCGGGCAATGGGCGTACTGAAGCACGCGTTGTGAAATCGATCCCAGCCGCCAGCGCTCGAAAAGACTCTTGCCGCGGTGGCCCGTCACGATGAGATTCGCGCCATGCTGCTCGGCATGGCGGATGATCTGCTCGGCGGGATGCCCCACCGCACCCTCGAAATGAATGGAGAGCTTGGTGCCCGCTGATTGCTGCTTGAGCTGTGCCAGCAGCCGATGATGGTACTTGCTCGATTGCTCCAGTATCGCCTCGGTTTCGACGTCCTCGGCGAAATCCGGCAGCCGCGACACGGCCAGCACCCAGATCTCCGCCTGGTACTTCTGCGCGAGATCGAGCGCGAAATCGTAGGCCTTTTTTGCTGGATCGGAGCCGTCGTACGCCACCAGGATCCGGTTGATCATCGTCATGCTCCTGTCTTCGTGTGTGGGGAGGGGGTCACCGGGCGCCGTTCGCGGGTTGCCGGGACCGGCACGCTTTCCGCCTCAGGCAGCAAATGGTGCGGTAGAAAGAAGGCGTTGGCAATGAGGGTGGGCACCACCGCGCTTGCAATGACCGCAAGGATGAGCAGCGTGTACTGGGCCTGGTCGATGATGTCGTGAGTCAACCCGAACAGCGCCGAAATGCTGCCAAAGGTGAGCCCTGTAGACATAAGCAGCGTGGTGTACATCGCTTCCTTGTTCGGCGAACCATACATCTTGGTGACGGGATAGACGCCAATGCATTTGGCGGCGATCTTGGACCCCAGCAGGATCAGGAACGCGACGGGCGCCGCAAACAGCGCCGGCAGCGCGACGTACGACCCGGCGCGCAGGAAATAGAACGGCGTAAGCAGGCCGAAGGTGAGCGTGCGCAGACGCCGGACCAACGCGTGATCGCGCCCGACGGTGCCCGCGAGCACCATCCCGATCACGTAGGCGGGCAAAACCGGCTCACTGTCCGCCCAGGATGCAAGCGCACCCAGCCCGAACAGCGTCAGCAACAGGTACTTGGTCTCGAACTCCGAAGGCCGTTCGCCGTACCGCTGGAAGAACCGCGGAGTAACCCGTGGCAATAGTACGCAAACTGCGATACCGGCGGCGATGAAAATTACCGTCCTGTAGGTAAAGGGTGCGAAGAGCAGCCCGAGCGCGAGCACGGTGCCCAGATCAGTGATGAAGCACGCCGCAAGCACCGTCTTGCCATAATCGGTCCTGTTAAGCCCGAATTCCAGCATGACCGCGTACACCACCGCGACCGACGTCGTGGACATGGCGATACCAGCGAGCCAGCTCGCCTGAACGTCCCAGTGAAGCAGATAGTAGGCAGCAGCGGCGCAGGCGATGAACGGCGCGGCGAAGCTCACCAGCCCTACCGCGGTGGCTTCCTTCCACTTCGCCCTGAACACCACCGGGTCGAGTTCAGCGCCCGCGAGGAAGGTGAGCACGATCGCCGCGGCTCCCGCAAGGAATTTGATCCATGACGTATCGGAGCCGAGCATGGTACTGCCAATCACTGCGCCGGCCGCAATGCCTACCATGATTTCTCCCAACGCGTTCGCGATTCGGAGGTAGATCGACAGTAATGCGGCAGCAAGCGCGAGACCCACCCACAACGTAGCCAGCGCCCAGGTCTCAGTCATGTTTCATCCCAGTTCGAAAATTGGACGTGCTTTACCAGGCCGGGGGCGCAGTACGGGAAGCGAATGGCGCCCGCTGCCGGGATCTGCAATCGCAGTTCAAACGGAGAAGGTGTCCGAAAAGACGATACCTACATCTCCACCGTGATCACGGCGACTCATGTAGGCATCATCAGCCTTGCGGCGGTTGGGGAGGAATGCCATCTCCCGAGGAATTTGCCGGCTTGCGGCTCGGCAAATTCCTGAACGAAAAATCGAACTTACAGGTCCGACATCGCGGAGCATGATACCCGGCGCAGGGAATTTCGCCAAGTATCGCCGCCCGGCGCGCACGTTGAGGGAATCAACCGGGCCAGGTTAAAACGTCGTCTCAAAAACAAGCAATGGACAGGATTTACAGGATTAACAAAATCAAAGCAAGCGCCTCCTCATGCAGTTCATCCCCGCGCGCGCGGGGAACGTGCAAAGGATGATGAGCATCTGGCGTGGCTGTTCGGTTCATCCCCGCGCGCGCGGGGAACGTCAATCCGACGCTCGCCGTGCTGGTGGTCTACGGCGGTTCATCCCCGCGCGCGCGGGGAACGTGCCTTGGTGTCAAGCTGCGGGATCGAAATGCACGGTTCATCCCCGCGCGCGCGGGGAACGTCCGCTATGGACCCGGCCAATGCGTGGGGGGTTCGGTTCATCCCCGCGCGCGCGGGGAACGTACAGAAAGACCGGTCGCCGGGTCGGTTATTGCCGGTTCATCCCCGCGCGCGCGGGGAACGTCTGGTGACGGTCAACTCGCCCGGGGGCGACGCCGGTTCATCCCCGCGCGCGCGGGGAACGTTGCGTCTCTGGCATTGCTCAGGCTGCCCCAACCGGTTCATCCCCGCGCGCGCGGGGAACGTATTTGTGGCGCCGCCTCGTTAAACTTCTCCATCGGT